>DATNJB010000049.1:0-90488 GCA_035604135.1 Caulobacteraceae bacterium | reverse complement strand
CGGCGAGCGCGACGATGCCGAGCAGACCGGCGGTGATCGCCCAGAGCATGGCGGGCGTCGGCAACGGGCCAGCGCGCAGGTAGGCCGCGCGGGCCGCCTTCGAGCGCGAAAAGCCCCACTGTCCGCCCAGGAACGACCACGCCGCCCAGAGCACTAGCCCCATCGGAACCACCGCCCAGTGCAGCGCCGGCGTCAGTTTCAGGTTCGTGATCAGCAATCCGGCCCAAATGCCGGAGATGAGCCCGGTGAAGACGACCGCGAAGAGGCCGGTCCAGACGCACTCCAGAACCGCGCGGAGATTCTTGGACATGACATTCCCCCCGGGCAGCCGAACCTCGTCACCGGAACCCAGGGCTACGTTAGCGGAACCGCAGGAGTTGAATAGCCCTCGGCCGCCTCGACCGGGTGTTGATTGGGCGGGTCGGGGCCCAGCTCAGGTCCGATGTTCGCGAGCGCGTGGGTTCGCCAGCGCGCCATGGCGCCATTTTACCGTTGCGCGACGTTTGACGCCGCGTCACATAAGGACGGCGGACGGTCGAGCGACGGCGCCAGCCCAAGAGGACGGGCGGGAACGCCGCAAGACTATTCGGTCCACACGCGCGGAACGGCCGTCACTGTTATTTTTCCGTTGCGTCACAGTTGCGGCGCGGTCACAGTGTTCAACGGGCCAAAACTCCGCCGTAAGCGCGGATGGCCGTCCTGGGGAGGGCTTAAGATGAAGCTGGCATTTCTGTGCGGCGCGTCCGCCGCGGCTGTGACGATCGCTGCTCTTGGCGCAGGCCAGGCCATGGCGCAGGCAGCGGCGCCTGCGGCGCCGCCGGAGGCCGGCTCGGCGCAGGTGATCGTGACGGCCGGCAAGCGGTCGGCGGCGATTGAGAAGGTGCCGGTCGCCGTGACGGCCTTCACCGCCAAGCAGCGCGACCTGATGGAAATCCACACGGTCCAGAACATCAGCGATTTCACGCCCGGACTTTCCTACTACTCGATCGCCGACCGGGCCTACATTCGCGGCGTTGGCCGGAACACCGACAACCTCGGTACGGAGTCCGCCGTCGCGTTCTACGTGAACGGCATCTACTATGGCGCGAACGCGTCGGTCGCCGAGTACCACGACTCCTTGTTCGTCAGCCAAGTCGAGGTCGACCGCGGCCCGCAGAACGTGCTGCACGGCTCGAACGCCGACGCCGGCACAATCAACTTCATTTCGGCCCTGCCCACGTCCTCGCTGTACGCCGAGGGGCGCGTCGGCGTACAGGACTACGGCGAGTACTACGGCGAAGCCGTGCTGTCCGGGCCGCTCGACGACCATGTCCGCTTCCGTATCGGCGGCAACTACACCAGCGAGACCGGAGGGTACTTCAACAACCTGGACGGCCCTCGGGAAGGTGGGAACCTTCCGCAAGGGAACAACGGACATACGTCGTACCTTGAGGGACAGCTGCAGGGCAATTGGAACAACTTCGACGCCTGGGCGATGGTGTCGAGCGGCGACTACGTCACCAGCTTCCACACGGTCGCCACGGTCGGCAACTTCAACGACTACGAGTTTCCTAACGGCTCTCTCGCACCGGTCGGCAACTTCGCCTTCTGCGCCACGCAGCCCGGCAACCTAGGCTGCAATCCGTTGTTCAGCCCCGACGTCCTCATTCCGGGGAGCATCGTCACCGACCGGGTCATTGCGTCGCAGTTCCCCGGAAACGACCCCACGAACGTGAACCTGCATAACTTCATCGAGACGTCGAACCAACGGAACACCCAGAACAACGACATCGCGCTGGCCGTCCACCTGACCTACCATTTCCCTGGCGCGGACCTGCAGTACCTGGGCGGCTACCAGTCGTTCTTCTACCATTTGGACTTCGGACCCGGCGTCGACTCGGGCGTGCTGCAATACCAGGTCCAAGGCGCGCCAAACGCGCTCGCCGCTGCGCCCTGCACCGGCGTAGGCATCCCGCTGGCCGTGTGCGAAGCCCCTTTGACGATCAATCCGGCGGGCAACCACACCGACTTCATCGAGGATGAGCAGTACTTCAGTCACGAGCTCAACCTCGTGTCGACCAGTCAGGGTCCGCTACAGTGGATCGCGGGGGTATACTGGTACCATGAGCACTTCAACCAACCAGTCGGGTTGGGCTGTCAGCCGTCTCAGGTGCAGCTATTTCACCCGGTCGGTGCGCCGGGCAATCCTGACGGCTGCGTGATAACCCTGGACGGCAACCTGACCTACGATTCCTATGCTGGGTACGGGCAGGCGAGCTATCAGATCGACCCGGCCTGGAAGATCGAAGGCGCGCTGCGTTACACGGACGATCACAAGCAAGGGTACGAGCAGTTCCGCGCCGTAGGCTTCGACTTCGGAGCGATCGGACTGCCAAGCGCCGGAAACTGGGGCGCCGCGACGCCGGCGATCGATCTCAGCTCGGCGTTCGGCGCTGCGGGGTTATTTTTCACATTCCCTGGAGCCAGCTTGGCGCACGTCAACCCGACAACGGGCATGGTCGTGCGTAACCTTGACGGGAGCTGGAACGGCGTGACGGGCGAAGCCACGTTGACGTGGACGCCGGAGACCGGCGTTCTGGCCTACGCGAAGTACAGTCGGGGCTACAAGACCGGCGGCTTCAATGCCGGGGCCATCGCGCCAGACCCTGAGACCGCACCGGAGTACATCGACAACTTCGAAGCGGGCGCCAAGATTCAGATCGCCAGCACATTCGTGGTCAACGGCGCGGTGTTCTACGAGAACTACTTCAACGACCAGCAGCCGCTCGAGACTCCGATCGGCGGCGGCGTCAACGTGCTGGAAATCAAGAACCTTCCCGAGTCTCGGCTCTACGGCCTGGAGCTCGAAGGCGTGTGGCGTCCAACCGACGCGCTGACCTTCACCGCGGAATACAGCTACTTGAGCGCCAAGGTGACCAAGACAGGCGGTCAGTGCTTCCTTAACACCGGCGACCCCAATGCGATCCTGCTGCACGCGAACACGACAGGCTGCGCGCCAGGGACTGGCCTGCAGACGCTGTTGGGCAGGACGCTTCCAGAGGCGCCGCCGAACAAGTTCGCTCTGAATGCCATCTACGTCTTCACGTTCGATCCCGGCCGGTTGTCGCTCTCGGCGTCCTACGTCTGGAAGGACCAGACCTACGGCACGATCTGGAACACCGCCCAGGACTTGGCGCCGGCCTATTCGACCGTCAACCTGCGGGCGCAGTGGGACGACTCGCAGAACCGCTACACGGTGAGCGCGTTCGTCGACAACGTGTTCAACACCAACGGCTGGGATAACTTCGGCGAAACACAGTACGCGCCGGCCGGACCGTACGACGTCCTCACCTCAAAGGGCCTTACGAATCCGCTCACGTTCGGCGCGGAGCTGCAGGTTCGCTTCCACTAGCCGAGGCGGACATCGACAAATGGACGGCCGGGCGGCGACGCCCGGCCGTTTCCTTTGGAGGGGGCGAAAATGGCCAGGCGGCCGGCCCGCATGAGCGTTGAGGCGGTCGAGGCCACGCTGAGCGCGGCCGCCGCCCACTACGTCGCCGGGCGGCTCGACGAGGCGGCGCGCGGCTATGGCGCGGTCGAAGCCGCCGCGCCGCGTGACCATCGGGCTGTCTCTTCGCTGGCGATGATCGACATTCGCCGCGGCCGATTGCCGGAGGCGGTGGTGAGGCTGAAACGGGTCGTGAAGCTTGAGCCTGACCTCTATCCCGCGCTCTTCAACCTCGGCCGGGCGAGCGAGACCTTGGGCCATTGGCGCGACGCCGCCGACGCTTACGCGCGCGCCTTGGCGCTCCAGCCGGACGCGACGGACACCCGGTTCTGCCTGGCCGTTGCGCTTGCCGCCATCGGTCGGATCGACGAGAGCGTCGACCATTACCGGGTGCTCGCGGCCGATCCCCGCCTCGGCGCACTCGCGCTGGCGCGGCTCGCGCTTATCCGCCCGCAGAGCGTCGCCGACGCCGAGCTCGCTGCGATCCAGCGCGCAGCCGAAGACGCGGGCGTCGACGCCGAGACACGCATCGGCCTGCACTTCGCCGAGGGCGAGGTGCTCGAGGCGCGCGGGGCCTACGACAAGGCGTTCGCCGCCTTCGCCGCCGGCAACAGGGCCAAGCACGCCGCGCTCATCGCCCGAGGCGGCGTCAGCGACCCGCGCAGAGTCGCCCAAGTCACCGCGCGTTCGATCGCCCGCGTCGAGGCGCTGTTCACGTCCGACTTCATCGCCGCCCACCACGGCGAGGGCGATCCCTCCGTCTCGCCCATCTTCGTCGTCGGCATGCCGCGCTCGGGCTCGACCCTGATCGAGCAGATCCTGGCCAGCCATCCGGGCGTGCAAGGCATGGGTGAGAGCGACGTGATGGCCGAGCTGCTCCGCCGCAGCCGCGCCTACGACCCGGCGGGCGTGGGCCGGCCGGGGCTCTTTCGCGCGCTCGCCGACGCCTACCTGGCGCAGATGGGCGCGCGCGGCTGGACCCGCCGTTCGCGCCTCGTCGACAAGACGCTCGAGAGCTATCTGCACGTCGGCATGATCCACCTGATGTTCCCGCGCGCGGTCATCCTGAACAGCGTGCGCGATCCGCTCGACACCTGCGTGGCCTGCTATCGCCAGCTGTTCACGATCGGGAACGAGACCCTCTTCGACATGGCCCAGATCGGCGAGGCCTACCGGGGCTATCGCGATCTGATGGACCACTGGGCCCGCGTCCTGCCCGGGCGCGTGATCGACGTCGAATACGAGGCCCTGCTCGCCGACCCGGAGGCGCGGATCCGCTGGCTGGTCACCGAGGCCTGTGGGCTCGCCTGGGACCCGCGCTGCCTGCAATTCCACAAGACCGAGCGGGCGGTGACGACCGCAAGCGCCGCCCAGGTGCGCCAGCCGCTGTTCTCGACCTCGGTCGGGCGTTGGCGGCGCTACGAGGGGCGCCTGGGGCCGCTGATCGAGGCGCTGGGGCCTTACGCCTCCACCGGAACCCACCACTCCACCCAGGCGCCGGCCTGATCGGGCGTGGAGTCGGCCGGGTAGAATTCGAGATCGGGCGCCTGGACGAGCTTGCGGCCGCACCGGGGCAGGCGCTCGCCCCAGATCTCCTTCGCCGCGGCGTCCATCTGCGGATGCACCGGCCCTCCGTCCATCACCTGGCGGAAGACCAGGTAGGCCTGTGGCGCAAGCTCGATGACGTCGAGGTCGTCGGGAGCCGGCGCGTCAGGCGCAAGCAGCGCGCCGGCCAGGTAGCGCATCGAGCCCGGCTCCGCGGCCGCCGGCGCGGCGGCGCAGACGCCGAAGGTCTCAGGCGCGGCCTGACCCGGCAGGGGCAGCATGGGGACGAGCCGCTCCCAGAGCCCGGGGATGCCGGCCTTGTCCTGCAAGTTGAACACGGCAGCGAACCCCGCGATGCGCAGGCGTCCCTTGCGCACCGGCTCGGGCGATTGCGTGACCGAGATGCGGACCTGGGCGCGCTCGGTCATGGCGGCGATGGTCTCCATGCGCGTTGGTGTGTCCGAGCGGCGATAACGGCCGGGCGGCACGCCGAAGGCGCGCTTGAACGCGCGGGTAAAGCCCTCCTGGCTGTCGAATCCGCACTCGAAGGCAAGCTCGACGAGCGGCGGCGCGGCGCCGCTGGCGAGGCGGCTGGCCGCTGCGACCAGCCGGCGGGCGCGGACATAGGCCATCGGGCTCAGGCCGAAGCGCGCCCCGAACTCGCGGGTGAAGTGGTAGGCCGAAAGCCGCGCCGCCTCGGCAAGCGCGCCCAGCGTAAGCGGCTCGAACAGGTGCGCATCGATGTGGCGCTGGGCCCGCTCCAGCGGATCGCTCTGAATGGCGGAGTCGGTCACGCCCCAGCATGCCGCGCCGGACGCGCCCTGTCTTGACCGGGTTTGCTCTTGGGGCGCGTTACAGCACGGTCCGGGAGTACGGCAGGCCGAGCTGCTTCTTGCCGACCAGACTCAGGAACGCCGGGGTGAACGCGGCGTGCTTCAGCCCGGTGAAGATGTCGCGCAAGCACCGCTGCAGCGGCGCACGCGCGTAGACCACCGAGGTGCTGGCGTAGTCGAAGGCGAAAACGACCATGTCCCGCGCCGCCCGCGCCAGGGTCTGGCAGGCCTGAGCGAGCGCGAGCGCCTCGTCCGGGCTCGTCGTCAGAGCCTGCGCCGCCCTCTCGTCCATCGCCGCGACCAGCCCGAGGAGATGGCTCCTGGCGGCCCGGACGCGACCGTCGAGCTCGCCGATGCCGAACTGCACGACATTGTCTTCGGCCTGCAGGCCCTCGGCCACCGTGCGCTTGGTCTTGGTCGCCGACGCGATCAGCTCGGCGAGCGCGCGCTGGCCAAGGCCGGATGCAAACGCGGTGAGGCCGGCGGCGTTGAGACGGATCGCGTCGGCCGCCGACACCGGACTGGAGGGGTCTCTGGTCGCCCAGTCGTACGCCCAGCTCCGCCGCGCCGGCACGAACCGATCGGTGATCGTGTAGTCGATACTGGCGGTGGCGCGCAGGCCCATGACGTCCCAGCTGCCGTCCTTGATCTCCACCTCCGCCTTGGGCAGCACGAACGCGCGGTAGCGTCCGGCGCCGGCGTCGCCGACGTTGGCGGCGACGAGCACCCAGCTGGAAAGCGAGCTCCCGGACCCGAACGATCCCGGGCACGAAACGCGAAAGCCGCCCTCGACCTCCGTCGCGACGGCTCTGGGTATCAGCGATGTCCAGCACGACACCGGGCCGTGACCGAACACCTCGTTCCGCCCTTCCGGCGGCAGGCCAAGGAAGGCGGCGTGGTTCACCGTGTTGCAGACCGAGACGCACCAACCCGCCGATCCGTCGGCGCGGGCGATCGCCTCGACGGCCTCGAAGAACTCCAGGCGGCTGCCGCCAAGCCCGCCGTCGCGCTCCGGGATCAGGACCTGCAGCAGGCCCGAGCCGAGCAGCGCCGCCGCGACGCGGTCGCTCAGGCGGCCCAAGAGCTCGCCGGCGACCGCCTCCGCGCTGATCAGGTCATAGAGCCCCGTCGCCCGTTCCAGAACGCCCGCGCGCATGGACACATCGTCCATCCCACCCTCCGCCTAGCAGCGTTACGGACCAAGCATGTCACCGGACGTCAGGCGCCGCCAGCGCTCGGGCGCTTAGGCTAGAACATTGAGACTGGTCGGCGCCGTCTCCTGGTTGGCGTGCCTTCTCCCCTCGCGGGAGAAGGTGGCCGGGCCGGCAGGCCCGGTCGGATGAGGGGCCGCACAGACCCTCCCGACTAGCTTTCGAGCGGATAGTCGCAGGGCGCCGGCACGGCCCCTCATCCGGCCCGCTGTCGCGGTCCACCTTCTCCCGCGAGGGGAGAAGGGCGCCGTGCTTGCCGCGCCGCGCATCCAGTCTCAACGCGCCCTAGGCGCGGCGGGCGATCAGGACCGAGTTCAGGCCGCCGAAGGCGAAGGCGTTGGACACCAGCGCCTCGGCTTCGAAAGGCTGCGCTTGGTCGAGCGCCAGGGGCAGGTCGCACTCGGGGTCCGGCCCGAGATAGCCCAGAATGGGTGGCGCCACGCCCTCGCGCAGCGCCAGCACGCCGGCCATGAACCCGATCGCGCCGGCGGCGCCGAGCAGATGGCCGTGGGCCGATTTGGTGGCGATCACCCGATGACGGCCGAGATCGCCGCCGAGCGCGCCGCGCAGCACTTCGGATTCGATCCTGTCGCTCAGCGGCGTGCCCGTTCCGTGCGCGCTCACGATGACCGGCGTGTCGGGCGGGACGCCGGCGTCGGCGTAGGCGCGCCGCACGGCCGCGTCCGCCCCCCTGGCGCTGGGCGCGGTCAGGTGGCCGGCGTCGGAGGAGTCGCCCAGCCCGATGATCTCCGCATAGATCGTCGCGCCGCGCGCGCGGGCGTGGTCGAGGTCTTCCAGCACCAGGCTCGCCGCGCCCTCGCCCAGCACCATGCCCTTGCGACGAATCGAGAACGGCCGGCAGGCGTCCGGCGCCATGACGCGCAGTGCGCGCCAGGACGCCCAGGCGCCGAAGGTGAGGCTGGCTTCGGCGCCGCCGACGATCGCGACCTTGGTCCGGCCGGCGCGGATCATATGGGCGGCTTCGGCGATGGCATGGGACGAGGACGCGCAGGCGCTGGAGATGGCGAACGCGATGCCGCGGATGCCGAAAATCATCGACAGCTGGCTCACGGCCGCGCTGCTCATCATCTTCGGGACGGTCAGCGGATGGGTGTTGGTTTGACCTTTGAGCAAAATACGGACGAATCCCTCTTCCTGCGTGAGGTTCCCTCCGCTGGCCGCGCCATAGAGAACCGTGGCGTCCGCGAGGATGGCGGGCTCTGAGATCAGCCCAGCGTCGCTGAGCGCCTCGTGGGTGGCGACGACCGCATAGGCGGCGACCGGGTCCAGTTGGGCGGTGACCTTTCGCCCGGCGAAGGCTTCCGCCGCGCTCACATCGAGGCTGTCGATGGCCGCGGCCGGTCCCTGCATGGTCAGCCAGTCGGCGTCCGGATGACGCCGCTCCAGCGGTCTTATGGCGCCAACGCCCTGCTTCAGCCTCAACCAGTTCGCCGAAACGCCCTGCCCAAGCCCGGAGACACAGCCAAGGCCGACGACGGCGACGCGAACACTCATGCCCCGGGCTGCCCGAGCACGGGCGTGAGGGCAGGCGCCTCGCCGCGGGGATTGGCGGCGGCGAACGCCCCGCGCGCGCCGCCCGCGCCCAGGGCCTCGGGCAGCTTGGCCTCGAACGCGGCGCCCTTCTCGCGCAGCGCGATCTTGACCTTCTGGGCGTAGGGAGAGAACGGGTGGTCGTAGACGATCAGCATGGCGTGACAGGCTCATCCGGCGGTTGCGGCAGCGAGCCCCAGACGCCACAGGCCCGCCCCTGGGTCAATCTGGCCAAGCCTTCGAATTGCCGATAAGCCGCGAGCAACGTTGGGAGGCCGCCCGGGGCTGGATGTTCTCGAAGATCCTCATCGCCAATCGCGGCGAGATCGCGGTCCGCATCATCAAGACCGCCCGGCGGATGGGCATCGCGACGGTCGTGGTCTACTCGGACGCCGACGCCGACAGCCTCGCCGTGGAGATTGCGGACGAGGCGATCCGGATCGGGCCGCCGCCGGCCGCCCAGTCGTACCTGGTCGCCGAGACGATCATCGCAGCGGCGGACGAGACCCACGCCGAGGCCATCCACCCGGGCTTCGGCTTCCTTTCGGAGAACGCCGGCTTCGCCCGCGCCTGCGCGAAGGCTGGCATCGTCTTCATCGGCCCTAGACCTGAGGCGATCGAGGCGATGGGCGACAAGATCGCCTCCAAGCGCTTCGCGACGGCGGCCGGCGTCTCGGTCGTGCCGGGCCACGTGGGCGAGATCGAAAGCGCCGCCGCAGCGGCCAAGGCGGCAAAGGCCATCGGCTATCCGGTGATGATCAAGGCCTCGGCCGGCGGCGGCGGCAAGGGCATCCGCGTCGCCTGGAACGACAAGGACGCGGCCGAAGGCTTCGCCGCCGTACAGGCGGAAGCGAAGTCGGCGTTCGGCGACGACAGGGTATTCATCGAGAAGTTCATCGAAAGCCCGCGCCACGTCGAGATCCAGGTGCTGGGCGACAAGCACGGGAACGTCGTCCACCTGTTCGAGCGCGAATGCTCGATCCAGCGACGCAATCAGAAAGTGATCGAGGAAGCGCCCTCCCCGCTGCTCGATCCCGAAACCCGCGCGGCGATGGGCGCCCAGGCCGTCGCGCTGGCCAAGGCGGTCGGCTACGACTCGGCCGGCACGGTCGAGTTCGTCGCCGGCCAGGACAAGAGCTTCTTCTTCCTCGAGATGAACACCCGCCTGCAGGTGGAGCATCCGGTGACCGAGCTGATCACCGGCGTCGACCTCGTGGAGCAGATGCTCCGCGTGGCGGCCGGCGAGCGGCTGGCGTTCGGCCAGAGCGATCTCGCCATCAAGGGCTGGGCGATCGAGAGCCGCGTCTACGCCGAGGACCCGCTGCGGCGCTTCCTGCCGTCGATTGGCCGCCTCGTCCGCTACCAGGCGCCGGTCGAGGGCGAGGCGGGCGGCTACCTCGTGCGCAACGACGCCGGCGTGCGCGAGGGCGACGAGATCTCGATGTTCTACGACCCGATGATCGCCAAGCTATCCACCTGGGCCGAAACGCGCACCGAGGCGATCGACGGCATGGGCCGGGCGCTCGAGGACTTCCACGTCGAGGGCCTGAACTCGAACCTCGCCTTCCTCGCCGGGGTGATGGACCAGGGCCGCTTTCGCTCCGGTGCGCTCTCGACCAGCTACATCCCGGACGAGTTCCCCGACGGGTTCCATCTTGCCGAGCCGACGCCGTTCCAGGCCGACCTGATGACGGCGGTCGGCGGCTACGCGCAGCGGCTGCTGGCGGCTCGCGCGCGACGCGTGTCCAATGGGCCTGTGCGCAGCGAGTGGGTGGTCCTGCTCGGCAAGACGCACCGACGCGTGGCGCTGAGCGACACCGAACATGGGCTCGTCGTCCGCCTGCTCGATGAGAACCGCGACCTGGAGCTCACCGAGGTCGATTGGAGGCCAGGGCTTGCGCTCTTCAAGGCGCGCATGGGCGGGCGGGCCTTCACCGCCACCGTCGAGCCGGCCGCCGACGGGTTCGTGATCCGGCATCGCGCGGCGCAAGCCAGGGTGCTGGTGCTGACGCCTGTGTCGGCGGCGATGCACGACCGGCTGCCCGAGAAGGTCGCGGCCGACACCTCCAAGCTGGTCGTCTCGCCGATGCCGGGGCTGGTCGTCTCGATCGAGGCTGTGCCTGGACAGATGGTGCGCGAAGGCGAGATCGTCTGCATCATCGAGGCGATGAAGATGCAGAACATCATCCGCGCCGAGCGCGATGGGGTGGTGAAAGCCGTGAATGCCGCCGCCGGCGACAGCGTCGCCGCCGACGACGTCCTGGTGGAGTTCGCCTGACATGGACGACACGCCGTCGGAAGTAAGCCACGGAAAACACGAAAAACACGGACAGCTGCTCTTTGCCGACGAGACGTTCCTTATCCGCAGAGCCGTGTTCGAGGTAAGCCGCCAGATGGGGACGGGCTTCCTCGAGGCCGTCTACCAGGAGTGTCTGGCGATCGAGTTCGCGGCCCAGGGTATTCCGTTCGAAGCGTCGCCAATGTTAGCCCTGGCCTACAAAGGCCAGCCGCTTAGGCAAGCGTGCAGAGCCGACTTCGTCTGTTTCGGCAGGATCATCGTCGAGCTGAAGGCTACCCGAGAAATCGCACCCGAGCATCGGGCGCAGGTTCTGAACTATCTCAGGACCACCGGTTTGAAGGTCGGTTTGTTGGTCAATTTTGGGTGCGCGCCGAAGGCGCGCGTTGAGCGCCTAGTCCTATGACGACCGACGTGTTCCTTTCCGTGGTTTCTGTGTTTTCCGTGGTCTGCTTCTCGGCGTGGCTCCGCCGCGCGGCTTGGCCGACCAGGCGTCAATCTGGCCAATCCCGGCTATAGCCGATAAGCCGCGATTGGTATTGGAGCCGGTCTTGCGATGGACGACGCGCCGCTTGCAACGCGGGAAGCCTGGCTGGCGATGGTCGCCAGCACGCTCAAGGACGGCGACGTCGAGCGGCTGAAGCGGCGGACGCCGGACGGGCTGACGATCCAGGCGCTCTATACCGCCGCGGACGCCCCGCACGCGGCAGCGCTCTCACTTTCACCGCGCGACCCGGACCGGCCCTGGGACATCCGCGCCGCGACGGCCCATCCCGACCCGGCGCACGCCAACCGCGAGATCCTCGCCGACCTCGAGGGCGGCGCCGCCTCGGTCCTCGTGCGCATCGACCCGGGCGGTCGCCGGGGCGTCGCGATCGGCTCGGCCGAGCGGCTGGCGCGGGTGCTCGACGGGGTGATCCTCGAACTCGCGCCGGTCGGGTTGGACGCGGGCTTCCTCGGCCCGACGGCGGCCGACTGGCTGGCCGAGGTCGCGAAATCCTCGCCGGCGGCGAAATTGCTGTTCAACCTCGACCCGCTGAGCGCCTTCGCGCGGGCCGGCGTGAGCCCGGGCCCGATTGAGGCGCACCTGATCGCCGCGGCGAACACGGCGGCGCGGCTCGAGTCGACCTACCCGAAGGCGGGCCTCTTCCTCGCCCGCGGGCGCGTGGCGCACGAGGCCGGCGGCGGCGCGGCGATCGAGCTCGGCGTCGCGGCGGCGAGCGCGCTGGCCTACGCCAAGGCGCTCACTCGCGCGGGCCTCGGGATCGAAACGGCATTCGGCAAGATCAGCCTGGGCGTCTCGGCGGAGGCCGAATACTTCCGCACCATCGCCAAGATGCGGGCCGCACGGATGATCTGGGCGCGCATGACCGAAGCCTGCGGCGTTAGCTCGCCGGCGGTGATCGAGGCGCGATCCTCGGCGCGCATGCTGGCCGCGCGCGACGTCTGGACCAACATGCTGAGACTCACGCTCGCCGGCTTCGGCGCGGCCGCCGGCGGCGCCGACGCGGTCATCCTCGGCGCCTTCACCGACCCGCTCGGACCGCCGACGGCGTTCGCCCGGCGCCAGGCGCGCAACGCCCAGCTGGTGTTGATGGAAGAGGCGCACGTTGGCGCGGTCGCCGACCCCGGCGCCGGCGCCTGGTTCATCGAGGCCCTCAGCGATCAGATCGCCCGCGCCGGCTGGGCCGCGTTCCAGGCGATCGAGGCCGAGGGCGGTATCATCGCCGCCCTGGAGAACGGCCACATCGCGGACGCCGTCGCCGCCGACCACGCCGCCCTGCAAGCGGCAGCGGCCCCCCGCATCGGCGACACGCTCTATCCGAATGCTGACGATACGCCGCCGGCCACCGAGCCCGCGGACCCAGCGGCGTTCGCCGTGGACGCCCCTTCCGCGCGGCTCCCGGGTCCGGACAGCCGCTGCCCGGCGCTCGAGCCGGTGACGCCATGAGCCAGTTCCCCGACTTCACGACCGTCGCGTTCGCCGCCCCGACCGCGGCCCCGCTGGCCAACGGGGACGAGCGCTGGGAAACGCCGGAGGGCATCGCCGTCAAGGCGGCCTACGACGCCGGCGACATCGCCGATCTCGAGTTCGCTCGCACCTACCCCGGCTTCGCGCCGTTCGTGCGCGGCATCTATCCGACGATGTATGCGACCAACCCGTGGACGATCCGGCAGTATGCGGGGTTCTCGACCGCCGAGGACTCCAACGCCTTCTACCGGCGCAACCTGGCGGCCGGGCAGAAGGGTCTGTCGGTCGCCTTCGATCTCGCCACCCACCGCGGATATGACTCAGACCACCCGCGCGTGGCCGGCGATGTCGGAATGGCCGGGGTGGCGATCGATTCCATCCTCGACATGCGCGTCCTGTTCCAGGGCATCCCGCTGGACGAGATGACCGTTTCGATGACCATGAACGGGGCGGTGCTGCCGATCATGGCCCTCTACATCGTGGCCGCCGAGGAGCAGGGCGTGCCGCCGGCCAAGCTCGCCGGGACGATCCAGAACGACGTCCTGAAAGAGTTCATGGTGCGGAACACCTACATCTATCCGCCCGAACCCTCCTTACGCATCGTCGCCGACATCTTCGCCTACACGGCCGCCGAGATGCCGCGGTTCAACTCGATCTCGGTCTCCGGCTACCACATGCAGGAAGCGGGCGCCTCGCTCGACCTCGAGCTTGCCTACACGCTGGCCGACGGGATCGAGTACGTGCGCACCGGCATCACGGCGGGGCTGGACGTCGACGCCTTCGCGCGGCGGGTCTCCTTCTTCTGGAACGCCGGCATGAACGCCTTCATGGAGATGGCCAAGCAGCGGGCCGCGCGCCTCTTATGGGCCGACCTGATGGCGGCCAAGTTCGCGCCCCAGGATCCCCGCTCGCTGATGGTGCGCGCCCATACGCAGACCAGCGGCTGGTCGCTGGCGGCGCAGGACGTGTTCACCAACGTGCCGCGGACCGCCATCGAGGCGCTGGCCGCCGTCTGCGGCCAGACCCAGAGCCTGCACACCAACTCGCTCGACGAGGCGATCGCGCTGCCGACCGACTTCTCCGCCCGCATCGCCCGCAACACCCAGCTGGTGCTGCAGCTGGAAGCCGGGCAGACGAGCACCATCGATCCCTGGGGCGGCTCCTACTACGTCGAGCGCCTGACCGCCGACCTGGCCGCCCGCGCGCTTGGCCACATCGAGGAGGTCGAGGCGATCGGCGGCATGGCCAAGGCCATCGAGCAGGGCCTGCCGAAGCTGCGCATCGAGGAAGCCGCCGCCCGCACCCAGGCGCGCATCGACTCCGGCCGGCAGAGCGTGGTCGGCGTCAACCGCTATCGGGCGGCGAGCGAGGAGCCGATCCACACGCTGAAGGTCGACAACGCGCAGGTGCGCGCAAACCAGATCGCGCGGCTTGCGCAGCTGCGCGCCGAGCGCGACCCGGCCGCCGTCCAGCGCGCGCTCGAGGCGCTGACCAACGGCGCGCGTGGGAACGCCAACCTGCTGGCGCTCTCAATCGAGGCGGCGCGGGCGAAGGCGACCGTCGGCGAGATCAGCCTGGCGCTGGAGCGGGCATTTGGACGGCATCAGGCCGAGATCCGGCTGCTGCATGACGTCTACGCCAAGGAGGCCGGCCCGAACGCCAAGATCGAGCGCGCGAAGGCGATGGTCGCGGCCTTCACCGCCGCCGATGGGCGCGCGCCCTCGATCCTGGTCGCCAAGCTCGGCCAGGACGGCCACGACCGCGGCCAGAAGGTGATCGCGACCGGCTTTTCCGACCTCGGGTTCAACGTCGACGTAGGCGTCTTGTTCGCGACGCCTGAGGAAGCCGCGGCCGAGGCCGCGCGCACCGACGTGCACATGGTGGGCGTGAGCTCGCTGGCCGCCGGCCATCTGACCCTGGTGCCGGAGCTGAAGGCGGCGCTGGCGGCGGAAGGGCGGGCGGACATCATGATGGTCGTCGGCGGCGTCATCCCGGACGAAGACCTCGCCGCGCTCGAGGCAGAGGGCGTCGCCGCCGTCTTCCAACCCGGCACGGTGATCGCCGAGGCCGCCATCAAGGTGCTGGACGAGCTCAACAAGCGGCTGGGATATGCGCAGGCCTGAGGCGCGGCGTCGCGCACTCCTTATCCGCTTATCCCCGCTTTCGCGGGGATGAGCGGAATATTGGGTGCCTGCGCCTGCTCAGGCGCCCAGCCGCTTGTAGTAGAAGATCGTGCCGGTGAGGCCGCCGTGCGGCTTCAGCGCATAGTCGGGGATGAACCCGCCGCGGACGTAGCCCAGCCGCTCGTAGAACCCCGACGCGCCCTCCTCCTCGGCCGTGTCGAGCGTAAGCAGCGTGCGCCCTCTTGCGAGGGCGATACGCTCGGCCTCGCGCGTCAGGGCCGTCGCGAGCCCGAGGCCGCGATGCTGGGGCGCGGTCATCAGCTTGGCGATCTCCGCGCGGTGCGGCTGATTGGCCAAGGGACGAAGGCGAGCGTCACCGTCGCCACGACGCGACCGCCCATCCGCGCGCCGAGCACGACCCGTTCGCCGCGATCGGCGGCCGCCAAGGACCCGGCCCAGAAGGCTTCTGCATCGGCGGGCGGCAGCGGGTGCATGAAGCTCACAGACCCGCCCGCGGCCACGACCGCGACGAGGAGATCGGAGAGTTCGCCGATGACCCCCGCGTCTGGCGTGAGCGGCGCGATGTCGATCGCTTGCGTCACCGACATCAGCTGCGCGCGATGGCGACGAGGTATGTCACCGCCTCGCGCGTCTCGTTGGCGAAAACGGTGTCGGCCGGCGGGCCAAACGCCAGGCAGTCGCCGCCGCCGAGCTCGCGGCGGACGCCGCCTTCCTCGATCATCAGCCGGCCGCCGATGACCCAGACCACCTGGCGGATGCGGGCGTAGGACGCCGCCGGCAGGCCGACCCGCGCGCCGGGCGGCAGGTCGACCGCGACCAGCTCGAGCGGGTGGTCGGGCCGCTGGAACAGCTGGCGGCGGATGTAACCGGTGGCCGGGTCGCGCCAGAGCGGCTGGTCGGCGGCGCGCACAAGCGGGCCAGCCGAGGCCTCCGCCCGGGCGAGCAGGCCGGCGAGCGTGAGGTCGAAGGCGGACGCCAGGCGGACGAGGGTGACCGCGGTCGGGCTCGCCTCGCGCCGCTCGATCTTGCTGATCATCGCCTTGGAAACACCGGAGCGCGTGGCGAGCTCGGCGAGGCTCCACCCGCGCCCCTCGCGCTCCAGCTTCAGGCGATCGGCAAGCTTTGCTTCGGTGTCGTCTTCGATAGCAGACATTTGTCCATTATAGTGGACCTTGCCGGGCGCAGCAAAGAGTAACGACGAAAAGTGCGGAGAACACAAACGCGCCGACCGGAGCCCGCGGTGCGCTATCGTCGGATATTGTTCGTGTTTTTCGTGCTTTTCGTGGTCAGAGGGACGGTCAGGCTGGCGCGAGTTCGCGTGTCGGATCGCCGAACACCGGGGCCTCCTCGGGCTTCAGCAGCGGCTTGCCGAGGATGAGGTCTGACGCCTTTTCGGCCACCATGATCGTCGGCGCATTGGTGTTGCCGCCGACCAGCGTCGGGAAAACCGAGGCGTCCACGACGCGCAGGCCCGCAAGGCCCTGCACCCTCAGCTCCGCGTCGACGACGGCGAGCGGGTCGCCGTCCACGCCCATGCGGCAGGTGCCGACCGGATGGTAGATCGTCTCGGCGGTGTCGCGGATCCAGGCGTCGATCTCGGCGTCGGTCTGCACGCCTGAACCTGGCGCCACCTCGACCCCGCGCATCGAGACGATCGGCGCCCGCTCGGCAACCGCGCGCACCAGCTTGGTCCCTTCGCGCAGCGCGCGGCGGTCCTCGTCGGTCGCCAGGTAGTTGGCGAAGATCGCCGGGTCGGCGAGCGGATCGGCCGAGGCCAGCCCCACGCGGCCGCGGCTCTCGGGCCGGAGCTGGCAGACGTGCACCGAGAACCCGTCCTTGGGCACGCTCTCCTTGCCGTGGTTCTTCATGATCGCCAGCACGCAGTGCAGCTGCAGGTCCGGCCGGTCGAGGTCGGGCCGCGACTTGAGAAACGCGCCGGCCTCGAGGAACTGCTCGCGGCCGAACCCCTGCTTGAACAGCATGTAGTTCAAGCCGACGGTCAGCATGCCCAGGCCCCTCGAGCGAGAGTAGGCGGTCTTTATGGTCGGCGTCTCCCACGACAGGATGACGTCGAGGTGGTCCTGCAGGTTCTCGCCGACGCCCTTGAGCGCGTGGACGACGGCGACGCCCGCCTCGCGCAGCCGCTCGGGATCGCCGATCCCCGAGAGCTGCAGGATGTGCGGCGACTGCACGGCGCCGGCCGCGAGGATGACCTCGCGCTCGGCCCGCGCCTCGCGCGCCTTGCCGTCCTGCACGAATGCGACCCCAACGGCGCGGCCCGTCTCGACCAGGATGCGCGTCGTGCGCGCGCCGAGCTCGACGGTGAGGTTCGGACGTTTGCCCGCGATGGGGCGCAGGTAGGCGGCCGACGCGCTCCAGCGCTCGCCGTCCCTGATCGTCATCTGATAGGGGCCGAAGCCCTCCTGCTGGAAGCCGTTGAAGTCTTGGGTCCGGCGGTGACCCGTGGCGACGCCCGCCTCGATGAAGGCGCCGTAGATCGGGTTCTTCGAGGAGGCTTTCGAGACGTGCAGCGGCCCCTCGGCGCCGTGGTAGGCGTCGGCGCCGCCTTCGAAGGTCTCCGAACGCTTGAAGTAGGGCAGGACGTCGGCATAGCCCCAGCCGGTCAGGCCCATCTGCCGCCACTGATCATAGTCGCGGGCGTGGCCGCGGATGTAGATCATGCCGTTGATCGAGGAGGAGCCGCCCAAGCCCCGCCCGCGCGGCCACCAGAGCTTGCGATCGCCCAGGCGCGGCTCCGGCTCGGTCCAGAAGCCCCAGTTGTAGTCGCCCTTCTGGCTGATCAGGCCACCGACGCCGGCGGGCATGCGAACCAGCAGGGAATTGTCCTTGCCCCCCGCCTCCAGCAGCAGCACGCGGACTTGCGGATCCGCCGACAAGCGGTTGGCCAGCACGCAGCCGGCCGAGCCCGCCCCGATGATGATGTAGTCGAAAACGCCGTCCGCCATCGCTGCCTCAAAAACCTGACGAGGGCGTCCCCTTAGCAAGTCGCCGCCGCGTCAACCAAGCGCCTCGCCGCCGAGCCAGCGACCATCCCTCAGCACCTGCGCATAGAACCGCTCGCCCATGCGGCGGTATCCGGCTGCGTTTGGGTGCAGGTCGTCGGGCAGGTCCGGGGCGTCGGCGGCGTCGAAGAGGCCGAGGCCCGACAGGTAGCGGATGTGTTCGTCGCCGGCGCGCACCCGCGCCTCGACCACGCCTTCGAGCAGCTCGCGCATGCGGGCGAGCGATGGGCCGCCGGCCGATCCGCTCTGCTCGCGGCTGGCCGAGAAGATCGGCGAGACGACCACGATCGGCGTCGCCGCGTGCTTCTCGCGGATGATGGAGATCATCGAATGGGCGGAATCGAGGAAGGTCCGCTCCTTCAGCATCCCCTCGCCGTGCACGTTGATGCCGAGCTTGAGCACGATGCCGTCGGCCGGCTGGTCGCGGATCGCGCGTGCGGCGAGACCGCTCATGAGGCAGGAGCCCGCCCAGCCCAGGTTCAGGAGCCGCGCGTCGGCCAGCGCGCAGGCCACCGCCGGCCACGCGCCCGACCCGCCGTCGGCTTCCATGCAGTGGGAGATGGAGCTGCCGTGGAAGACGATCCGCTTGCGCGCGTCCGGCCAGGGCGCGACGTTGGCGGCGTCGTCGACCTCGACGCCGGTGATGGAGACGGTGGCCGTTTGCGGCAGCCACAGCTCCATCTGCTTCTCGCCTGGAGGCAGCCCCTCGAAGAGGACTGTCGCGCGCTCGTCGCCGTCGAGGCCGCCCTCGGCGTTCAGCGTCGCGCCGCCTGTCGCCGCCTGCCGCTTCCAGAGCTTGCCGTCGATGTAGAGCTCGTAGTTGGCGGGCCGTGCATCGGGGCCGGCTGCGCCGGTCGACCGCTGGGTCGAGGCGACGCGGAGGCTGGTCATGTCGCTGATCATGCGGATGCGCACGCCGGCCGCGCAGGACGCGACCCAGCGGGTGAACGGGTCGAGGAAGCCGGTGTCAGCTAGCGGATGGCGCAGCGGCTGCACCGCGTTCGGCCGGCGCCGGATGTCGACATGGCCGTCGAACAGGCCCGCAAGCGTGTCGAGATCGATGGCTTGCCTCGTCATCTGAACCCATTCCTTTCTTCAACGCACGTACATGCCGCCGTCGACGACCAGCAGCATGCCGGTGATGAACTTGGCGTCGTCGGAGGCGAGGAACAGGGCCGCGTGCGCGGTGTCCCAGGCCGTGCCCATCTGGCCCATGGGGACGCGCGCGTTCCGCGCCGCGCGCGTCTCTTCGGTTGTTCGGCCGCTGGCGCGGGCGATGCCCTCGATCGCCATGGGCGTGTCCATCAGGCCGGGCAGCACAGCGTTACACCGCACATGGTATTTCGCGTTCGCGCCGGCGACGCTGGTGGTCAGCCGGTTCACGCCGGCCTTGGAGACCTCGTAGGCCACCTGGTTGCCGCCGGAGTAGGAAGCCAGCGATGAGATATTGACGATCGCCCCGCCCCCCTGCTCGCGCATGACCGGGATGGCGGCCTTGGTGGTCAGCCACATGCCCTTGAGGTTCACTTCGAGAATCTTGTCGAAGGCGACTTCGTCGGCGTGCTGGGCCGGGCCGTCGCGGCCGCCCTGGGTTCCCCCGATGCCGACGTTGTTGACCAGGATGTCGACGCGGCCGAGCCGCGCCTTGCCGGTCTCGACGATGGCCGCCGCCTGGTCGGCGCGGGTGACGTCGGCCTCGAACGCCGAGGCCCGACCGCCTTCGTGCGTGATCATCGCCGCCGTCTCCTCGGCGCGGGCCAGGATGCGGTCGACGCAAAGCACCGACGCGCCCTCTCGGGCGAAGAGGATGGCCATGGCGCGGCCGTTGCCGATGGTCTCGCCCGGCGTCTGCCCGGCGCCGACGACGATGGCGGTCTTGTCCGTCAGCCGCTCGCCCATGACCGTCAGGCCCTCAGGTCGGGGTCGAGGACGGCGCCCGGCTCGAGCTGCACGCCGAAGCTGTTCAGGAACATCGAGACCTGGGTGTACTGGCCGACCGTGAAGACGACGTCCATGCACCGCTTCTCGTCGAAGTGCTGGCGGAGCGCGGCCCAGGTCGCGTCACTGACGAAGAAGTCGCGCACCAACTCGTCCGCAGCGCGGATCAACGCCTGCTCGGCGGGCGTCCAGCCGCCGGCGTCCGCGCCTTTCTTGATGGCGGCGATCTCGTCTTGGCTCAGCCCCTCGCGTATGCCGATCGCGGTGTGCTGGGTGAACTCGTAGCCCGACTTGCAGAGGTAGCCTGTGCGCAGAATCACGATCTCGCGCTCGCGCGTGCTCAGGCTGTTGCGCCGCGAGAGGACGTAGCTGCCCCATTCGTTGAAGCGGGTGAGCGCCTTGGGAGCGTGCACGAGGGTGGCGAAGATGTTGAGGAAGCGGCCGGTCGCGAGCATCGGCGCCGCCGCCTGCCTCTGCTCGTCGGTCAGGTCCTCGACCGCGATCGGCGCGATCCGGGGCTTCGACACGCGCATGGCCCGTTCCTCCTCTTATCGTTCCCTCGACCCCTAACGGAGAGCCTGCGGCGAGGCCAGCCGCATCGGGCGCGGACAATGTCGCCAGCGCGGCTCGGGCGGTCTAGGCTTGGCGGGCGATGGCTGAAATCACCACGATGCGCGAATTGCCTGCCGACTGGCGCGCCGCCCGCCGACGCTGGCGCGAAGCCCGGCGCGGGCGTGCGGGCTCCGCGTTCCAACGGGCGATCGGCCTGGATCCGACCGCCGCAGCGAAGCTCGCCGAGGAGCAGCCGGAACTCGTCGCGCTGCACCTGCAGGAGCGCGCACAAACCTGGCGGCTGCTCATCTGCGCCGTCGCGGTGGTCTTCGCCGTCGGCTGCCTGATCCCGATCGCCAACGGCCGGCCGCGATACCGCGGCCGGGGCCGAAACCCCAGCATCAATCGAGCCGGACGCCCCGCTCCGTGAGCAGGGCCCGGAGCGCCGCTTCGCTGGTGAACACCTCGGCCTGGAAGCCGGCCAGCCGCGCGCCTTCGACGTTCTCGGCCACGTCGTCGAAGAAGATCGATCGCGCAGGGTCGATCCCCGCCTGCCGGGCGACCATCTCGAAAGCCTCGACGGCCGGTTTCGACTTGCGCAGCTGATGACTGAGATAGGCCTCGAACGCGGCGAGGTCCCCGCCGGTGGCGGCGACCAGGAAGTCCCAGTGCACCTGGTTCGTGTTGGAGAACAGCATCACCCGCTGCTCAGCGGCGAGCTGGCGGGTGAGCGCGAGCATCGAATCGTCGACGGTGAAGTGGCAGCACCAGTCGGCGCTGAACGTCGCGTAGTCTGCGCTGTAGCCCAGCTCGTCGCTGAGCTCGCGATGCAGCCCTTCGATCGGCAGGCCGGAACCCCAGTCCTTGCGCCGCATCAGCCGGCTCACTTCGCGCGGCGTCGCCCGGCAGCGCGAAGCCACCCGCTCGACCATGAAGGCGTTGTCGTGCGCGACGATCACCCCGCCGAGGTCGAAGACGATGGCGTCGAAGGGCGGAGCGGCGGCGGACATGCGAGCGCCTTGCTAGCGCGAACCCTCGCGCCAGGCGAGCCGGCGCGGCGGCGATTGCACGCCGGCCGGTCTGTGCTAGAACCCGTGCCCTCTCTCGCCTCGCGGGCCGAAAGAAGACCGATGTGTGAAATCAATCGTTTGAGGCCTTGAGCCCGGCCCACTTGGGCTGACGCCGCCGCGCCGCACGCCTTCGCGCGGATGCGGCCCGCTTTCAATCGATTGCACGGACCTCACACACCATGCCGAAATCCAAGGACGCTCACGCGGGCTCGCGCCGGCCCACCCCCTATCCAGAACTGAACGCGCTGCTCGAGCGCCTGGTCAACGGCGCGCGCGCCGCGCTGGGCGACAACTTCGTCGGCGCCTACCTGCACGGCTCGTTTGCGCTCGGCGACGCTGATGAGCGCAGCGACGTCGACTTCGTCATCGTCACCCGCCAAGACCTGAGCCCGGACGCTCTGGCCGCGCTGCAGGCGCTGCATGCCGAGCTGCACCAGCTGCCGAACCACTGGGCGATGCGGCTGGAGGGGTCCTACGCTCCGGCGGCGATCATCCGGCGACGGTCGCCCGAGCCGCGCGACCCGCCGGGCGAACCACGCCCCGACAATTGGACAGACCCCGGAGCCAGTGGATTGCACCCGGAGGTCTACCCTTTCTGGTTCATCGGCAACGGCCGCGACAAGCTAGTGCGTAGCGAGCACGACAACCGCGAGATCCCGCGCTGGATCCTGCGCGAGCGAGGCGTCGTTCTGGCGGGGCCGAATCCGCGCGGGCTGATCGAGCCGGTGACTGCGGAGATGGTGCGGGCGGAGGCGCAAGCCCTGATCGAGATCTTCGCCAAGTTGGCGGTCGAGGGCGATCTGCTGAAGACCCATCTCTTCCAGTGCTTCGCGGCGCTGGCCGCCGCCCGCGCGCTCCACACCATCGACACCGGTCGGGTGAACTCGAAGGCGGCGGCCGTGACCTTCGCCAAGCATCGGCTCGAGGCCCGCTTCGCCGCGCTGGTGGAGCGCGGGTGGACCGAGCGCGAGGAGCGGCCCGCGCGCGACGCTGACATGGGAGCCTACGTCGAGCGTCCCGCCGATCCCGACGCCGCCGCGGCGACGCTCGAGCTGCTGCGCTACGCCCAGCACGAGGCCGCCCGCCTCGCCGAGGCGCGCGCGCTGGTCGAGCGGCGCATCGCCGCCCAGCGGCACGGCCCGGCCGACGCCCACACCTGGAGCGGCGAGCGCGGACGCGGCGGCGCGCCGCGGCGGGGCGGCTGGTCGCCATCGGTGACCCGACCGGGCGGGCGAGGCCGGCGCGGCTAGTGCGGCGGGGCCTCGCGGCCGACGATGCACTCCTCCGCCTTGTCAACACAGGCCCGCGACGGTCCCGGCCCGGGCACGGCGTGGCTGACGGCCGGCAAGCTCTGCAGATAGAGCGCGATGTCGGTCGCGTCCGCCTTGGTGAGGTTGGCGAAGTCGGTCCACGGCATGGCCGGCGACAGCGTGCGGCCACTGGGCGTCGCCCCCGTCGTGATGGCTGCGACGATCTGATCGGTGGTCCAGGTGCCGAGCCCCGTCGCCTTGTCTGGCGTGAGGTTCGGCGGCACGAAGACGCCGAGGCCGGGAATGATGAAATCGGAGTCGGACCCGCCCAGGAGCCGCGTCATGTCGGGCTTGGGCGAGAGCCCGCCGGGCGTGTGGCAATCGCCGCAGCCCATCACCTTCACCAGATACTGGCCCCGCGCCACCTGCTGATCGTGCGATGGCGCGCAGCCGGTCAGCGACGCCGCCGCGGCCGCCGCGGCGCAAAGGGCCGCAATGAGTCTCGTTTTCATGAGCTTTCCCCCCGGAAAGAGACCCGCAGCCTAGCACCGGCTGGCCTGAGCCGGGAGTCCCGGCCAGGGTTTCGCCGCCGGGGGGGGCTAGTCCGGCAGCTTGGCCGGCATTGGCGAGCCGGTGTTCACCGGTCGAAGCTCGATCTCGATCACGTTCCAGACGGAGCGCGCCGGCTTGAGCTCGCCGCCGATGACGAGGCGAAAGGGGCCTTCCTTGTCGTTCAGCGGCTTGCCGTTCTCCGTGTCTGCCAGAATCACCGGCTGGTCGCGGAAGCTCTTCTCGGTCTCGGCCAGCGAGAGCACGGTGGTGAACCCGTCCTCCCCGGTGATGATGATGATCTGGTTCACCGGCGCGCCGTGCAGCCGCTTGTCGGATGGAGCGCCCACCTCGGCTAAGAGTTCGCCGATCAGCGGGCCGGAATAGGTCGCCTTCGCGCCATACGGAGTGGTCACCGTCGCCCTCTGCATCCCGCGCATCTCGGCCTCGGTGACGGTGGCCTTGGCGTCATACGGCCCCTTGACCAACACCGATTGGGAGTCGGTCTCGCCGATCATGGCCGCCGACGCCGCCACCACGCCGATCATCACCCAACCCCGCATGGCGGTCCTCCGACTCGGTTGCGCGCAGAGGATGTCACGCCACGACCCGGGCGCCAGCGGTTTAAGGGGCCCTAGGCGGGCAGTCGCTCGACCGGGACGAGGCGCTGGCTGGCTCTGGCGAGCGCTAGCGTGGTTCCGCGCTCGTCCATCAGCTTTGCTTCGGTGAAGGCGACCGTCTTGCCGAGCTGCAGCACTTGCGCCTCGGCGATCAACCGGCCCGGTCGGGCCGGCGCGAGGAAGCTGACGTGCATGTCGATGGTCGAGCTGTAGAGGCGACCTTCGGTCATCAACAGCACGGCGGGCCCCATGGCGTCGTCGAGCATCGCCGCCAGCAGCCCGCCCTGGATTAAGCCGGCCGGGTTGGCAAACTCCGGACGCCCCTCGAAGCTCAGCTTCGCCCAGCCGCGCTCGGCGTCGTGGTCGAGCAGCGTCCAGCCCAACAGGCGCGCACACGGCGGCATCTCAAATCGGTCGAACACGGTCGCGGACATCGCGGGCTCCTTATCGCCCGACGCTAGGCGCTTGCTGCTGACACCGTTGTGGCCAGAGCTTCGACCGTCGAAGGCTGTCAAACAGTTGTTCGAACCGGCTTGCTGGCTGCCCCACGCGGAGTAAGTTAGAGGGACCGCGAAAGTGCAGACGACCGCGCGAGGAGCGCCGATGGCTGATTTTGGGGCCGACAAGCTGGACGCGTTCCGCGCCGAGGTCGGCGCGTGGCTGAACGCGAACTATCCGGCCGAGCTCAAGGATCCGCACGCCAAGACCGACCCGGAAGCGATCTGGGGCGGGCGCGCGTTTGCCAGCAGCGACGACCCGCAGATCGTCTGGATGCGACGCGTGGCCGAGCAGGGCTGGACGGCGCCCACCTGGCCCAAAGCGTATGGCGGCGGCGGTCTCTCCTCGGCCGAGGCGCGGGTGCTCGAACGCGAAATCGCCCTTGGCGGCTACCGTGCCCCGCTGGTGTCGTTCGGCCTGTGGATGCTGGGGCCGGTGCTGCTCGAGTTCGCTAACGAAGAACAGAAGACGGAACATCTGCCGAAGATCGCGCGCGGCGAGATCCGCTGGTGCCAGGGCTATTCCGAACCCGGCGCCGGATCGGACCTCGCCGGCCTGCAGACGCGCTGCGAGGACAAGGGCGACCACTGGCTGATCAACGGCCAGAAGATATGGACCTCGTACGCCAACAGGGCCGACTGGTGCTTCTGCCTGGTGCGCACCGACACGACCAAGAAGCACGAGGGCATCTCCTTCGTGCTGATCGATATGGCCACGCCCGGCGTCCAGACGCGGCCGATCAAGCTGATCTCCGGCGAGAGCCCTTTCTGCGAGACCTTCTTCACCGACGTGAAGATCCCCAAGGAGAACATGGTCGGTCAGCTGAACGGCGGCTGGACCATCGCAAAACGCCTCCTGCAGTACGAACGGCAGAACATCTCGGGCGGGTTCGGCGGCGCGGGCGGCGCGGCGGGCGACTTGGGCCAGATCGCCAGGCGCTACGTCGGCCACGATGAGACCGGGGCGCTCGCCGATGCGGACCTGCGCTCGCGCATCACCAAGAACAAGATGGACTTCCAGGCCTTTGGTCTGACCACCGCCCGCATCGCCGCGGAATCGCGCGCCTCGAACGGGCCCAGCGCCGCCACGTCGATCATCAAGTACGCGGCCGCGGCGTTCGCCCAGGAGCGCTCCGAGCTGATGGTCGAGGCCATGGGCGCGCAAGGCCTTGGCTGGGAGGGCGACGGCTTTTCGCCCGGCGAGATCACCGCCGCGCGCGGCTGGCTGCGGTCGAAGGGCAATTCGATCGAGGGCGGCACCTCTGAAGTGAACATCAACGTCGTGGCCAAGCGCGTGTTGGGTCTGCCCGACCCGAAGTGATTTGAGCGGGCGGCCGCGCTGTTGGCGGCTCGCGATTGCATTTGAGGAGATAGATCATGGCCGATTTCGGCGGCAACGAATTGGACGCCTTCCGCGCCGAGGCGCGGGCTTGGCTTGAAGAGAACTACCCGAAGTCGCTCCGGCGCGACGCGGACGCGGCCTCGGAAGAGGCGGCGATGACCGCCATGCTGAACCCGAACGAGGACCAGAAGCGCTGGAAACAGCGCATGGCCGAAAAGGGCTGGGGCGCGCCGACCTGGCCCAAGCAATACGGCGGCGGGGGCTTGAGCCAGAGCGAGGCGCGCGTCCTACAGCAGGAGATGGAGCGTATCGGCGCCAGCAACCCGGTGGCCGGCATGGGCACAGGCATGTTCGGCCCGACCCTGCTCGAGTATGGGACCGAGGAGCAGAAAAAGCGCCACATCCCGCCGATCGTGCGCGGCGAGGTGCGCTGGTGCCAGGGCTACTCCGAGCCGGGGGCCGGGTCGGACCTGGCCGGCCTGCAGACCAAGTGCGAGGACGCCGGCGACCACTGGGTGGTGAACGGCCAGAAGATCTGGACCAGCGGCGCCCAGTACGCAGACTGGTGCTTCTGCCTGGTGCGCACCGATCAGACCAAGAAGCACGAGGGCATCAGCTTCGTGCTGATCGACATGCACCAGTCGGGCGTCGAGACGCGTCCGATCAAGCTGATCGCCGGCTCGTCGCCCTTCTGCGAAACCTTCTTCACCAACGCCCGCGTCGAGAAGAACGATATGGTCGGGCCCCTGAACGGCGGCTGGACGGTCGGCAAACGCCTGTTGCAGCACGAGCGGTCGGGCCAGGGCGGCCGCGGCATGATGGGCGGCAACGCAAGCGTCGCCGACATCGCCAAGAAGTACGTCGGCCTGGACGAGAAGGGCCGGATCGCCGACTCCGACCTGCGCGCGCGCGTCGCGAACCATATGATGCGGGCCAAAGCGCATGCCCTGACCTTGCAGCGCGCCATGGCCGAGGCGAGGGGCAACCTGAACCCCAGCGCCACGACCTCGATCATGAAGAACTCCGGCACCCAGATGGGACAGGAGCGCGCGGAGCTGGTGCTCGAGATCATGGGCCACCAGGGTCTGGGCTGGGAGGGCGACGGCTTCGAAGCCGACGAGCTTTCGGCCGTGCGCGGCTGGCTCTCGGGCAAGGCCACCACCATCTTCGGCGGCTCGCAGGAGATCCAGAACAACATTATCTCCAAGCGGATCCTCGGGTTGCCTGACCCGACGGCATCGGCTTAGGGATCGTCGCGAAGACGGAGTGAAAACAGATGGCTGACTTTGGCGGCGCGGATCTCGACGCCTTCCGCACCGAAGCCCGGGAGTGGCTGGAAGCGAACTTCCCCCCCTCGCTCAAGGGCCGGGGCGGGATGATGTTCCTCGAGGGTCGAGGCGAGACCGGCGGCGACGTCGGGCTGTGGAAGAAGCGCATCGGCGAGAAGGGCTGGGGCGTGCCGACCTGGCCGAAGGCTTACGGCGGCGGCGGCCTCGAGCCGGCGCAGGCGCGGGTGCTGCAGCAGGAGATGAACCGCGTCGGCGCATGGAACCCGATCGGCGGCATGGGCGTGATGATGTTCGGCCCCACCCTGCTCGAGTACGGCAACGAGGCGCAGAAGAAGGCCCACATCCCCCCGATCGTGCACGGCGAGATCAACTGGTGCCAGGGCTTTTCCGAGCCGGGCGCCGGCTCGGACCTTGCGTCTCTGCAGACGCGCTGCGAGGACAAGGGCGACCACTGGCTGGTGAACGGCTCGAAGATCTGGACCTCGGGCGCGCAGTGGGCGGACATGTGCTTCTGCCTGGTTCGGACCGACACCTCGAAGAAGCACGAGGGCATCAGCTTCCTCTTGATCGACATGAAGACGCCTGGCGTCGAGGTCCGCCCGATCAAGCTGATCGCCGGCGCCTCGCCCTTCTGCGAGACCTTCTTCACCGACGTCAAAGTGCCCAAGGAGAACCTGGTCGGGCCGCTGAACGGCGGCTGGACCATCGCCAAGCGCCTGCTGCAGCATGAGCGCAGCGGCCTCTCCGGCGGTGGCGGCGGAGGCGGCGGCGGTGGCATGTTCGGCGTCGGCGGCTCGGTGCCGGATCTGGCGAAGACCTACGTCGGCGTCGACGACAACGGACGGATCGCGGATTCGGACTTAAGGACCCGCATCTCGGCGCACGACATGGAGCGCCGCGCCTTCCAACTCACGGCGATCCGCATGATGACGGAGGCTCGCTCGAACCAAGGCCCGAGCACGGCGACCTCGATCATGAAGAACGCCGGCACCAAGGTCGGGCAGGACCAGGCGGAGCTCACGCTCGAGATCATGGGCGCCAAGGGCCTGGGCTGGGAGGGCGAAGGCTTTACATCCGACGAGCTCGCCGCCGTGCGCGGCTGGCTGGGCGGCAAGGCCACGACCATCTTCGGCGGCTCTTACGAGATCCAGAACAACATCATCTCCAAGCGGATCCTGGGCCTCCCGGACCCGATCAACAGCACTTCAAACTAGGGACGAATTCAAATGGCCGTTTTGACTGAAGAACAAAGCATGCTGCGCGACTCAGCGCGCACATGGACCCAAGAAAAGTCGCCGGTGTCGGCCTTCCGCAAGATGCGGGACGCAGGCCTGCCGCTGGGCTACGACCCGGCCGCCTTCGCCGAGATGGCGGAGATGGGATGGACCGGCGTCATCATCCCCGAGCAATACGGCGGCTCCGACTTCGGCTACCTGAGCCTCGGCCTCATCCTGGAGGAGACCGGCCGGACCCTGACCGCCTCGCCGCTCCTGTCGTCCGCGCTGGCGGCGGCCAGCGCCATCATCCTCGGCGGGACGGACGCCCAGAAAAGCGCCTATCTGCCGAAGATCGCCTCCGGCGAGCTCGTCGCCACGCTCGCCATCGACGAGGGCGCGCACCACGCGCCGGAAAAGGTCGCGCTGGCCGCGAAGAAGAGCGGCGCGGGCTACACCTTAAGCGGCGCGAAGACCTTCGTGCTCGAGGGCATGGCCGCCGGCCTCTACGTCGTCTCCGCACGCACCTCCGGCAAGCCCGGCGACAAGGAAGGGATCACGCTCTTCCTCGTGCCGACCGACGCCAAGGGCCTGACGCGCAAGGCGCTGAAGCTGGCCGACAGCCGCGGCGCCGCGAACGCGTCCTTCGAGAACGTCGAAGTCGGCGCCGACGCCGTGCTCGGCGAGGCCAACAAGGGTTGGGACCTGCTGGAGAAGGTCCTCGACCGCGCCCGCGCCGGGCTGGCCGCCGAGATGCTGGGCGCCGCCGCCCAGGCGTTCGACGTCACACTCGACTACCTGAAGACCCGCGTGCAGTTCGGCCAGGTGATCGGCGCCTTCCAGGCGCTGCAGCACCGGGCGGCGAAGATGTTCACCGACCTCGAACTCGCCCGCAGTTGCGTCGAGGCGGCGCTGACCGCCATCGACAACAACGCGCCCGACACGCCGGAGCTGGTATCGCTGGCCAAGGCGAAGATGGGCGACACGCTGCACCTGGTCTCCAACGAGATGGTGCAGATGCACGGGGGCATCGGCATGACCGACGCGCACGACGCCGGTCTCTACCTCAAGCGCGCGCGCGCGGCTGAGGCCTCCTACGGCGGCCAGTCCTACCACCGCGACCGCTACGCACGACTGAATGGGTACTAGGTGTTGATTGATCGCCCCTCGGGTCACGGATAAGCTCAGCCAGCCGTCCAAACCCGGGGGAGCGACGATGAAATACCTTGCCAAGGCCGCGGCTATGTTCGCGGTCCTCTTTGGTCTCACCGCCGCCGGCCCGGCCGCCGCGCAGTACGGCATGGACCGTGGCCAGCCGAAGGACCAGACGACGCCGCAGCTGCCGCAGTGCGCGAGCCCGATCGGCACGGCGGCGATCGAGGAGCCTGATCACGACTGGTGGAGCGGGCTCGGACTCTCCAATCCGGAGTCACTGCTCAAGCTCTACGCCTCGCGCTCGGGCTGCCTGAGGATCGTCGACCGCAACGCGGGCCTCGCCATGCGCAACCAGGAGGAAAGCCTGGCGCAATCCGGCGAGCTGCAGCGCAACTCCAACGTCGGACGCGGCCAGATCGCCACGGCCGACTACTTCATCATCCCCGACATCGCCAACTCGAACGAGAACTCCGGCGGCAACAACGTCGGCGCGGCGCTCGGCCACTTCCTGCCCGGCGCGTTCGGCGCGATCGCCGGCGGAATCTCAACCAAGAGCGAAGAGGCGCACACGCTGATCACGCTCGAGAATGCCCGCACCACCGAGCAGCTGTACGTGGCCGAAGGCGGCGCGAAGAAGACCGACGTCTCGTTCGGCATCGGCGGCGGCGCGGTCGGCTGGGCCGGCTTCATCGCGGCGGCCGGCGGCGGTTATTCGAACACCGACATCGGCCAGGTCATCGCCGCGGCCTATTTCAACGCCTTCACCGACCTCGTGCACTACATGCAGAGCCAGGGCGGCGCCGCTGCGGCGGCCTCTGCGGCCAACAGCCCACAGCAGGCCTACAGCGTCACCCATGACATCGTCATGCGCTCCGGGCCAGATCCGGACTCGCATCGCGTCCGTGATCTCACGACCACCGACGAGGTCTTCCCCACCGGCGAGAAGAACGGCGTCTGGTGGCAGGTGGATGACGAGAACGGCAACCGCGGTTGGGTCCCGTCGACGGCGATCAGTCCGCGATAGAGCCCGTTGCTTCCCTCTCCCCGCCCGCGGGGAGAGGGCCTAAGGTAGGCTGGAACCGCTCAGTCCTTCGGGCCGTTGACCTAGCGGTCGGAGGCAATATGGCGTCGCGTCGCAACCCCCTGAGGCTGAAGCCGCTTCGCGAGCAGGTGATCGTCATCACCGGCGCGACCTCCGGCATCGGGCTGTCGACCGCGCGCTCCGCGGCCGCGCGCGGCGCGCGTCTGGTGCTGGCGGCCCGCAACGAGGCGGCGCTGAAAGCGGTCTGCGAGGACCTGACCGGCAAAGGCGCCAAGACCGCTTATGCCGTCGCGGACGTCGGATGCGAGGCAGACGTCCGCGCCATCGCCCAAACCGCCATCGACCGCTTCGGCGGCTTCGATACCTGGGTGAACGACGCCGGCGTCACGATCTTCGGGCCGATCACGGCGACCTCGATCGAGGACCAGCGGCGGCTGTTCGACACCAACTACTGGGGAGTCGTCTACGGCTCGTTGGTCGCGGTCGAGCACCTGCGCGAGCGTCCGGGCGGCGGGGCATTGATCAACCTGGGCTCGGTGCTCGGCGACATCACCATCCCGCTGCAGGGGACCTATGCGGCGTCCAAGCATGCGATCAAGGCGTTCACTGGCGCGCTCAGGATGGAGCTCATGCGCGACCGCGCGCCGGTCTCGGTCACCCTGATCAAGCCCGCGGCCATCGACACTCCGTACAAGGACCATGCCAAGAACCTGACCGACGCCGGCTTGCGGAATCCGCCACCGGTCTATGCAACGCCGCTGGTGGCGGAAGCGATCCTGTACGCCGCCGAGCATCGCGTGCGCGAGTTGTCCGTGGGGTCCAGCGGCCCGGTCCTGGCCTTCCTCGCTGGGCTGGCCCCCAGCCTTACCGAGCCGATGACGGCGATCCTCGCTCCGATCCTGCAGCGGGATCCGGCCGGGGTGGGCAAGGTCCGGTCCGACAACCTGCACCAGGCCGGCCAGGACCTGCGCGAGCGCGCCTACTACAAGGGCGTTCACGAGCAGAGCCTCTATACGGCGGCGCAAATGCGGCCGAAGGCGACGCTTGTGATGGGCCTCCTGGCCGGGCTCGCGGCCGGCGCGGCCCTCCTGGGCGGGCGCAGGCTGGCTCGCAGGGACGAACCCGCGCCCGATCCCGCGCCCTGAACAGCCTTGCCGCGGCCGGCCCGCGCGCTCAATAGATCGCGCCCAAGAACAGACGATGGAGCGGATGCGTGGGACGTCTTGATGGAAAGGTGGCGCTGGTCACCGGCGCGGCCAGCGGCATTGGGCGCGCCAGCGCCAAGCTGTTCGCCCGCGAGGGGGCGAAGGTGGTCGCCATGGACCGCGCGGCGGCGGTCGAGGAGACGGCTAAAGCCATTCGCGACGCCGGCGGCGAAGCGATCGCGGTGACCGGCGATGCCGGGCTGGAATCCGACGTGGCCAAGGCGGTCGAGACGGCCGTGACCCAGTTCGGCGGGCTCGACGTCTGCTACGCCAACGCCGGGGTGGGCACGACGAGCTTCGACCCGCCGCTGGAGCAGACCGGCGAACAGTGGCTTGAGCTTCTGCGCATCAACCTGGTCGGGCCGTTTCTGGCCATCAAGCACGCGTCGAAGCCCATGCGCGAGGCCGGCAAGGGCTCGATCATCTGCACGGCATCGGTCGCGGGCCTGCGCTCCGGCGCCGGCGGCCCGGCCTACAGCGCGTCGAAGGCCGGCGTGATCAACCTGGTGCAGACCTCGGCCCAGCTGCTCGCCGGCTCCGGCGTGCGGGTCAACGCCATCTGCCCGGGCCTCATCGAGACGGGCATGACCCGCGGCGTGTTCGAGCGCGCGCGGGCGCGCGGCAGCGAGGATCGCATCGGTCAGCTCAACCCTCTCCGTCGCGCCGGGCAACCGGAGGAGATCGCCGCGGCCGCGCTTTTCCTCGCCTCGGACGAGGCCTCTTACGTGGACGGACAGGCGATCGTCGTCGACGGCGGCCTGTCGAGCTCGCACCCGGTGGTCGTCGCGCGGCGAAACGGCTGAATCTTCGGCGTTTCAGGGAACAAAACGGCGCCTTGTTGCTTGGACCTTCGCGGGGGCGCGAGACGCACCCAAGCTATCCGAGGCCGTCGATGAAGATCGCTCAGATCGCGCCGCTGTACGAGGCTGTTCCGCCCAGGCTCTACGGCGGGACCGAGCGCGTCGTGGCCTATCTGTGCGACGCCCTGGTGGACGCCGGCCACGAGACGGTGCTGTTCTCCAGCGCCGAGGCGCACACGAGGGCCAAGCTTGTCGCCGTGCGCGATCAGGCGATCCGGCTCGACCCGGCGCCGCTGAAGTCGGACCTAGCGGCGCACATGAGCATGCTGGCCGAGGTCCGTCGGCGCGCGCACGACTTCGACGTCCTGCACTTCCACGTCGACATGTTGCACTTCCCCTTCTTCGAGGACATCGCCGCCTCGACGGTCAGCACGCTGCACGGGCGGCTGGACATCAAGGACCTGGCCGGCGTCTACGCCCGCTGGCGGCAATACCCGCTGGTCTCCATCTCCAACGACCAGCGCCGACACCTGCCGGGCGCAAACTGGCTGGGCACCGTGCATCATGGCGTGCCAAGCGCGCTCTACCAGCTGAGCACGCGTCCCGAGGGCTACCTCGCCTTCCTCGGCCGCATCTCGCCGGAGAAGCGCCCGGATCGCGCCATCGCCATGGCCAAGCGCTTGGGCCGTCGGCTGAAGATCGCCGCCAAGGTGGACGCCGCCGACCTGGACTACTTCCAGGCCGAGATCGAGCCGCTGCTCGACCATCCGCTGATCGAGTTCATCGGCGAGATCGGAGACAGCCAGAAGTCCGACTTCCTCGGCGCCGCCGATGCGCTGGTCTTTCCGATCGACTGGCCGGAGCCGTTCGGCCTGGTAATGATCGAGGCGATGGCGTGCGGCACGCCGGTCATCGCCTGGCGCTCAGGGTCCGTGCCCGAGCTGGTCGAGGATGGTCTGACCGGCTTCATCGTCGGCTCGGACGCCGAGGCGGATGGCGCGTACGCGCGCGCACTCGAGATGGACCGCGCCGCGATCCGTCGCCGCTTCGACCAGAGGTTTTCCTCGCGCGCCATGGCCGACCGCTACCTTGCCCTCTATCGCGGCCTCATCCCGTGCCGGACCGCGGAGAGCGCGGCGAAAAGGTTGGACAGCGCGCTGGTTCACATCGCCTAATCGGACGGCATGGACGATTCCGGCCCCACCCCGAAGGCCAAGGCTGATCGGCGGGAAGTCGGACGGCCGGACCTGCTCGCCTCGCTGAAAAGCCGCGATTGCTTCCTGGTCGTTGACGAGCACGGAGACATCGCCGGCGGCGTCGAAGGCTTCTACGAGGACGACACGCGGCTCTTGTCGCGGTTTCGTCTGCTGGCGGGCGGCAAGCCGCCCTCCAAATTGGGCGCCGCCGTCTGGCGCAACAACGTGGTCTACACCTTCCACGGCGCCAACCGTCCGCTGCCGGCAATGGGTGAGCGCGCGACGCCGCCGGGCGTGATGCATGTCGAACGACGCCGGTTCCTGTGGCGGCGTAGGCTCTACGAGCGCGTGAGCGTGACCAACCACAGCCTGGACCACGAGCTCCTGCCGCTCACGATCGAGTTCGCCGCCGACTTCCGCGACATGTTCGAGATTCGCGGCCTTGGCCGCAAACGGCGTGGCGAGCACGCGGGGCCGACCCATGACGGGCGCCGGATCACGTTCGGCTACCGCGGCTTGGACAAGATCGAGCGCCAATGCGTCATCGCCTTTTCCGAGCCGCCGGCGCGTTTCGAGCCGGAGCAGGCGGTCTTCATGTTCTCATTGCAGCCGCGCGCGACGTTTGCGCTCTACATCGAGGTCGGCGCCGATGTCGACGAGACGCCCAGCCGGGAGCGCTTTCGCGAGGCTGCGGCAGCCGCCATCCTCGAGGCCCGCCGCCAGCGGCGGCTCGGCGCCCACGTGCGCGCCCGCGGCGCGCGCTTCAACGCCTGGCTCGACCAGTCGCGGGCGGATCTGGCGCTGCTCACCACCGAGCTCGAAACCGGCCCCTATCCCTACGCCGGCATACCGTGGTTCTCGACCCCGTTCGGCCGCGACGGGCTCATCACAGCCTGGCAGATGCTGTGGGTCGAGCCCAGGCTGGCCCGCGGCGTCCTGCGCTACCTTGCCAAGTGGCAGGCGACCGAGACCTCCGCGTTCCGCGACGCCCAGCCCGGCAAGATCATGCACGAGACGCGCCGCGGCGAGATGTCCAACCTGGGGGAGGTTCCCTTCGGCCTCTACTACGGCAGCGTCGATTCGACGCCGCTGTTCGTCGCGCTGGCCGGCGCCTACGCCGCGCGCACCAGCGACCTGGATCTGATCAAGGATCTGTGGCCGGCCCTGAAAGCCGCGACGACGTGGCTCGAGACAGACGGCGACTCGAACGGCGACGGTCTGATCGACTATGCGCGTCGCGACAAGCGCGGGTTGGTCAACCAGGGCTGGAAGGATTCCGAGGACGCCATCTTCCACGCCGACGGCCGCTTCCCGGAGGCGCCGATCGCGCTGATCGAGGTGCAGGGCTACGCTTATGCCGCCTTTCTCGCCATGGCCGACCTGGGCCAGCGGTTGGACGACGACGGCGCCGGGCGCTGGCGCGAGCGCGCCGAAGCGATCCGCAAGGCGGTCGAGGCGCGGTTCTGGATGGAGGAGGCAGGCTTCTACGGCCTCGCCATCGACGGCCAAGGCGCGCTCTGCCGCCCGATGACGTCGAACGTCGGGCACCTGCTGTTCAGCGGCCTGCCGGCGGCGGATCGCGCCCGCCGTGTGCGCGACCGGCTGATCTCCGGCGAATTCCGCACCGGCTGGGGCCTGCGCACCCTGGCGTCGGGCGCCGTGCGTTTCAACCCGATGTCGTACCACAACGGCTCGGTCTGGCCGCACGACACCGCCCTCTGCGCCGCGGGTCTGGCGCGCTACGGCCACTACGCCGATGCGGCGCAGGTGATGGAGGAGCTGTTCGGGGCGGCGACCCGCTTCAGCTTTCGGCTGCCGGAGCTGTTCTGCGGCTTCCCTCGCACGCCCGGCGAGCCGCCGATCGCCTATCCGGTCGCCTGCATGCCCCAGGCCTGGGCGGCCGGCTCGGTCTTCATGCTGCTGCAGGCCTGTCTCGGGCTGGAGATCGACGGCTGGGCCGACAAGGTCCGCATCGGCCACCGGTGGTTGCCGCAGGGCGTCGACCGATTGCGGATCAGCGCACTCGAACTCGGCGGCCGCACGGTCAGCCTGACCCTCAGCCGCGAGACCAGCGACCGGGCGCCAATCACCGTGGCCTGCTCGGACCCCGACGCCGTCGAGCTCGTCTGACCGCATGATCGCCTGGGCGCAGGGTTGCCGCCGCGCGGCCGCGCGTTCATAGGAGATCGTAGATAAGTTAGGGACGCTCCATGCCGTCGAACAGGCTGCGCTTCGGCGCCTTCATCGCCCCCTTCCACCCGCTGGACGAGAACCCGACGCTGGCCATCGAGCGCGACCTCGAGCTGGTCGAGCTCCTGGACCGGCTGGGGTACGAGGAGGCCTGGATCGGCGAGCACCACTCGGCCGGCTTCGAGATCATCGCCAGCCCCGAGGTGTTCATCGCCGCCGCGGCCGAGCGCACGCGGCGCATCCGGCTGGGCACCGGCGTCTCATCCCTGCCCTACCACCATCCTTTGATCCTGGCCGACCGGATCAACCAGCTGGACCACATGACCCGTGGCCGGACCATGTTCGGCGTCGGCCCCGGCGCGCTGCCGTCGGATGCGCTGATGATGGGCATCCAGCCGATCAAGCAGCGCGACATGATGGACGAGGCGCTGGCGGTGATCGTGCGGCTGCTTCAGGGCGAGACCGTCACCCACAAATCCGACTGGTTCGAACTCGTCGACGCGCGGCTGCAGATGACGCCGTTTTCCCGGCCGCACATCGAGATGGCGGTGGCGAGCCAGGTGTCGCCGACCGGGGCGCGGGCAGCGGGGCGGCATGGCATCGGCCTGCTCTCCCTTGGCGCGACGTCCGCCGGAGGCTTCAACGCGCTCGCCTCGAACTGGGCGATCGCCGAGGAGCAGGCCGCGGAGTCCGGGACGAGCGTCGATCGCAACGACTGGCGGCTGGTCGGGCCGATGCACATCGCCGAGACCCGTGAGAAGGCGCGCGCGAACGTCGCCTTCGGCCTGGGCAAATGGATTTCCTACTTTACCGACGTGGCCGCGCTGCCGCTGGCGGTGGCGGGCGACGCCGATCCGGTCGACATGCTGATCGCCTCGGGCCTGGCCGTGATCGGCACACCCGACGACGCCATCGCCCAGCTCGAACGGTTGGAGAGCCAGTCCGGCGGCTACGGCGGCTATCTGCACATGGCGCACAACTGGGCCGACTGGGCGGAAACCAGGCGCAGTTACGAGCTCTTCGCGCGGCACGTGGCGCCGAGGTTCCAGGCGCTGAACGCCAACCGCGAAGAGTCCTACAAGGTGGTCGGCGCGGCGCACGAGGCCACGATGGGTCAGGCGCGCATGGCCGTGGGCCAGCGCATCGTCCAGCACATCCAGGAAAAGGGGACCGAGAACATCCGCCCCGAAATCCTCGAGGCCATGGGGCTCAACAAGAAGCCCGACGCGGCGGAGTAGCCTCCAGCGCCAGCCCAGGCCGCTCAGCCTAACGGGCCCAGGCGGCCACGTGCGCGGGCGCGAGCTCGACGATCGACTCGGCCGCCATGCCGGCGGCGCGCTGACGCGCGGCGACGACCTGGAACGCCTCCGGGGTCAGGGCCCAGCGGCGCGAGCCGTCGCCGAACGGAAGCCATAGCAATCGCTCGGGATCGCCGGCGCCGGCGCAATGCAGATCGAACGCGTTCAAAAGATCGCGCCGGAGGCGATCGGGGACCTCATCGAGACCGCGGCGGGCAGCGACTCGGATGATGACGGAGTCGCGGTGAGCGGAGCCGCCGAACTCGAGCAGCACCACGACGATCTCTTCAATCAGCCCGGTCTGCAGGATGGTCGTCCTGACCTCGGACCGGCGTTCGACGGCGGGTTTCTGACGGATTGGCATGCCGCCCCCTATCGCTTGGCTCCCGTCGCCTATTGCACGCCCGCCGGCTTAATTCGTGGTGAAAACTTTGGATTAAAAAAGAGTGCGTTCGCCGTTTAAGTAACGGTAAGGTTATCGGCGGTTATCTATTCTTCAGCGCCGGCCCCCCACGCATGCGCGGCGCTCCCCGCGGACAGCCCTACGGCTCGACGACGATCTTGACCTGGCTCTCCGGGTCGGCGAGCCGGGCGAACGCATCGGCGACGTCGGGCAGGCCGACAGCATCGGTGATGACCGGCTTCACATCGATCACGCCATCGGCGATCTGGCGGAGCGTGGCGGCGAACTCCTCGGCCGTGTAGCCGAGCACGAAGCGGAAATCGATCTGCTTGGCGATGGCGAAGAAGGGCTCGATCGTATCGGGGACCATGCAGACGCCGACGACGACGATCTGCGCGCCGGCCGGCGCCGCCTCCATCAGGTTCTGCAGCACGCCCGGCACGCCGACGCACTCGAAGATGATCGCCCGTTTGACCGTCTGGCCGCTCATCCGCGCCATCATCTGCTCGAGACCGGACGCGGCGACGCCCATCTCCGACCACTTGGCGTGCGGCGACTCCTTGGCCGGATCGACAACGATGTCGGCGCCCAAGCGCTCGGCCATCTTGCGACGGGCGGGGGAGAAGTCGGCGGCCGTCACCGGGCCGTAGCCTTTGGCCTTCAGGCCAGCGATCACCGCGAGCCCGACCGGACCGCATCCGATGACCAGGGCCGCGCTGGGTTCATTGATCGCGGCGCGGGCGACGGCGTGGGCGCCGACCGCGAAGGGTTCGGTCATCGCCGCCTCGCGACTTGTTAGCCCATTCGGGACCTCCAGCAGCATCGCCTCTGTCAGCAGCATCCGCTCGGCGAAACCGCCAGGGTAGGCATTCGAGTAGCCGACCGAGGCGCCGCCGGTCAGACCCATGATGATCGGCATGGAGACCACACGCGCGCCAGCCTTGAGCGGTTTGGCCGAGCCCGGCCCATAGTCGAGCACCTCGGCCGAGAACTCGTGTCCGAAGACGACGCCGGCCTTGGGGTCCATGCCGCCGCCGATCGAGCCGGCGCGGCGGCCGAGCTCGGCCATATGCTCGAGGTGATGCAGCGCGTGCAGGTCCGAGCCGCAGATGCCGCAGCAGAGGGTCTTGACCAGAACCTGCCCGGCGGCGGGCGTCAGGTCAGCGACCTCCTCGCAGGTCAGCTTGCCCTCGCGGGCAACGACGGCGCGCATGTCTCTAACTCCCCTTCACGGGCCGGATGGCGACCCCGCAGATCCTGACAGAGTCGGTCGAGGTCTCCAGACCGAGCGCCCGGGCGGCCTCGAATGCCGCGGCCGGGTCGCGCATGACGACGTCGAGGCCGACCACGCCAGTCCCGTCGGCGTCCACTGGCTCGACGAAACGAATGAGGCCCGGGTCGAGAGCGATCTCCATCGCCGCACCGGCGCGCTTGGCTGGCGCGGCCAGCAGCGTCGACCAGCGCTCGGCGGCGGCGACCGGGTCGCGCGACTGGATGGTCACCGAGACGATGCCGAGGCTCTCTTCGCTCTCGAAGTCACGCCAGCCGGGCCCGGCCGGCGGCCAGTCGCTCTTGGCGTCTCGCCAGCCGGCGTCGCCAACGACGGAGTCGATCGACATGAGCACGCCCGCGCAATCACCCGGGTGGAAGTGGGTGAACTGGTAGCGGCGGTCGGGGCTCCTCGCGATCACGCGCACGCCGGCGGCCTCGAGCCGCGCGCGGTGGGCCAGCGCATCGGCGTCTTGCAAGATGACCATGTAGCCCGCGTCGCCGCCCCGGCGGGCGAGATAGCGGGCGCCGGAGGCATCGTCGCGGAACGGCTCGAGCACTTCGAGAAACTCGCCGCCCACCGGCATCACGACGTTCTTGAGCCCGAACACCTCGACGCCGGGATCATGGAACCCGACTTTGAGACCGAAGACCCGGCCGAGCTGGTCGGCGACCGGGGCGATCCGATGGGCGATGAAGGCGACCTGACGCAGACGCATGGCTTCGTCGGCTCCTATTCGGCGACGTCGCGCTCGGCGACTTCGTTCAGAATCTCCGCTGTGTGCTCGCCCATGCGCGGCGGATGGCGGCGCACGTTCGCCGGCGTCGCCGAATATCTGATCGGCGGCTTCATCCCGAGATAGGCCCCGGCTTCCGGGTGCTCATAGCGCTCGAAAAAGCCGACCGCCTCGAGGTGCGGATCGGTGGCGAGGTCGTCCAGCGTGTTCATCTTGACGACCGGGATCTGCAGCGGCTTGAGCAGGGCCAGCCACTCGTCTGTGGTCCTGGTGATGGTGACCTCGTCGACCTTGCCATAGAGCTCGCGCACGTGCTGGAGGCGGGTGGCGTAGTCGGCGAAGCGCGGGTCTTTGCCCAGCGTCTCGCCCCAGCCGGCGATGTCGAAGAATTGCACCCACTGCTCGTCGGTGTAGGGCAGCAGGCCGATGTGGCCGTCCTTGGTCGGGAAGGGTTTTCGCGTCGGGTTGACCACGCGCGGATAGCCCCATGGTCCGGTCGGCGGGTCATAGACGTGACCGAAGAAGTGTTCGGCGAGGTTGAAGCTGGTCACGCACTCCAGCATCGGTACTTCGACGAACTGTCCCTCTCCCGTCCGCTGCCGGTGGAAGAGCGCCGCCAGTACCGCCTGGCTCATGAACAGGCCGGAGACCTTGTCGGCGATCAGCGAGGGGATCAGCCGGTGCTCCGGCCGGCCGTCCGTGCGGTTTAGGAGGTCGGCCAGGCCCGAGGCGGACTGGACGAGGTCGTCGTAGGCCGGCTCGCCGGCGTAGGGGCCGTCCGAGCCGTAGCCCGCGCCGTGCACGTAGACGATGTCGGGCTTGATCGCCTTGACCGCCTCGTAGTCGAGACCCAGCCGCTTCATGCCCTCCCAGCGGACGGAGGTCGTGAATGCGTCGGCGGTCTTGATCAGCCGGGCCAAGGCCCGCTTGGCCTTCTCCTGGCGCAAGTCGAGCAGGATGGAGCGCTTGTTGCGGTTGATGGTCATGAAGATGGGGCCGAGCCCGTGCGCGCCCTCGTTGCCGGCCGGGACGCCGGCCCAGCGCATGATATCGCCGCCGTCGCCGCGCCGACCGCCCGGAAACTCGACCTTGATCACGTCGGCCCCGAGGTCGCCCAGCATCTGGGTCGCATAGGCGCCGAACACCACGCTGGTCAGATCGACGATCCGCACCCCCTTCAGGGGCCCGGTCGCCTGTGTATCGAGCTTTGCTGACTTCGGCACTCAGACCCTCTCGCCAAGGCTGTCCAGGAACGCGCATGCGGCGCGGTTGAAGGCTTCGGGCTGGTCGATGTTCGCAGAGTGACCGGCGTCCTCGATCATCACCTTCTTCGCGCCGGGAATCTTGGCGGCCATGTAGTCGAAGGCGGCCAGGTATCGCTCGTCCCTCGACCCCGCCAGGACCAGCGTCGGAACGCCGATCCCAGGCAGCGAGTTGATCACGTTGGCATTGCGCTGGGTCAGCATGCCGCGAGCGGCCTTGGCGAGCCCATCGGTTGAGCGATGGCTGACGACGCGCACCTCCGCCCCGGCGCCGAGTGCGGCAGGCCCATCGCGTTCGAAGCGCTCGGCGCGCCGGATCGCAGTCTGGTTCCAGCCCTCGCGGGCCTCATCGTTCCGATAGCCTGGTCCGGTGTCGAAGATCATCAGCGCCGCGACCCGTTCGGGATGCGCGTGGTGGAAGGCCAGCGACATGTAGCCTCCAAGCGAAAGGCCGCCGACGATCGCTTTCTCGGCGCCAACCGCATCGAGCAGCGCCGCTATGTCGGCCACCGTCGCCTCCTCGGTGTAGGCGGCTCGGTCCTCCGGATAGTCGCTCCGGCCGTGGCCGCGCATGTCCCAGATGACCAGCCTGTGGGTCTTCGAGAGCGGCTCGATCTGGCCCTTCCACATGCCGCTCGCCGACGCGAAGCCGTGGCTGAGCAGGATGACCGGCCCTTCGCCGTGCACCTCGTAGTAGATATCCACGCCGTCGCGGCGAAGCTTGGGCATTCGCGTCCTTCTTCCTCTATGCGCCGATGAAGGCGCCGGGGCGGCGTTCGGCCACGGCGCGGACGCCTTCGCGGTAGTCGGCCGTCTTGCGCAGCCACGACTGTTCGACGAATTCCTGGTCGGTCATCGCCTTGACCGCCTCGGCCAGGCCTTCGCGCAGGGTGGCGCGGGTGGATTGCACGGCCAGCGGCGCATTCTCGGCGATCTCGCGCGCGAGGCGGAGGGCGGCCGGGCGAAGCTCGTCCAGCGGGACGACCTCGTCGGCCAGGCCCCAGGCCAGCGCCTCGTCGCCCGGGATGCGGCGGCCCGTCAGCATAAGCAGCGCGGCGCGTTGGCGCCCGACCAGGCGCGGCAGGGTGTGGGATAGGCCGAAGCCTGGATGGAACCCCAGCTTGACGAAGTTGGCGGCGAACCGCGCCTCCGGCGCGGCGACGCGGAAGTCGGCAACGAGCGCAAGGCCAAGGCCCGCGCCGATGGCCGCGCCCTGCACGGCCGCCACGATCGGCATCTTGTTCGAGAACAGCCGAACCGCTTCGACATAGAGCGGATTGCCGGTCACCGCCGCGTCGGAGACGCCGGACTGAGCTGCGGCCGCGGGCGTCACCAGATCGGCGCCGCCGCAGAAGACACGGCCCGCGGTCACGAGCAGGACGGCGCGGCAATCGCCCTCCGCGTCCAGATCGAGCAACGCGTCGGCCAGGTCGCGCATCAAGTCGACGCTGACGTGGTTGTTGGGCGGGCGGTCGATCTCGAGCGTCGCCACGTGGGCGTCGAGGCTGACGGAGACGTCGCCGTACTTGGACTTCATCGCAGGTCTCCTTATCGCCGGCCGCCGAGCAAAGTGCGCGCGACCACCCATTTGTGCACCTCGGTCGGCCCTTCGTAGATGCGCATGACCCGAAGCTTGGCCGCCATCTGCTGCAGCGGCAACTCGCGGGTCATCCCCATGGCGCCGAACAGCTGCATGGCGTGATCGACGACCTCGTAGGCCATCTCGACCGCGAACGCCTTGATCATCGACATCTCGAGGCGGACGTCGCGGCCCTGATCGAGCTTCCAGGCGCAGTCGTAGGCCATCAGCCGGGTCGCGTGGATCTTGGTCGCGGCGTCGGCGATCCACCACTGGATGGCGCCCCGCTCCGACAGCGGCTGGCCGAACGTCACCCGTTGCGGCGCATACTCGACCATCATATCGAGCGCCCGCTGGGCCATCCCGACCGACCAGGCCGCCATCTGGATGCGTCGCGTCCCGAGGCGAAGCTGCATCGGCGCAAAGCCGTTGCCCTCGGTCCCCAAGAGCTTCCAGCCCTCGACCCGGCAGTCCTCGATCGCAATCTCGTAGGTGACGGCGCCGCCGACCATGGGGATGGCGCGCAGCACGTTGAAGCCGGGCGCGCCCTTGTCGATCAGGAAGGCGGAGATGCCGCCGCGGGCGCGCTTTTCCTTGTCGGTGATGGCCATCAGGATGGTGAAGTCGGCGTCGGCCGCGCGGCTGATCCAGATCTTGCGCCCGTTGATCACCCAGTCGTCGCCGTCCCTATCGGCGTGCGTGGTCATCCCGGCGGGATCCCCGCCGGCGCCGGGCTCGGAGATGGCGATCGCCGAGACGGCCTCGCCCCGCACGTAAGGTTCGAGATAGGCGACGCGCTGGCGCTCGTTCACGGTCGCCATCAGCATGCGCAGGTTCGGCGAGTCCGGCGGCAGCGTGTAGGGGGTGACCGTCTTGGCCAGCTCCTCGTTGACGCCGATCAGCGCCACGTTCGGCAAATCGGCGCCGCCGATGTCCTCCGGTGCGTCCAGGCCCCAGAGGCCGAGCTCCTTGGAGACCTTGTCGATGCGGATGCGATCGGCCTCGTCGATGCCGAGACCCTTGCCGGCCGCTTCGCCGGCAAGCACGCCAGCCTCGAGCGGCATCAGCTGGTCGGCGACGAAGCGCGCGACGAGGTCCTTGAGCATCCGATGCTCTTCGGCGATCTCGAAATCCATGCGGCCTCCCGCCGGCCGGTCTTGCGACGCCAGCCCTGACCCGACTTGAGACTCAGTCCTTGACCGGCGTCAACGCACCCAGCGACAAGGGCCCGGGTTCCGTCTGCCGCGACCGCCGTCCGGAAACCTCCGCGCCGATGTCATGCGGCAGTGGCGCGAAGAAGAAGAGGCCGAGCAGGGACACCGCTCCGATGATGAAGAAGGTCGGCGTCACCTCGGAAGCCTTCAGCGTGTGCAGAGACTCGTGGCCGTGGCGCAGCAGGCTGAGCAGAAGAGCGGCAAAGCCGATGCCCAGACTCTGCGACAGCTGCTGGACCATGCTGGCCAGGCTCGAGGCGCGGCTCATGCGCGGCTGGTCGACATCGGCGTAGGCCAGCGTGTTCAGCGCCGTGAATTGCAGCGAGCGGAAGAAGCCGCCGACCAGGAGCGTGGCGATGATCAGCCAGTGCGGCGTGCCGATCGTGAAGAAGCCATAGCCCATGAAGATCACGCCGGAGATGATCGTGTTCCACACGAGCACGTTCTTGAACCCGAACCAGGCGATGATCGGCCTGGCGGTGGTCTTCATCAGCAGCGCGCCGGCGGCGCTGGTGAATGTGATCAGGCCGGCCTCCAGCGCCGACATGCCGAACCCGAGCTGCAGGAGGAGCGCGAGCAGGAAGGGCGTCGAGCCCATGGCCATGCGCAGGGGCGTGCCGCCGATGGTCGAGGTCATGAACGACGGCATGCGGAACAGAGTCAGGTCGAGGATGGCGTGCGGCGTCCGCCTGGCGTGCCACCAGTAGATCACCAGGCAGACCGCGCCGCCGACCAGAAGACCGCCTAGCGCGGTGATCGGCATCATGCCGCGGCCGAGGTTTTCGAAGCCATAGACAATGCCGGCGAGCCCGAATCCCGAGAGCACGAACCCGCGCCAGTCGAGCTTGAGCACATGCTCTTCGCGCACGTTCTCGATGAAGATGGTGACCAGGATCACGCCAAGGATGGCGACCGGGATGTTGATGAAGAAGATCCAACGCCAGGAGAAATAGGTGACGATGAATCCGCCGACCGGCGGCCCGAGCACCGGCCCCAGCATCGCCGGCATGGTCAGGTAGGACATCGCCCGCACGAGCTCGGACTTGGGCACGCTCTTGAGCAGCACAAGCCGCCCGACGGGCGCCATCATCGCGCCGGCCATGCCCTGGACGACACGGGCGGCGACGAGCTCGAACAGGTTGTGGGAGAGGCCGCAGCACAGCGAGCTCGCGGCGAAGCCGACGATGGCGATGCGAAAGACGTTCTTCGCGCCAAAACGATCGGCGGCCCAGCCGCTGATCGGCAGGAAGACCGCCGCGGCCAGAAGATAGGCGGTGATCGCCAGATTGAGCGTCACAGGGTCTTCGTGCAGCGAGCGCGCCATGGTCGGCAGCGCGTTGGAGATCACGGTGGAGTCCAGCGTCTGCATGAAGAGCGCGCACCCGATGATCATCGGCGCCAGCGCCCCGGCCATGAAGCGCTGGCGTTCGGGCAGCGTCTCGCTCACGCGCGCCCTCCGGCAATCTGGGCGAGCGGGCCGGCAGCCTTGGCGAGCGCCGCGCGGGCGCCCGGGCTGAGCGCGGCCAGCCGGTGCGCCAGCCAATCGTTGCGGCGACGGCGGACGGCGTCCAGCGCCTTCTTGCCCGCCTGCGTGATCACCAGCCCGAAGCGCCGCTTGTCTTCGGCCGGGGGGGGCAGGCGGCAAATCCAACCGGCGGCTTCCAGCCGCTTCACGTGCGCGCTCATGGTCGGGCGCGAGGTCTGCTCGAGATCGGCCAACTCCGAGACGCCGACCCCCTCGCGCTTGCCGACGGTGCTGAGCAGGGTCACGTCGAGCGGGGTCAGGCCGAGCGGCTGCGCCTCGCGGCGGAGCTGGCGACTGATCTTCAGCAGGGACGGCCGAAGGGCGTCGGCCAAGGTTGAAACGTCCTGGTCCGGACGGTCGAGTAGAGTTGTCATGACGAAGTATAGTTAGGTTGCCTAACTATCTTTGTCAACGCGCCGCCGTGCCAACCGACGGCCACCTCCCCCTTCAACCTGCCCTCTCCCCACCATTAGGCGGGGCGAGCGTTCTAGGATTGCAGGATCGTCCGCACCTCTGACCAGGGATCGTCGACCAGCGTGCTTTCGAGGTCGAAGATCATGGTCGCGCGGCGCTTGGCGTCATACGCCGGCCAGTCGGGCAGGACTGCGGTCGCCGGGTTGCCCGTTCGGGCGAACGCAAGCCAGGCCTCAGACATCTGGTCGGACACCCGCTGCGGCTCATCGCCGTTGTGGCGGCCGACGAAGTCGCGGGCGCGCTCGACATTGTCGAACACCAGCGGAATCTCGAGCGCGTGCGGGCACTTGAGCGCGCCGCGCGCCGCCGGCGTCTCCCAGGTCAGCATGTACATGTAGACAGGCCCAGCGCCCTGCGCGGCCTTGCGCTCGGCCAGCTGCACTGAGTTCAGCCACATCATCTGCACCGTCTGCACCGCGCAGATGAGGAAGGTCGGCGAATAGTCGGGGAAGAGCTTGCGGAGCGCCGCGACGACGGGCGCGGCCTTGTCGCCCAGCTGCTCCTTCGCCCGCTCGGCCAAGTCCTCCTCGGTGAACTCGCCATACTTCGGATGGCTGCGCAGGAAGAGGGTCGTCTCGTCCTTGTTGGTGCCGATCATCACCGGCACGCCAGCCGAGATCGCCGGCGCGTCCGGGTGGAAGGGGTCACGCGGCAGGGCGATGCCGTCGATGCAGGGGCTGAACCCGGCCATCGGCCCCTGCGCGCCGGAGACCGCGGCGGCGGCCGCCTGAATCTCGGCGGCCGAGAGGGTCTCGAGCTTGCCGAGCTCGCCCGGCTTGATCCCGAGCGTATCGAGCAGCGCCTTGGCGTTCGCGGTCGCCCTGGCGGCGGGCACGGCGCGCAGCCCCGGGCCGCTCTGCACGATGGCGCGGTGGAAGAGGCCGTGCGCCGCCGGCATCGCCTGCAGCATGGAGACCTTGGCCCCGCCGCCGCTCTCGCCAAAGATGGTGACGTTGCCGGGATCGCCGCCGAAACGGGCGATGTTGTCGCGCACCCACTCGAGCACGAGCGCGATGTCGAGCATGCCGGCCTGACCCGACGACGGATCGCCGCCGAGCTCGCCAAGGTGCAGGTAGCCGAACACGTTCAGCCGGTGATTGACCGTCACCGTCACCACATCGCCGCGGCGCGCGAGGTTGCCGCCATCGTACATGGCCGCACCGCCGGAGCCGTTGGCGAAGCCGCCGCCGTGCAGCCAGACCATCACCGGCCGCTTGCCCGAGAGCTCGGGCGTCCAGACGTTGATGAACAGGCAGTCCTCGTCCGTGCCCGGCTGACCCGGCGCGGGCGGATCGCCGCCCGAGCGGCCGCCAGTGACGTCGCCGGGCGCGACGCCGACCTGGATCGCTGGCGCCCCGAGCGCCACAGCATCGGCGACGCTGGTCCAGGGCGCGGGCCGCCGCGGCGGCTTGAACCTCAGCGCGCCCAGCGGCGGCGTGGCGTAGCGCAGGCCCTTGAAGACGTGGAGACTACCCTCGCGATAGCCCTGCACCGGGCCGTTGGTTGTGCTCACCACGGCCGTGCGTTCGAGCTCGCGCACCTGGTCCTGGACGTCGGTCATGCGTCTGATCTCCCTTGAATGAGCGCCGCCGTCGTCTTTAGCCGCCGGTCGGATGACATTCTCGAATTAGCCGGCTCATTCCGCCACGGAAAGCGCCGGCCGCGCAAGGCCGTTTGCGCTTCGCGGCCGCCTCGGTCCAAATCGATTCGCCAAAGATCCCGCCGAGGCCCTCGCATGCCGCAACACTTCGTCTGCCTGACCTTCGACCACGACAACGCCTCGCCGATGATCGCGCGCGAGATGACGACGCCGACGATGATCTCCAGAGGCGATTTCGGCATGGTGGCGACCGAGCGTCTGCTGGCGCTGCTCGGCAAACATTCGATCGCCTCGACCTGGTTCATCCCCGGCCACACGATCGAGACCTACCCCGCCTCAGTGGCGTCGGTGCACGCGGCCGGCCACGAGATCGGCCATCACGGCTGGACGCATCGGGTCCCGGCGAGCCTGGGGCGCGAGGAGGAAGAGCGCGAGCTCGCGCGCGGGGACGAAGCGGTCAAATCGCTGACCGGCCGCAAGGCGCGGGGCTATCGCTCGCCGGCCTGGGACTTAAGCCCGCATTCGATCGAGCTCCTGCTCAAGCACGGTTTCGTCTACGACTCGAGCCTGATGGGGCACGACTACCTGCCCTACCAGGCGCGCGACGGCGACGTGGTCACTCTGCACGAGCCGATCCGCTATGGCGCCGACACCGCGCTGGTGGAGATGCCGATTAGCTGGTCGTTGGACGACTATCCGGTGTTCGAATACATGCGCACGCCGAGCGTGCTGCAGGCCGGCCTGATGAATGCCGACCTGGTCGGGGCGAACTGGTTCGCCGACTTCGCCTTCATGGCCGAGCACTACGACTGGGGCGTCTTGACCTACACCTTCCACCCGCATGTGATCGGCCGCGGGCACCGGCTGATCATGCTGGACGGGTTGATCGGCAAGCTTGCGGGCGCCGGCGCGCGGTTCGTCACCATGGAGCAGGCCGTCGACGAATACCGCGCCCGCTATCCAAACGGCCGGAGCGAGCGGGGACGGTAGCTACTCGGCCACCGAGATCGGCGGGCGGGCCACGGCGCCGATGGGCTCGCGTTCCGGCACGCCGTGCTCCGGAGGCGGCGGCGGCGCTTCCCTCGGCGTGATCAACCGGCCGAGCTTGGGCACGAGCCAGTGTTCGATGTCGTCGAGAACCTCGTAGATCACCGGCACCATCAAGAGCGAAAGCACCGTCGAGGTGATCAGCCCGCCGATCACCGCGATGGCCATGGGCTGGCGGAACTCCGAGCCCTTTCCGAGCGCGAACGCCGTCGGCAGCATGCCCGCGATCATTGCGAGGCTGGTCATGATGATCGGCCGCGCACGCTCGCGGCAAGCCTCCATGATCGCCTGGCGCTGGGGCATCCCGTCGCGTTCGCGCTCGATGGCGTATTCGACGAGCAGGATCGAGTTCTTGGCCGCGATCCCGAGCAGCATCAGGACGCCGATCAACGAGGGGATGGAGAGCGATTCCCGCGTGACGAACAGCGCGAAAGCCGCGCCGAAGAGGGCCAGCGGCAAGGCGCCGATGATGATCACCGGCTTGAAGAAGCTGCGGAACAGCAAGACCAGAACACCGTAGATCAGACTGACGCCGGTAACGAAGGCCAGGAACAGCGCGCTGAAGAGGTCGACGTACTCCTGTTGTTGCCCGAGCGTCGCCGGCTCAACGCCCGGCGGCAGGTGGCGCATGATCGGCAGGTGATTGACCTCGGCGAGACCCTGGCCGATCTGCGCGCCGTTGGTGAGGTCCGCATCGATCGCGAGCTCGTCGCGTCGGCCATAGCGCTCGATCACGGCGGGACCCGCCTGGAAATCGACGTCGGCGACACTGGAGAGCGGCGTCGTGGCGCCCGAGGCCGTCGGGATCTGCAGCGCGCGGATCATGTCGATGTCGGTGCGGGCGTTGGCCGGCAGACGCACCCGGATCGGCACGCGCCGCTCGCCGTCGGTCAGCTTGGGCACGTTGGCGTCGATGTCGCCCAACGTCGCCACCCGCGCGATGGTGGCGATCGACTCCACGGTGACGCCGAGACGCGACGCCTGGTCGGGCTTGGGCCGAATAGCGATCTCCGGTCCGATCGGCGGCAGGGCGGGCCGGGGGTCGGCGAGATTGCGCAGGGTGCGCATCTCGCGCTGCAGCTCCTCGCCGGTCCGCTGCAGCGCAACGGAGTCGTCGCTGGTGAGCACGATCTGGACCGACGCAGCGCCAAAGCCGCCGCCCTGGATCGAGACGCGCGCGTCGGGGATGTCGCGCAGATAGGGGCGCAGCGCGTCGCTGATCTGGTTGACCGTCCGCTGCCGGTCGCCCCTGAGCACGACTGTGACGGTTCCGGACGATAGGCCCGCGCCCGCGCCGCCGCCGCCGAAGCCCTCGCCGGCGACCGAACCGACCTGGACGAAGATCTCAGACGCCTCGGGCACGTGCGCCTTGATGAGGGCGGTGGTCTCAGTCTCGATCCGCTGCATGTCCGCCAGTGTGGCGCCTGGCGGCCCCTGGATCCCGACGAACATATAGTCCGGGTTGGCGGGCGGCTGGACCCCGGTCGGCAGGCCGACCCCGAGGATGGCGAGCGTCAGCACCACCACGATCGCCCCGACGCCGGTCATGATCCAGCGATGCGAGAGCGCCCAGTCGAGGCTTCGACGGTAGAAGGGGCGAAGGTCGCCGCGCGGACGCGGGACCGCAGACGGCTTGAGGAAGTAGGCCGCAAGCAGGGGCGTGAGCAGGCGCGCGACCAGCAGCGAGAACAGCACAGAGATCACGACCGTGAAGCCGAATTCCTTGAAGAACTGCCCCGGGATCGAGCCCATGAAGGATACGGGCGCGAACACCACGACGATGGCCGCTGTCGTTGCGATGACGGCGAGCCCGATCTGGTCGGCGCCCTCCATGGAGGCCCGATAGGGTCTCGCGCCGGCTTGCACGCGTTTCTGGATGTTCTCGATCTCGACGATGGCGTCGTCGACCAGGATGCCGATGACCAGCGTAAGCGCGAGCAGCGTGACGATGTTCAGGCTGAACCCGAGCACAGCCATGGCCAGGAAGGTCGGGATCAGCGACACGGGCATGGCCACCGCGACGATGGCGGTGGAGCGCCAGTCGCGCAGGAAGAGGAAGACGACAAGCGCGGCCAGCGCCATCCCTTCGAACATGGTTCTGAGCGTCGCCTCGTAGGTCGCACGGGTGTTGTCGACGGTCGAGAAAACTTCGGTGAAGCTGACGCTCGGGTACTGCTGTTTGAGCTTGACGATGGCCTGCTTGACGTTGTCCTCGGTCACCACCTCGCTGGCGTCGTTGGTCTTGAGCACCTGGAAGCCGACCACCGGCCGGTCGTTCAGCCGCGCGAAGCCGCGTGGCTCGCTGGCCCCGTCACCGACGTCGGCCACGTCCGACAGTTTCACGAACCGCCCGCCGGCGGTCGGGATGGTGAGGTCGCGCAAGCGAGCGACGGTCAGCGCCTCGCCCAGCACGCGGACCGTCTGCTCCCGCCCCCCGACGTCCACGCGCCCGCCCGGGATGTTGGCGTTGAAGGCGGCAAGCGCGCCGTTCAGCTGAGTCGCCGTCAGACCCTGCGCTGCCATTCGGTCGGGATCGATGAGAACGTTGATCTCACGGTCGACGCCGCCCACACGGCTGACCTGGGCCACGCCCTTCGCGCTCTGCAGCGACCGCGAGATGGTGTCGTCGACGAACCAGGAGAGCTGGCTGTCCGACATGTCAGGCGAGGCGACGGCGTAGGTCAGGATCGGCTGCGAATCGATCTCGATGCGCTGGACCGTCGGCGGGTCGATCTCCCGCGGCAGGTTCACCCGGGTCTGGTCGACCCGCTGGCGCACCTCGTCCGTGACCTTCTGCAGGTCCTCGCCGAGCTCGAACTCCACCTCGGTGGTCGACGACCCCTCAGCGATCTGCGACTGCATATCGCGGACGCCGGCGATGCCGGCCATCGCGTCCTCGATCGGGCGGGTGATCTGGGTCTTGATCTCCTGCGGCGCGGCGCCGTTGTCGGTGACGATCACGAGCACGGCCGGAAAGACGACGTTCGGAAACTGCTTGATCGGCAGGAAGGTGTAGGAGATCGCGCCGGCCATTACCGCCGCCAGGAACAGCAGCGCCACGGGAATCGGATTCTTGATCCCCCAGGTGGAGAGCCTGAGTTCGGCCATCAGGGCGTCCCGGCGTCCACGATCGGACGAACGAGGTCGCCCGGCAGCACGAAGGCCGAGCCGCCGAGCAGCACGCGCGAGCCGGTCGGAGGCCCGGCGACGATCTCGACGTAGCCGCCCTCGTGTTCGCCCGTTCGCACCGGCACCTGATGCACGTGATTGTCCGCGGCGACCTGCATGACCGAAGCTCCGTCCGCGTCGTAGCGGATCGCGGCCTCGGGCGCGACCGGAACGCTGCGCACGAGCCCGGTGAAGATGGCGCGACCATAGCCGCCGGGCCTAAGATCGGGCCGCACCGGCAGGCGGACATGAACCAGGCCGAGCTTGGTCTGCGGGTCGACCGAGGGTTCGACGAGCCGGACCGAGCCCATGACGCTCGTCCCGTCCGGCAGCTTCACCTCGACCGCGTCGCCGACGCGGATCCCGGCCAGGTCGCCTTCCGCCACCTGCGCGGCGAGCTCGACGAGGCTGTCGCGCGCCAGCGTAAACATCGGCGTCTGGGCGCTGGCGCTGGCCACATCGCCCGGCCTGATGTTGCGGGTCAGGACCAGGCCCGCGACAGGCGCGCGGATGACCATCCGCGCGTCGCGCTGCTCAAGGTCGCGCAGCACCGCGATCTGAGCGTCGAGGGTGGCATGGGCGCTCCGCGCCGCGAAGCGCCTCTGGTCGATCGCCTCCTTCGAGAGCACGCCCGCCATGTCGGGGCCGGACACGTCGGCCGCCTGCTGGTCGGCCTGCTCGGCGGCGACGCGCTGTTGAGCGACTTGCGCCTCCGCTTGAGCCATTTGCGAGCGCAACAAGGTATCGTCCAGCTGCACCAGCGGCTGGCCCTTGGCGACAGTGGCGTCGGGCTCGACGAACACCCTCAGCACCCGATAGCCCGACAAGAGCTGCTCGGCGTTGACGGCGGCCTCCTCGCGCGAAACCAGGATGCCCGACGTCTCGAGCCCGCCCGACAGCGGCCGCACTTCAATAGCGGCGACCCGCACGGTGCGCGCGCCCGTGTCGCTGGCCGACGGCGCCGGCTTGGAGTCGCAGGCGGCAAGAGCGAGACTCGCGGCGAACGCGAGCGTCGCCAAAGCCGGCCAGCGCGATAACCTCATCGACTCGCCTGCTCCTCCACCGGCGTCGCCGGGTCCCATCCACCGCCTAAAGCCTTGAACGCCGTCACCGAACTCGTCAGCGCCGCGACCTGAGCGCCGGTAAGCGCGGCGCGCGCGCTCTGCCACGTCCGCTCCGCAGTCAGCACCGCCGTCAGGTCGTCGATCCCGGCCCCATAACGGGTCCGCGACGCGTCATAAGCCCGGCGGGCTTCGACCTCGCCGGTGGTCAGAAGTTTCACCCGCGCCTCGTCCGAGGAGAGCTTCACCAGAGCGTTTTCCGACTCGCCATAGGCCGTCTGCACCGCCTTCTCATAGGCGATCACGGCCTGATCCGCGCGGGCGCCTTGCGCGCGAATCTCCGACTTCAGCCGCGGCATATCCAGGATCGGCTGAGCCAAGCCGAGCCCGAGCGACCAGGCGTCGCTAACCAGGTTCGTGCCGAACTCAGGCGTCGAGGTTAGGCCAACGCCAGGCGTGAGCGTGAACTTGGGGAAGAGGGCTAGTTCGTCCAGCTTGAGCTCTCCGGTGGCAGAGCGGAGTTCGGCCGACGCCTCGCGCACGTCGGGACGCCGGGCCAGAAGCTCGCCTGGCACGGTCAGCGGGACCATCGGCGGCGTGCCCGCCTCGGCGGCGGCCGGCAAGCTGTCGAGGGGATCGACACCCTTGCCGGCGAGGACAAGAAGAGTGCGGCGGGCGGCATGCAACTGGCTCTCCAGGTCTTTGACCTGCGCGTCCGACTGGGCGAGCTCTGAGTCGGCCTCGTCGGCGTCCGAGGCCGCGCCCAAGCCGTGGTCGGCCTTCGCTCGCGCGACCCGCGCGAGCTCGCGCTCGATGCGCGCTTCTTCCTGGGCGTCGGCGAGCTGGATGGCCAGCCCGCGGGCCTGGAACAACTGGTCGGCGACGTTGGCGGCCAGACTGGTGCGCGTCGCTTCGTAGTCGAAGCGCGCCGCCGCCAAGTCGGCGTTCGCCTTTCGCCGCGTTGTCGCGCGACGGCCGAAGAGGTCGATCTCCCAGCTTACGTCGAAGTTCAACTGCGCCTGGTTCGACGCGCCTGTGGTGGTGAGCGGGATCTGGCCGAGCGGCCCGAGATTGAGCACCGGCGCCTTGCCGATCGAACCGGTGTCGACCTCGGTCGCGGATCCCTGCAGCGCGCCTTGCGGATTGTAGGCGTCGAGCGCTTCGGACCGGACCGCGATCGCTTCGTCCAGCCTCGCGCGCGCCGACCGGGCGTCGGGCGCGTTCGCGAGCGCCTCGTCGACCAGCGATTGGAGCTGCGGGTCGTTGTAGACGCCCCACCAGCGTTGAAGCGGGACCCCGACCTGGGTGACGTCGCTTGGCGCCTCGAAGGCGGCGGGCGTGTGGGTGTCGGGCACAGGCACGCGCGGGCCAAGGGCGCAGCCGGCAAGCGGCGGCAACAGCAAGAGCGACAGGAGGCGAAAACGCATCTGAAAGGCTCGTGGTTTCGAAGGGCGCCGGCGCGACTGACCCGACCGAATGGCTCGCCCGGACCCCGCGCCACGGCCCTGAGGTACGCGCGACAGGCCGGATTATCCCGTTAAGAATGATTCATATGAACTCTTAGACCTGAATTAATTTACGCCGCGTCTATGCGCCGCGACCCCGCGCTGGCCCGGCGCTACTCTAGGCTGCCGACCAAGGAAGGTGAACAGCGTTATGAGCGACCGCGGCGAGATTCGCGTTGGCGTTGGCGGGTGGACCTTCGCCCCCTGGCGCGGCGCCTTCTACCCCGAGGACCTGACGCAGAAGGACGAGCTCGCCTACATGAGCCGGCATGTGACGGCGATCGAGATCAACGCCACCTATTACGGCTCGCAGAAGCCGGCGAGCTATCGCAAGTGGGCCGCCGACACGCCAGACGGCTTTATCTTCACGCTGAAGGGCTCACGCTTCACCACCAACCGGCGCGTGTTGGCGGAAGCCGGCGAGTCGATCGCGCACTTCTTCCGCCAGGGCATGAGCGAACTCGGCGACAAGCTTGGGCCGATCCTCTGGCAATTCGCGCCGGGCAAGAAATTCGATGCGGCCGACTTCGGCGCCTTCCTCGAGCTCCTGCCCGACAACGTCGATGGTCTTCCACTTCGCCACAGCATCGAGGTGCGCAATCCGAGCTTCGCCGATGCGGCCTTCGCGGCGCTGCTCCGCAAGCACGGCGTCGCGATGGTGTTCGCAGACCACGCCACTTATCCGTCGCTGGCCGACGTCACCGCCGACTTCGTCTACGCCCGCTTGCAGACCGGCTCGGACGACATCGCCACCGCCTATCCGCCCGACGCGCTGGACGCCTGGGCGCGGCGGCTGGAGACTTGGGCCGAGGGCGGTCGGCCGAAGGACCTCGAGTGCGCTGACGCGAGCCAGGCGCCCGATGGCAGGCCGCGCGACGTCTTCGCCTTCATCATCCACGACGGGAAGGTGCGCGCGCCGGCCGGCGCCATGGCGCTGATCGAGCGGTTGGGCTGACGGCGAGGTTATGGTTAACGCGGCCTTAAGCGGAAGGCGGCAGGCTTGCCGCCATGCGTCGATTTGCACGGGTCCTGCTTCTCGCGAGTGCGGCGATCTTCCTGATGGCCGCATCCGCCGGCGACCAGGTGCACCGCCCGCTGCTCGTCGTCCCGCAGAACCCACCCGTTCCCGCCGGCCTGCGTGGCCCGCAAGCCGTCCCGCCGCCGTCGCCCCCGCCCTCCGCGCCCCAGCTCGCGCTTGCGCCGCCCGCGGCGAGCGCGATCCAGCCCGCGGTCGCCCACCCGCCGAGCCGCGGGGCTGCGCCGGCGGCCCCAAACGCCGCCGCGACCGATGCCGAGCCGTGCCGGCTGGCTTGCGCCCAGCCCTACTACTTCTGTCTCGCCGGCGAGAATGCCGCGACCTGTCCGGACGCCTGGCGCCGCTGCGTCGCCGCCTGCGACATGCCGATAGAGCCGGACGGGGCCGTCGCCCCGCCCGCGAGCGCAACCGCAACCGCCGCGCGATAAGCGGACGACGCCCGCGATTCCTGCTAAGAGCCGCGGCGTGAGCGACATCGATCTGTTGAATCCAAGCCAAGCCGGCAAGCGCGAGCAGACCAAGGCGGCCAACCGGCGCGCCATCCTAGACGCAGCCCGCCAGGTGTTCGCGGAACTCGGCTACGAAATGGCCAGCGTCCGCGACATCATCCGGCGCACCAACCTCTCAGTCGGCGCATTCTACAACTATTACCGCTCGAAGGAGGAGGTCTACGAGGCCCTGTCCGATGACGGCGCGCGGCGCTTTCGCCCGATCCTCGCCGCCGAATACGAGCGGGCAAGCGACTTCGCGGGCTACGTCCGCGGCGCCATCGGCGCCTACTACTCCTTCCTCGTCGACGAGCAGGCCATGGTCGCGGCCTCTGCGCCCGGCGGCGAGCGGCATCCGCACGTGCGCATCGAGACGCCCGAAATGAAGGCGGTGTTCGACCAGGTGAAAGCCTCGTTCGCCGACGTGCTCGAGCGCGAGCGCGGGCCACACGTCGATGTCGACTATCTGGCCGCGGCCGCGATCGCCATCGCGCGGGAAGTGGGCGAGCTGATGCTGGAACGCCGGCCGATCGACGTCCCGGCCGCCGTCGAGTTCGCGGTGCAGATGATCCTCGGCGGGCTGCCGGCGCTGCCGCAAGTCAAGGCCTGAGCCGCGCGCGGCATGCCGGATCTGTCGCTCCAGAAGCTCGTACTGAACGCCATCCTGTCGCTGCCGACGCCGATCCTGCGCGTGCTGGCCGGCGGCGGCGTTGTGTTCCAGGGCGGCCGGACCCTGGACCCGCGAATGCAGTATCTGGCCAACCTCGCGCGGCGCGCGCAGGGCGGCGCGTTCACGCCCGAGGCGCTGCGCGCGGCCAGCGCCCAGGCGATGGCGCTTGTGGCTGGTGGGGTGGAGCTGGGCGTGCGCCATGAGCCGCTGACCATCGCCGCACCGCACCGCGAGGTCGCCGCGCGCGCGTACCGGCCGATCGGCCAGGATCCGGCGGCGCCGGTGATGGTCTTCGCTCACTTCGGCGGCGGAGTCATCGGCGACCTCGAGACCTGTCACGTCTTCTGCACCATCCTGGCCAAGGTCGCCCGCTGCGCCGTCCTGTCGGTGGACTATCGGCTCGCGCCCGAGCACCGGTTTCCGGCGGGGCTCGATGACATGTTGGCCGCGTTCCGTTGGGCCAGGGACAATGCGGCGAGCCTCGGCGGCGCTCCCAGCAAGGCTGCGATCGGCGGCGACTCCATGGGCGGCGCCTTCGCCGCCGCGGTCGCGCAGGAGCTCAAACGTGCGGGCGAGCCGCAGCCGGCCTTGCAGCTTCTGGTCTATCCGTGCGTCGATCTGGCCAGCGACACCCAGTCCATGACCACCTATGCCAACGCCTACCCGCTGTCCCGCGGCCTGATGGAGTGGTTCGCCGCGCAGTATCTAGGCCCGGACGGCGACCCCACCGATCCGCGCGCCTCGCCGATCCGCGCCGAGGATTTGACCGGGCTCGCGCCCGCCGTCGTCGTCACGGCTGGCTTCGACCCCCTGGTCGACCAGGGCGAGGCGTACGCCAAGCGCTTGCGCGACGCGGGCGTGCATGTCGTCTACCGCTGTTACGACAGCCTCGCCCACGCGTTCACCGCCTTCACCGGCGCGATCCCGGCGGCCGACATCGCCTGCCGCGAGATCGCCGGTCTGGTGCGCGAGGGTTGCCAAGGACGGATTCCCTGATGCGCGCACTCGTCGTCGAACGCCTCGCCCCGGACTATGCCGGGTGCGTGTTGAAGGAGATCGAGACGCCGCGCCCGGGGCCGGGCGAGGTGCTGATCAAGGTGCGCGCCGCGGCGGTCAACTTCCCCGACCTGTTGCAGACCCGCGGCGAATATCAGCACAAGCCGCCGCTGCCGTTCATCCCCGGCCTTGAACTCTCAGGCGAGATCGAAGCGATCGGCGAAGGGGTCGACCGCTGGAAGGTCGGCGACGCCGTGGTCGGCGGAGCCCGCATCGGCGGCTTCTCCGACTATGCGCTGACCCATGCGCTGGCGCTCCGCCCCAAGCCGGAACTGCTGTCGTTCTCAGAAGCCGCGGCATACGGCGCAGCCTACCTGACCGCCTACGTCGCGCTGGTGCGGCGCGCCGAGATCGAGCCGGGCGAGTGGCTCCTGGTGCAGGGCGCGGCCGGCGGCGTCGGCCTGGCCGCCGTCGACCTTGGCAAGCTGCTGGGCGCGAAGGTGATCGCGGCCTCGGCCTCCGACGACAAGCTGGCCGTCGTGCGGCAGGAGTATGCCCCCGACGCGGTGGTGAACGTCACCGAGGGTTTCCGCGAGCGGGTGAAGGAGCTGACCGGTGGGCGAGGGGCGGACGTCATTTATGACCCGGTCGGCGGCGACGTGTTCGACGAGAGCGTGCGCTGCATCGCCTTCAATGGCCGCCTCTTGGTGGTCGGCTTCACCTCCGGCCGCATCCCGACGATCTCGGTCAACATGCCGCTGATCAAGGGGTTCTCGGTCATGGGCGTGCGCGCCGGCGAGTACGGCCGCCAGTTCCCCGAGAGGGGGCGCGAGAACGCCAAGGCGGTCTGGGACCTGGCCAACGAGGGCAAGATCCGCCCGCGCGTGCACGCCGAGCTGCCGCTCGACGCCTGGCGCGACGCCTTCGACCTGCTGGCCGACCGCAAGGTGATCGGCAAGGCGATCATCCGGCCCGACCTTTAGTCACGACGCGCGAAGGAGGCGTCGCATGCACGCTTCGACCATCGAAGACTTCCGCCACGAGCACGTCTTCCTAGGAAGGGCGCACGAGCGCAACGAGAGGCGCACCTGGCTGGTCATCGGCCTTTGCGGGGCGATGATGGCGGCCGAGATCGGCGGCGGGGCGGTGTTCGGCTCCATGGCGCTGATCGCCGACGGCCTGCACATGTCGACCCATGCCGGCGCGCTTCTGATCGCCGCGCTGGCGTACATGTTCGCACGCCGCCACGCCCGCGACGCGCGCTTCAGTTTCGGCACGGGCAAGTTCGGCGAGCTCGCGGCGTTCTCGAGCGCCATCGTGCTGGCGATGATCGCGCTCTTGATCGGCTACGAGAGCGTCCAGCGCCTGCTGCACCCGGTGCGGATCGCCTTCAACGAGGCGATCCCGATCGCCGTCCTCGGCCTCGGCGTCAATCTCACCAGCGCCTGGCTGTTGCGCGACGACCACGAACATCACCACGGCCATGAGCACGGGCGCGCGCATGACCACGCCCACGCCGATCACCATGACGCGCATCATCATCACGACCGGCACGACCGCGACCTGAACCTGCGCGCGGCTTACGTGCACGTGATGGCCGATGCGGCCGTCTCGGTGCTGGCGATCGTCGGCCTGACGTCGGCCAACCTCTTCGGTCTCGTCTGGATGGACCCGGCGATGGGCATCGTGGGCGCCATCGTCATCGCCAACTGGTCGTTCGGTCTGGTGCGCGCGGCGGGCGCCGTGCTGCTGGACATGCAGGCGGACGGCGGGCTGGCGCACGCGATCGAGCACCGGCTGGAGGACGGTTCAGACCGCATCAGCGACCTGCACCTCTGGCGCGTAGGGCCTGGGCACAACGCCGCGGTGGTCAGCCTGGTGTCCGACCATCCGCAGGCCCCGGAAGCCTACAAGGCCAAGCTAGAAGGACTATCGAGTCTGAGCCACGTCACCATCGAAGTGCACGCCGGCCCGGGCGGGCATTGACTCACTCTGAATAAGGCGATCCTCGGAAGGGCCATGTCCGCCTTCCGGCCGGTAGCCAGCGTCCGCTTCCGACCCCAAACAGGCGCTCGGCGAGCAGATCCTCGATCGCACACCTAGTCCAATCCTGCTCGGCGCAAGCCTTCCAAGTAGTGCTCTCGGTCGGCGTCCTGCTGGATAGGCATGTTTTCTACGATCCAGGCGAGCGAGATATTGGGTTGCGCGCGCCGAAGCTCCCGGAGTGCGGCCCCGGCTAGATCATCCTGTCCGGCCATGCCGGCGGCGGCGGTGAGGACCCGGTGGGCGCCGACGAAATCGCTCCGTTGCCGGATGCCTTCGCGCGCAAGCCGAATCGCCTCGTCATAGTGGCGGCCGAGGAACTGGGCATAGGCGGCGATGCCGCAATAGGTGGCTGATAGCGGATCGCGTGGGCTGAGCCGCAAAGCTCGGCGCGCAGCCACATCGCCTTCTTCCCAGCGCCCGCAATAACACAGCGCCAGACCATAAAAACCCTGGGCAGGTGAGAAGTTGGGATTGAGCCGCAACGCCAGCTCGCACTCTGCGAGGGTGTCGTCGAAGCGCCGCGCGAACAAGTAGACGCCAGCTAGCGCGTAGTGCGCCCAGGGATCTTCGCTATCGGCCATGATCGCCGTCTGTGCCGCACGCTCGGCGATGAGCCTCCCGGTCGCCACCTCCATCCAGCCCATGTGGATGCTGAACGTGTAGCTGGCGGCAAGTAGGCCGAGCGCCTGGCCATAGTTTGGATCGATGTCGATCGCCTTACTCAGCAGCGTCTGCGCGACAATGTTGTCTTGCCGGGTCACGCGCCAGTAGTGCGATAGCGCCCGCATCACGAGCTCCCACGCATCCATGCTATGCGGCAGCTTGCGCTGGGCGCGAAAATTCTCGGCCGCATAGAGTTGCGGCTCGATCGCAGCGACAATCGCCTCGGTGATCTCGTCCTGCACGGCGAACACGTCGGCGAGGGAACGGTCGTAGTGCTCCGCCCAGATGTGGCTGCCGGTGGCGACGTCGTTGAGCTGCGCCGTGATGCGCACGCGGTCGCCGCCCCTGCGCACGCTGCCCTCGACCACGTAGCCGACGCCGAGTTCCTCGGCGATCTGCTTCATGTGCACCGCCTTACCCTTGTAAATGAACGAAGAGTTTCGCGCGATCACGAAGAACCAGCGGAGCTTGGACAGTGCGGTGATGATGTCCTCGCTGATGCCGTCGGAAAAATACTCTTGCTCCGGCTCGCCGCTCATATTCGCGAAGGGTAGGACGCAGATAGTCGGCCTAGAAACTCGCGCCGGCGCTGCTTCCGCGGCCGAGACCGACGCGTCGTCACGCCCTCCGGTCAGTTCGGCGACGCTGGCGGCCACCTTGCGCCACCCGGGCGCTTCGGCATCTCCGGTCCAACCGGCGAGATCGGCGCACTGGATCTGATCGAAGGGCATGGGCAGCGCGGTCGCATCCACCTTGAGCTGCACCAGCTTATGGTCACCGCGGGCGCGATCCGCCTCTGAGCGGACCCACTCCGACTTCACTGCCTCGGCCGACCAGATGACCACAACTGCCCTGGCTTCGCGCAGGCGCTCCTCGATCACGTCGGCATAGGCGCGATGGGCTGGAATCTCATCGTCGAGCCACACCGCATGGCCGAGACCGCGCAAGGCCGCTGCGACAACCTGGGCCTCTTTCGCGGTCGAGCGGGTGTAGGAGATGAAGACGTGTGACATCAGGGTGCCACCCCACTCGCAGTCGCGGCTGGAACCCTAGCTAGGCCGAAGCGCGGCGGGCAAGGGAAAGGTGTTCCAACGGACCGCGTTAGTGTGTGCTTCTGGGCTCGTCGGCTAGGTCCGCTTTCGACCCAAAGCAGACGATCAACCGGGCGCGGTTAGCCGCCCGCCGGGGTCTTCCCCTCCGCCAGGGCGATGCCGTTCAGGACGAGCGCCACGGCAGCGGCCGAGAGAAAGATGGATCTCACTTGATCCTCAAACGGTACGTCCGTCAGCTTTCGATAGCGCGCCATCGCCTCCCGCGCCGCCTCCAATTGCCCCAGCTGGCCGAGACTGGCGGCAAGGAATCCAAGCAAGCCAGGGTTCTCTAACTGTTGGGCGGCTTCCTTCAATAGATCGGCCGCCTCGCCGACTCGGCCCTGAAGGAAACGGGCTTCGCCGAGGATGCCGATCTGGCCCGCTCGGTTTGGCCCCATCGGGTCAAGGCGCATCGCCATCTCGATGTGCTCGGCGGCCAGGTCCGCCTCGCCCAACGTGAGACGCAAGATGCCGCTGTAGAGCCACGCCATCGAGGAGCCTGGGTTCAGGACGGTCGCCCTGTCCACGAGCGACAGAGCCGCGCCCGTGTCGCCTCCGAGGCGTGACATGACCAAGGCGGCGCGGGCCATCGCCGTAGCGTCGTCGCCGGCCGCCTTCAAGGCCCGGCCAGCCATCTCTGCGCCGAGGCGGCGGTTGCCTTCGGCGTCGTCGGACCAGCCGTAAAGGTTGATGCGGTAGCAGCAGTACGCGGCATAGCTCAGCGCCGGCGCAAACTCAGGGTCAAGAGCGATGGCGCGTCGAAAGAGATCGAGCGCGGACAACACGTCCGCCTTGGAGCCCGGCGCCAGGGTCATCGCGCGGAGGTAGAGATCGTAGCTGCCCATGTTGTCCGTCGGCCGGGCGACCGCGCGCCGGATCTCCGCCTGGCGCACCGTGGGCTCGATTTTGCCGGCGACCGCGAGAGCGACCCGATCCTGCAGGGCGAAGACATCCTCCAACGTATCCTCAAAGCGATGGGTCCAGATCTGGGCGCCGTCCTCGGCGTCGATCAACTGGACGCCGATCCTCACCCGGCCCCCAGCCTGGCGGACGCTGCCGCCCAGCACATAGCGGACGCCAAGTTGGCGGGCTGCGTCCTGCGGGCCGACGCCCTTGCCCTTGAACGCGAGCGTCGAGCCGCTGGCGATGACGAAGATCGATTTGATGCGCGAAAGGGCTTCGACGATTTCCACGACCATGCCGTCGGCGAAATAATCTTGCTCCGGATCGCCGGAGAGGTTGGCGAACGGCAGCACGGCGATTGAGGGCTTGGTGGGGAGCGGCAGCGGCGCGGCCGTTACGGGCGGCGCCGAGACGCCCGTCCCACCCACCAGATCGGCGATGCTGGCGACCACTTTGCGCCAGCCCGGGGCTTCGAGGTCGCCGCTCCAGCCAGCCAGGTCCGCACACTGGATCTGATTGAACGGCAGCGGCGGCGTTGACCCATCCACCCGCAGTTGGACCAGGGTCCCAGCCTCGCGGGCGATGTCGGCCTCGGCGCGCACCCACTGGGACTTCACGGCTTCGGCCGACCAGACGACCACCACGGCCTTGGCCGCCTTCAGGCGCTCCTCGATCACCTCGGTGTAAGCGCGGTGCGCGGGCAGCTCGTCGTCGCGCCAGATGTTGTGGCCAAGCGAGCGGAGGGCGTCGGCGATCTGCTGCGCCTGCTTCTCCGTGGAACGGGCGTACGAGATAAAGACGTCGGACATGCCTGGCCGGCCCCACCCCTGGCCGCGACCGGACCCTAGCTAGGCCGAACAGCAAGCGGCAAGGGAAAGGTATCCGATACGGATGGAGCGAATGTCTGCTGTCGGGCAGGGAGCCTATGTCTGCTCTCGGCCCAATGCGGAGATTCCGCGCAGCCAAGTTTGGTCGGGCCCGGGGTCAGATCACAAAGTCGGCAGGATCGTTTCGAGCGCCTCAGAGAGCGTCGTCTGGCGCGGTCCGAAGGCGGTCACGTCGAGCTGGAAGTTGTTGGGAGCGTAACCCATAGTCGCTGGGATCAGAACGCCCGATCCCCGGCCGGTCGACACCGATCAACCGGACGCCGAGCGCTCTCGCGGGCTCCGCCATCATGAGCGCCTCGAGACGCGAAGAGCCGCTCCCATGGCAGTGTATCACCGCGGGCCCATCGGACCTTCCGACTTCGAGGTAGCCGAGCGACCAACCATCGGCGAGCTCGATAGTCGAGAAGGCTTCGCTGTCCATGGCGCTCCGTACCGCTGACAGGCATGCCTTTTCAGGCCCCGGACTGGTCGTCTACCCTGCAGAGCGACGCGGCGCATCGCTATATTGACCCTCGCCGCGGGAGGTTGAGGGCCGCTGGCCAGTCGATCATGCTCAAGCTTGGGGAGCTGGGGCATGACTGACGCGCCAATGCCGGCGGACATCGCGGCCGCGCCGGTGGGCGAGGCGATGCGGTTCGTAATGGAGCAGATTCGGGGCAACGGGTCCGCGCCGCTCGAAGCGTTCCTTGCGCGCTTCACGGCCGACTACGCGGCTTTCATCAAGGAGCGCATGGCCACGGTCGCCGCCGAGGCCGGCCCGTTCACGGTCGTCGCCTATCGTCTACCAAGGGCGAACGTCTGTGTGGCTGAGTTGCAGGCAGACGATGGTCGCGGCTGGGCGCTCGGCGTCGGGTTCGTCGACGGCGTGATCCGGTTTTCTCCGGCGTACATGTTCCCGCGTCCGCCGGGCCTCTCCTACCGTCGCGCCGCGCCTACCGACGCCGATGCGCTCGCCGCCCTCGAACTCGCGGCGCCCATCGTCACAGGCGACGTCGAGACGGCCTATGACAAGTCGCGCGACTACTTCGAGGCCGAGCGGCTGATGAGGAGTGAAGCGTTCGTGGTGGAACGGGATGGCGCCATTGTTGGGCTCTACGCCAATGTCGTTCACCCAATCCGCATCGCGGGAAAAGACCTCCAGAGTGTCTACGAGCACCGCGTCCGCGTACACCCCGCCGCGCGGGGCGGTGGCGTGATGCGGCTGGCGGCGCTGGCCGGGCTCGAAACGACCATCGGCCGATCACGCCTTGACGTAGGCTACAGCTTCGTTGCCGCCGATAACGACGCGGTTCTACGCCTGCGGCCGGCCGGAGATGGCCGAGCGACTGGTGATCGACACGCGAAGCGCCGCTGCATCCGGTTTAGGCCGACCGGCAACGCCGGCGGATGCAGACCGACTGGTCGCGTTCCTGAATGACACTCACGGCGAGGAAGAGCTCTTTTGTCCCTACAGTCTCGATTCGCTGCGCGAGCGCCTCTCCCGCGCGCCGAACTCCTACAGCTGGTCGAGCTTCCTGATCTCGGAGCGCGCCTGCGTCGGGGTCTGGGCGCCGCAGATGGGCGTGACCCGCCGCGTGAGGGGCGTGGAGCAGCGAGACGTGTGCGCCTTCGTCCTCGACTACGGCTGCACGTCCGACGGTTTGGATGAGATCGTCGCGCTGGTGAACGGCTGGCGGGCCAAGCTCGCCGCCGAAGGGACGACCGAACTCGCGATCTTCACCTCGGCCGGTTCGCGGGGCAACGCCGCGCTCACGGCGCTCGCCAAGCGCCGGGAGTCCTACGTCGTCCTATGCTCCGTCCCGCCGGGCGATCACGTCAAGGAGCGCGGGATCTACGTCGACCAGCTGTATTTCTGATCGCGTCCGGACGCCCACTGGCGACCGCCTTCCTCCATGGTGGACCCCCGCGGCGGTCGGCTCTTAGCAGCGACCGCGATTGTCTGCTTTGCGGCGGGGAGCCTATGACCGCTAACGACCCAAACCGGACGCTGCTCCGCAATAGTTGGGAGGGCCGAGCTTGCAGGCTGCAGAGCCAGCCCCCCTTCCTTTTCTTGCCTTCTTCACCGCAAACCGATCTGGTTTGAGGGAAATTCAGGTTGGGAGGGAAGCATGAAGAGCCGTATGGCGTTCAGAGGCGGCGTTGGCGTCGCCTTCGCGCTCGCGAGTCTGGTCCTAGCGATGTCGCCAAACGCGGCCCAGGCCCACAACTGCCCCAAGGGAACCGTGTGGACTAAGATTTGCCTGAAATCTATCCCGAGGTGTCACGGGCTCGGTGGTCATTGCGGAAAGTGGGAGTGGAAGTGCGCACCTCCGCCTGGGCCCTGCCGCTAGCGTAGGCGCATGTCGCCACCCTGCCGGGCGGACCAACAATCCTCGAAGGGCCCGCTCGTTGGCCGACCGCGAGTGTCGCTTTCGGTCCGTGAGTCAGAGTCGGCTTCCCACCCAAAGCGAAAACTCTGCGCCATACTGTGAATGCCGCGCGCTCCGGCTCAGGTCCTGATGCGCTTTTCTCTTGCCTTCTTGGCGACAAACCGATCTGTTTTTGAACAAGCAATCAGGCGGGGGAACACATGATGCGTCGGATAGATCTTAGAGCCGGCGTTGGCGTCGCTTCTGCGCTGGCGCTCGCAGGTCTCATCTTAGCGATATCGCCGAACGCGGCTCAGGCCCACAACTGCCCCAAGGGAACGAAGTGGACTAAGGTTTGCCTCAAACAGGTCGGTGTTACAAAAGACAACCTCGGACATTGCGGAAAGTGGGGATGGCGGTGCGTACCGCCGCCGGGGCCACTCTAGCCGCCCCCATCGTCGCCCCGATGGAGCCTCTGATGTCTCTGGCCCCGACCGACTGACAGCCTTCGCGGAAGTGAAGCTGTCGCCTCGCCGCCAGCGACGCGAGCGCCGCTGAGCCTGACTGCGTCAGCGAATCAGAGACTTGATCATGACCACGACCGACACGCGCGGCCCTGCCGCGCAATCGCCCGCGCGCCGTTACGCCGGCATCGAAGACCTGCCTCTCTTCATCGACTTCGCGAGCCGCTCGACCGCCGAGCGCGGGCCTTTGCGCGCCCGCTGGCATCCGGGCGATGTCGTCTGGCAGCTGAACGGTATCGCCGATCGCCCGCAGCGAAACCGCCTCTACTTTGGGCCAGACGGCGTCGAGGTCGCGGCCTGGGTCATCGGCGAAGGCGAGCTCTGGATTGAGGCCACGGCGGCGGGCCAGGCCCGCGTCGCCGAAGCGATCGGAGGCGCGGAAGCCTGGTGGCGCTCGCGGCCGCCGGAACGGCGCAGCGCGACCTTCTCTGTGACCGCCGGCGGGCAGGACGAGGCGCGGATCCGGACGCTCGAGGCTCTCGGCTACAGCAAGGGCGCGCCTTCCGGCGTCGGTTTCAGCATGGACCTCACCGGACCGCTGCCGCCGGTCGAGGGACCCGACGGCTTCAGCGTCCGCGACTCCGTCGGCGTCGACCCGCCGCTGCGCGCAGCGGCCCATCGCGCCGCGTGGAGCCACCTCGAGCATCTGAACATCCACGGCGAGTCGCAGTTCACCACGGAACGCTACGTCAGCCTCCGGTCCCTGCCCGTGTACGACCCCTCGCTGGACATGCTGGTGGTGGCGCCAGATGGGACGTTCGTCGCCAACTGCATCGCATGGGCCGACGCGCGCAGCGGCGTCGGCGTCTTCGAGCCAGTGGGAACCGCGCTTGCATTCCGCGGCCGGCGGCTCGTTCGGTTCATGATGGCCGAGGCGGTGCTGCGGCTGAAAGCGCGCGGCATGCGCGAGGCGCGCGTCGGCACGGCCCACTTCAATGCGGCGGCGATCGCGGCCTACCTGGCCGCCGGTTTTGTGCTGGCGGACCGGTCGCACATGTGGACGAAGACCATGATGACTTAGGCGCTGATTGACTTGGGGGTGGGCTTCGCCTATCCACGCCCGCTCTTTTCGAAGCCCCGGACGCCATACCGTGAAGCGGACCTTTCAGCCCTCCAGGCTCGTGCGCAAACGCCGCCACGGCTATCGCGCGCGCATGGCGACCAAGGGCGGCCGCAGGGTCATGACCCGCCGCCGCGCCCGGGGCCGCAAGCGCCTGACGGCCTAGCGGGCCAAGGCCCGTCGCCGGATGGGCATGACCGACAACCCGCACATCGAACGGATGAAGAAGCGCGCCGCCTTTCTGGCCGCGGCCAAGGGCGCGTCGGCCGCGCGCGGCGCCGTTGTCGTGCAGGCGACGCCCCGCGCTGACGGGCGCGAGGCGATCGGCGTCGGGTTCACCGCGACGCGGCGGGTCGGCGGCGCTGTGGTGCGCAACCGCGCCAAGCGTCGCCTGCGCGAGGCGGCGCGGCGGCTCGTGCCTCTTCATGGCCGACCCGGACATGACTATGTGTTGATCGCCCGGGCGGGAACGGCGAAGCGGCCCTGGGCGCGTTTGCTTGACGACGTTGAAAGCGCGCTGATAAGCCTCGCCGCCAACCAGGTCCCGGCGGCTGATCGCGCGGCGGCCGTCGACCGGTAAACCTGATCCTCCATGGACCGAGACAGCCTCCGCAACACGATCACATTCATCGTGCTGTCGGTGATCATCCTGATCGCCTACCAGACGTTCGTGCTCGGACCGCAGGCCGCCAAGCGCGCGGCCGAACAGCGCGCGCACCCCGCCGCCGCGCCCGCGCAAACGCTGACAGGCCCCGCCGCAAACGGATTTCTGACGCCAGCGCAAGCGCTGGCCAACAGCACGCGTATCAAGATCGACACGCCGACGCTGTCAGGAACCATCGCGCTGGCCGGCGCGCGCTTCGACGACCTGTCGCTGAAGCTGTACCGCGACACGATCGATCCGAAGTCGCACCCCGTACAGCTCTTGCGTCCGTACGGCGCCGAGAACGCCTTCTACGCGGCCTTCCCCTGGGTGGGTTCCGATGGAAGGTCCGCGCCGGGCCTGCCGGATCAGAACACCGTGTGGACAGCCCCGGCGGACGCGGTGCTGACGCCGACCACGCCGCTCGTGCTCACCTACGACAACGGCCAGGGCCTGACGTTCACGCGGACGATCTCGATCGACCAGAACTACATGTTCGCCGTCGCCGATCGGGTGACCAACTCCGGTGCGCAACCGGTGTCGCTGGCGCCCATGGGTCTGGTGGCGCAGGTCGGCATGCCCGCCGACTTCATCACCGTCGGCGGCAAGGCGCACCAGAGCTCGACTCTGGTGCACGAGGGCGGCATCGGCGTCATCGACGGCAAGCTGCAGAACCCCAGCTACACCTGCGTGTTCGGCCAGCTCTTCTGCAACGCCTGGAAAAAGGACCAGCCGATCGAGCAGACCAGCGACAACAGCTGGCTGGGGGTCACGCAGAAGTACTGGCTGGCCGCGCTGGTTCCTGCGCAGGGTGTCCCGACCCACACGAGCTTCGCCGTACAGTCGCAGACGAACGGCCCAGACCTCTACGACACCGCGTTCACCGGCCCGACGGCGACCATCGCGCCCGGCGCGTCGGCCACGCGGACGACGCGGCTGTTCGTCGGCCCGAAGATCGCACCGCTGTTGCAGGCTTATCAGAAGACCTACGGCATCCCTCGCTTCGACCAGGCCATCGATTGGGGGGTCTACTGGTTCTTCACCCGGCCGATCTTCGCCGCCCTGGAATTCTTCAACGGCTACCTCGCCAACATCGGGCTCTCGATCCTGGCGACGACCGTCGTGATCCGCTTCGCGCTCTTCCCGCTCGCCAACAAGAGCTACGAGTCGATGAGCAAGATGCGGAAGATCCAGCCGCTGGTCGATGAGCTGAAGAAGAAGTTCGAGGGCGACCAAGCCAAGATCCAGCAGGAAACGATGGCGATCTATCAGCGGGAGAAGATCAACCCGCTGATGGGCTGCCTGCCGCTGCTGATCCAGATCCCGATCCTCTACTCGGTTTACAAGGTGCTCTCGGTCACCATCGAGATGCGCCAGGCGCCCTTCTTCGGCTGGATCCACGACATGTCGGCGCGCGACCCGAGCACGATCTGGACGCTGTTCGGCCTGATCCCCTGGCACCCGGCGACGGCGCCCCTGGTCGGCGCGTACCTAGACGGGCCGCTGCACATCGGGCTTCTGCCATTGATCTACGGGTTCACGATGTGGCTCTCGACCTCGATGAGCCCGCCGGCGCCGGACCCCACGCAGCAGCGGATGATGCAGTTTCTGCCGCTGATCTTCACCTTCACGCTCGCCCAGTTCACGGTCGGCCTCTTGGTCTATTGGACCTGGAGCAACGTGCTCACCATCCTGCAGCAGTACGTGATGATGCACCGCTTCCAGGTGGAGAATCCGATCGACACCTTCATCGCCCGCTTCGCCAAGCCGAGACCTTCTGGGTGAGCGCCGAGGCGGCCTTCGCGCCGGAGGCGCTGGAAGCCGCGCGGGTGCTGTTCTCCCGGCCCGTCCGCTTCCTGATGGGGGCTGTGCGGATCGACGACCTGCCGCCGACCGATCTGCCCGAAGTCGCCTTCGCCGGCCGCTCGAACGTCGGCAAGTCCTCGCTGATCAACGCGCTGGTCGGCCGCAAGGCCCTCGCGCGCGCCTCGAACGAGCCCGGCCGCACGCGCGAGGTGAACCTCTTCCTGCTCGACGAGCGGCTCAGGCTGGCCGACCTGCCAGGCTACGGATTCGCGCGCGCGTCGAAGGGGACGAAGTCGCGTTTCCAGAACCTCAGCCGCGCCTATCTGCGCGGGCGGCCGAACCTGAAGCGCGTTTATCTGCTGATCGATGCGCGGCACGGGGTGAAATCCGCGGACACCGAGGCGCTCGACGCGCTCGACCTGGCCGCTGTCTCCTACCAGATCGTGCTGACCAAGGCCGACAAGCTGAAGCCCAGGGAAGTCGCGCCTATGGTCGAGGCTGTGCTTAGGGCGGTCTCCCGCCGGCCGGCCGCCTTCCCGCGCGTGCTTGCAACTTCGGCGGAGGGCGGTCTCGGCATCGCCGAGCTGAGGGCGGAAGTCACTGCTGCGGCGCTCGCACCGACGTGACAATCGGGGCGGCCTGCTCTATCGAGGCGCCCCCATGAACGACGCCAGTTCCGATCCCGAGGAAGCCGCCTGGGCGACGGCCAGCACGCTGGCCGACGCGCTGCCGTTCATACAGATCTACGATCGCGAAACGGTGGTCATCAAATACGGCGGCCACGCCATGGGCGAGGAGTCGGTGGCCAAGCAGTTCGCCGCCGACGCTGTGCTGCTCAAGCTGTTGGGCCTGCACCCGGTGGTCGTGCACGGCGGCGGGCCGCAGATCAGCGCCATGCTGGAGCGGGCGGGCGTGAAATCGACCTTCGTCGACGGCCTTCGCGTCACCGACCAGGCGACAATGGAGGTGGCCGAGATGGTCCTCTCCGGAGCAATCAACAAGGAGATCGCCAACTGGATCACGCTCGCGGGCGCCGAAGCCGACGTGCGCGGCGTCGGCCTCTCTGGCAAGGATGCGCGGCTGATCACGGTCGAGAAGCTGCACCGCACGCAGAAGGACCCCGGCTCGCGGATCGAACAGGCGGTCGACCTGGGGTTCGTGGGCGAACCGACCCGCGTCGATCCCAAGCTGCTCGAGGCCCTGATCTACGCCGACCAGGACTACATCCCGGTCGTGGCCCCGATCGGCGTGTCGGCGGAGGGCCAGACCTACAACATCAACGCCGACACCGTCGCCGGCGCGCTGGCCAGCGCGCTCAAAGCCAAGCGCATGCTGCTGCTCACCGACGTGAAGGGCGTGCTCGACGCCGACGGTCGGCTGATCGAGATGCTGAGCGTCGAGGAAGCCAGGGCGGCAATCGCAGCCGGCGTGATCTCGGGCGGCATGATCCCCAAGGTCGAGACCGCCATTCATGCGGTGGAGGGTCGGGTCGAAGGCGTCGTCATCCTCGACGGCCGCCGGCCGCATGCGATGCTGATGGAGCTTTTCACGCCCCACGGCTACGGTACGCTGATCTACGATCCGTCGAGCCCGCGGAGCGCCCAAGCCAAGCTGCACGAACGCCGGCGGGCGCACGCGCGCGCGGCAAAGCGCCCTTGATGGCCGAAGCGCCGGCGGACTTACGCCATATCCAGGTCTGGCTGTTCGACCTCGACAACACCCTCTATCCGGTCGGCAACGCCTTCATGGGCGCGATCGAGAAGAAGATGACGGCGTTCGTGGCCCGCGAGCTCTCGCTCGCCTGGGACGACGCCTGGGCGCTGCAAAAGCGCTACCTGCACGAGCACGGGACCACGCTGGCCGGGCTGATGGCCAACCATGGCGTCGATCCCGAGCGCTACCTCGACGAGGTGCACGATGTCTCGCTGGAGTCGCTCACGCCCGATCCGGCGCTGAAGGCGGCGCTTGGGCGGCTGCCGGGCCGCCGCCTCGTCTTCACCAACGGCGACGATCGGCATGCGGCGCGGGTGCTGCAGAAGCTCGAGCTCGCCGACCAGTTCGAGGCGATCTTCCACATCGCCGCCGCGTCTTACGTGCCGAAGCCGCATCCCGCGACCTTCGCCCGCATGGTCGAGGCCCACGCGATCGAGCCGCTCCGGACCTGCTTTTTCGAGGACAGCGAAAAGAACTTGGCGCCCGCCGCGCGCCTCGGCATGACCACTGTCCTCGTCGGTCCGCACGCACGCGCCTCGACCGCGGACTTCGTTCAGTTCCGCAGCGAGACGCTGGCGGCCTTCCTGTCGCGGGCGCGGACTTCAAGGTGGAGAGGCTAGCGATGGCCAGCGGACGCTGGACGCTCGAGGACCTGGAGCAGGCGATCGAAACGACCTGGGGGGGTCGCGACGCGCTGCGCCACACCACCCAGGGCTTTCAGCGCGAGACGGTCGAGGAGACGATCGAGTTGCTCGATGCCGGCGAGCTGCGCGTGGCCGAGAAGGTCGACGGCGCCTGGGTCGTGCGCCAGTGGCTGAAGAAGGCGGTTCTGCTGCACTTCCGCCTGCACGCCAACGAAGTGATGAGCAACGGCCCGGGCCTGAACCAGGAGCCCGGGATGGGTCCATGGTGGGACAAGGTTCCGAGCAAGTTCGCCAACTGGGTGGCGCACGACTTCGAGGCTGCGGGCTTTCGCGCCGTGCCGGGCTCGATCGTTCGCCGCGGCGCCTTCGTCGGCAGGAACGCCGTCCTGATGCCCTCGTTCGTCAACATCGGCGCCTATGTCGGCGAAGGCACGATGGTCGATACCTGGGCGACGGTCGGCTCCTGCGCCCAGGTCGGCGCCAACTGCCACATCTCCGGCGGCGCCGGCATCGGCGGCGTGCTCGAGCCGCTGCAGGCCAGCCCAACCATCATCGAGGACGGCTGTTTCATCGGCGCCCGTTCCGAGATCGCCGAGGGGGTGATCGTCGGCGAGGGCGCGGTGATCTCCATGGGCACCTTCATCACCTCGACCACCCCGATCATCGACCGCGCGACCGGCGAGACCCATCGCGGCCATGTGCCGCCCTATTCGGTGGTGTTCCCCGGCGCGCTGCCCGACCCGCACGGGGTCGGCCCGAGCCGCATCTGCGCGGTCATCGGCAAGACCGTCGACGCCCAGACCCGCGCCAAGACCTCGATAAACGACCTGCTCAGGGACTAGCGGCGAGCGGCGCCGATCTGGCCGGCGTCGATGGCGACGGTCGCCTGACCGTCGTCGCCGAGCGGGCCGGTGACAATGCCGCCCACTTCCCGATAGCGGTTCGTGCCGACGCCGAAGCTGATCTGTCCATGCACCTTGTGGTCACGGACCGGCGCGGTCTGCGGCGTGTCGTCGTTGGAAGTGTCCGCCAGCCATTGGGCGATCTGGTCGTCGGCCTTGGCCGGCGCGGGCGGCGGCGCCCCCGAGGCCGTCGAGACGACCTGGGCGGACGAGGCGGCGGGGGCCGCTTGCTGCGCGTTCGCCGCGGCGGCGGGCGCCAGGTAGAGCGCGATCGCAGCCAGTCCCAGCGCTACCATTCGCGGCGGCATGTGCGGTCCCTTCGGCGGCTCGAGACCGTCAGCCTACACCCGGTTCGTCTCGGGGAGGTTTCACATTCGACACCAGGCGGCGGCAAGTTGGGCCGGGGCTCGGGCGGCGCCGGTCAGGGCTCGGCGCGACCGGCCATCACGATCGAGAGCGAGACGGCGAGCGCGAAGCTCACGGCGATGAAGGCGATGCTCATCATGTTCCTCACTCACAGAAGACGCGGACTTTCGCGCTCTCGTCGTCGACGTCGACGGAGAAGTCCTGCAGCTGCTCGATCAGCGCCTCGAGGTTCTCGGGCTTGATCTTGCCGATATCGATGTCGATGCCCTGGTCCTGCAGCGCCTCGTTCACCTGCTCGCGCGCCTGGCGCGGGATGAGGCCGCCCAGCCGCACGCCGGCGCGCAGGAGCTGCATCGGGACGCGGATGTTGACCTTGGTCGCATGGCCCAAGTCGTTGGCGTCGACGATCACCCGCAGGTACTTGGGCGCTCGGCGGGGTGCTTCGGATCGCTCGGCGCGCGGGCCGGCCCCTTCGCCAGCCAGCGCCGCGATCAGGCGCTCGGCTTCGTCGGCGTTGATCTTGCCCTCGGCGAGCAGCTCCAGGATGCGCTTGCGGTCTTCGCTCATGATCTCGACCTTCAGATGACGCGGACCAGCACGACCGCGTCGGGCGCCTGGACCTCGATGTGGGTGCCGGCGAGCGCCGCGAACACGCGGCAGAGACGCCAGACGGTGGTGAACGGGTTCATCCGCGCGATCAGGCAGGCGATGATGATCAGCGGCGAGAGCAGAACGCCCAGGACCACCAGCAGCAGCCAGACCAGAAAGAGCGGCAGCCAGAGCCGGATCGGCCGGCCGTGCTCGTGCTCGACGACGACCTGGGCCATGAGCGGGATCATTGGCCCTGCTCCAGCTCGCGGATGGCGGTCTGGGCGTCGATCTCGCCGCGGCTCAGCCGCTCCAGCACCTCGCTCATCGGCGGGGCGGGGTCGGTCTCCACGAAGGTGAGGCTGGCGGCGATGCGGTTCAGCCTGGCCTTGATCGTCGGATAGCTGACGCCGAACACCTGCTCCATCTCCTTGATCGAGCCGTGGCTGCGGACGAAGGCGGCGACGAACACCTGATCCTCGGCGGCAAGCCGGGCGAGCTCGGGCAGGGCGAAGGCGCCCTCGATGGCGATGTCCTTCTCCGCCAACCGGACACGCTCGACGATCAGCTCGTCGCCGCCGGTCAGGCGGGTCAACTCCTGCCAGTCGCGAATGTCCTTTGGGTCCGCCATGGCTCCGCTCCTTCACGATCGGAACCGTATTTCAAGATTATTGAATAATCAAGATCGAAAAATTGATTCTTTCAATATCCGCCCAGGACCGATGAAACCGGCGGTCTGGCGTTCGGCGTGGCCGAGCGATCGACCGCCGGCCACTGCTCAGCCAGCGCCGGCAGCGGCGTGCGCTTGCCGGAAAGCCGCTCGACGGCAATGGCGTAGACGGCGATCTGAGCGAGTCTGGGGAAGAAGCCTTGCGGCCGGTCGTCCCCGGCGGGGCCGTATTTGGCCATGAGCGCGCGGCAGAACGCCTCTTTGGCCGCGCGGTCGTCGACGACGCGGACGCGGCCGAACACGATGGCGCTCTCGTAGGCGATGGACGTGTCGCACTCGAAGCGCCCGTACGGGAAGACTGGCCCCGGCTCGTCGATCTCGAAACAGACGCGCGGGTTCGCTTCGACGTTGGCCCGGAGGTGGCCCGGGACGATGGCGTTGTGCAGCCAGATCTGGCGGCCGTCCCAGACGTAGAGCAGCGGCATGACATAGGGCTGGCCGGAGGCGTCGGCGGTCGCGAGCCGGCCGACGATCCCGCGCGCGAGCAGCGCTCGCGTTTCTTCGTCGGTCATCGCCTTGTCCGCGCGGCGGACCTCGGGCAGCGCGCTCATGCTTCCACTCCTTTTTTCGCGAGCCAGGCGCCGCGATCGAGACGCCAGATGATGCTGAACCCGTCGCCGCCAACGAACTTCGCCGGCGCGCGATCGACGATCGCCGCCCCCTGCTTTTCCTTCACCCGGTGCGAGGCGGTGTTCTGCGCGCCGTTGCGCAGCCAGAGCACCGGCCAGCCCAGCTCGACGAAGGCATATTCCGTGACACGCTCGGCCGCTTCGGTCATCAGGCCGCGGCCCCAATAGGCCGGGTCGAGCCAGAAGCCGCGCATCTCGCGGCTCTTCCCGTCGTCGGGCCAGAGATGGATGACGCCGATCAGCTCGTCCGTGCCATCCTTGAGCGTCAGGGCCCAGATGAAGCACTCACGGCGCGCGAGTTTCGGCAGCGCGTCGTTGGTGAGGTGCTGAACCGCGCCGTCGGCGGGATAGGGCCAAGGCACATTGGCGGCTGAGAGGTGGCGCACCACATCCCACTGGGCAAACCGACGCTGAACCGTCGGCGCGTCCTCGAGGCGGAGCGGGCGCAGTCTCAGCCGTACGCTTTCCAGCACAGGAGTCGCCGGCAGTCGCTTTCGTCTTGGCATGGTCTCGTCTCCTTTGGCTTGGAGGCGGGACCTGTAGCTTGCGGCTTCGTGGCCCCGACCTCAATTGGCGGGGCGGTCCAGGCTGCCCGTTACGACAGCCGACCGGCGCGCCCACGCCCATCGCCCGAACGGGCGTTGGCGTTCTGCGGGTTGGCGTTGCAGCGGCGCGACATAGGCGCGGCTATAGCCGGCTGGGCGGTCCGAGTAACGGCGCGCGGCGCGCGTTGGGCAGGGCGACCGGCGCCGCGGTTGGCGCGGCGCCGGTCGAGCCCTCGAGGATTGCGAGCGCCGCGGCTCAGCGGCAGACCTGCACCTGCTGGTACTCGAGCTGGCCCCAGGCGTTGCGATAGGCCTGGGTCTCCCAGCCGCACTGCGGTCCATAGTAAGGCTGTTCGTAGGCGACGGGCTGGTTGTTGGCCGCATCGGCGGCGACCGCGCCCAGCACCAGGCCGAACAGGCCGGCTGCGAGCACCGCGCCGCCGTCGCCGCGGTAGCGGCTATGGGCGAAGCCGCGCTTGGCGTGGCCGCGATCGAACCCGCCATAGGGCTGCGCCGAAGCGGCGATCGGCGCCGCGACCATCGAAAGGCCGGCGGCTTGTTCACAGTAGACCTCCTTCGTCTTCCTCGGCCTTGACCCCCGGTGGGCGGACCGGTCGGCGAGGCGAACGGGTGGAACGCCCTTCGCATCCCGTCATGGGCGCCACGATGCGCCGAGGCGCCTGAACGCAAGCGGAGCGGTCCGTTGCCGGCGGTTCATCGACGGGAAGGGGTGCGCCGCCCGCCATCGTATGCCGTACGACCAGGGGAACTGGAGCGGCGGGCGGCGCAGCGGGCGACCCTAGCCGGCTCCGCACCCCGGTCAACGCGCCTCGCCTGCGCCGGGCGCACGGCGAGCGTCACTCAGCCGGCGGGCGAACCCGCCTCAGGCCCTGGTCACCCGCGCCATGGCCAATGCATCGACGAAGGCGCCGTCGCGGAACGCGTAGTCCCTGTGCAGCCCTTCGCGCACGAAGCCGAAGCGCTCGTAGAGGCCGATCGCGCGGGCGTTGTCGGCATAGACCGTGAGCTCGATGCAGCTGAGGTTCAGCCAGCGGTCCGCCATGTCGGTCAGCGCCTGCATCAGGGCGCCGCCAGCGCCGCGGCCCTGAAACGCGTCGTGCACGGCCATGAAGATCGTGCCGACGTGGGCGCGCCGGTTGTCGAGGCGGGTGATCCCCGCCATGCCGATCAGCTTGCCGTCGACCACGGTGCCCAGCCGCAGCAGGCCGGCCGGCGGATCGGCCTGCAGGCGCTTGCGGCGCCCGTCTCGGGTCGCGAACGGCAGCTGCGGGGTGCCGGCGATGACCGACGGCTGGTCGAACAGCTCGGCGATGTCGGGCCAATCCTCCGGCTCGACGGCTCTGACTTGGATGTCGCCCATGGGAAGTCTCCGGTTTGACCGGCGCCGAGGGGCAAACGAAAAACCCCGTCGGCGTCCGGCGGGGCTTGGGACCTGGTCTTGGCTCGGCTCGTTCTAGCGCGCGCCCTCCATCCCCCAGCCGCCGAGGCGGTCGGTGAGCATGAGGCAGATCTCGTGTGCGGGCCGGAACATGGGCCCAGAGCCTAGCAGCACCGCCGCGCCGCGCCAACGGGCCAGCGCGATCACCTTCCAGAGCGAACAGGACGGTCGGTTGATCGCCGCTCAGCCGGCGATCAGTGGCCGGGCGCCGCCGGCGACAGAGGAGCGGTTGTCGCTGCGCGCAGCAGCGCGATCGACACGACCATTCTCGCCATCCGCGCGCCGCGCTGGTCGCCTTCAACCACCAGACGGTAGGGGCCGAGCCCGTCGGGCAGGGGCGCGCCGTCCGCCCGGTCAGCGAGGATGATCTGGTCTTTGCGCACCAGAGGATCGGTGTCCGCCAGGCTGAGCGCCACCGCGTAGTTGTCCTTGGCGGTGACCAGGACGACGTCGGCGAGATCGGCGCCCTTCAGCGCCTTGCCCGCGGGCGCGCCGACGCGGGCCAGAATGTCGGTGAGGGGGACGCCTTCGTAGGTGTGCTTGCCCTCGACACTTATAGCCAAAGTGACATGCGGGAGGCCCGCGATGTCGGCGGCGGTGAGCGCAACGGTCTGCCCGGACAAGCCGGTGACGGTGAGGTCTTGAGCCCAGGTCGGCGATGAATGCGCCAGCGCCACGGCGAGCGCGCCTAGCAACGCAAGACGCATGGAAAGCTCGGGCATCGCTGGGGCCTCACCGTCATGTAGTCCGATCACATAACGGCGGCGGCAGAAGCGTGCAATCGAGGGACGATCCGAACCTGGGAGCCTCCCGTTTGCAGTCGGGCGCGCCACACGCGGTTCTTGCGGTCTTTGATGACGACGCGGGAACCTCGAGCGCGCCGCGGCGCCCTTTCCACCGCCATCACGCCTTGCACGGCCCGGCTTGAGCGGGTTCTATGGTGCGCGCGGCAGCGGCAGGAGCAGGGGATTTCCTGAGCGAGTGGATGGAGGCGGCGCTTGGATGATGCCGCGCCGCTGGGCCGGGGTTCAGCTCAGGCCAGAAAGCTGACGCCGCGTAGGATCTCGGGGCGGGCGCCGGGCTATCTCGGCCTAGCGGCGCTGTTGGCCGCCCTGGCGAGCGGCTGCGGCGGCCAGGGCCAAGGGCGGCAACCGCCGCCGCCCACGGTCGGCGTGGTCACGATCGAGCCGCAGCCGGTGACGCTGACCACAGAGCTTCCCGGGCGCACCAGTCCCTACGAGGTCGCGGACGTGCGCCCACAGGTGGGCGGGATCATCCAGGCGAAGCTGTTCAGCGAGGGCTCGATCGTCCACGCCGGGCAGGTGCTTTACCAGATCGAGCCGGCGCCGTTCCTGGCCGCCTACGACCAGGCGAAGGCGCAGCTGGCGAACGCCGCAGCCAACCTAGTCACCACCCGGGCGAAGGCCGAGCGTTTCGCCACGCTCATGAAACAGGACTCGGTCGCCGCCCAGGACTACGACGACGCCGAGGCGGCGTTCAAACAGGCGCAGGCCACTGTGCAGCAGGATCGCGCTGCGGCGGAGGCCGCGCGGATCAACCTCGCCTTCACCCGCGTCACGGCCCCGATCACCGGGCGGATCGGCATCTCGACGGTGACGAGAGGCGCGCTGGTCAGCGCAGACCAGCCGACCGCTCTCGACACCATCCAGAGGCTCGACCCGATCTACGTCGACGTCACTCAGTCGGTCGCCCAGGTCGTGGCGCTGCGCCGACAGATCGCGCAGGGCCAGGTCAACGCGGGCGCGGCCGGCAGCGCCGAGACGCATCTGACCCTCGACGACGGCACGACGTACGGGCTCGCCGGCCGCCTGCAGGTGACCGATGTCACCGTCGACCAGACCACCGATGCGGTGACGCTGAGGGCGCTCTTCCCCAATCCGGCGGGGCTCCTGCTGCCGGGCATGTTCGTGCGCGCGACGATCGTCGAGGGCGTCGACCCGGCTGGCCTCCTCGTACCGCAGCAAGGCATCGGCCACGACCAGAAGGGCCAGCCGACCGCGCTCGTCGTCAACAACAAGGGCGTCGTCGAACTTCGCCAGCTGCAGGTCTCGCAGACGGTTGCGAACGAGTGGCTCGTCACCTCGGGACTCAGTCCGGGCGACCGGGTGATCGTCGAGGGAACCCAGTCGGCCGAGCCTGGGGCGCAGGTCCGCGCCGTCCCGGCCGACAACGTGCGCTAGGGCCGGCGGTTGCTGTCGCGCTTCTTCATCGAGCGGCCGATCTTCGCGACGGTCATCGCCATCGTGATCATGGTGGCCGGCGCGCTGGCCATCCGCACGCTGCCGATCGAGCAGTACCCGACGATCGCGCCGCCGTCCGTCGGCATCTTCACCGACTATCCGGGCGCCTCGGCGGCGACCGTCGAAACCTCGGTCACCCAGGTCATCGAGCAGCAGCTCACCGGCCTCGACCACCTGCTGTACTTCACGTCGAGCAGCAGCTCGGACGGCGGCGCGCAGATCCAGGTCACGTTCGCGCCGGGAACCGATCCCGACATCGCCCAGGTGCAGGTGCAGAACAAGCTGCAGTCGGCCCTGCCGCTGCTGCCAGTGCCGGTCACCCAGCAGGGCATCGGGGTGGCCAAGGCCCAGGGCGATTTCCTGATGGTGGTAGCGCTCTACGACACCAGCGGCCGCTACTCATCGATCGACATCGCCGACTACTTGAGAAGCGAGATCGTCGACCCGCTGGCGCGGGTCAACGGCGTCGGCAACGTCCGCGTCTTCGGCGGCCAGTACGCGATGCGCATCTGGCTCGATCCGTACAAACTGCAGACCTACAGCCTGATGCCCTCCGACGTGCAAGCCGCCGTGCTGGCCCAGAACGTCCAGGTGACCGGCGGACAAGTTGGGGGCCTGCCTTCGCCCCCGGGGCAGGAGCTGAACGCCACGATCACCGCCCAGTCGCTGCTGACCAGTCCCGACCAGTTCAAGGCGATCATCCTGAAGACACAGCCCGACGGTTCGGTGGTGCGGCTCTCCGATGTCGCGCGCGTCGAGCTTGGGGCCGACGACTATTCGAGCACGACCCGCCTCAACGGCCTGCCGGCGGGCGGCGTCGCCATCCAGCTTTCGCCCGGCGCCAATGCGCTCACCACCGCCGACCTGGTGAAGCAGAAGGCGACGCAGCTCGCCGCCAGCCTGCCGCCTGGGCTGAAGCTGAGCTTTCCCGTCGACTCAACGACCTTCATCAAGCTGTCGATCCGCCAGGTGGTCGTCACGTTGATCGAGGCCATCGTCCTCGTCATCGCGGTGATGTTCCTGTTCCTGCAGGATTGGCGCGTCACGCTGATCCCTGCCGTCGCCGTGCCCGTCGTCCTGCTCGGCACGTTCGGCGTGCTTGCGGCGTTCGGCTACTCGATCAACACCCTGACCATGTTCGCCATGGTCCTCGCGATCGGCCTTCTGGTCGACGACGCCATCGTGGTGGTCGAGAACGTCGAGCGGATCATGAGCGAGGAGGGACTGCCGCCGAAGGAGGCCACGATCCGCTCGATGAACGAGATCACCGGCGCGCTCATCGGCGTCGCGCTGGTGCTGGCGGCGGTGTTCCTGCCGATGGCGTTTATCGGGGGCTCGACCGGCGTCATCTACCGCCAGTTTTCGATCACCATCGTTGCAGCGATGGGTCTGTCGATCCTGGTGGCGCTCATCCTGACGCCGGCGCTATGCGCCAACCTGCTCAAACCGGTCGAGAAGGGCCATCGCGCCCACGCCCGCGGCTTCTTCGGCTGGTTCAACCGCACCTTCGCCGCCACGGTGACGCGCCACCAGGCGTCGCTCGGACGGGTGATCGGTCGCCCGCTGCCGGCGCTCATTCTCTACGCGGTGCTGATCGTCGCCCTGATCGGGCTGTTCGCGCGCCTGCCGAGCGCCTTCCTGCCGGTCGAGGACCAAGGCTCGATGATTGGCCTCTACACCCTTCCGGTCGGCGCCACCCAGTCCAGGACCGTCGCTGTCGGCAACCAGATCGAGCACTACTTCCTGGTCGGCGAGAAGAAGAACATCGAGGCGCTGTTCACCGTCGCCGGCTTCAACTTCGGCGGCAACGGACAGAACCTCGGCCAGGCCTTCATCCACCTGAGCGACTGGAAGGACCGGCCAGGGTCCGCGAACAGCGCTACTGCGATCGCGCAACGGGCGACCCGGGCGCTGTCGCAGCAGGTCCGCGACGGGCAGGTCTACATCCTCGTGCCGCCGGCGGTGCCCGGCCTCGGCAGCTCGTCGGGCTTCGACCTAGAGCTGGAGGACCGCGCCGGGCTCGGCCACGACCGCCTGACGGCGGCGCAGGCCCAGCTCCTGGCGCTCGCGGCCAAGGATCCGGTCCTCTCTGGCGTGCGGGCCAACAACCAGGCCGATACGCCGCAGCTCCATCTCGACATCGACGACGCCAAGGCCGCAGCGCTGGGCCTTAATCTGAGCGACATCGACAGCACCTTCGCCTTCGCCTGGGGCGGTTCGTTCATCAACAATTTCATCGACCGCGGGCGCGTGAAGCAGGTGTTGCTGCAGGGCGATGCGCCGTTCCGCTCTCGTCCCGAGGATATCGGAAGCTGGTACGTGCGGGGCGCGTCGGGCAGCATGGCGCCGTTTTCCGCGTTCGCCACGTCACGGTGGACCGTAGGCCCCTCACAGCTCGGGCGATACAACGGCCAGCCGGCGCTCGAGGTCCAGGGTCAGCCGGCGCCTGGCGAGAGCTCCGGCGCGGCGATGCGCGAGATGGAGAAGCTGGTGGGCGAGCTGCCGCGCGGCATCGGCTACGAGTGGACCGGCCTCTCCTACCAGGAGCTGTTGTCCGGATCGCAGGCGCCCTTTCTCTACGCGCTTTCGGTGCTGGTCGTATTTCTGAGCCTGGCGGCGCTGTACGAGAGCTGGTCGATCCCGCTCTCCGTGATCCTGGTCGTCCCGCTCGGCGTGCTGGGCGCGGTGCTCGCGGCGACGCTGCGCGGCTTCAACAACGACGTCTATTTCCAGGTCGGGCTGCTGACGACGATCGGACTGTCCGCCAAGAACGCCATCCTGATCGTGCAGTTCGCCGACGTCGCCGAGAAGCGCGGCGCCGTTGCGCGGGAAGCGGCCATGCAGGCGGCGCGCCTGAGGCTTCGCCCGATCCTGATGACCTCGCTCGCCTTCATGGCCGGGGTGTTCCCGCTGGCCATCGCGTCGGGCGCCGGCGCGGCGAGCCAGCACGATATCGGCACCGGCGTCATCGGCGGCGTGCTGGCGGCGACCATCATCGCCATCTTCTTCGTGCCGCTCTTCTTCGTGGGTGTCAGGCGCATATCGGGCAGACGGACCGAGCGGCGCGGGCCAGGCCCGCAGATGACGACGGAAACCGACGCCGGTTAGCGGAACCCGCCGTTGACCCGCTCTGGCGCGGGGGGTCTGAATCGGGCGGCAGGTTGCGGCCGCCGAGGACGCCGCCAGTCTTCGGGAGTGCGGTGAAGGTCTCGGAGCGGGCGGCGGGAATCGAACCCGCGACATTCAGCTTGGGAAGCAGAACCGCTTGCAGCCATATCAATGACTTAGGCCCAGAAGTGTCACTTTAAGCGCGCTGCGCCACAAAGGGTTGTGCGGCTTTCTCCAGAATGAGCAGAGCGGCGCTAATCGATCGTTGAGGTCGCCAACGTAAACCTTCACGCCCGCGGCGATAGAGGGGAAGCACCGGGATGTCGGTGCCGTGTTACACGCCACGCCCAGAAGCCTCACACACCGTGCCCTTAGCGAGCCGGGTAATGGGGACCACTTCCGCAAAGTTGGGCTCTTACGAGCGCCGGAGGTCCGTGCCGATGCGTGAGCAGCGGGATCTGGAGCGCCACCGGCCTGCTGCCCGAACGATGACATCGCCGAGCGGGCATGGCTCAGAAGCACCGGGCCTCGTGCCTCCAAGTCCCATCCCGCCCGATACTCGAGCTCCGTAGATGACTCGCGATCAAGCGGCTGCCTTGAACCGCTCGAAGCGGAATGCGAGCCGATCTCGGTCGGGGAAATCCTGGGCGCGCTTCGGAAGCCGCAGCTGTCCCCCGTCCAGCCCCTTGATGGCCTCTAGCATCGGGCCATCATTCTGGGCGAGCAAGCGCGCGGACACATGAAGCCGATAGTCCGGATCAATCCCAATCAAGTGGGCGTCGAAGGCGGCATGGTGAATCTTCGACAGGGGAATGCCGTTGCGAACCACCGGCTGGCCGAGGAGCTCGTCTCGATCCTCGACGATATGGGCGGCGTCGAGCAGCATGGGCTCCGGCAGGCCAGACAGCGCGCATCGCCCGCGGTAGGCGCCAATCACTGCCTGGCGAAAAGATGCCTGATGGAGCCGTTGTTTGACGGCTCTTAGGGCATATCGGCGCTCGACCTCGGTCGTTGGCGGCGCCAGAACTCTCTGGTCGGGGAGGCCGAACGCGATGTGAGCGCGCCGGCCTGCGCGGTCCCAGCCGCCGATGAAGGCCGGCACAATGGCCTGATAGCGTCCCGGCGCGATGCCTAAAAAGTAGATGACAGGGACCTGGTTCTCGAAGGCTTCGCGAAGCCAGCGATTGTCAGCGGCGTCGGGATTGTCCCCCATGAAGGCGTAGTCCACCATCTGGTCTCCGTCGAAGATCTGTCGATGAACCTCCCGCTGGTCGTCGTACCAAACCCGGTTGCCGATCTTTGGGAATACCGTGTTGACTGACAGCAAGAAGCGCATCTGAGCTGGCTTGAAGATTCCCCGCCGTGGATTGACCAGCGGGTATCGCTCACCGGCAAAGTAAAATCCCTCGCCGAGCTGTCGTGCCGTCAGGTGGTCATGGACCTCGCATAGAGACCTTACGCGGTCGAACGCGGCTCCACGCAGCAGGGCGTCGCGCTCGGAGTCTGGCATCCCCCCTTTTCCCTCGTGCTGGTCAGGCCATGCTGCACCAAGTGGGCGACGGGAGGAATGTATTCGCTCGGCTAAGCCACCGCCAATCCCGCTAAATCGCCGCGCTAGACCCCGGCGGATGAGGGGTCGACCCTTGGCTCTTCAGGGCAGTCTCGGCGAAACGCACCAAATCCAGATCGCCAGCGCCGTAGAGCTGAGCAAGACCAGATTCGTCGCCGCGTAGGCCAACGTCAGCCGCCTGAGCCAGGGCGAGAATCAACTCCGCAGCACCCGCATTCGCATAGAAGGCGACGTAGGGATGACGAGCCTGATGGTGGCCGCCGAAGCCGCCAGCGTTACAGCTTCCGACGGGCGTCGCCCCGAGCGCCGACAAGGCGATTGTGGCCGCCGCCACGCCGACGTCGAGTTCCCACAGCCCATCGCTCGGCTCAAAACAGTCCAGACGTTCGTCATCAATCTGCCGGGCTTCGTTGTCGAGGTCGTCTGCGGCCTGCAGCCGCGCGATGAACCGACGCTCGATCTCGAGCGCCGCAGCGACGTCGCCCCAGCTGTATCCTCGGAGGTCCTGGTACATTTGGTTGCCCGCAAGATATCCGCTCTCGCCGGCTTCATTGGCGTCGACGTCGGAAAGCGCCGCCACGCGGTCGACGTCAAGAGCCTGGGCGATCGCGACGGGGTAAGAGTGAGGGCGCCACTGCATTGTCACGGCCCCTTGCGCCAGTAGAGTTGACATCCCCGCCCATGAGAACAAAATAGAAACATTTCTGGACGCTGAGCCGGGGAGGCGCCAAAGTGGCGCCATGGCCTCTGATTCGAAATCGACAATCGTTGCGCCGCTCGACCGCATCAATCTCCGCCTGCCGGCTGACACCTTCGACGCTATAGATGCGTGCCGAGCACAGCGGACGGGCGTGGTGTCTCGCAATACTTGGATAACCGAAGCAGTCGAAAAGAAGCTGGCGCGCGAGCGGACGAACGCCGTCACGCACGTCACCGATCGGTTCCGGCATGGCTGAGTTCTATGAGTTCTTCGCCGGCGGTGGCATGGCGCGGAAGGGACTTGATCAAGGGTGGACCTGTCGGTTCGCCAATGACTTCGATTTCAAGAAGGGACTGACCTATCAGGCCAACTTCGGCGTCGGCGAGCTGAAGGTCGGCGACGTGCGTTCCGTCACCCTCGACGACCTGCCAGGCGTTGCTGACCTCGTCTGGGGCTCCTTCCCATGCCAGGACCTCTCCCTGGCTGGCGGCGGCGCCGGCCTGAAGGGCCAGCGCTCGGGCACGTTCTATCCATTCTGGGACGTGATGACGGAGCTGATTGAGGACGATCGCGCTCCAGCGATCATCGCTCTGGAAAATGTTTGTGGGACATTGACGTCCCATGGCGGCAAGGACTTCCAGGCGATCTGCAGGACCTTCGCGGATGCGGGCTACCGCTCCGGCGCACTGATTATCAACGCCGCGCTTTTTGTACCGCAGTCGCGGCCCCGGCTGTTCGTGATCGGTGTCAGGGACGATATCGAGATCGATCCCGCCCTGCTCTCCCCGGGGCCGGTCCCACCGTTCCACACGCGCGGCCTGTGCAAGGCGGTCGACTCCGTTCCGAAGGCGGCGCGGGCTAAGCTCCTGTGGTGGAACCTGCCGACCCCTGAACACCGTATCCGCACCTTCGCCGACGAGATCGAAGACGCCCCGGAAAGTGTGTCCTGGCACACGGCGGCGGAGACCAAGCATCTCCTGGCGATGATGTCCCCCATCAACCTAGCCAAGGTGGAGGCTGCCAAGCGCGCCGGTCGGCGCATGGTTGGCGGCGTCTACAAACGCACCCGCCTCAATGACAACGGCGCCAAGGTGCAACGCGCGGAGATCCGCTTCGATGATGTTTCGGGGTGTTTGAGGACCCCCGCGGGAGGTTCCAGTCGCCAGGTGATCGTCGTCGTCGACGGCGCCAAGGTCCGCTCGCGCCTGATCTCGGCGCGCGAAACGGCCCGGCTGATGGGCCTGAAGGACGACTACAAGCTCCCAAAGAACTACAATGAGGCCTACCACCTGACCGGCGACGGGGTGGCAGTAGATGTCGTCCGCCACCTAGCCAAACATATCTTCGAGCCCCTGCTCGCGCTGAACGCGAAGGCGCGGGAGGACGCGTGACCGTCGGGCGTAATCCCGACTTCATCAACTTCCCGCCGTTCGAGACCGAAGACCTGCGCGCCAATCTGGCGATCTTCCTCGATACCTTGTTCCAGGATCCAAGCGGTGCCTGGGTGAAGGTCTGAGTGCCTACACGGATGAAGTAGGTGGTGCGGTTATTATGAAGTACACCGTGCACCGCAAAGCCAGCGCTGATCCTCGGCTTCTCGGCAGATCGAGCCGCACCTTCAGGATGGCTGGTATCTCGGCTTAGAGGGTTTTACGGCTTTGCCTGAGCCGCTGACGTCGGATCAGCTCTCCGATAAGCGCGAAGCGTTGTTCGCCCTACGCGACCGACTCGCGAAAGGTTCAGAGGGCTCGCTCAAGTTCCCGTTCATCCCCTATCCTCCGGACAGGGTCAGGGCGTTCCAGGCCTATCTGACGAAGGTGCCCGAGGAGCTGCTTGTGCTGTTGCCCGTCCTCCAGGCGCCCGCGAAATCGACTGACAGACCCGCTCGCGTGCTAGGCGGTCTCTACAGACCAGCGGATGCGGCCACCTCCGTCGGTGAAAGGGATCCGTTCGCGGTCGACCCCGCGATGGTCGAGCGAGCTCTGAGAAGCCACGCTACGACCCAGAACGCCCTGGCCCAACTCCTCGAGAGCAATGCTGTTGAGCCGTCCTCGCCGGTCGCTAGAGGCCCGCTGTATGACCTGGCCTGGCGTCGCGACGGCGTGATCTACGTCGCCGAAGTCAAGAGTCGCACTGACGAGAATGAAGAACGGCAGCTTAGACTCGGGTTGGGTCAGGTGCTCCGCTATCGCCAAGTGCTCTCCGCAGACCTAGGAGCGCCGGCAAGGGCCGTCCTGGTGCTGTCGTCTGCGCCGAAAGACCACAGCTGGACCCAGCTATGCGAAGCACTCGACGTCCAACTTTGCTGGCCGCCGGACTTCGCTGGTTTGCACCTGCTTAGGCAGCCGCAGTTGCCGCTAACTCGGGAGAGATAGCGAGTGGCCAGATTGGCGGCGCGGCCTCGCGTGGTCATTGTCGGCGCCGGGTTTGGCGGCCTGGCGGCGGCTCGCGCGCTGGCTCGCGCGCCGGTCGAGGTGGTGGTCATCGATGCGAAGAACCATCATACCTTCCAGCCCCTCCTCTATCAGGTGGCGACCGCGGCCTTGTCGCCGGCCGAGATCGCCTGGCCGATCCGCCATCTCCTGAAGACCCAAGCTAACGCCCGAGTGCTGATGAGTCGGGTTGTCGGCGTGGACGCGGCCGGGCATCAGGCGCTGACCGAGGCCGGGCCCGTGGCGTACGACCAGCTGGTTATCGCCGTCGGTGCGACCCACTCCTATTTCGGTCACGATGCCTGGGAAGCGTTCGCGCCCGGCCTGAAGAGTATCGAGGACGCCCGCGCGATCCGCGGTCGCATTCTCACCGCTTTCGAGCGCGCCGAGCTTGCCGGCGCGGGCAAGGCGGCACCCGCCCTCACCACTTTCGTCGTCGTGGGCGGCGGACCGACCGGCGTCGAGATGGCCGGAGCGATCGCCGAGATCGCCCGTGATGCCCTGAAGTCGGAGTTCCGTCATATCGATCCAGCGGCGGCGCACATCGTGCTGGTGGAAGCGGGTCCGCGAATTCTGCCTACCTTCCCCGAGAGCCTTGCCGCCGACGCGGCGCGGCGCCTCGCCCGCTATGGCGTCGAAGTCATGACCGGGGCCACAGTGGTTGATATCGATGGGTCAGGTGTCTCGCTCGATCGCGGGAGGATCGATGCGGCCACCGTGGTGTGGGGCGCTGGCGTGAGGGCGGAGGCGCTCACCGCCTCCCTTCCGGGAGAGCATGATCGGGCTGGGCGCGCATGTGTGGCGGCAGACCTCTCTCTGCCCGGCTGGCCCGACGTCTTTGTGATCGGCGATAGCGCGTCCGCGCCCTCGGTAGATGCTCGGCCCGTCCCCGGAATAGCCCCGGCGGCCAAGCAGATGGGCGGCTATGTCGGTCGCTTGATAGTCAGCCGCGTCGCCGGGCTCCCTCCGCCGCCGCCGTTCCGCTACCGCCACGCCGGCGATCTGGCCACCATCGGCCGTGGCGCGGCGGTGGTGCGGGTGGGACCCCTCAATCTGACCGGACTCCCCCGGCTGGCTCTTCTGGGGCGTGATCCACATCTACTTTCTCATCGGCCTGCACGCCCGCTTCTTCGTGGCGTTGGACTGGCTGTGGAGCTACGTCACCTATCATCGGGGAGCTCGGCTGATCACCGGGGCGTAGGATTGCTCGCCCTGTCCGCACACTGAACCCGCCCAGACAGGCAACTGCGGCAAAGATAGTCCGCTTGTCGGCACAGCGAGTTTCGGCGCCGAGCCGGTGTCTGCTTTCGACCCCCCGAAGCGGACCTTGCCAACGGCAACTCGCTCTGTCCGTCTTCCCGTCCGGGAATCAATTTGTCCGGAAACTCGCGTTGCCTCTGACCAATCCGGACAAGTCCGAAGTGTCCGCCGCGGCATCCGTTTCCGGACAACCAGCATACCCGGAAGCTGCCGTTGGGAATGTCCGGGTTGGGGGGCAAGCCGCCGCATCGCTTGACCGCCCGAACGCGCATGCAATGCCGCCCGGCCCACATCTGCGAGTGGAGTCATGGCGGCCGGGCCTTCTTCATGATCAGCAATGATGCGGTCTCGTTCGGCCGCTTCGCCCGCTTCCTGACGCGACGGCCTCGGCTGCCCCGACACCCTCTTCATCGACGGGTCCGTCTCAAGCCTCTAGGCGCCGTCGCTGGGCCGCGACGACCTTCGAGCGGGGCTTGGAACCTTCGTCGTCATGCTGCGGCGACGCTAGGCGGCGGTCTTCATCCGCATCTGGCCCATGAAGTCACGCTTGCCTAGCGGGACGCCCTTGGTGCGCAGGATGTCGTAGGCGGTCGTGGCGTGGAAATAGAAGTTGGGCAGGGAGAGCGAGAGCAGGAAGTTCTGCGCGACGAACGGCATGTCGAAGGTGGGTGACTTGAAGGTGACGTCCTTGCCCTCGAGCGCGTTGATCTCAACCGGCCGCATCGCCTGCAGCGCGTCGCGCGCCTCGACGATGAGGCCGCGCATGGTCTTGTAGTCGTGGGCCGGAATCGCCGGCGGCCCTGAAAACACGCCGGCCTTCACGCCCTCGATCGCGCCCAGCGAGTGGTGGCGCACCGACTGCAGCTGGAAGCGGAACGTGAACATGTCGGGGAAGAGCCGCTCCTCCATGATCGCGTCGGGGTCGACGTTGGTCTCCTCGAAGTGGGAGAGCCCGCGGTCGAGAAAACCGATCACGCCGCCCAGCGTCTGCAGGTAGGACGCAACGCTCATATCGTAGAGAGATATCGCCATGGTGGTTCACGCCTCCGTTTCCCAACCGGTCTATCGACGCGACCCAGCGGCAGGCAAGCAGACCTAGGCAACGTCCGCTTCGGGTCGATTGTTGCCGTTAGATCCCTTCCCAATACCGGTCATTGCGACGCTGTCCGCCAACCCACCAATGGCGGGACATGCTGGTTCGATCGTCGGACCCCGTCCCCGGCGACATCGGTCTAGCGCCGACGCCGCGTCCCCCGCGATCGTGGCCGCGCTCGATTTCAGCGCAATGGAGGAAGAAATCGGATCGCGCCGGCAATGCGGCTGGCGAGCTCGGCCATCTCCGCGCCGTCAATCGCCAGATAGCCGGCGCGTCCGGCGTCGAGGGCGGCGAATTGCTGAGCTTCGAACGGGACGCCGGGCGGCAGCGGCGCGACGTGCCAATGGACGTGGCGGTTGGCCTGCTGGCTGCCGAGCGAGAGGATGTAGACCCGCTCGACCTCCAGCACGGCCCGCAGCGCCTCGGAGACCGCATAGACCAGAGCCTGCAGGTGCAGATAGTCGGCCTGGCTGAGATCGCCGGTGACCTGTTCGACGTGCGCTTTCGGGCACACCAGCGCATGGCCTGTCAGCGTCGGATACTTGTTCATGAAGGCGATGGCGAAGTCGTCTTCGAATAGGACGTGATGGGCGAACTCTGGATCGCCGGACACAAGGCCGCAGATGAAGCAGGGGCGGCTCCTGGTTCGCTCGACATAGGCAGCGACATCGAACGCCCGTCGTTCCGTCAAGACTGCCTCCGTCGAGATGTCATGCCCCGCCTCTGCCAGTTTCGTCCAGGCCCTTACCCTGTCCGCCTATATGAGTTTTCGGACAAGGCACCTGGAGCGCGGGCGGATGTCCGGCACCCCATCCACTTCCGGACGGCGGACCTTCCGTAAGGAACTGCGCCAAGAGCTGACATTGGGTTCGGTGCGGAAACCGGACATTCCCGCGCAGGTCTAACAACGAGGAACGACCCCTTAGCGGGCATCCGGCCGCTTGGCTGCGCCGACACGAACACCTCGTTAGTCGGCGGGTCCGCCGACGCCATAGACGATCAGAACCAGGGCAAGGGCGTAAGCCATCCAGCCCGGATGGCGGCCTCGGGTTGCCCAGAGGTTACCGAGTGCCCCAAACAGGTAGGAGCTGCCGACGAGCAGTCCTGTCGCGAGCTTAGCCTCCTGGTTGAACGCATTTGCCGCGACGATCAGCGCCAATCCACCGAGGAACCAGTTGAACGTGCTGAATTGCAGGAGCACCGGAACGAGC
>DATNJB010000048.1:0-76264 GCA_035604135.1 Caulobacteraceae bacterium | reverse complement strand
TACGCCTTCGCCGTCGCCCCCCCAGACTTCGCCAGCACCAGCGTGATCGCCGCCGTCAGCGTCGTCTTCCCATGGTCAACGTGACCAATCGTTCCAATGTTGCAGTGCGGCTTCGTCCGCGCGAATTTTTCCTTGGCCATGGTCTTTCCTTGAGGGGGACGTCCTTTAGGGTCTTAAGGGTGGGATGGAGCGGGTAGCGGGAATCGAACCCGCATTCTCAGCTTGGAAGGCTGCTGCACTACCATTGTGCTATACCCGCAATGCTGCGGCGGGCGACCGATCTCCTTCGCTCGCGTGTCGGGATCTTCAGCGCTTGGCGCTCGCGTGCGCGTGGTGGGGGAAGTAGGACTCGAACCTACGAAGGCGTACGCCAGCGGATTTACAGTCCGCCCCCTTTGCCGCTCGGGACATTCCCCCGCGCGCGCCTCGTGCTTGAAGGCCCGAAAACGGAGCGCGTCTTATAGTGTCGTCTTCCCCCGAACGCAACGACCGCCGGCCCAGCCAGGACCGTGGTCGCGCCAGCGGCTGGAAGGGGCGCCGCGGACGGCCGGCAGGCGACGTCGCGGCTTGGCTGTGGGGGCGTCACGCGGTGCTCGCGGCGCTCGCCAACCCGCTCCGGAGCGCCCCGATCAGGCTCCTGGCGACGGTCGAGCGGGCGCGCGAGCTGCCTGTCGGGACAAGCGGGCTCAGGACCGAAATCCTGCCGCCGGCGGAGATCGCACGTGCGCTCCCGCCAGGCGCCGCGCACCAGGGCCTGGCGCTCAAGACGCCGCCGCTCGAGCCCTCCGACATCGATGCGGTCGCCACGCCAGCCGGCGGTTTGATCCTCGTGCTTGACCAGGTGACCGACCCGCAGAACGTGGGCGCGATCTTCCGCTCGGCCGCGGCGTTCGGCGCGCGGGCCATCGTGCTGCAGGAGCGGCACGCGCCGCCGCTCGCCGGCGCCCTGGCCAAGGCGGCGGCCGGCGCCATCGAGCGGGTGCCGCATGTTCGCGCGGTGAACCTGTCCCGCGCGCTCGACGCGCTTGCCGACCGCGGCTGGCGAGCGATCGGCCTCGATGCCGAGGCCCCGGCTTCCCTGGCCGAAACCCTGGACGCGCGGCCAACGGCGCTGGTTCTGGGCTCCGAGGGCGAGGGCTTACGGCGGCTGGTGGCGGAGCATTGCGACGCGCTCGCGCGCATCCCCATGGCGGGCGGCTTTGAGAGCCTGAACGTCGCCGCTGCGGCCGCCGTCGCCCTGTACGAAGCCGCCCGGCCGCGATAGCCCCGCAGACGACCGCATTCGCTCCCCGCGAGAAACCGGTTCCGGTTGCGACGGTAAGGTTATTGATTCCCTTCCCCAGAGTGATTTGTTGATCGAGCTGCGCTCGATCGCCGGAGGAAGCCGATGTTGAAGGACCGCCTGCGGATCGCCGCGCTGAGCGTCGCGGCGCTCGCCGTGTTCGCCATTGCCGGCTGCGGCGCGCCCAACCCGCAGGAGGCGCCGCCACCCCCGATGTCCTCCGACCAATCGGCCGCTCCGGCGCCGGACCTCATGGGCGGGCCCTCGTCGCAGCCGCCTTCGCCCGAGTCGGGCGAGCCGGAATCAGGCGAACCGGAAGCGCCGCCGGCGGCGGCGATGCAGGCGATTCCCAATCCGGAGGACATGACGCCGGAGATGCGGCATCACTTCTACGGACACCGCTACGACTACCTCGACCACCCTGGCGTGACGCGCGAATGCCACTGCCGTCGCGAGGGGGGCCACTGGCGTCACCACCGCCACGGCTGGATGCATCACCATCACCATGGCGCGGCCGTCCACTGGCGCCATGAGCACCGCCGGGTGGTCGGCCGCCACCACGGCGCCGCGCCGGCGGAGCACCGCCATCACCATCATCACCACCACCGTGGGGCGGCGGCGCAGACCGGGACGCCGAGCGGTCACCATCGGCATCATCACTACGCGGGGGCGACGGCGCACCCGAACGCCGCGGCCAACCATGGCGCTGCCGCGAACGCCGCGGCGCCCGCGGAGCGGCGACACCGCGGCCATCACGTTCCGCCGAGCGCGGCGCTGAACGGCGCGACCTCGGCGCTGCCGCCGGCGAGCTCGGCCTCGAGCGCCAGCGAGTCCGGCGCCTCGGGCAGCTCGTCAGCGGCCAGCGAAAGCGGGGCGCCGGGCAACACCGAGGCCGCCGGCGCGAACCCGCCAGCCAAGCCGCAGGGCAAGGTGATCGCGGCGATCATCGTCCTGCTGATCGCGCTGGTCGTGCTTATCGCCGCGGCGCGGAACTCGATGTTGGGCGGCCGCCGGCGACGCCCGCCGGACTACGGCGCGACGCCTCGCCCGAACAACAACCCGCCCGAGCCGCCGCGGAACGACAAGAAGTAGCGGCGCGGCCGCCCCGCGCCGGCGACTTGCCAAGCTGACGCGGCTGCCGCACAAGCGTCGGCATGGCGCTCCTTCCGAGCCTGAGCGGCCTGCCCTGGGCGGCGTCGCTCGCGGCGCTCGTGCAAATCGCGCTCATCGACGTGACGCTGGCCAGCGACAATGCTGTCGCCGTGGGCATGGCGGCGTCCGGCTTGCCCACGCGGCAGCGGCACCTTGCGATGGTGCTCGGGCTCTCGGGCGCGGTCGTGCTGCTTTGCGTCCTTGCTGTGTTCGCCATCAACCTGCTGAAGGCGGGCGGCGGCGGCTTGGTGCTCGGCGGGGGCCTGCTGTTGCTGCTCGTGGGTTGGCAGATGTGGCGCGACCTTCGCGCGGACGAGTCCGCGCGGCATGATCATCGCGACCGTTCGTCCAAGCCGAAGACGCTGCTGCGCGCGCTCACCCTGATCTTCCTGGCCGACATGTCGACGTCGCTGGACAACGTGCTGGCGGTGGCCGGCGTAGCGCGCAACCAGCCGGATTGGGTGCTGTTCGTCGGTCTCGCGCTCTCGGTGGCCTTGACCGGATTCGCCGCGGTCGGCGTCGCCAGGCTTCTGCATCGCTGGCCGTGGATCGGCTACCTCGGGCTGCTGATCGTGCTCTACGTCGCGGTCCGCATGGTTCTCGACGGCGCCGTGCAGCTGAAGTGGATCTAGTCTAGCCCTCCGGCTCGGCGCCGCCGAACTGCTCCGTCCATACGGCGATTTCGGCGTCGTCGATCTTCTTGAACAGCACCTCGGGCGCGCGGATAGGCCGGCCGGCTTCGATGCGCCGCAGCTCGACTTCGGCATTTGGGCTAGGCCAGGTCGGCGGCCAGGGCTCGCCCAGCGCCTCGGTCAGCACCTCGACCGCAAACGGGATGATCGGCGCCGACACCCGCGCGAAGAGGCCCGCGAGGTTGATCGCCGTGCGCACGATCACCGCCGCCCGGTCGCGGTCGTCGCGGATCGCGCTCCAGGGCGCGGCTTCCTGCAGGTACTCGTTGCCGGTGACCCAAAGCGCGCGAAGCGCCTGCGCCGACTTGCGCTGCTCGATCGCCTCCATCTGCGCCGTGAGCTCGGCGAGCTGCTCGGACACCCGGGCGAACAGGCGCGTCTCGATCTCGCCCGGCGCCCCGCCGGCCGGAACCACGCCGTCGAAGCGGCTCTCTGCGAACTTCAGGATGCGGTTGACGAAGTTGCCGAATACATCGGCGAGGTCGCGGTTCGCCGCCGCCTGGAACTGCTCCCAGGTGAAGCTGGTGTCGGAGCCCTCGGGGCTGTTCGCGGTCAAGTACCAGCGCCAGACGTCGGCGGGCGCGACGTCCCGCGCCTGGTCCATGAACACGCCGCGCTTCTGCGAGGTGGAGAACTTGCCACCGTACCAGTTGAGCCAGTTGAAGGCCTTCAAGACGTCAACCATTTTCCACGGCTCGCCTGAGCCCAGGATGGTCGAGGGGAAATAGGCCGAGTGAAAGGGCACGTTGTCCTTGCCCATGAACTGGACGTAGCGGACGTCGCCCGCACCCTTGTCCAGCCGCCACCAGCGCTCCCAGTCGACTCCCTCGGCGTCGGCCCACTCGCGGGTGATGCCGATGTAGCCGATCACGTCGTCGAACCAGACGTAGTAGACCTTGTCCTCGAAGCCCGGCCTGGGCAGACCGTCTTTCAGCACTGGGAAACCCCAGGCGAGGTCGCGGGTGATGCCGCGGTCGATGAGGCCCTCGTCGAGATGCTTGTAGGCGATGGCGCGCGCGAGCGGCGGCCAGGCGGTCTGCTTGTCCGTCCAGGCGCGGATACGGTCGGCCATCTTCGAGTGAAGCTGGTAGAGGTGGCGGGTCTCGCGCACCTCGATGTCCGTCGAGCCGGAGATCACCGAATAGGGGTCGATCAGGTCGACCGGGTCGAGCAACGACCCGCAGTTGTCGCACTGGTCGCCGCGCGCGGGGCGATAGCCGCAGATCGGGCAGGTGCCCTCGACGTAGCGGTCGGGCAGGAACCGCTTGTCGGTCAGCGAGTAGACCATCTGGTCGACCCGCTCCTCGAGCAGCCCGTTCTTCTCGAGCGCGGCGGCGAAGTGGTGCACGAGCTCGCCGTTCTGCCTGGACGAGGTGCGGCCCCAGAAGTCCCATGAGAGGCCGAACGCGACGCCCTGGTCGTACTGGATGCGGTGCTGGCGATCGCAGTAGGTGAAGACGTCGAGCCCATCCTCCGCCGCGGCGAGCTCGGCCGGCGTGCCGTGGTCGTCGGTGCCGCAGAGCGAGAGCACCTCATGGCCGCGCGAGCGCTCGAAGCGGGCGTAGATGTCGGCCGGCAAGAGCGAGCCCACGAGGTTGCCCATCTGCTTGACGCCGTTGACGCCAGGAAGGGCCGAGGTGATCAGGATACGGGCCATGGAGCCCGCGCATATAAGGCGCCCGGCGGCGCTGGCCTAGGCGGCGCGGTCGGCTTCCGCAGCCAGCAGCGCGCCGCCCTCGCCACGCAGGGCCCAGCCGCCGCGCCGCTTGAGCACCAGGAGATAGTAGCCGACCGCCGCCAGCATCACCGCGCCGTTGGCGATCAGGCTCGGGCGGCCGACATCGGGATCGAACACGTCGGCGGCGATGACCGCGGCGAGCGCCATCAGCGACAGGGTCGGCGCCAGCGGAAAAAGCGGCATGCGGTAGGCGCCGTGGTCGGTCGTGCCGTTGATCCGGCCGGCGATCGCCGCCAGCGAGACGCCGGCGTAGATCACCACGATCCCGGTGCCGGTCAGCATGACCAGCGTCTCGAGGTTCAGGAGGCAAGCGGCCGCCGTGGCCAGCCCCATGACCAGGCAGCTGATCCAAGGCGAATTGAACCGCGGATGCAGGGCCGTCATCGCGCGGTTGACCGCCGCTGGCCAGACGGCGTCGCGGCCCGACGCGTAGAGCTGCCGCGCGTTGATCAGGGCGATCGCGATCATGGCGTTGACGATGGCGAACGCCACGCCGAGGCTGACGGCTTTCGCAAGCCCAGGCCCGCCGGCCGCGGCGATGAAGGCGGCGAGCGGCGAGTCCGCGCCGAGGATCGCGCGCAGGTCGCCCGCGCCGACCATGGCGGCCGTGATCGGCAGGAACTCGGCCGCGACTGCGATGCCGAGCGACCAGAAGATGACCCAGGCCATGCGGGTCCTGGCTTCGAACATCTCCTCGCCGAAATAGCAGGCGCCGCCGTAGCCGTTGTAGGCATAGATCGCCGCAGCCGAAGCCAGCCCGATCGCCGTCCAGGGCGTCGGACCGAGGCCCGAACCCGTCGCCATCACCGGGTGCAGACTGAGCGCAGCGGCCGACTGGTGCGGATCGGCGAAGCCCAGCACGACCAGCACGCCGAGGGCGCAGAGCTCGACCAGAAGGAAGACGCCGGTGATCGCCGCGTTCACGCGGACGTTCAGGATCGAGATCGCGGTCACGATGGCGGTCGCGATCAGCGCCACGGGCAGGGCCGGCAGGCCCGGGACCACCACGCCGAGGTATTCCGCCAGCCCGAGCGCCGTCACCGCCTGGCCGAGCGCGCCGCCGAAGATGTTGAGCGCCAGCGCCATGAAACCGAACGAAGGCCCGAGGGCGCGACCCAGCATCGAATATTCGCCGCCGGTGAGCGGAAAGGCGGAGCTCAGCTCGGCGTAGACGAAGGCCGTCAGCAGGCCGAGCAGGGCGGCTGCGGCGAAGCAGATGACCGCGCCGGTGCCGGCCTGCTTGATCACGTCGGAGCCCATGATGAACACCGACGCCGCAGGCGTGATGGCCGAGAGCGTGATCAGAAGGTTACCCAGCCGGTGCATGCTGCGCTTGAAGATGTCAGCCTCGCCCAACACCCCTGGGCTCATGCGCCCTGCCCTCGCCTGCCTCGCGTCCGCGGCCGCGCCCAAGCCGCGCCAAGGGATTGCCGCCAGCAGGGCGAAATTGCAAACGTTTGGACGCTAAGGCATTCAGGCGCCGACGCCGGTTTAGCTCAGACGGTAGAGCAGCTGATTTGTAATCAGAAGGTCACTGGTTCGATTCCGGTAACCGGCGCCACGCTTCGGTGGCCTTCAGCGCCTGGCGTCGCCCTCGATCAGTAGCTGCTGACGGTGCTCACCCCACACAGCGACGCCGCCTGCTCGAACAGCTTGGCGACATGGTTGGCGGTGTCGCTGTCGTAGAAGCTGAACACGTTGTCCTGGCCGTCGCTGCGGATCACATCGACGTCGTAGATCTCCGGCTGCAGGCGGCTGGCCTAGGTGGGGTGACCGCTCTGGGCGTCGCGCTGCTCGACGAGTTGGGCTTCGGTCGCGACCCGGATCGTGCGCGCCAGGCGCAGCGGAACCCCGCCGTCCACCTCGCTCGAGACGCTTCCATCGGTGAGCACGCGGTAGTGGAAATCGAAGTCGCAGTTGTCGAGATCGTAGTTGAAATTGCTGGTTTCGATCCGCCGCTGATAGGTCCAGTCGGACTGGTAGCCCGGCGCTGGGTTGGAGTCGTGGACGAACCCTTCCCACACGACCGGGCCTTCCGAGACGATCGCGTTCTTAATCAGGTCGAAGACCTCGCTGAGCGACTGCGCATGGCCGACGACCGGCGCGCCCAACACAGCACCGCCAATGACCAAGGCGGCGACCGCGCCCGCACGAACTCGCATCATCGGCTTTGCCCCCACGCCGCCGGAGCCCGCACGGCGCCGCCCAGTGTTCGCGAACCTACCGCTCGAGCCTTTGCGTGACAACGTAAAGGGGCGACTATGGTCCGAGCTTGGCGCGCTGCCCAGCCAGGACGGCGGCCAGGCGGCCCTCGGCGAGCAGGCTGGCTTCCTGCGCGCGGCAGCGGCCGGCGCTGGAATCGTCATCGCCGCCGGGGTGAACCATCAGCAGGCCGCCGGCGCCCATCGCCGCCACGTCCCCACGCCAGAGCGCCTCGACGTCCTCGCGCGGATCGAAGCGGCGCAAACCCCCGAAGGCCGGGTTGGTGGGCAGGTCACGGGCGGTCGCTTCGCGACGAAAGGCGCGGCTGAACGGGTCGAGGACGCGGCCTTTGAGCCCGCCGCGCCCGGATGTCGTCTCGCACTGCCGCATCCAGCCTGAGAAGCCGACGTCGCGGGCGAGCCGGAACAGCGCCCGCCTGGGGCCGATAAACAGATGCACATGCTCATGACCGTCGATGAAGTCGGGCGGCCGGCCGAAGCCGGCGACGAACCGGTCCCACTGGGCGCGGAACGCCAAGCCGATCCGCTGCTCACGCGCCGCGGACGCCGGCAGGAGCGCCTGCGCCAGATGGACAGCGATCGGCGAGATCATGCCGGGGTCGGCGACATGCGCGAGCCGCTCGGTCAGATTGAGGTGCAGACCGACCTGAACGCCAGGAGTCGCCGCCGCCAGCGCCGCCAGTCGCGAGCCCTCCTCCGCCCAGCCGCCGCCTTCAACGAGGCAGGTGGCTGCGTTGAGCCGGCCGCGGCCGACGAGGTCGCGGATGACCGCGCTGGTCTTGTCCTCCGCGCCATAGTCGTCGGCGCAGACCACGATCAGCCCCGGTGTCCAGGGTTCACCGCGCAGCGCTTTGGCGGTATCGGGCATGCGGCATAAGCCCGCCCGGCTCCGGCGGCGTCAATCGGGGGACATGTTGGCGGCGCCGCGCGACCAGACCGCTACGGCCATCGACGCGCGGCTGCTCGCCCTGCTGACCGTCGGCCTCGCACTCGCGTACGCCGGCGTCAGCGCGCTTTCGACCGGCGCGGGCGCGATCCATGAAGACATGGCCGAGGCCTACGTCTGGGGAAGTCACTTCGAGTGGGGCTACTACAAGCACCCGCCGCTCTGGGCCTGGATCGCCGGCGGCTGGTTCGAGCTCATGCCGCGGTCGGCGCTGAGCTTCGCCCTGCTGTGCGCAGCCAACGTCGCGATCGGCCTCTGGGGCGCGTGGATGCTAATCGGGCGCTTCGCCAGGGGCTGGACCCGGCTTGCGGGCTTCCTGCTGCTATTGCTGACGCCCTTGTACGGGCTGAACGCGTTTGTCTTTAACGCCAATTCGATCTTCATCTCGCTCTGGCCCTGGACGGCGTGGGCGTTCGTGCGCGCCATGGACGAGCGGGGCTTCAAGACCGCGCTCATGTTCGGCCTGTTCGCCGGCCTGGACATGTTGGCCAAGTATTACGCGGTCGTCCTGCTCGGCGCCTGCGTGCTCGCCGCCCTCGCCCACCCGAAGGCGAAAGCCTACTTTGCATCGCCCTGGCCCTATCTCTCGGTCGCGGTCGCCAGCCTGGTCTTCGCGCCGCACGTCGTCTGGCTGCTCCGGACCGGCTTCCTGCCCTTCCATTATTTCGGCGGCGAGAGCGGCCATGGCCTGGGCTATTCGCTTGGAACGGCGGTCAAGCTTTTCGCCGGCGACGTCGCGCTGATGGGCGTGGTGATCGCGCTCGTGCTGGTCGCGTCCTGGACGTCGCTTGGCGGGCTCCCTGCCCGGCTGCGCGAGCGCGCCGCTGATCGGCGCTTTCGCGTGCTCCTGATCCTCGGACTCGCGCCGCTCCTGGCGACGTTGATCTTCGGCCTGATCTTCCGGCTTAAGCTTTCGACCAACTGGACGATCGCCGTTTTCCCAGTCGTCCCGCTGATCCTGATCGAGCTGGCCGACCCGCCAGACCGGCGGCGCCTGGCGGTGATCGCCGGTGTGCTCGCCGTGATCGCCGCGGCCGCGGGCCTGGCGATCGCCCCACTCGCGAAGGATTTCAGCCGGGAGGCCAAGGACCGGGAGCCTCGCCGCGATATCGTCGCGGCGGCGGTCCAGCTCTGGCGCGACCACACCCAGGTGCCGTTGTCCGTCGTCGGCGGCGATGAGACCTACGGCGACGCCGCCGGCTTCTACGCGCCTGGAAAACCCAGCGTTTTCATCCGGTTCGATCCGACGATTTCGCCCTGGATCGACGTGGGCGCGCTGCCGCGGACCGGGCTCCTGGCCATCTGCCCGGCGAACGGTCGGGCCTGCCTCGCCGGCGCCTGGCGCTACTCGAGCGCGACCACGACCTGGATGCGCTTCGACCTTCCGGGTCATGGGCCAAAGGCTTCTGGCGCCGCCGCACGCTATGGGTTCGTCGTCGCGGTCACGCCGCCCGATCCAACAGCGCGGCCGTGACGCGCCATGATCGCGCCGCTATTGTGCGATGGACTTTTCGGCAGGAGGGCACTTTCCGCACCATGTCGCGCCGCGCCGCCATCCTCGCTGCCTTGCCGGTTCTGTTGCTGGCGGCCTGCCAGACCTTCACCGGTCCGGCCTATCAGCCGCCACCCCCGCCGCTCCAGCCGCCGCCTCCGCCGCCGCCCCCCGGCGGCATCAACGGCCACGGGGCCTTCCGCCTGAGCGAGGGCGGTCGGGTGAGCTGCGCCGGCTTCTCGGTGGCGCTGATGCCGGACTTCGTGCGCTACCGCCGGCGGCTCGACGCCCTCTACGGCGGAACCCAGCGGATGATGCAGCCGATCGCCCAGGTGAAGGCGCGCTCGGCTCAGCTGCCGCCCAGCCCCGACACCGCGCCCGTCGCCTCGACCGCCTGCGACGCCAGGGGTGCATTCAGCTTCCGCGGCCTAAACCCGGGCGGCTACTTCCTGCTCGCGCGTGTCAAGGTGCGCTCGACCACGGCGACGGCGGGCGACTACGTGATCCTCCAGCCGGTCGACATCGAACCGGGCCAGAACACGGACGTCTCGCTCGCGCCGTGATCGCCGTCGGCGATGGCATCGCGATCGACGAAAAGGAGCTGGAGGAGCGGTTCATTCTCGCCTCCGGCCCCGGCGGCCAGAACGTCAACAAGGTGGCCAGCGCCGTGCAGCTGCGCTTCGACGCACGCCGCTCGAAGAGCCTGCCCGACGACGTGCGCCACCGCCTGGAACGGCTGGCCGGCGGGCGGCTCACCAACGACGGCGTGATCGTGATCACCGCCGCGCGCTTTTCGAGTCAGGAACGCAACAGAGCCGACGCGCGGGCGAGGCTGGCCGAGCTGATCCGGCGCGCGACGATCAAGCCCAAGCCCAGGCGGCCAACCCGCGTCCCCGCGGCCGCAAAGCGCGAGCGGCTGCAGGCGAAGATGAGGCGCGGCCGGATCAAGGCAGCCCGCGGCCGGCCCGGTCCAGACGACTAGCCTTCGCCGCCCACGCCCAGTAAGGCTCGCGGGGACGATTCCCTCGCATGGAGCCCTTAGGAATGCGCACGCCGGTCCTGGCCCTGGTCGCAACAGGTCTTGTTCTCGCCGGCTGCGGGCAGAACGCATCATCCTCCTCGTCGGAGAATGCCGCCCCGCCGCCTCCGCCGCTGACGCCGGCGCAGGTCAAGACGCTCGTGGCCACGCTGCCTGCGCCCTACAACACCGGCGACCCCGAGGCCGGCAAGGCCGATTTCACCCAATGCGCCGCCTGCCACACGACCGTCCAGGGCGGGCCGAACATGACCGGGCCGAATCTCTACGGCATCTTTGGCCGCAAGGCCGGCAGCGCGCCCGACTACGCCTATTCCGATGCGCTGAAGTCTGCCGGCTGGGTGTGGGACGCCCAGCGCATCGACCAGTGGATCACCAACCCACGCGCGGTGCTGCCCGACACCAAGATGACCTTCGTCGGCCTCCCCGATCCGAAGGCGCGCCAGGACGTGATCGCCTACCTCAAGGGCGCCGCCAGCCCCGCGCCGGCGGGGTAGAGCGCGTTCAGATCCAAGGGAGGCAGCGCACGGGCGCCCCTGCTCCCCTCGAGGGAGAAGGTGGCCGGGCGGATGCCCGGCCGGATGAGGGGCCGCGTCGAAGGCGGTGACTAGGGAGGGCGGGAGTGTTGCGCCGCCGACTAGCCCTCCGGCCGAGCAGCCAACCGCGTCCGCCTGCTCGGCCTCCGGCGATCGAGAGAGCTGAAGACCCTAGGCGTCGTACCCCGGCAGTTCGCGGTCGAGGCGGCGCAGGCAGGCGGGCCAGAGCAGGCTGCCCATACCGGAGTTGACCGTCTCCGAGCGGGCGCGGTTCGTGCGCCCGCCGCCGGTCTGCCGGAATACCTCGTCCTGGGCGGACTGGGGCGCGATCAGCACCTTGTCGCGGCCGGCGCCCAGCGCCTTCACCTGCTGATGGCAGGCCTTCTCGAGGTAATACATCGCGTTCCAGCAGGCCGCCGCGGTCGGGCCGAGCGCTAGCGTGCCGTGGTTGCGCAGCAGCATAACCGACTTCTCGCCCAGGTCGGCGACCAGCCGCTCGCGCTCATCCAGATTGAGCGCGATGCCCTCATAGTCGTGGTAGGCGAGCCTGGGCAGCGTGATCAGCCCGTGCTGGGTGAGCGGCAGCAAGCCCTCTGCCTGCGCGGCCACGGCGCATCCGTCGTCGGTGTGCAGGTGCATGACGAACTGGGCATCCTCGCGCGCGGCGTGGATGGCGGAGTGGATGGTGAAGCCGGCCGCGTTGATGAAATACGGCGTGTCCTGCAGGACGTTTCCCTCCAGGTCGACCTTCACCAGCGACGAGGCGGTGATCTCCTCGAAGAAATAGCCGTAGGGGTTGAGCAGGAAGTGGTGCTCCGGCCCCGGAATCCGCGCCGAGATGTGGGTGTAGATCATGTCGTCCCATCCCTCGCGCGCCACCAGGCGGTAGAGGGCGGCGAGGTCAACGCGGACGCTCCATTCCTCCTCGCTGACCTTGCCCTTCAGCGAGTTCACGCCGGCGATCGATCCATCCGCCATTGGCGGTCTCCTTCCCGTTTCCAGGGTTCGGCCCAAGAGTCGGCTCCAGCGGCGGTCGCGTCAAGCCACGCGCCCGTGCTCAGCACTCGTGTTAGTTATGTTTTCACGACCGTTCAGGCAGGCTTAGGCCATCGGCTGGAGATCTGACGTGCACGCCGCGGAAACGGCTGAGGAGCTGAAAGAGCTCGCCCGGAGCCGGTCGCCTGCCGACCGCGAGCGGCTGATGCTGGCCATCGTCGAGCTTTGCGGCCGCGCCGACGAAGCGGTGCGCTCGCCGGCCATCCAGACCCTGCTGGGCTCGATCTTCACCGACCTGGTCGAGGGCGCCGAAGCCGACATCCGCCGCATCCTTGCGGAGAAGCTCGCCATCGCCGACTGGCCGCCGCCGGCGCTGGTAAACCTCTTGGCCCTGGATGAAATCGAGATCGCCCGCCCGATCATCGCCAAGAGCCCGGTCCTGAAGGACAACGACCTTATCCGGCTTCTGCTCGAGGGCGCGGTCGAGCACCAGATCGAGGTGGCCAAGCGACCGCTGATCGGGCCGCCGGTGGTCGAGTTCATCCTCGAGAAGGCCGAGCCGGCGGTGATGATCGCGCTGGCCGGGAACGACACCGCCGACGTCTCGCCCGAGGCGATGATGCGCATGGTGGAGGCCTCGCGGCAGGTCGCGGGCATGCGCTCGCCGCTCGCGCGCCATCCGAGGCTCCGGCAGGAGATGGCCGAGCGGCTCTACGCCTGGGTCGGCCAGTCGCTGCGCTCGGCGATCGTCTCGCGCTTCCGCGTCGACGTCGAGGCGCTGGACCGCGCGCTGGCCGAGGCGGTCAAGGAGGCGAGCGACGGCTCGACCCGTGCCGGCGGCGCGGCCGCGGCCGCCGAGCAGGAGGAAATGGAGCGGCGGCTGATCACCAAGCTGCATGCCGCCGACCAGCTTCGACCGAGCTATCTGTTGCGCGCCCTGCGCGAGGGCCGGCTTTCTCTATTCGAGGCGGCGCTGGCGACCCTCGGCGACCTGCCGCTCGAGGCGGTGCACAGAGCCGCCTGCGCCGAGCAACCGGACATGCTGGCGTTGGCCTGCGCCGCCGTCGGTCTCGACCGCGGCGCCTTCTCCACGCTCCTTGGCCTCGTGCGCGAGCTCAACCAGGGCAGGCCAGGCGGCGACCCGAATCGGGCCAGGCGCGTGTTCGACGCCTTCGGCGCCGACCAGCAGGACAAGGCCAAGGCCGCGTTTGCAAAGGCGGCCCACGCCGTTTGACAAGCGCATCCTGGCGCGGCTTCCTCCGCCTCCCATGAGCGAGACGCCCGAGCGAGTCGAACGGTTGGCGTTTGTGGCCAGCGACCGGCCGGAGGCGATCGCCGCTCGCGAGCGGCTGGCCGCGCGCTATGGCGCTGTCCCGGAGTCCGAGGCGCAGGTCATCGTGGCCCTTGGCGGCGACGGCTTCATGCTGGAGACCCTGCACCGCAACCTCGGCCACCCCACGCCGATCTACGGCATGAACCAGGGCTCGGTCGGCTTCTTGATGAACGAGTACAGCGAAGACCGGCTCCTGGAGCGCATCAACGCCGGCGAGCACGCCGTCATCCACCCGCTGGTCATGACCACCAGGGACGCGGCCGGCAAGGCCGACCGGGCGCTGGCGATCAACGAGGTCTCGCTGCTCCGGCAGACGCGGCAGACGGCCAAGCTGCGCGTCTCGATCGACGGCAAGGTGCGCCTTCCCGAGCTTCTGTGCGACGGCGCCATGGTGGCGACGCCCGCCGGATCGACCGCTTACAACCTGTCGGTCCACGGCCCGATCATCCCCCTCGATGGGCGGGTGCTGGCGCTGACTCCGATCAGCGCGTTCCGCCCGCGAGGCATGCGCAGCGTTCTCTTGCCGCACACTGCCAAGGTGCGCTTCGAAGTGCTGGAGGCCGACAAGCGGCCGGCGAGCGCGGTCGCCGACAATTACGAGGTGCGCGACGTCTTGACGGTCGACGTGGTCGAGGATCGCGAGACCCGCCTGCACATGCTGTTCGACGCCGGAAGGAGCCTGCAGGAGCGGGTGCTGGCCGAGCAGTTTCTCGGTTAAGGGCGTCTCACCAGTTGTTAAGACTGCGGCGCCAAGGTGTTTGCGTCGACGAATGCGGCCGCGGGGGCGCCGCGGCGAGTTCGAGGAGGCGGCTTTGAGCCAGCAGACTCAGGGGCAGATGATCCCGGTCTCTAACACCCTGAAACTGAAGATCGGCAGCCGCTTTGGCGGCATCGACCCGGCGGCGCTGGCGAAAGCCGAAGCGGCGCTGAAAGGCTTGGCCGACAACTTCGGCCAGTGGATGCAGGACGAGCTGTCCAAATTGGACGCCGCCCGCGCGCGCATCACGACCGAAGGCTACACAGCCGAGACGGCCGAGAACCTCTACTTCCGCGCCCATGACCTGAAGGGCTTGGGCGCGACCTACGGATATCCGGTCGTGACCCAGATCGCCGCCTCGCTCTGCCGGCTGATCGACGAGCCGGCGACGCGCATGAAAGCGCCACTCTTCTTGCTCGACGCCCACATCGACGGGATCAAAGCGGCCGTGCGCGGCAACATCCGCGAAACCGACCACGCCGTCGCCAAGAGCCTCCTCCAAGAACTCGACCGCCGCGTGAAGGACTACGAGAAGTAGGCCTCGCGAACCAGCGGCATCGCCGTGGAAGGCGCCGCATAAGGCGGCCGCGCGCTACACCCCGATCCGCTCCATCGGCTCGGCGATGTCGCCGTAGCCGGCGTCGGATGGGATGACGAGGAAGCGGCCGGCCTCACGGCGCTCGACCTTGGGCAGCACGGTGACCAGCTTGCGCGCCTTGGCGCGGGCGATGGCGTCGGCGGCGCTCGAGGCCTCGGCCAGGAGCTGAAGGTTCATCCGCGTCGGGAAGATCACCGTCCGCTGGCCGGCGTCGGCCAGGCGCAGCGCCTCGGCCGGCGCGATCCACTCGGCGTCGACCGTCTCCCACCCGTCGCAGATCGCCAGTTGCTCGGAGTCGGCGCGGGCGACGTAGAACCAGGTGTCGAACCGCTTGGGCGTGAACTCGGGCGTGATCCAGCGCGCGAAGACGGTAAGCGCGGTCAGGTCGATCGAGACGTCAAGTTCCCGGACGAGCTCGAGGAAGCTGCTCTCGTCCTTGGCGATGGCGTCGCGCGCTTGATGCGCCCGCTCGTCGCCCGGGAAGGAGACGCCGCACGCATCGCGGGCGATCAGGATGCCCGCCTCTTCGTAGATCTCGCGCACGGCGGCGATACGGAACGGCCGCTGCCCGGGCTCGATGTCGGCCCAGCCGAGCGCGTGGCCGGCCCAGGCGGGATCGTGGTCGCCGTCGGCGGTCTTACCGCCGGGAAAGACGAGCGCGCCGGAAGCGAAGTCGATCTGATGATGGCGCTTGACCATCAGCACCTGGAATTCAGGCGCGTCGCGCAACAGAAGAACGGTCGCGGCGGGGCGAACGGGAACGGGCTCAGCGGGCATGGCGCACTCCAGGGGCGCCGCCATGGTGGCTGAACGCGCGTCCGGATAGCAAGCCGGACGCTAGGGAAGGTGGCTGGAGCGGGGCCACACACCGGCAAGTGAGGGCGCGCTCCTTCTCCCCTCGAGGGAGAAGGGACGCGCGACAACTCGATCGATTCGGACCGACGGAAGCGCGTTCTTAGGCCGTGGCGCCTTGCGCTTCGCGGCGGGCCTCGCGGCGGACCCGGTCGAGCTTGTCGATCAGGTAGTCCATGTCCTCGCGCGTCGCGGTCTTGGGTTGCGTCAGGAACCGCTGCAGCATGCGCTCCTGGAACGCCGCCGCGTCGAGCGCCCCGCCCTCCTGCTCGATCGTGTGGTAGGTGTCGACGCCGGCGCGGAACGCCGCGAACAGCCGCGCGGGCAGCCCCGCGCGCTCGTAGATTGCCTTCAGGCCCAGCGGGCCGGCGTCATGCACCATGAGCCAGGTGCGGTGGTGCGGCACACCTGACAGCTCGGCCAGGCCCCACTCGAAGAAGCTCATGTGACCGTGCGCAAGCGCCCGAAGCAGCAGCGAGGCCGAGAGCCGGCCCGCGCGGTTCAGGTGGCCGACAAAGCTCTTCACGTCGGGCGTGCGTCCCGCCTGGTCGACGAGGTCGATGGTCGCGCGCTCTCGGCTGCCGAGCGCGATCTCGAGCGCCAGCTGCGGCGACAGCGCCTGGTGGTTGATCAGATGGTCGCGCAGCTTGTCGGAGACGACGTTGATCAACTTTTCGGTCACCGCCAGCGGCAGCGCGTTGCGATAGGCGACGGCGGCCAGCACCGCCTCCGACTTGGCGAAGCGCTCGATCACCGTCTGCAGCGTCTTCTCGGCGAAGCTGGCGTTGTCGTTGGCGCACGCGACCTCGACCGCCTCTTCGACGCCGTGCTCGACGATCGTGGTCGTCACCTTGTCCGACAACGACGGCCGGTGCGCGATCGCCACCTGGCGGATCGGCCCGCCGATGCGGACGATCTCGCAGAGGTCCTGGTCGGTGAACACCGGCGAGAAGCTCAGAATGGGCATCGCCACGCTCTCGACGTCCTGGGCCAGGCGCATCGCCACATCGTGCGGCACCAGCGGCGAGCTCTTCAGCGTCACCGACAGCGCGCGGCGCACGAGTTCAGCCGCGTCGTTGGCCATGATACGCAGGATCTCGTAGGCCTGTTGTCGCTCTTCGTCGGTGAGGGCGGCGCCGCCCCCATCGATATGCCGGCAGATCTTGTGCGCGGCCATGGCGCGGTCGTCTGCGGACTGCGCCTTGACCAGCTGGCGGATGTCCTCGTCGGTCAACGCCGCTCGCGTAACGGTCATCGGCTTTTCCGACCCCCCTCTCGAGCCGCGCCGCCTTGGCGGCCGCGCCCGTATTCGGGACTAGAAATGCCCGGTTAAACTTAACGAAGGCTTGTTGGCCGGATTTTGTTAACTGCGTTGCTTCATCACGGCGCAACCCGCGCGGTGTAGGCTTTTGTCTCTTCAACCGAGGAGCAGCCCGTTGAGCGACATCCCGCGCGCCCAGGATCTCAAGCCGGATGACCTCGCCCCCGTGACGAACGAATCGATCGCGCGCCAGTCGCTGGACGCCCAGACCGCGCTCCTGCGCTATGCCCTTGTCCTGTTCGGCGTTGGCCTGGTCGTCCTCGCCTGGGCCGCCTCGTTCGCACCCGATGGGGCCTGGGTGCTGGGCAGCTTCACGATATTCGCCCTGAACTGGGCCGCCTTCTATGCCGTGCTTGACTGGGCCAAGCGCAAGCCCGCCGAGCACGCCCGGCTGGCCTTACGCACCCGCGTGCATGTCCTGGGAGGCTTGCTTTGGGCCGCCGCGGTGGCGCAGATCACCGTGCTTGCGGTCAATGCCGGACCGGTCAGCCAACCCATGCTGCTCTTGACCCTGGGCGCGGCCGCGACCTGCGTCTTCTTCGCCGCACCCAGCCTGCCAAACCTGCTCGTCGTCGGCCCGGCGGCCGTCGCGGCGCCGCTGACGGCGCTGTTCATGCACCCGGCCGATCGCCCGTTGGCGCGGATCGCGCTGGCCGCGACCGCGCTGGGATTCGCGCTCTCGCTCATCTTCAACCGCTTGCTTCGCCGGCTGTTCGCTCTCGCCGAGGAGCGCGAAGACCTGATCGAAGCGCGCAACCGGTCGCTGGCGGAAGCCACGCGGCTGGCCAAGTCGAAGTCGGACCTGATCGCCACCCTGTCGCAGGAGGTGAAGACGGGCCTCACCGGCGTCGCCCACGTGCTGGCCTCGGCCGCCGGCGGCGATCGCGGGCAGGCGTCGCGCGAGCAGCTGGCGGTGGCGCGGGAATCCGCCGAGGACCTGATCGCGGTGTTGGACGCCACCCTCGACACCGAAGTGGCCGAAACCGGCGAGCTCGCGCTGGCGAGGGCGCCGTTCGACCCCGCCCGCGTGGTTCGCGACCTGGTGCTCATAAACCGGCCTGTGGCGGCCGCGAAAAGCATCGAGCTCAGCACGCACGTCGATGAATCGCTGGCTGAGGGCGGCGCCGTGGTCGGCGACCTCGTCCGAACGCGCCAGATCCTGTCGAACCTGATCGGCAATGCGGTCAAGTACACGCTGCGCGGCCGGATCGAGATCCGCCTCGAGCGCACCGCGGCCGACCGGATCCGCGTCGAGGTCGCGGACACCGGGCCGGGGCTCACGGCCGAAGAACTGAACCGCGCATTCGAGCCCTTCCGCCGCATCGAGCGGACTTGCACCGGCGTCTCGGGCGCCGGGCTCGGGCTGTCGCTGGCCAAGGAGTTGGCCGGCCTCATGGGCGGCCAGATCACCGCCGAAAGCGCGGCCGGTGTCGGCAGCTGCTTCAGGCTCGACCTGCCCTACGACGTGAAGGCCACGGCGGTCCGGGGCGAGGAGCCCTCGGGCGAAGTGCACGCCCTGCCACGCTCGCCGGCGCTGAAGGTGCTGGTCGCAGACGAGGACACCCTGGGGGCGGCGCGACTGCGCGGCGTCCTGGAAAAACTGGGCCACCACGTGCTGCACGCCCGCGACGGGCGGCGCGCTTACGACCTGGTGCAGATCTGCGAGGTCGACCTGATCATGATGGTCGGGCGCATGCCGCAGATGGACGGCGCCGAAGCCGCCCGCGCGATCCGGGCCCTGAGCGGTCCGGCCGGGCAGACGCCGATCATGGCCGTCATCGAGGGGGACGGCGAGGAGGCGCGCGCGGTGCTCGACGCCGGCGCGGACCAAGTGTTGCGCAAGCCGCTGACGGTCTCCAGCGTCGCCCGCGCGCTGGCCGAGATCGCCCGCGCCAAAGCCGCCGCCAACACCCTCGCGGCCTAGAGGACCGTTCGTCGACTCCGCGCGGGCGGAGGCGAAGGCTCTGAATGGATCACCGCTCGCCGCGAGCGGTGGTCAGGGCACGGAGCATCTCGTCTGAGAACATCGATTGCGCCAGCGAGGTGCGGCTATCGTCGCTCTGTTCCGGCCCGCGCAGCACCAGGTCGATCAGGGCCTGCTCCTGCGCTTCGCGATCGATCCGCCGGGCAGTGGCGTACTGCGTGAAACTCTCGACGGCGGCGGCTGGGCGCGCGACGCGCGCACTCGCAACGGTGGCGACGACGGGGCCCGCCGTGGGGTCGCGGGTCAGATCGGCATAGAGCTCGCCCACCGACACCGCTCGACCGTCCCGATAGAACAGCCCGCGGTTGGCGGCCGCGGCTTCCGGAAACAGAGGCGCGGCCGTGGCTGACGGGTTTGAGCGCACGGTGTCGATCAGCGTGGCCGACCCTTTCGGCCCCAGCACGTGCGCCGCGTAGAGCTCGCCCGGCGTCGGGTCGCGACCCATCCGGCCGCGCAGATAGGACGCATGGTCTGACGCCAGCTCGCCGGCCATCAACGCGGCGGCGTGCGGATCGAGCTTGAGGTCCATCACCGCCTTGCGGGCCTCAGCCCCCTCGACGAAGTAGCGACCGTCCGGCGCCTGCTGGATCAACGCGGCGTAGCGCGCGTAGCCATACTTCGCGCCGTGCTGTTTGAGCGTGGAGAGCCAGGTCTGGTCGAGGAACTGGAAGAGGCCGGCGGCCGACGAGGTGCGCGCATGCGCCGTCGGATTGAAGGCGCTTTCGCGCCTGGCCGTGCCCAGGAGGAAGGTGAAGTCGACCCCCGTGACCGCCGAGGCGCGCTGGATCGCCCCCTCGACGACGCTCCTGATCGAGTCCACGTCCATGACCAAGACGTGAAGATTTATGGTTAAGCGCGGGTTAAGCCCTGCCTTTTCCAGCGCATCGGCGCGATCCTTCCGCGCGCTTTTCACCCCGAATTGCGGCTGATCGCGTATCACCCAGGGCGAAGCCCTTTACAAGGCCTCGCGACAGGTTGACGTAGCGTCAACATAACCTTGGGAGGTTCCGCCATCATGATGGCGCTGCGCAACAGTCCCAGTGAATACGCCCTGATCCACGCCCTCGATGGCGGGACAGCCAATCGGCCGCCTTCGAAGGCGCTGGCGATCGCGATCGGCGTGTCAGTCGCGTTCCACCTGGGGCTCGTCACCTATCTCACCCTCGAGCGGATGGGAGCGGAGCTGCCCCCTGCCTCGGCCGATCAGGCGACAACGATGAGTCTGGTCCAGCTGCCGCCGCCGCGGCCAACGCACGCGACGACCGAGCCGCCGCGACAGGCCGTCGCGGTCCACAACACCGCGCTCTCGCCGCTTCAGCCGCCTGCTACGATCAACACGCTCAAGCCGACGCCAACCGTGGTGACGACGGGGCGTTGGCGAACTTGAGGGCCTCACGCAGTTCACGCCGCCGACGCCGACGCGCCTGATCATCGACCCCAAGTGGCTCAGCCAGCCGACCGCGGCCGAGATGAGCAAGTTTTACCCCCAGCGCGAGGTCGACCTCGGCATCACCGGCCAGGTCTCGCTGCTCTGCGGGGTCGTCGCGTCGGGCAAGCTGACCGACTGCCGCGTGGTCGAGGAAACACCGCCGAGTGCCGGATTCGGCGACGCGGCGCTGAAGCTCTCGGCCTTTTTCCGCATGACGCCGCGCATGATCGACGGCGAGCCCGTCGACGGCGGCCAGACGCGGATCTCGATCGCGTTTCGCTTGAGCGACGCGGGCTAGCCGCCGCCGGCGAACGTCAGGGCAAACGCGGCGGGCGCGAGCAGCAACGCGGCCAGAGCGGCAATGGCCACGAGCGCGAGGATCGGCGCGAGCACGAGGATGCGGCTCACGATGGCCCTCCTGCCGTGACCTCCGGCGTCCTGGGACCAAGGAGGTCCCGAAGGCCCGGCGGGTAGATGGCGAACAGGCTGAACGTCCCAGTCGCTGTCGCCGAGGGTGCGAGCGAAACCCAGATCTCGCAGGCCAAGCCGTTATGCTCGAGGCAAGCGAGATAGGACGAGTCGCTCCAGACGCCGTGTCTGACCTGCGCCTCGTCGCGGCTGAGCAGGGCTTTCAGATGCTCTCGCGCGTCGACGACCAGACCCAGCTGCAAGCCAGGCCACCTTTCGGCGACCGGCGCGCCGCCGGGAGAGACGGCCGTGACGAACCCGCAGTCGAGGACGTCCTCGTAGACCACGCCTGCCACCCGCACGCCGCGCGCCACCGCGCGCTCGAGATAGGGCCGTAGCCGCGCGAAGGGCGTCGGAAAGAGATCAAACAGCAGCACTTCGGCCGCACGCTCGATCATGGCTTCGGCGCGCCCGTAGACCTGGCGCACCGTGGCAAGTTGGTAGAGGCGGTCATCGGCGACTGGCGCGTAGAGGCTCTCAAGCGCCGCGCGCGCCTCGGCCGATTTGCCCTCGAAGCTTTGCTGCAGCATCGCCAGCAGCTCTTCCGGCGGGGTGGCGCGATAAGACCGGGCCTCGCGGTCCTCGACCAGCACGGCCCCCTTCTGGCTGAGCGCCGCCAGCGCCTGGTAGACGTTCGCCGGCGCCTTGCCGATCGCGTGGGCAAGCCGATAGCCGGTCGACGGCGCCGCGCGCAGCAGCTCGCAGTAGACCGCAGCCTCGGTATCGGTGTAGCCGAGCGCGCCCAGCGCCTGTTCCGGCGATTGGTCGTCGGGCGCCGCGTGCAACGCGGCGGGAGCGCGGGGGGGCGCGGCAGGGCGGACGGCTTTGGCCATGGCGGATCACCATAGTAGCACTCGCTACTAACATACGGCGGTTCGCCCGGCTTGTCTCGCCTCTAGTAGCTCTTCGGCAGGTGCAGCACCCGCTCGGCGATGAAGTTCAGGATCATCTCGCGGCTGACCGGGGCGATGCGCGCGATCATCGCCTCGCGGAAGTAGCGCTCGACGTAGAACTCCTTGGCGTAGCCCATGCCGCCGTGGGCGAGGACGGCGTTCTCGCAGGCGCGGAAGCCGGCCTCGGCGCCGAGGTATTTCGCCGCGTTTGCCTCGGCGCCACAGTCCTTGCCGGCGTCGTAGAGGGCCGCGGCCTTCATCGCCAAGAGGTTGGCCGCCTCGAGCTCGGCCCATGAGCGGGCCAGCGGATGCTGGACGCCCTGGTTCTGGCCGATCGGGCGGCCGAACACGACCCGCTCGTTCGCGTAGGTCGCCGCCCTTGCCAGCGCCGCGCGGCCAAGGCCAACGGCTTCGACCGCGAACAGCACCCGCTCGGGGTTCAGGCCGTGCAGCAGGTACTCAAACCCCCTGCCTTCTTCGCCGACCAGATCCTCGGCCGGCACCGGCAGGTTGTCGATGAATAGGGTGTTACACTCGACCGCCCGGCGGCCCATCTTCGGGATCGGTTTGGCGTCGATGTGGTCGCGGTTCAAGTCGGTGTAGAACAGGCTGAGGCCATGGTGCGGCTTGGCGACCCGATCCTTCGGGGTCGTGCGGGCGATGATCAGGATCTTGTTGGCGCGCTGGGCGCTGGTCGTCCAGATCTTGCGCCCATTGATCAAGTAGCCGTCGTTGGTGCGCTCGGCGCGTGTCTCCAGGCTCGCGGTGTCGAGCCCTGAATTCGGCTCGGTCACGGCGAAGCACATCTTGTCCTCGCCGGAGATGATGCGCGGCAGCAGCGTCTCCCGCTGCGCGTCGGTCCCGAATTTCACGAGGGGCATCGGCCCGAAGATGTTCAGGTGGATGGCCGACGCACCCGAGAAGCCGGCGCCCGACTGCGCCACCGTCTGCATGACGATCGCCGCCTCGGTGAGGCCCAGACCCGCCCCGCCGACGCTCTCGGGCATGGCCACCCCCAGCCAGCCGCCCTCCGCCATGTCGCGCACAAAGTCTTCGGGGAACACACCGGTGTCGTCGGTCTTCAGCCAGTAGTCGTCGCGGTAGGCGCCCATCACCTTGGCGACGCCTTCGCGGATCTGTTCCTGCTCGTCGCTCAGCCAGAAGCTCGACAAGACTTATCCCCCCTTGGTCAGGACGCAGCGAAACGGCTCGGATGGAAGGCTTTTGCGTATGGTCCAGGATCGCCGCCCGCGAGATACGCCGCCGTCATATGAGCGACAAGCGGCGCCAGCAGCCACCCGTTGCGCCGCGCGCCGACGGCGAGCCAGACGCCGGGCTCGCTCGATGGACCGACCAGCGGCCATTCATCGGGCGTCGCCGCCCGCACGCCCGCCTGAAGGAGGAAGGTCGCGCCATCGAGCGCCGGATAGAGATCGACGGCGAGCTGGCCGAGCGGAGCCGCCGCCTTGGGATCGACGCGGCTGTCGGCGACGCCGGGCTCCATCGTCGCGCCAACGCGCAACCCGTCGCGCGCGGGGGTGGCATAGCCTCTGGCCGTTCGGATCATGGGGCGCGCGTCGTCCGTTCGAGTCTCGGCATACTGCAGGATGTGGCCCTTTATCGGCGAAAGCAGGCGGGTTTCCGGGGCCAGATGGCGTCCCGCTGCGCCGGTCGCCAACACAAGCGCATCCGCCCCCGTCGTTGCGCCGTCCGCGAACGCCACTCGGCCGCGCGCGATGCCGGCGACGCCCTGCGGCGCGAGCTCGACGCCGGCATCGGTCGCCGCGCCACGGAGCGCGGCCAGCGCGGCGCGCGGCTCCAGGCGCCAGTCCTCGGGCGTGAACAGGCCCTCGTGCAAGACACCGGCGAGCCCCGGCGCGGCCCGATCCAGCGCGCTCCGATCCCATTGCTGGTGCGCGACGCCTGCGGCCGCGAGCGCCCGCGCGAGCGTGCCGAGCCGAGGCTCGGCGCCTGGGAGGTCGATCCAGACCGCGCCTGAGCGGCGGAATCCGAGGTCGGACCCGAGGGTCGCGGCGAACGCCGGCCAGGCGTCACGCGCATGCGCGAGGATGGCGTACTGCTCCGGGCCGGCCTCGAAGGCCGGCGCCAGCATGCCCGCCGCTACACCGGAAGCGTTCGCGCCGGCGGCCGCCGGATCGGCCAGGACGACACTCCCGCCGGCGCGGGCCAGGACAAGTGCGATCGAGGCGCCGAGCGCGCCCGCGCCGGCGACGACCACGCGAGCGCTGGCGAGCCCAACCATACCGGCGATCAGGAGGGCCAGGCGTCGCGCCGGTCAAGCCGGCCGCGCCACATTCAAGCGAGCCCGCCGTTGCTGGCGTCTCGGGCGCGGCGCCAGCCGGCCGAGAAGGCGCGCGCGGCGCCAAGGTTCTGGAAGGTCAACACCTTGACCTCGCGATCGCCACAGGGATCGGAGTGAACGATCAGGTACGGCGCGTCCTCGGCTTCCGGTAGGTCGTCCGCGACCTCCCCCCGACGATGCATGAAGCTATTCAGGTAATTTGAGAAGAGATCCGCTTCACGGTCAGATTCAATAGGCAATTTGATCACAATGTCAGACATCGAAAAACTCACGCACAGACCAGCCGCAAAGACCCGCGAGGCCATAACAGCGCACGGGTGGCAGCGTTCCTTGCGTTCACGGCATTGTGCGCCGACGTCGACCTCAGATGCGGTTCCGCGCCACCAACTGGCGGGCGATGATGATGCGCTGCATCTCGTTGGTGCCCTCGCCGATGCACAGCAGGGGCGCGTCGCGGTAGAGCCGCTCGATCGGATACTCGAGCGAATAGCCGACGCCGCCGTGGATACGCATGGCCTCGGTCGCGGCCTCAAGGGCGGTTTCGGAGGCGAACAGCTTGGCCATGCCCGCTTCCATGTCCACGCGCCCGCCCTGGTCGTAGGCGCGGGCGGCGTCCTCGACGAGGAGCTCGGATGCGCGGACCTTGGTCGCCATCTCGCCGAGCTTGAGCTGGATCGCCTGGTGCTCGGCGATCGCCTTGCCCATGGTGCGGCGCTCCTGGGCGTAGCGCACGCTCTCGCGCAGGGCCCGGCGCGCCATGCCCACGCCGCGGGCGGCGACATTGATGCGCCCGAGCTCGAGGCCGCTGGTGGCCTGATAGAATCCCTGCCCTTCCTCGCCGCCAACCAGGCAGAGGTCGGCTGGGCACTCGTAGTCGACAAAGGCGATCTCGCCGGTGTCGACGCCGCGGTAGCCCAGTTTCGGCAGCTTGCGCCCCGGCTGCACGCCCGGCAGCGGCGCGCCGGTCTCGACGTCGATCTTCGGGGTGATCAGAACGCTCATGCCGCGATGGCGCGGCTCGGCCGTCGGATCGGTCTTCACCAGGAGCGCCAGGACATGACCCTCGATCGAGTTGGTGATCCACATTTTGCCGCCGTTGACCACGTAGTGGTCGCCGATGCGCCGCGCGGTCGTGCGGATGGCCTGCAGGTCGGTGCCGGCGTCCACCTCGGTCAGCCCGAGACCGCCACGCAGCTCGCCGCTCGCGAACTTCGGCAGCCAGTAGTCCTTCTGCGCGCTCGTTCCCGAGCGCTGCACGATCAGCGCCATCATCAGGTGGCTGTTGATGACGCCGGTCAGGCTCATCCAGCTCTCGGAGATGCGGGCGATGATGCGGGCGTAGGTCGTCGCCGAGAGCCCAAGCCCGCCCCATTGGGGATCGATCAGCGCGCCGAACAGCCCAAGCTCGCGCATGTCCTCGACGAGCGCGGCTGGATAGATGTCGTCGTGCTCGAGCTCAGCTGCGACCGGTTCGACCTTCTTGTCGAGCCAGCGGCCGATCGACTCCAGGATCGCCTCGTCCATCGACGGCTCGGCGGATGGCGCGTTCATTCCTTGGACTCCGCTCGCCAGTAGTCGTGCATGATCTCGGCGGCCCATTTGGGCTCGCGCAGAAGGCCGCGCGGCAGGAATCCTTTGATCACAGGCTTGATGTCGAGCACGGGCGTGCCGTCGATGGCGTCGAGGCCCTCGACCTCGATGGCCAGGCCGTTGACGCCCAGCACACGGCAGACACTGACCCCTAGCCGGTTCGGCCGGGTGCGACCGCGCTGGGCGAATATGCCGACCAGCGGCCAGTCCGCCCGCCCGCGGGGGCGCCGCGCGCCGGTCTCGACCTCGGCTGGGTCGATGCGGTCGAAGAAGTAGACCACCTCGATATGGGAGAAATCGCCGAGCCCGGCCAGAGCGTCGGGGGTGAAGGCGCCTGCGTCGAGTTCGATGCGCGCAAGGCTACGGCCCCAGTCGTCGTCGGTGGGCGTGGCGCGTCCGCCGCGCACGTAACCGATAGGTTCGAGGGTGATTGGCATGGTCAGTAGGTCCCGATCCGGTCTTCGACGGCGTGGCCGTGCAGCGGGATGAGCATCGAGCGGCGAAAAGTGCAGACGGTTTCGCCGCGCTGGTTCTTGCCCGTGGTGCGCACCTCGACGATCCCTTGCCCCGGCCTGGACGCGGACTCGCGCTTGGCGATCACCTCGCTCTCCGCATAGAGGGTGTCGCCGGCGAAGACTGGGGCGGTGAACTTCACCTCGTCCATGCCGAGGTTGGCGATCGTCTTCTGGCTCAGGTCCGAGACGCTCATGCCGATCAGGAGCGCCAGCGTGTAGGTCGAGTTGACCAGGTTCTGGCCGAACTCGGTCGCCGCGCCGTACTCGCGGTCGAAATGCAGCGGGTGGGTGTTGAGCGTGAGCAGCGTGAAAAGGTGGTTGTCGGATTCGAGCACCGTCTTGCCAGGCCGGTGCTCATACGTGTCGCCGAGGCCGAAGTCCTCGAAATAGCGGCCGAAGGTCTCGCGGTAGCGATGCGGCCCGACCTCCTTCCAGTTTTGCACCATCGGCGCCTTGACCCCCACCGCGTGGTACCGCCTCCCCGGATCGAACGGGGGACCTCCAGAGCCACAATCTGGCGCTCTAACCAACTGAGCTAAGGCGGCCTGACGCGAGGCGGCATCTTCTATGCGCCGCCCCGCCGCCGATCAAGCTGCGGTCCCTAAAGGACTACTCGTCTTTCGGCAGCTGCCAGCGGACGCCGATAGAGATCGTGCCGCCGGAGACGGGCACGCCGTCCTGGTCCTGCGGCGCGACGCGGAACAGCCGAGCGAGGCAGCTGGTGGTCGCTTCACCGAAACCGAAGCCCGCGGGGCTCTCGCTCTCGATCGAGCAGCCGGTCAGGGTCCCTTGGGCGGTGACCGAGCACCGCATCGCCGACGAGCCCTCAGTGTTCATCCGCTGGGCGCGGTCCGGATAGCACTGGGCCATCGCGTCGGCGTCCGGCGAGCGTGTGTAGTGTGCGCCGTGGACGACGTGTTGCACCGGCGGCGGCGGCGGCGGCGCCTTGACCGGGGGCGGCAGGGCGATGTGCGGCGGGGTGATGCCGATGGGCGGCGGCGGCGCCGGTCTGGGTGCCGCGATCGGCGGCGGCGGCGGCGGCGCGCCCTTGGGCGGCGGCGGCGGTGGAGGCGGCGGGGGCGGCGGCGGGGGCGCGGCCTTGAGCAACTTCACCTTCACCGCTTGGTCCGAGTACTCCTGATACTTGGGCTCGAACTTCACCTTCCAGAGGTAATAGCCAATGCTGCCGTGAATGAGCACGGCGATGCCCACGCCGACAAAAAACCCGGTTCCACGCCGCCGCGGACGCCGTTCATCGGTCAACGGGTCGTAGTGGTGATGCTCGGGAAGATGCTGTTCGTCAGACATGCGTCCTTGCTCGCACTACGGCGCCAGTCTTTGTGTTTTGCCGTTTTGGTCGAGGCCGATCAGGGCGACGCTGTAGAACCCGTTGTCCTGCAACTTGTTCATAACGGTCATGAAGTCGCCGTACTCGGTCTCCTTGTCGGCGCGGATGAAGATCCGTTCCCGCGACGGGTCGCGGCGGCCGATCAGCTTGCGCAGGTCGGCGCCGAGGCTCTCAGGCCACGTCGGGAAATCGCCGAGGTGCAGCGCCCCGTTCGCCTCGATCGTGATGTAGACCGGCACGGGCGGGTTCTGCGACGGGACCGCAACCGCATTCGGCAGATCGACGTGGACGGACGGCACGGTCAGCGGCGCACACACCATGAAGATGATGAGCAAGACGAGCATGACATCGACGAACGGCGTGACGTTGATGTCGTGATGCTGCTCGACGTTGTACCGATCGCCCCCGGAGCCCGAGAGTTTGGCGGCCATGCGCGTTAGGCTCCCTTGTCGAGCTGCCGCGAGATGGCGTTCATGAGCTCGGCGACAAAGCCCTCGGCGCGTGTTCCATACCCGGAAATCCGCGTCTGGAAGTAGTTGTAGAAGATAACCGCCGGGATGGCCGCGAACAGGCCGAAGCCCGTTGCCAGAAGCGCTTCGGCGATGCCGGGCGCCACGACGGCCAGGTTGGTCGTGTTGGTGTTGGCGATGCCGATGAAGGAATACATGATCCCGTAGACGGTGCCGAACAGCCCGACGAACGGTGCGTTGGCGCCCAGCGAGGCCATGAAGGCCATCCCGCCCGAGAGGCGCTTGGCCAGCGAGGCCTGCACCGCCGAGACCGCGTTGCCGGCGCGTTCGACCGTCGATTCCCGGTTCTCGCCGGCGACGGCCAAGCCCGCCTGACGCGACAGCTCAACCTCGGCGGAAGCCGCCGCGGCCATGTCGGCCATCGGGTTGCCCTCGTAGTCTTCGGAGGCCGCGATGCGATTGATGTCGGGCACCGACCGGGCGCCCCGGAACGCCTCCAGGAACCTGTCGGACTCGCGGTTGAGGCCGGCGAACTCGATCAGCTTGGTGATCAGGAGCGTCCAGGAGAGGACAGAGCACAGCGCCAGGCCGAGGATCACGGCCTTCACCACCCAGGTCGCGCCGATGAACATGGTGATCGGGGTGAGCTTGGTGGCGCCGCCCGATGCATTGGCCGCGATCGAGCTGGCCGCCTCCGGAGCGCCGGCTGCCGGAGCCGCCGCGGCTGACGAATCTGCCGCCGCGGCCGCCGACGCACTGGAGTCGGCCGGCGCGGCTGACTGCGCGAAGGCCGGCGCTGTCACCATAAGCGACAGTGCGCCGATCAGGGCGATGAAAGGGGTCTTCAGTTTGTTGTGGGACATCTGTCGCCAGTTCCTGCTTGGTCTAACACGTTAAGGACCGAGTGGGCCGTCATAGCGTGAAGCCTTTCGCCCACCCAAGAAAACTTGGCCGAAACGAGATCGGACCCGATCAAGCCCCGCACCGCCGAGCGCGCGTCGAAGACGTACGCAGTATATCCTTTCCGACCCAACGGCTCGGAAGTGTTACCGCTTTGTTAGACTTGCGGCCCGCGTCCTTTGGCAATCCCTTCTGGCATCGTCAAGGGCGAAGAAAGCCTAACGGCATGAGACCCGCCAGGCGATCAGGGGTTACATTGCGCTGCACAAGAGAAGCAGATTTGAACCGCTTAGATATTTTCTCACAGGCCGGTAGAGCTGATGCTGCGCCGCAATATTGACTGTTATTCGAATTTGTTCGCGATTCCCACGATGCGACTTGCGACACGACGTCGCTGACGATAGCCCCGGCCAGCGGGCGGACGCGCTGTCGAGCGGGGAGCGCTTTGGGGGGACGGGCGGGCGCCTGGGCTCGAACTCGAGCCATCCGATCGGCGCTGAGCTGTTCAAGAAGGCGTGGTGCCTGGGGGCGGATTCGAACCACCGACACGCGGATTTTCAGTCCGCTGCTCTACCAACTGAGCTACCCAGGCTAGGGCCAGGACGTCGAGGGAGGCCGTCTATAGGTGACGCCCCAAGCGGTGTCCAGCCGAGGAATCTTCAGGCCTCGTCGTCGTGGTCGTCACCGCCTTCCGCCTGCTCGGATTGCGGGGCGCCGGGGATCCGGTAGGCGCCTGAAAACCAACGCTGGAGATCGATATCGGCACAGCGTTTGGAGCAGAACGGGCGGAAGCGCGGGTCGAACGGTTTGCCACAGATGGGGCACGGCGGTTTGGTCACGGCCGATATCCCAACCCTTCGAGCAGGCTTGCGGTTTCATAGAGCGGCAGGCCGACCACGCCAGAATAGGACCCTGAGAGGCTGAGGACGACGGCGCCGGCCCGCCCCTGGATCGCATAGGCGCCGGCTTTGTCGCGCCACGCGTCGCCCGCGAGCAGGGTCGCGATGTCGCCCTCGGTCAGCCGCTTGAAGATCAGCCGGCTATCACTCAAACGCGCGCCCCGCCGGCCGTCCGGCGCGACGAGCGCGACCGCGGTCAGCACACGGTGGGCCCGCCCGGACAGGAGCGTCAGGAAGCGCTTCGCTTCGTCAACGTCACGCGCCTTGCCGAGCATGCGGCGGCCGACCGCAACGATGGTGTCGGCGGCGAGCACGAAGGCGCCGGGGTGGCGCGCGTGGGCGGCCTCGGCCTTCAGCCGCGCCAGCCGCCTGGCTGCCAGGCGCGGCGTCTCCTTGGCTTGCGGAGCCTCGTCGATGTCGGATGGATCGATCAGGTCTGGCTCGACGCCGATCTGGCGGAGCAGCGCGAGCCGCCGGGGGCTGGCGCTCGCGAGCACGAGCCGCGGACGCTCGGCCAGTCTACTTGAACCGATAGGTGATGCGGCCCTTGGTCAGGTCGTAGGGAGTCATCTCCACCAAGACCTTGTCGCCGGCCAGGACCCGAATGCGGTTCTTGCGCATTTTGCCGGCGGTGTGGGCGATGATCTCGTGATCGCCGTTGTCGAGCTTTACGCGGAAGGTTGCGTTGGGCAGGAGCTCGCTGACCGTGCCCGGAAACTCCAACAGCTCTTCTTTCGCCATGCGGCCTCTCTGACTGACGAACCATCGCAAGACGGCCCGCGCCGGCTGATCGTGACCGGGGCGCGAGCCTGGAAATCAGGCCATTCAAGTATAACGCATTCAGCCGCCGAACGTCGATGGCTTGCCGAAACGCGCGATGATGCGCGCCATGAGCCCGTCGCGGACGCCGCGATAGGCGTCGAGCACCCCCTCGCGCGACCCGCTCGCCAGCGTCGGATCGAATGTCGGCCAATAGTCGATCTCGACCGCCGCGGCGCGCGTCATCTCCACCGCGCGGTGGTGCGCCTCGGGCGTGAGCGAGATCACAAGGTCGAACGCGTTCGGGTCGAGGTCGTCGAAGCTCTTCGCGTGGTGGCGGCTCAAGTCGGCGCCGATCTCGCGCATGACCTCGACGGCGAATGGATCAAGCTCGCCCGTGGGCTTCAGCCCGCAGCTGTCGACGTAGATCTCCGTCCCGTAGAGCAGCTTGATCAACCCCTCGGCCATCGGCGAGCGGACGCGGTTCAGATTGCAGGCGAAGAGAACGGCGCCGGGCCGCGCGGCGACCGGCATCCCTAGCCCCGCCAGTGCAGGGCGCAGATGAGTGTGAAGAGGCGCCTAGCGGTGTCCAGGTCGGTCTCGACCTTGCCGGCCAGTCGTTCGCGCAGCAGAACCGAGCCCTCGTCGTGCAGCGCCCGGCGGCCCATGTCCAACGCCTCGATCTGTTGCGGCGTCGCGTTACGGATCGCGTCGTAATAGCTCTCGCATACCATGAAGTAATCTTTGATCAGGCTGCGGAACGGCGAGAGCGACAACAGGTGCCGATGCTGGAATCCGGGGCCGGTGACATCGAGCGCCAGCCGGCTGTCGATCAGCGCGATCGTCAGCGCATAGGGGCCGCCCTCAGCGCCGGCGGGCGCGAAGTGGTTGGCCTCGAGAAGATCGAAGATGGCGACCTGCCGCTCGTGCTCCTGGTCGCGCGAGACCGAAGCCAGCGACGCCTCGTCGAGGGTGATGCTGGCCAGCCGCTGGTTGGATCGATCCTCGGTCATGCTCGGCGCTTGCTTTAGCGTCAGCGCCCGCCCTTCGCCATCGGCAGCGGCCTCAGCGCTTGCGATTGAAACGGATGGACGCCGAGCGGGCATGGGCGGGTAGGCCCTCGGCTTCGGCCAGCGCCGTGGTCGACGGCGCGAGCGCGGCGAAGGCGGCTGCGTCGCAGGCGATCAGCGAGGTGCGTTTCATGAAGTCGAGCACCGAGAGGCCGGACGAGAAGCGGGCCGCGCGGCTGGTCGGCAGCACGTGGTTCGAGCCCGCCACATAGTCGCCGATCGCTTCCGGGGCATAGCGGCCGAGGAAGATTGCGCCAGCGTGCCGGATCGCCGCGGCCAGCGGCTCCGGGTCCGCCACCGCCAGCTCCGCGTGCTCCGGCGCGATCAGGTCAACCAGCGCGGCCCAGCGCTCAGCGCCGGCGACGACGATCGCGCCATGGTCGCGCCAGGACGCGCGCGCCACCTCGGCGGTGGCGAGCGCGGAGACCTGCGCCTCGACGGCGGCTTCGACCGCGGCGGCGAAGCCCGCATCGTCGGTGATCAGGATCGACTGGGCGTCGGGGTCGTGCTCGGCTTGGCTGAGCAGGTCGGCGGCGATCCAGTCAGGATCGTTGGCGGCGTCGGCGACCACGACGATTTCCGACGGGCCCGCCAGCGCGTCGATGCCGACCACGCCGTACAGCTGTCGCTTGGCCTCGGTGACATAGGCATTGCCAGGCCCCGTGATTTTGTCGACCGGCTGGATCGGACCGGCGCCATGGGCCAGCGCCGCGCACGCTTGCGCGCCTCCGACGCGCCAGATCTCGCTGACCCCGGCCGCGCTGGCGGCGGCCAGCACCGCTGGCTCGAGCCTGCCCGGCGGCGTGACCATCGCGATGCGCGTCACCCCCGCCACGCTCGCGGGGATCGCGTTCATCAGCACGGTCGAGGGATAGGCCGCGCGGCCGCCGGGCACGTAGAGGCCGACGGCGTCCAGCGGCGTCCATCGCCAGCCGAGCGAGACGCCGGCCTCGTCGACGAACCGGAGGCCGGAGGGCCGCTGGCGCTCGTGATAGGCGCGGATGCGGCCGGCGGCGAAGGCGATGGCCGCGGTCACCTCGGCCGGGCAGGCCGCCGCGCCGGCGCGGATCTCGTCGGCGGTGACGTGGATCGACTCCTCGTCCAGCTCGACGCCGTCGAAACGGTGGGTGAATTCGAGCAGCGCGCGCAGCCCCTCGACCTTCACGCGTTGGATGATGTCGGCAACCGCCGCGCCGACCGTGGCCGGCGCGCCCCTGGGTTCGTCGAGGAAGGCGGCGAACTCGGCCTCGAAGGCGAGATCCGCCGCGTCGAACCGGCGCATCGCGGCCCTCTTACGCCTTGTCGTGGGCGGGCGCGTGGCGCGCCGGCCACGGCTCGGTGAGGTCGGCCAGCGCCGCGTCGATACACTCGACCTCGAGTCTCAAATCGCCGCCGCCGGCGAAGCGCAACAGCACGCCGCCGCCCGGCGGATCGCCCGGCTCGAAGTCGGCGGCCAGCAACTCGACCACAGCGTCGGGCTTGTCGCGTCGTAGCTTGCGCGCCTTGACGCCCAGCACCGAGCCGAACTGCAGCGCGGTTCGCACGCGCCGCTTGCCTTCCGCGTCCCGCTCCCAGCAGAAGCGGTTGAGCACCAGCGTCACCCGCCGCTCGGCCTTCTCGTAGGCGATGTCGCCGATGCGCCCGACGGCGTCCTGGAGCGCCGCCGAGATCAGCTCCAGGTCCTCGGCGTCCTCGGCGAGCAGTCGAAGGGGCGAAGTCTCCGTCATCGGAGACCGCCGCTACGTCAACCCTCGCCTTCGCGCAAGCGCCGAACCTTCGCGCCGCACGCGCCGAGCTTCTCCTCCAACCGCTCGAAGCCGCGGTCGAGGTGGTAGACGCGGTTCACCACCGTCTCGCCGCGCGCCGCCAGACCCGCGATCACCAGGCTTACCGAGGCGCGCAGATCCGTCGCCATCACCTGCGCACCCTCGAGGTTTTCGACGCCGCGCACCCGCGCCTCGCCGCCTTGCACGGTGATGTCGGCGCCGAGCCGTGAAAGCTCGGAGACGTGCATGAAGCGGTTTTCGAAGATGGTCTCCTTGATCACGCTCTCGCCGTCGGCGGTGGTCATCAGGGCCATGAACTGCGCCTGCAGGTCGGTGGCGAGGCCAGGATAGGGATCGGTCTCGATGTCGACCGCCTTCAGCCGCGCCCCGTTGCGCTTGATCACCACCCCGTCGTTGGCGTGGACGACCTCGGCGCCGGCCGCTTCGATCCGGTCGAGCAGCGCCTGGATGAAGTCGCTGCGCGTCTTGGTCAGATGCACCTCGCCGCCGGCCATGGCCGCGGCCACCGCATAGGTGCCGGTTTCGATGCGGTCGGGCATGACGGCGTAGGTCGCGCCGTGCAGCTTTGCGACGCCGGTGATGGTGATCAGGTGCGTGCCTGCGCCCTCGACCTTGGCGCCCATGGCGTTCAAGCAGTTGGCCAGGTCCTCGATCTCGGGCTCGCGCGCGGCGTTCCTGATCTCTGTCACGCCCTCGGCCAGCACCGCGGCCAACAGGGTGTGCTCGGTGGCGCCGACCGTCGAGATCGGGAACTCGATCTCGGCGCCTTTCAGCCCGCGCGGTGCCTGGGCGTAGACGTAGCCTTCGTGCAGGTCGATGTGGGCGCCCAGCGCGCCGAGCGCTTTCAAGTGCAGGTCGACGGGCCTGGCCCCGATCGCGCAACCGCCTGGCAGGCTCACCTTGGCGTGGCCGGTGCGGGCGAGCAGCGGGCCCAGCACATTGAACGAGGCGCGCATCTGGCGGACGAGATCGTAGGGAGCGAACGCGCTCGTCACTTCCGGCGCGTGCAGAACCGTTTCTGGGCCGGCGACGCCCTCGCGCTCGTCGACCTCGACGCCCAGCCGGCGCAACAGTTGGCCCAAGAACCGCGTATCGGCCAGCCGGGGCATGTTGGTGAGGCGCAACGGCTCGTCGGTGAGCAGGCTCGCCGTCATCAGCTTGATGGCCGAATTCTTCGCCCCGCTGATAGGTATGATCCCCTCCAGCCGGGCGCCGCCGGCGATCGCGATACGGTCCATGAAGGCCCCTGATCGGGCTCGCGAATCGTCCGTATCGCGAGCGTTCGTTGACGGTGTCTCTATACCACGCAACCCAACCGCAGGCGGCGCACATTTCAGCTCTTTTTCGTCACCGGCTTGCTGCGTTGTGCGGCCTTGCGCCGCTTCAGGTTCTGCCGGAGCGCCGCCGCTAGCTTGGCCTCGCGCGCGGCCTTCGCGCCCTTGGGGGCCGGCGGTTTCGAGTCAGCCACGATCAACCCGCGAGCGCGGCGAGTTCGGCCTTCTGCTTGCGCGTCAGGCCGGCGCAGACGAGGTCGTAGGAGTGGCCGACAAGGCGCTCGATCTCGCCCGACGGCACGTCGGTGTCCAGGGTGATGGCGATCCAGTGGCGGCGATCCAGATGCGAGCGGTGGCCGACGCCTGAGTACTGCTCGCGCAGGACCTCGGCGAGGTGGGGATCGCACTTCAGAATGAGCCAGCCACACCCGTCGCGGCGGCGGATGGAGAGGATGGCGAAGGTCTTGCCCATGACCTTATAGCCCGTTGGCTCGGCAACCGCCCCGGGTCTGGCGTCCAGCAACCCCTTCGCCTGCGTCTGCTGCGGCGTCGGCTGCATGCACGAGTCCCTCCCCATCGCAGCCTAGCGCGTAGCGCCGCCCTTTTCACTTCACTTGCGCCGCCTCGTCCGCTACCACCCGCCCTCCCAGACGCCGCCGTAGCTCAGTGGTAGAGCGCATCCTTGGTAAGGCTGAGGTCGACAGTTCGATCCTGTCCGGCGGCACCACGTTCTCGTACAGCGGCGTTCGATCGGCCCGCCTGGCGTCGCGCTCGGCCGACGCGCTCTAGCCGCCCCGATGCGTTAAGAGGCGGCCGCCCCCCCTCAGCCCGCTGCGGCGGCCTTGAGCGTAAAGAGTCCGAAGACCAGCCAGAAGATCCAGGTCAGCGTCGTGACGGCGGCGATGGGTTGCGGAAACCACACCGCGACGACCGCGAGGCCCGAATAGAGCACGAGCGAAAGCCAGGCGTTTCGGTAGCTCGTGCGCAGCGTCGATGCGGCGGCCGTGTCTTTGGTCAGCCGGTCCCTCAGGGCCACGCCGCAAAACAGGATCCAGCCTATGGCCTGCAGCGCGATGACGGCGTTGTAGATGACGACGGCGGGCGCAGCATGGTCCGTGAGCAAATAACTGCCGAGCAAAGCGGTTGGGAACGGGATGAAGACAACCGTCAGCAACAGGAACGCGTTCGAATAGATGAAAGCACCCGAAGATTTGTTTATCGACTGAAATATCGAGTGATGATTCATCCACGTGATGAAGATGATCGCGAAGCTCAGGAGAAACGCGAATACGGATGGAAGGATGCTCTGAAGCGCATGCCACAATGCGGCGGTGCTGGTTATCGCCGATGAGCTCGGCGCCTTGATGTCGATGATCAGCAACGTCAACGCGATGGCGAACACGCCGTCGCAGAAGGCCTCCAGTCGCGCGTTCGGGCTCTTCTCCGGCATGCCTGGGCGGCCCCACCCCTGGCCGCAGCTTGAACCCTAGCTAGGCCGTAGAGCGAGGGGCAAGGGGGAAAGCTGGCCGCGCGTTTGGAGGCCGCGCTTAGCGGGCCAGCTTGACGGGCGGTGCGGCTCCGACTTAATACAGCGTATTACTTCTGGGCACACGATGAACGCCGCCGGCGCAGCACGGAAAGACGAGACGACTGGGACGTCCGACGAGCTCCTGAATCTCGCCGAGCGCATGTTCGCCGAGCGCGGTGTCGAGAACGTCGCGCTGACCCAGATCGTCGCTGCCTCGAGCCAGAGAAACCGCTCCGCCTTGCACTATCACTTCGGCTCGCGCGAAGGCGTGCTGAGCGCCCTGCTCGACCGCCGGCTCGCAGCCATCAACGCACGGCGCGAGATGCTGCTCGACGCGCTGCCGGCCAGGCCGACGGTGCTGGCCATCGCCCGCGCGACCGTGGCCGCTCTCGGCCAGACCCTGGTCGAGGAGCCCTGGGGTCGCGACTACATCTCGATCCTGGCCCAGGTGCGGTTTCATCCCCGGCTCCTCGGCGAACGCGCGGTCTTGGACGAGCACCTGACCGGCGTGCGGCGCACCAGACGCATGATGCAGCAGGCGGCGAGCCCCCTGCCCTCGGCCCTCGTCGCCGAGCGGTTGACCTGGTTCACCGATGCGGTGGTCTTCGCCATGGCGCGCTGGGCGCAGAAGACGCCCGCCGGACCCAAGGCGAAGGCGGCGATGGCCGTCTTGATCGAAGAGCTTGCCGACTTCGGCGCGGCCGCCGTGGCCGCGCCGACCCACGCCGACCGTTCGGAGCCATAACGACATGAGCCAGAAGACCCCCGCCGGCGAAGACTTCCATGGCGTGATCAACGAGAGCTTTGCGGATTCGACCCCCTGGTGGCCGCCGGCGCGGTACCGGGACGGCGCGCCGAACGTGGTGATGGTGGTGCTGGACGACACTGGCTTCGCCCACCTGGGCTGCTACGGCTCGACGCTTTCGACGCCGAACATCGACGCGCTCGCCGAGGGCGGCGTCCGTTTCACTGGCTTCCACACCACGGCGCTGTGCTCCCCCACCCGCGCCTGCCTGCTCACCGGGCGCAACCACCACGCGGTCGGCATGCGGGCGATCTCCAACTTCGACACCGGCTTTCCGAACATGCGCGGCGCGATCCCGCGCAGCTCTGCGACCCTGGCCGAGATCCTGCGCGAGAACGGCTATGCGACCTTCGCGGCGGGCAAGTGGCACCTCGCGCCCATGGGCGAATGCTCGGCGGCCGGCCCTTTCACCAACTGGCCGCTGCAGAAGGGGTTCGACCGCTACTACGGCTTCCTGCAGGGCGAGACCGACCAGTTCTTCCCCGAGCTCACATCAGACAATCACTTCGTCGACCCGCCGGGCGGACCGGCCGACGGCTACCACGTGTCGGAGGACATCGTGGACCGCGGCGCCGACATGGTCCGCAACCTGACCTCGCTCGTGCCCGAGCGGCCGTTCTTCCTCTATCTGGCGTTCGGGGCGATGCACTCGCCGCATCAGGCGCCGAGAGCCTACCTCGAGAGATGGCGCGGCAAGTTCGACGCCGGCTGGGACGTCGTGCGCCAGCAGTGGTTCGAACGGCAGAAGACGCTGGGCGTGATCCCGCCCGAAACCCGGCTCGCGCCGCGCAATCCGGGCGTCAGGCCGTGGACCGAGCTCACCGAGAACGAGCAGAGGTTCGCCTGCCGCCTGCAGGAAGCTTTCGCGGCCTTCCTGGAGCATACCGACGACCAGATCGGCCGGTTGGTCGCGTTCCTGAAGTCGATCGACCGGTTCGAGGACACCATCTTCATCCTGCTCTCCGACAACGGCGCGAGCCAGGAGGGCGGCGCCACCGGCGTGCTCGACGAGATGAAGTGGTTCAACGGCATTCGCGAGAACGCCGACGAGGCGGTTCTTCGCCTCGACGACATCGGCGGGCCGGACAGCCACTGCAACATCCCATGGGGCTGGGCCCAGGCCGGCAACACGCCGCTCAAGTGGTACAAGCAGAACACCCATGGCGGGGGCGTGCGCGACCCCTTGATCGTGCACTGGCCCGCCGGGCTGAAGGCCAAGGGCGGCGAGACGCGTGAGGTGTTCTGCCACGCGATCGACGTCGCGCCGACCATCCTGGACCTCGCCGGCCTCGAGCCGCCGGAGACGGTCGCCGGGGTCGCGCAGATGCCGATGCACGGCGCGAGCCTGGCGCCCGCGATCGCCGAACGCAGCGCTCCGCTCGCGCGTGAAGTCCAGTATTTCGAGATGCTGGGCCACCGGGGGCTCTGGAAGGACGGCTGGAAGGCCGTGACCCGCCACACCCCCGGCCAGCCGTTCGAGTCCGACCGCTGGGAGCTCTACCACCTGGCCCAAGACTTCTCGGAGTACGAGGACCTGGCCGAACGCGAGCCGGAGCAGCTGATGGACCTGATCGCGCTCTGGAACGCGGAGGCCGAACGCCACGGCGTCTTCCCGCTCGACGACCGCAACGCCATGCAGCTCTTCCGAGCCTCCGGGCGGCCGGGGCTGCCGACCTCGCGCACGCGTTTCGTCTACCACCCGCCGATCTCGCACCTGGTCTCCGACGCCTGCCCGCCCGGCGCGCGCGGCTGGACCATGACTGCGGAGATCGACCATCCGCAGGGTGGCGACGGGGCGTTGATCGCGCGCGGCAGCCTGAACAGCGGGTTTGCGCTCTACGTGAAGGAGGGCCGGCTCGTCTTCGACTACAACCATTTCCACGAGCACACGCGCGTCGCCGCCACCGAGCCGCTCACGACCGGGGCGCACGCGGTGCAGGTCTCCGTCGAGCGCACGCCCGACGGCGGCGGGGACATCGGGATCGTGGTTGACGGCAACGTCGCGGGCGCGGGTCGGGTGCCAAAGCTGCTGTTCGTGATCTCGTCGACCGGGATGGACATCGGGCGAAGCCTGTCGCCGGTGACGCGCGACTACCCGGCGCCGTTCGCCTATCCGGGCCGCATCAGCCGCGTGGTGTTCGAGGTGCCCGAGAGCCGCCCGCGCGGCGAGGTCAGGGCCGAGGCGCGGGCCGAGATGGCCCGGCAGTAGGATCGCCGCCGCAAGCGCGCGGGAAGGATGCAGACATGGACAACGCCTACCGCATCTTCGGCTCGGAGATGTCGCCGTACTCGGTGAAGGTTCGATCCTACTTTCGCTACAAGGGTCTGCCGCACGAGTGGATTGCGCGCCGCGCCGAGAACGACGAGGCGTACCGGCGCTATGCGCGTTTGCCAATCATCCCACTCGTCGTGACCCCGGAGGACCAGGGCATCCAGGACTCCACCCCCATCATCGAGGCCGTGGAGGCTCGCGCGCCAAGCCCGTCCATCCACCCCGACGACCCGGCGCTCGCGTTTCTTTCAGCCCTGATCGAGGAGTTCGGCGATGAGTGGGGCAACAAGCTGATGTTCAACCACCGCTGGTACGACCCGGTCGACCAGGATGCGGCGTCGCTGGTGCTGGCGCGGCTCAGCCTGCCGTTTGGCGAGAAGGCGGAGGTCGAGGCGCGCGCGGCCGTGATCAAGGCGCGGATGACCGGGCGCGGCGCGTTCGTCGGCTCGAGCGACGCCAACGCACCCTTGATCACCGCCTACTATTTCGAGCTGCTCGACATCCTCGAGCCGCACCTCAAGGGCCGCCGGTACCTGTTCGGGGCCCGACCGAGCTTCGGCGACTTCGGGCTCTCGCATCAGCTGTACGAGGCGTCGATCGATCCGACCTGCGGCGCAGCCATTCGGGCGCGCGGTCCGGCGGTTCTCGACTGGTGCCATCGCATGCTCGAGCCGCGCAACGACGGCGACTTCGAGACCTGGGCGAGCCTTTCGGCGACGCTCGAGCCGCTGCTCAGCTACATCGGCCGCTACTTCCTGCCATGGACGAGGGCGAACGCCCGCGCGCTGGCCGCCGGCGAGGCGGAGTTCAGCGTCGCGCTGCCTGGCGGCGCGTACGCCCAGCCGCCGCAGAAGTATCACGCCAAGTCGCTCGAGGCGCTCAAGGCCAAGTTCGTCAGGGTCTCGGACAACCGGGCGCTCGCGGCGATCCTCGCCGGCAGCGGCTGCGACCTGGCCGGCTGATCCACGCCGGCGGTAGCCAAGAGCGAAGCTGCGGGCCTAGTGTCTGCGGGCGGTCGAAACGGGGGGCAATATGCGTGGGCGAGACATCGTACGGCTGGCGTTTGCCGGCGCGGCGCTTCTCGGCGGCGTAGGCTGCCATCCATCCGGCGTCGCGAGGTCGAGCGCGGCGGCATCGTCCGCCGCTCCGGGCAGCGCGGCGCCAGCCGCCCAGCCGCAGGCCGCGGCCCCGGCGAGTTTCCAGGTTGCCGTCACCCTGAGCCCGGCCGCGGCGGCGCAGATCGCCCATAGCCAGGTGCAGGTCGACGTTATGACCACCTTCTACGGGGACCCGACCGACCCGACCCTCGAGGGCCAGTACCAGGGCCAGTATCCCCTGGCGCCCGAGGAAGACGTCATCCTGAGCGGCGCCGGCACGGCGACGCTCGCCATCCCGCAGATCGACCCAGCCAAGGCGGCCGGCATGAAGAGCGGGGCCTTGTATGAAGTGTCGGTCGTCTCGGGCAATCATGTGACTGAGAACAACACGCTGAACTGCGACGTGATCCTGGACCAGCCGCTCGCCGCCGTGGCCGGCAAGACCATCCCGGTGAACTGCAAGCTGATCGGCGAACAGTAGACGGCGGAGAACGGCCTTCCGCCGTGAACGCCGCTCCCCTAGTCTCGCTCGCCAAATGCGGGAGCAGGCGATGGACCTCGGGACCGAGAGGCTGATCGGGCGCAAGGACGGCGCGATCGGCTGGATGATCTTCAACAACCCCGAGCGGCGGAACGCCGTCTCCACCGACATGTGGCAGGCGATCCCCGGCGTGCTCGAAGCCTTCGAGGCCGACCCGGAGGTCCGGGTGGTCGTGTTCACCGGCGCGGGCGACAAGGCCTTCGTCTCCGGCGCCGACATCAGCCAGTTCGAGGATGTGCGCGCCAACCGCGAGGCGAACGAGGTTTATTCGGCGCAGAGCGCAGCCGCGAACCGCGCGATGACGCGGCTTTCGAAACCGTCGATCGCCATGATCAAGGGTTATTGCATCGGTGGCGGCATGGCGGTGGCGCTGACCTGCGACATGCGCGTCTGCTCCGACGACAGCCGCTTCGCCATCCCCGCCGCGCGCCTCGGCCTGGGCTATGGCTATGACGGCCTGAAGGCGCTGGCAGACGTGGTCGGCCCGTCCTTCGCCAAGGAGATCCTGTTCACCGCCCGCCAGCTCAACGCCGCCGAGGCGTTGCGCATCGGCCTGGTCAACAAGGTGGTCCCCGCCGCAGAGCTGGAGGCGGCGGTCCGCGACTATGCCGCCATGATCGGGCGGAACGCGCCGCTGACGGTCAAGGCGGCCAAGATGGCGGTGCGCGAGGCGATGAAGGACCCCGAACGGCGGGAACTTGACGAGGTGGCCAAGGCCGTCGGCGCCTGCTTCGAGAGCGCCGACTACGCCGAGGGCCGCAAGGCCTTCATGGAGAAGCGCGACCCGGTGTTCCAGGGGAAGTAGAACCCTGCCGCGCCAACGGGTGGCGCACGAGCGCACAGGCCAGGATGGGCAGACCGATCGCGCTCGGCAAGACCCAGAAGGCCAGGTCCGGCAGCCGCCGCCACAGCGGCAGGTGCGGGCCGTTGTCGACGTAGAAGGCCGTGAGCAAAAGGATGTAGGAGGCGCCCATCCCGCTCATGTGCAGCCGCGCCCAGCCCGGCCATATCCGCCGCCGCGCCGAGCGGCCGAAGAGCGCCGCGGCCAGCGAAAGCCCCCCGAGCACCGCCAGCCTGGCGTCGTCGGCCCAGCGAAAGGCCGAGACGATGGCCATCGTGGCGAACACGACGACGAGCGAGGAGACATAGATGGTCCCCGCGCGCGGATGGCGGCCGGCCGCCTTCGGGCTCAACATCGCCACCGCGCCGGCGACGACGCAGGTGAGGCCCGCGGCGACGTGGATAGCAATCAGGCCGAGAAAGAGCGGCGTGTCCGAAGGCAGTGGCAGGCCGCCGATGGCGATCGGGCGACCGCCGAGCATCATGGCGCCGACGGCCGATTGGCGGCGGCGAACAGCATCCTGCCGACGAGCACTCCCGCCACCGCGCCCACGAGCTGGCCGGCGATGAACAGCGGCGCCGACGTCGGCGCGACCCCCGCGAAGGTGTTGCTAAGCGCGCGCGCCACGGTCACCGCCGGGTTCGCGAACGAGGTGGAGGCGGTGAACCAGTAGGCGGCGACGATGAAGAGGCTTACGGCGGCGGGGGTCGCTGCGGGGCGAAAGCGCAGCGTGCCCAGGATCGTGAGGATGAGGCCGAAGGTCGCCACGAACTCGGAGAACACCTGCGCCGGCCCGTCGCGAAGCTTGGTCGACACCTGAAGGATCGGCTCGGCGAACATCGCGTGCGCCGCGTACACGCCGAGCACCGCGCCGATCAGCTGCACGACGACGTAGGCTCCCGCCATCGGCCAGGAGAGCTCGCGTCGGAGCGCAAACGCCAGCGACACCGCGGGATTGAAGTGAGCGCCCGACAGCGGTCCGAAGATCGAGATGAGCACATAGAGCGACCCGCCGGTGGCGAGCGCGTTGGCGAGCAGCGCCACGCCCGTGTTTCCTGCCGAAAGCCGCTCGGCCATGATGCCGGAGCCGACGACGGTGGCAAGCAGCCAGGCCGTTCCGAGCGCCTCGGACGCCAAGCGCTTCGCCGGACCAAAGCTCTCGCGCGGCGGCTCCAGGCTTGCGTCGTGGCTTGCGCTCACGCTCGGCTCACCGTCGCGGTGAGCTTGCCGATCTCGTCGACGCGCCGCTGCAGCGACATTCGGTCGAGCGAGTCGAGCGGCAGGTTCATGAACAGCGTGATGCGGTTGTGGAGCACCCGGTAGGCGTCGGCGAACGCCAGCCCGACCTCCGCTTCCGATCCTGTCACGGCCGCAGGGTCCGGAATGCCCCAATGTGCGGTCATCGGATGACCCGGCCACGTGGGACAAACCTCGCCTGCGGCGTCGTCGCAGACGGTGAAGACGAAATCGAGCTTCGGCGCATCCTCGGTCGCGAACTCGTCCCACGACTTGGAGCGCAAGCCGTCCACGGGGTAGCCCAGCCTGGTGAGAAGCACGAGCGTGTGCGGATTGACCTGGCCCTTCGGATACGAGCCCGCCGAGTAGCCCCGAAACGCGCCCTTCCCCTCGCGGTTGACGATCGCCTCGGCGAGGATCGACCGCGCGGAGTTGCCGGTGCAGAGAAAGAGGACGTTGAGCGGCTTGCGGGCGCACGGCATCGGCGGCTCCTTAGGCAGGTTCGGCGGCGCAGCAGGCGGCGGCGATCTCGGCGAGCGGCGCGCAGATTTCGGGCTTCCCACCGCAGCAGTCCTCCATCAGGAAGGCGAGCAGCTCGCTCATGCGGCCATAGCCGGCCGCGTAGATGATGGAGCGGCCCTCGCGCCGCGAACTGACAAGGCCAGCTCCAGCGAGCACGCCCAGGTTCGTCGACAGCGTGTTCGGCAGGCTGCCGGTTGCACGGGCGATGTCGCCTGCCGCCATGCCGTCCGGCCCGGCCCTCACCAGCAGGCGGAAAGCCTCTAGCCGACCGGGGTGAGCGAGCGCCGAAAGCGCGGCGACGGCGGAAGGACTTCGCATCTGGGTCAGCAAGAGGATGTCGCCTTGGCGCCGGTCGCCGGGGCGGCCATCGCCGCGGCTTGTGCGGCCGGATCCTCGCCGTAGGCCGTATGTTCGCCGAAGGTGAAGAACGTCTCCCAGCGGACGCCCGCCGGGTCCTTCGCCCAGCTCTTGTCCGACTGGGCATAGCAGCAAGCCGCGCCGGTTTCGTCGAACGTCTGGGCGCCGGCGGCCCTGAGGCGCCCGGCGAGCTCGCCCAGCTCGGCCGCGCTCTCGACCTGTATGCCAACGTGATCGACGCCCGGTGTCTTGCCGCAGCGCTCCGAGATCGCGAAGTTGACCTTCGGATCGTCAAGCATCCATTTGGCGTAGTCGGGCTTCACGACCGAGGGTCGCGCGCCGAACAGCGTTGCGTAGAATTCGATCGACTTGGCGAGGTCGGGCACGCTCACGTGCAGGTGCATGCGCTTCATGATTGACTCCTAAGGCGCTCGTGCGACACTTTATTTCAGTATTTCCGGAAATATAGAAGAGTCAAGCATGAGCCTGAGCGTGCGCGCGGCCCGGCGGGAGGACGCCCCCGCCATCACCGAGATCTACAACCAAGGCATCGAGGACCGGATCGCCACCTTCGAAACCGAGCCCCGGTCGGTGAGTAATATCCTGCCCTGGTTTGACGAGGCGCACGCGTTCGTGTCGGTGACAGACGCTGACGGCGAGGTGGTCGGCTACGCGGTGGCGCACCCCTACTCGGATCGCTGCTGCTACCGCGGGGTCGGCGAGTTCTCGGCCTACGTACGCCGACCTGATCGGGGGCGAGGCGTGGGCCAGGTCGCGATGCAGGCGCTGGTCGAAGCGTCCCGCGCCGACGGGCTGTGGAAGCTCATGTCCCGTGTCTTCCCCGAGAACCGAGCCAGCCTGAGCCTCATGGCCCGCATGGGCTTCAAGGAGATCGGCGTGCACGAGAAGCACGGCAAGCTCGAGGGCGTCTGGAAGGACTGCGTGATCGTGGAGCTCCTGATCCCCGAGAACATTGACTAGGGGCGCGCCGATGGGGCGAGGAAGTCGGGCAGGCGCGTCAGGCGCCGCGCCCCTTCTTCCCAGCGCGGCGCGTCTATCCGACCGAGTTCGAGCGGTCGTGGTGCAGCATGACGTTGCCCAGGCCGCCGGCTGGCGCCCAGGTGTTGTTGCGATAAACGCTGACCCCCAGCCCGCGGGTCTCCGAGATCTCGGTGTGGTCCTTGGTGTAGCGGATGTAGCCCGAGAGCGTGTGGGCCTTGTTCGGGCTGGCGTGCAGCACCCGCGCGTCCGGGTGGTTCATCGTGTAGTCCCACGCCCCGACGCCGCCGCCGGCCCACTCAGCGAACTCGGCGAAGTTGGCGTCGGCGCGGGCGATGGCCTCCGCGGTCACCTCGGCGACGCGGAGCCGGCTCTTGATCCCCTCGCTCACGTAGCCGGCCATCGGGTTGCCGGCGCGGGCGTTCCCCGCCCGCTCGCGGGGTCCATAGATCGTGATGTTGGCGGTCTTGCCGGGCCGCCGCGTCGAGTTGAGCATCGCCTGGTCGCGCAATGAGTAGCCCAGCATCCAGTCGCGGCCGCGGCGAAGGTTGGCTTCGATCGCGTCGGCATAGATCTGCCCGATCTCCGCGGCCGGCGTGTAGATGGTCGAAGCGAGCTCGACGCCCCACGTCCCGTCGTTGTTGGTGACCGCATAAATGCCGTCGCACTGACAGAGCTTGTGGCCGCCCGCCGTGTAGCGGGTGAACGACAGGGCGAGCCCGACGGCGACCGGGCAGAAGATCAGAAGCTCGAGCCGGTCGAGCAGATCGTACGAGCCCGCCTGCACCTGGGTCACGCCACGGCTGGTGACGTTCAGCGAAGCGGGCGGCGCGGCGAGGAACGTCTCGCGGCTCTCGGCGACCAGCGGCTCGGTCCCCTCGAAGATGGCGAACGGGAAATGCATCTGGGCCGCGACGCCGGCGAGGTCGCGATCGGCAAGCGCCGCCATCCATTGCGTCATCACCCGCATCGCCTCGGGAACCGAGCGCTCGTAGGCGACCGGGAACCGCGCATCGAGCTAGCCCTTGGGCTTCAGTCCGATCGGCGTCGGCAACACGTCCACCATCGTTCCCTCCAATTTCTAAGCAGCGGTGACTATAGGATCCGGCTTAGGTTGCCGTCCAAACGCGGGCCTGGTGCGTTTTTCGCGGGCAGCCTGGCTGTTCAAGGCATATGTCCAACGAAGCGACAGCCCGCGGTCGGGAACGGCGCCGACCCCGAGCGTCTTTGGCCGATTGACCGCGTGCTTTGCGCGGGTTCAACTCGTCCGCGTTGAGCCGACCCATTGGCCTGGAGCGAAGAAATGAAGGTACGTCTGGGACTAGTGGCCTGCGCCGCCTTGCTGCTTGGATCAACCCTGGAAACCCAAGCCCACGGCCCCGGCGGCATAGCGCATCCGGCCGGCGTCGGCGGGACGACGATCCCCTCGGGCGCGACCGTCGGGCCTCAGAGCCTGCCGAACGGCGGATCGCTCGTTAACAACGGGACGATCAACGGCGGATCGAGCACCGCCGTGACCGCAGGCGGTCCGAACCCGGTCACCATAACGAACAACGGCTCGATCACCTCGAGCACGGGGGGCATCGCCACGTCCGGAAACTCGTCGAGCACGATCAACAACAACGGCACGATCACCGTTGGGAATACGGTCACCAGCACCACCGGCAGCGCCACCGTCGGAACTGGCATCAGTCAACATACCGGACCCTGATCGCGAGACGTCGCGCTCCGATTGTCCTGTGTGGATGGCGCCCGCGTTGCAAGGAGAGCGATCTCTCAGAGCGGCGAGCGCGGATCAAGGTGGGCCTAGGCTCAGGACTCGTTGCGGGGATCTCCGCGCTGCGCCAGAACCCACCCGCGACCCTATCCAGATTTCTATCCTGTCGCCCCGCTCTTCGTCGAGGTGACGAGGGCGGCGACTGGCCGCTGGTTTCTTAGGCTGCGGCCTTCAAAGATGGCGCCCGGCTCGATGATGAGCTGGTCGTGCGAGATGTCGCCTTCCACATTGCAGCCGGTGAGCAGCTTCACCTGTTTGGCGGAAATTGACCCAAGGACGCGGCCGCTCACATCCACTGACTCGGCCTTGCTCGCGCCCTCGATCTTGCCGCCCTCGCCCACGGACAAATGCGTCACGGCGACGTCGCCGTGGACGACGCCGTCCACCTGCAGTTGGCAATCGCCGCTCACACCTCCATCGACCGTGGTGCCCGCCGCAATGAGCGAAGCTGTCGTGTCGGCCATTGAGTTCCTCCTGGATGACCATGGGCAAGCCCCGCCGCCCCAACCACGCTAGATGATGGTTGGCGACGGGTCCACGCCGTCACTTGAGAGATGCCACGGGAGCTGCACGGGCGATGCAAGGCGCCTGGCCGCCCTGACACGCACCGCGCGAATGCGAGGCGGACGCTGGCGGATGGCCGGAAGGCGGACATCACCGGTCCACCCCAACCGACGAATAGTCGGCGAGAAATTGACGCACATCAACGCCCTCAGCGAGCGACGGCCGACAGTCCTCATCGTAAACGCGCGCAAGGAGAGGACAAATCAAATGGCAATCGCAAGCCCGGCACGCGAGCCACAGGCGCCTGTCACGCAAGGCCAAGCCGCCAGCCCTAAGGAACCGTTCGGCCGGCCGGTGGTCAGCTTCGACGCTTCGCGTGGTCGCCGTACGCGATCAGGCGCAAGTGGCGGCATCGCCAACCTGTTCCGCCGCCTGTTGGGCGGACGCGAAGGCTAAGGCGCGAGCGCCCCGTGGCTGGTCTCGGCCCTGGCGTCGCTAAGCCTCATAAGCGCTCCTGGCCGCATAGCCGCTGTCGTTCGAAAGCGGCCTCTGTGGTGACGGCCGACAAGCTGAAACCTTTTGCACGGCGAGGACGCGCCGTTTGACCTGCATCAACGGTGCGGTGGCCAGGCCATCTAGTCTTGCCTCACCGTTCGAGAACACGGGGAGAGCGTTATGCCTATGAACGTGAAGCCGATCCCCACGCTGAATGCGCGCATCAACGAGATCCGCGACCTCACAGCCCGCATCGTCAACAAGGAGATCCTGCCCAACGAGCGCGCGCTCGCGGCCGGCTGGCGCCACGATGCGACGGTGGAGGAGCGCGCCGCGTCGAAGAGCGTCGCAGACGCCATCAAGGAAAAAGTGAGACAGGCGGGGCTTTGGGCGCCGCACTTGCCGCCGGAATACGGCGGGGCGGGCCTGAGCTTCCTCGAGCATGCCTACATGAACGAGGTACTCGCCTACGCGCCTGGCGGGGCCGGGCTGTTCGGCGTCGTGGCGCCCAACTCCGGCAACCAGACCATCCTTCTGAAGTACGGCACAGAAGCGCAGAAGCGGAAATGGCTCGTGCCCCTGACCGAGGGCAAGATGGAGTCCGGGTTCTCGATGACCGAACCGGACGCGCCTGGCTCCGACCCGCGCGCGATCAAGACGACGGCCCGCCTCGAGGACGGCGAATGGGTCATAAATGGACACAAGTGGTTCACGTCGAACGGATTCCGCTCGGACTTCCTGATCGTCATGTGCCGGACGGAGGGCGCAGGGCACGACACTGGGCGCATGACACAGATCATCGTTCCAACGAAGACGCCGGGACTCCGCATCGTCCGCGGCGTGGAAGTCTGGGGCCGTCCGAGCGATCACTGCGAGATCATCTACGACAATGTGAGGGTTCCCGAAGAGAACGCCCTGGGCGCAGCCGGATCGGGCCACCAGGCCGCGCAGGATCGACTCGGCGCCGGCCGCGTCTTTCACTGCATGAACTCGATCGGACAAATGTGGCGCGCGTTCGATCTGATGGTCGAGCGCGCCTCCATGCGGGAAGTGCACGGAGGACTTCTGGCGACCAAACAGTTCGTGCAAGGGTTCATTGCTGACTCCTACATCGACATCCAAGCCGCGCGGCTGATGACGATTCGCTGCGCGGAGCTGATGGAGGGCGGCGGCGATCCGCGGATCGACATCTCGGCCATCAAGGTCTTCGTTCCGGCCGCCTTCGAGCGCGTCGTCGATCGCGCCATACAGGTCTGGGGCGCCGCCGGGGTGTCGGGCGACCTGCCGCTCGCGGGCATGTACATGGGCGCCCGAACATTGCGGATCGCCGACGGCCCCGACGAGGTGCATCGCATCCTGATCGCGCGCAACGTGCTGTCTCGCTATGCAGCCGGCGAAAGCTGGGACTTCGGAAGCTGAACAAGGCCGCGGCCCGCCGCGGCGCCCCCCGTCGCCGCTGCGTCCCGACGACCACGCCCAACCCAAGGGCGCACATCCAGCACCTTTCGCTTGCCGTCGCAGATGCGGGCTAGCTAGGGTCGCGTCGGTCGCCGGATGGCGCGCTCGCGCCGAGGCGGAAGCCTCGAGTTCGCAGGTCAACCAGCGGAGAACACCTAGATGCTCGACAGCCTGACTTTGGACGGCGGCCACGTCGGCCTGGATGACGCGGCGATCGCGGCGCTTCGCGGGGGCCTGCGGGGCAGCGTGATCCTCGCGCAGGACGCGGACTATGAGGCTGCGCGACGGGTGTGGAACGGCAATGTCGATCGTCGCCCCGCGCTGATCGTGCGCTGCGCTGACGCCGGCGACGTTCGGAACGCGGTCGACTTCGCTCGCACCAACGGCCTCTTGCTGTCGGTGCGCGGCGGCGGGCACAGCGCGCCCGGCTATGGCGTCAACGACGGCGGCATGGTGCTCGACCTGTCGCTGATGAAACAGATCACGGTTGATCCCGAGCATCGCACGGCCCGCGTCCAGGGCGGCGTCCTGTGGCTCGAGATGGACGCGGCGACCCAGGCCCACGGTCTGGCGGTCACCGGAGGCACGGTCTCCAACACCGGCGTTGGCGGCCTCACCCTCGGCGGCGGCATCGGCTGGCTCGGCGGCCTGCACGGGGCGACAGTGGACAATCTGCTGTCCGCCGAGGTCGTCACCGCCGACGGCAAGCTGCGCCGGGCGAGCGAGACGGAGGAGCCCGATCTGTTCTGGGCGCTGCGCGGCGGGGGCGGCAACTATGGCGTCGTCACCGAGTTCGAGTTCCAGCTGCATCCCGTGGGCCAGGTGCTGGGCGGCATGGTGCTGCACCCGCTGGACCAGGCGCGCGACGTGCTGCGCTTCTATCGCGACTTCGTTCGAACCTTGCCGGACGAGGCCGAGGTCCACGCGGGCTTGCTCTCGCCGGCCGGCTCGCCGGTGCTGGCGCTGCTGATGGGCTACAACGGACCGATCGAAGAGGGGGAGCGCGTCCTGGCGCCCCTGCGTCAGTTCGGCCAGCCGATCATGGATTCCGTAAGCGCGATGTCCTACGGCGCGCGGCAGGTGCTTCTGGACGAGCCCAACGCCGTGCATGGGCTGCAGCGCTACTGGCGTTCGGCCTTCACCGAAGAGCTTTCGGACGCGCTGATCGACGAGTTCGTGGCGGCGGCCGCCAGCTTCTCTTCGCCGATGAACGCGCTCCTGATGTTCTACATCCACGGCGAGATCTGCCGGCGCCCGGCGTCGGCCACCGCCTTCTCGGCGCGCCGCCCACAGTGGGATATCGACGCCATCGGCTGCTGGACCGATCCGGCTGAAAGCGCGACCCACATCGCCTGGGTGCGTGCGGTCTGGGCCAGGCTCGAGCCGCACCTGCTTGGAAGCGTTTACGTCAACCACATCACCGCGGACGACCAGCCGGAAAAGGTGCGCGCCTCGTTCGGCGAGAGCCATGCTCGCCTGCGCCGGATCAAGAAGGCCTACGACCCCGGCAATCTGTTCCGCGTGAACTCCAACATCGCGCCTGACGCCTGACGCGTCCGTCGGCGGTCGGGCCTAGATCGCGCCCGCCTGGCGCATCGCTGCAATCTCGGCGGAGCTGTAGCCCACCGAGGCTAGCACCTCGTCCGTCGCGTCGGGCTTGGCCGGCGCGGCGTTCCTGATCGACTTGTCGACGCCGTCGATGTTGATCGGCGAGGCGACCACGTGGGTCGCGCCAAGCCTCGGGTGGGTCATGGGCGCGGCCACGCCCAGGTGTTTCACCTGCGGGTCGGCGAAGGCCTGGTCGACGGTGTAGATCGGGCCGCAGGGGATGCCGGCCTCCTCCATCACCTCCACCCAGTGGGCGCTGGGTTGCTTGCGCGTCTCCTCGGCGACGGCGGCGTTGACCTCGGCGCGCACGCGCGTGCGCCGGCCGGCCGAGCGCCACTCGTCCTTTTCCAGCCAATCGGGACGGTCGATCGCCTCGCAGAATCGTCGCCACTGGTCGGGCGACGAGGCGGCGACGTTGACCCAGCCGTCTTCGGTCGGGAACGCGCCCATCGGCGTCATCGTCGGGTGATCGTTGCCGGTTTGTGCGGGAACCTCGCCCCCCATCAGCCAGCGCGAGGCCTGGAAGTCGAGCATGAACAGCTGGCTTTCGAGCAGGGAGGTGGTGACATTCATCCCCTCCCCTGTCCGCTCGCGCTTGTAGAGCGCCATCATGATCCCGAGCGCCAGCAGCGTGCCGGCGGCCATGTCGGAAATCGCGATGCCGACCCGCATCGGACCACGGCCCGGCTCGCCGGTGATCGACATCAGCCCGCTCATGCCCTGAACGATCTGGTCGACGCCGGCGCGCTTGCCGTATGGGCCATCCTGGCCGAACCCGGAGATCGAGCCGTAGATGATCCGCGGGTTGATCGGCTTGAGGTCCTCGTAGGCGACCTTCAGGCGGTGTTTCACCTGCGAGCGCATGTTCTCGACCACCACGTCGGCGTGTGCGGCCAGGCGCAGGAAGGCAGCGTGCCCTTGCGGCGACTTCAGGTTCAGGCTGATCGCCCGCTTATTCCGGTGCAGGTTCTGATAGTCGAAGCCGTCGCGCGCGCCGATGAGGTCGTCCCCGGCAGAGGGCTGCTGGACCTGGATGACATCGGCGCCCCAGTCGGCAAGGTGGCGAACGCAGGTCGGTCCGGCGCGGGCCAGGGTCAGGTCGAGCACCGTGACGCCCGCGAGCGGCTTTTCGGCGGAAGACGACTCTGGCTCGGTCATCGACGGCTCCGAGGGCGGCTTCGGGTTGATCCAGCCCTCACCCGCACTAGGTAGCACTGAGCTCAGCCACTAGACGAGGGCGCCGCCATGCGGATGTTGTTGGGACTCGCCACGGCCGCCCTGCTTGCGGCCGGCGCCGCGGCAGCGGCGCCGAGCCCGGTGGTGGTCGAGCTCTACCAGAGCCAGGGTTGCTCTTCCTGCCCGCCGGCCGACGCCAACGTCAACGCGCTCGCCGATCGGCCGGACCTCTTGGTCCTGAGCTTCGGCGTCACCTACTGGGACAACCTCGGCTGGAAGGACACCTTCGCCGACCCCGCCTACACACAGCGGCAGTGGGACTATGCGCATCAGTGGCGGCGCGGCGAGGTGGCGACGCCGCAGGTGGTGATCGACGGACGGCGCGACGTGATCGGAAACGATCTGCTCGAGCTCGGCGCGGCGATCCAAGCCGCCGGCGCGCCGTCGGGCGCGGTGCTAACGGTCAGCCGGCGCAGCGTCGCGGTCGCCGCCGGCCGTGCGCCGGCGGGCGGCGCCGATATCTGGCTGGTGCGCTACGATCCGCGGACGCTGAACGTCGCCGTTCGGCGCGGCGAGAACGGCGGCAAGACCTTGCCGCATCGCGATGTCGTGCGGCGGCTGACCCGCGTCGGCCACTGGACCGGGCCCACGGTGAGCATCGCCCTTCCGCCGGCCGACCCGGTGCTGAGGACGGCGATCCTAGTGCAGAGCGTCAACGGGGGCCCGATCCTGGCCGCGGCCAAGCTTTAGGGCGCGGATCTCGCGGCCGCCGCTTGGGCGCGGGCCTGTTCGTCGGTGATGGCGTCGCGGGTTTCCTTGAGCAGGCGCGCGGCGATCGGGTCGGCGGGGATCGCCCGCCAGTAGGCGGCGAGCTTGGGATGCTTGCCGAGCGGACTCTCGGCGGCGAACAGCCGGGGCGCCCACTCGTAGGCCAGCACGAGTTGCGGCAGGAGCGCGCCGTCGGCGGTGGTGAGGCTCTCGCCCACCGCGTACCCGCCGGTCCCGATGTAGACCTCGATGTAGCCGAGCGCGGTCTCGATCTCCGCCAGCGCGGCGGCGATGCGCTCGGCGTCCCAGTGGCGGCGGGAGCGGCCGGCGGCGTTGAACAGCGGGACCATCGCCATGACCAGATAGATGTCGCAGAGCCGCGAGATCAGTCGAACTTGCGCCCGCGCCCAGGGGTCGGCGGGGCGCACCGGCGGGTCGGGATAGGCGTCCTCGAGGTACTCGCAGATGACCTCGGACTCCGGCAGGGCACGGCCATCGTCGAGCACCAGCGCCGGCACGCGGCCGATCGGGTTGATCGTGAAATAGTCGCCCTTGCTCTCGGCTGAGGTGTGGAACCCCGGCGGCTCGATGATCTCGACGTCCAGGCCCTTGGCGTAGAGCACCAGCCGCACGCGGGTTGGGAACGGCGAGGTGTAGGTCTGGTAGAGCTTCATCGTCCGCCTCCGGCCGGCAGGGTCTCGCGCGGCGCCCGCAAGGCCATAGCCCAGATGAAGTCGGTTTGCAGGAAGGTCAGCCGATCCTTGCCGAAAAGGCTGACCGACGGGACGCCGAGGTCGCTGTTCTTCGCGTCCGCGATCGCAGGCGGCCGGCCCTGGGCATCGTCGAAGTTGGTCGGGTTCGGATTCAGGCGCTCGAGCTGGCCGTCGCGGACGCCGATCGTGGCGCGCGCATGGCACGTCATGCAGGAGGTGTGCTCGAAGCCCCGCTCCAGCACCGCATCGGAGAGCCTGGTCGGCGCGCCGCGGGCGTCGGTGAAGCCGATCTGCACGCCGCGCAGGCGATAGTAGGCCCACTTGGTGCCGGACAGCTCCCGCCGCTCGCCATCGACGGCGCCCCTGGCCAGGGCGCCGGGCCCCCGCGTGGTCGTATCGCTCGACGGCTCGCCTGGCGGAATGGGGTCGTCGACGTGCTCGAAATCGGCCCAGAACCACGTCGGCAGGTCCTTGGTCACGATATGCAGGCCGGTCAGGCCCCAGACGTGGCTGCCGATCCGCCGCCAGTGGTACCGGGCCAGCACGGCCGGCGGTGGCCGCGGACCTAGGTCCTTCCACACCGCCTTCACCGCCTTGGCGTCGACCGGAAACTGGATGGCGTCCGGCCGGCGCTGGACGACGGCCGCCGCGTAGGCCTGCTCGAGGCCGGCCGTGGTGTAGAGGCCGCCCGAACGGATGAAGTCGTAGCTGGCGCGGTTAAGGCGCACCTCGAGGATCGCCGGCCCGTCAGGATTGGCGAGATTCACGCTGAGCACCTTGGCCGGCCACCGCTCGCGCGGAAGCGCGGACCAGGCCACCGGGGCCACGCCGCCCACTCTCAACGCCTCGCTGCCCGCTTGCGTCCGCCCCGCGCCGGAGGCCAGCGCCCACGTCTCCCAGACCACGGGCTCGTCCGGGTCGTATTGGCGGATCGAGCGGCCGGGGTCGGCCACGCCAGCGGCCCCGGGGGCGGCTTGGCGATTGATGAAGAAGAACAGGCGCCACGCGTATTCGTCGGGGTCGCCGAGCGCCGTCGCGACGTCGCTGGGCTCGCCGCCCGGCTCACGCGTAGCGGCCGCCGGCGCGACAGCGCCGGGGCGCGTCACGAACCAGACAACTGCGGCCGCAAGGGTAAGAACAGCCGGAACGGCGATCGACACGAGAGCGCGACGGACAGGCGTCATCGCCGCGTCCTTAGCCTGCACTCAGTCGCCCTCGGAACGCCGCCCGCCGTTTGAACTCCCGTCCGTTCTAACCGTAGCCACCGGTGATATGGGGGGGCCTCTTGCCGCCCTTGTGCGCCTTGCTGGTCTTGGTGGTCTTGGTCACCTTCGTGATCTTTCCCGTACTGGTTGCGTCGGCGACGTGCGGTGTTGCGAGAGCCACGGTCGTCCCCGTGACCAGGCAGGCCAAGGCGATGGCCGAGGCGATGGCGTTCAACTTCATGTGGAGTCCTCCCGAGGCGGCTGATGATGCGTCGGGGCGCCAAGCGCTGCAACACCGATCTCGGGCCGCCCCCTCTGTTCAAGCTCCATCTGTCGCGCCAGTCTCCGCCCGTCGGGGAGGTCGGCCAGATCGTCGGTGCAAACGCAACCGCGCGCCCGTTGGCGGTGAGGCAGGCGCTGTTTGGCGCGGCGCTCCTGCTCGGCGCGGCGCTCGTCTTCTGGGCCGAACTGCTCAGCTCGCGGTTGCTGCTTCCCCTCCTAGGTGGCGGCGCCTCGGTCTGGAACACGGCGCTCGTGTTCTTCCAGGTCGCGCTCTTGGGCGGATACCTCTATGCGCACGCGAGCGTTCGTTGGGGGCGCAGCCGCTTTGTGGCCCTGCTGCACCCGGCGCTGCTCGTCGCAGCCGCCCTGTTCCTGCCCATCACCGCGCCGCGTCTGTCCCCGCCCGGCGGGGCCAATCCGATCCTCTGGCAGCTCAGCGCGCTTGCCTTGATGGTCGGCGCGCCGTTCGTGGTCCTGGCCGGAACCGCTTCGCTGCTACAGTCCTGGTTTGCGCGCCTGGACGGGCCGGCCGCGCGCGATCCCTACTTCCTCTACGCCGCGAGCAACCTGGGCAGCCTGGGCGCGCTTGTGAGCTACCCGACGCTGATCGAGCCAAACCTCAGCCTCGTCAGCCAGGGCGCGCTCTGGACCGTCGGCTATCTCGCGTTGGCGGCGCTCGTGCTGGCCTGCGCGATCGCCGCGATCGTGGCGCCCAGGAATGTCGAACCCGCCGAGCCGGAAGACGCCGCGGCCGCCATGCCGGCGCTCGACCGCGGCTGGCAAAAGCGGGCGCGCTGGCTCGTGCTCGCGTTCGTCCCCTCGAGCCTGCTGCTTGGCGTCACCAGCCACCTGACAATGAACATCGCCGCGGCGCCCCTGTTCTGGGCCATCCCGCTCGCGCTCTACCTCTTGAGCTTCGTCCTGGCGTTCCAGACCCTCGTCCCGCTGCCCGAGCGATGGACGAGCTGGCTGCAGGCCGTGCTGATGGCGGCGTTGGCGCTGACCTTCCTCTCCGGCGAGAGCGGACCCTCGCTGCCGCTGTTCGGCCTCAACCTCGCGGCCTTCTTCGCAACCGCGCTGCTCTGCCACCAGATGCTCGCGCGGCTGCGCCCGCCGCCCGCGCGGCTGACGGAATTCTACCTCTTTGTCGCGCTGGGCGGCGCGCTGGGCGGCGTCTTCAACGCACTCATCGCTCCCGTCGTCTTCTCGCGCGTCATCGAGTACCCGCTGATCCTGGTGCTGGCCTGCATGCTGCGGCCGGGCAGGTTGCCGGACCGCAAGGACTGGCCGGCGGCGCTTCTGGATACTGTGCTGCCGGCTCTGCTGCTCGGCGGCATCCTGGCGCTGATGGACGTCGCCAAGCTCGATTTCACCGACCTGAACGGTCCGGCGCAGGTCATCGTCCTGCTCATCGGGCTCGTCGTTTTCGCCTTGCAGGCGCGGCCTTTGCGGTTCGCGCTCACGGTCGGCGCGCTGATCGTGGCCGGCGCCGGCACGAGCGGCGAGCTTGGCCCAGAGATTGCACACGCGCGCAACTTCTACGGCATCCTCAGGGTCGACAACCACGCCACGCCGCCGATGCGGGTGCTGATAAACGGCACGATCGAACACGGCGCGCAGAGCCTCGACCCGGCGCGCCGCCTGCAGCCGCTGAGCTACTACCATCCGGCTGGTCCGCTCGGTCAGCTGTTTGCCCGCATCGGCGGCGGGCCGCTGACACAGGACGTGGCCGTGGTCGGCCTCGGCGCCGGCTCGGTCGCCTGCTACGCCCACGCCGGCGAGCGCTGGACCTTCTTCGAGATCAACCCGGCGGTCGTGGCGATCGCGAGGAACCCCGCGCTCTTCACGTTCCTGCGCGATTGCCCCGCGAGACCAACGGTCGTCCTCGGCGACGCCCGCCTGTCGTTGGAGCGCCAGCCGAACGGCGCCTTCGGCGTCATCATCCTCGACGCGTTCAGCTCGGACGCGATCCCCACCCACATGCTGACGCGCGAGGCGATGCAGCTCTACCTGGCGAAGCTCAAGCCAGACGGCCTGGTCGTCTTCCACATCTCAAACCAGTTTCTCGACCTCGCGCCGGTCGTCGAGGGGATCGCTCACGCCGAGGGCCTGACCGCGCGCCTGTTCTCCGACCCGCACGCGATCAACGCCGACAGCGACAGCGCCGCTCAGAGCACCGACTACCAGGACGCCTCGGATTGGGTCGTGGTCGCGCGAAGCCCCGCGGACCTCGCGCCGATCGCCAACGACACGCGCTGGCGCGACCTTTCGCCGTCGCCCAGGGTGCGCGTCTGGACCGACGACTACGCCGACGTGTTCGACGCGTTCCTGCGCCGGCAGGAGATCTCGCCCAGCCCCTAGGACGGGAGGCGGATCAGGCGGCGATGCGGACCGGCATCGCCTCGTAGCCCTTCACGAAGTTGGAGTTCATCCGGCGCGGCTCGCCGGTGACCTCGATGAAGGGGAAGCCCTTGAGGATCTCCTCCCACATCACCCGAAGCTGCATCTCCGCCAGGCGGTTGCCGACGCAGCGATGGATGCCGAAGCCGAAGCCGACGTGGGTGCGGGGCCGTTCGCGGTCGATGATGAAATGGTCTGGATCGGGGATGACGTCGCCGTCGCGGTTGCCCGAGACGTACCACATGACGACCTTGTCGCCCTTGCTGATCCGCTTGCCGCCGATCTCCGCGTCTTCCTGCGCCGTGCGGCGCATGTGGGCGACAGGGCTCTGCCAGCGCACGACCTCGGGCACGAGGGACTCGATCAGCGCCGGGTTGGCGCGCAGCTTGGCGTACTGATCCGGGTTCTGGTTGAGCGCCAGAAGACCGCCGGTGATCGAGTGGCGCGTGGTGTCGCTGCCGGCCACGATCATCAGGATGATGTTGCCCATGTAGGCCTGCGGGTCGTCGCGATAGGTGGCCTCGCCGTGGGCGAGCATGGAAAGGATATCGTTGCGCGGGGGCGCGGCGCGGCGTTCGTCCCACAGCGCCGTGAACGGCGTCAGAATCTGGAACAGCTCGACCTGGCGTTGCTCCTCGCTGTCCACGATGCCGCCTGGCTCGGGCTGCGCCAGGATCAGGTCCGAGCAGCGGGTCAACTTGCGCCGCTCCTCGAACGGATAGTCCATGAGCGTCGCCAGCATCTGGCTGGTGAGCTCGATCGCCACCTTGTCGACGAAGTCGAACTCTTCGCCGCGCGGCAGCTCGTCGAGGATCTTCGCCGCCCGTTCCCGGATGATCGGCTCCAACCCGTTGATGCTGGCCGAGGTGAAGATCGGGGCCACGACCCTGCGCTGCTCGTCGTGCATCGGCGGGTCGAGCGCGATGAAGTTCGACTGCGCCTCTGGCCCATAGCCGTCGTTGATGGCGATGCCGCCGTTGATGGAGGAAGACGAGAAGACCGCATGGTTGGAATCGACGGCGACGATGTCGCGGTGCTTGGTCACCGACCAATAGGGGCCGAACTCGCTCTCGGCGGTGTAGTGAACGGGATCCTCGGCCCGCAGCCGCTCGAACCAGGGCCAGAGCGTGTCGGAGCGAAACAGGCTCGAGTCCGCCACGTGGAACTGGTCGAGCGGCGTCGCATGGGCCGCGGCGCGCGCGGCCTCATTGCGGTCCTCGAAGGCTTGGGCAAGCGAACCGTCGGCCATGGCGGCCTCCTTGTTATCGGCGTTCATGAGAGCCTGAGCGGCGCGCCAAGCGCAAGGCTACTTCGGTGGGATGCGCAGCTTGAGCACGTAAGGCCCAAAGGCGCCTTCCGCCATCAGGTCGGGGCTGATGGCGAGCGTGTAGACCCCGCTCTGCGGCAGCGGCTGCGGGTTGTAGAGGCCAGGCCCCTCCGCCTCGCCATCCGGGTTGGTGAGCACCATGCGCACGACGGCGCCGTCCTCGCTCCAGTAGAGCTTCTGGCCGGCGCGGGCCCTGAACACATAGGTGCAGCAGGCGCCGTTCTGCACGAGCACGCCGCGCACCGTGGCGCGGTCGGTCCCGCGCTTCATCTTGATCTCGATCGGCATGGCGGGGTTGCCGACCTGCGCAAGCGCCGGGGCGGCGGCGAGAGCCAGGACCGCGGCCAGGGTGATCGATTTCAGCATGTGTCTCTCCGCGAGGTGTCGCCCGAGGATAAGCTTGTTCGAAGTGAGTCCAGGTCAGGAATTTGAAAGCAAGCCTCGAAGCGCGATGGCGGCCGGCGACCGCTAGACAGGCTGGCGAAGGGCGCAACGAGCGCCCACCTTGCAGGAAGGAACGCGCATGACCGCCGTATTGCTGGAGAAAGGCGCCACGCCCCACCCTGCCCCGCTGTCGGAAGACGCGATGTGGGCCGCCGTGCTCGCCCGCGATCCGGCCGCCGAGGGCCGCTTCCTCTATGGCGTGATGACGACCGGCGTCTATTGCCGGCCGACCTGCCCTTCGCGGCGGCCCCTGCGGACCAACGTCCTCTTCTTCGCTGCGGCGACCGCCGCAGAAGCCGCGGGCTTGCGCGCTTGCAAGCGCTGTCAGCCCAACGCAGCGCCGCTCGCCGAGCGCCACGCCGCGGCGATCGCCAAAGCCTGCCACCTGATTGCGGAGAGCGAGGAGCCGCCGGCCCTGGACACACTGGCCCGCGCCGTGGGCCTCAGCCGCTTCCACTTCCACCGCCTGTTCCGGGCGGTGACTGGCGTGACGCCGAAGGCCTACGCCGAAGGGCATCGGGCGGGACGTGTGGTCAGGGAGCTCGACGAGGGCGCGAGCGTCACCGAGGCGATCTACGGCGCCGGCTTCGGCTCCAACGGCCGCTTCTATGCGACCAGCACGAGCCGGCTCGGCATGCGGCCGAGCGACTATCGCAAGGGTGGGCGCGGCGCGACGATCCGCTTCGCCGTCGGCGAAACGTCACTGGGCGCGATCCTCGTCGCGGCCACGGACAAGGGCGTCTGCGCCATCCAGTTCGGCGACGACCCCGACGCGCTCGTGCGCGGCCTTCAGGATCGCTTCCCCAGCGCCGAGCTGATGGGCGGCGACGGAGACTTTGAGGCCCTTGTGGCGCGCGTGGTCGGCATGGTCGAGGCGCCGGCGGCGGGCGCGGACCTGCCGCTCGACGTCAAGGGCACCGCCTTTCAGGAGCGCGTCTGGCGGGCGCTGCGCGACATCCCGGCCGGCGAGACGGCTAGCTTTGCCGACATCGCCGCCCGGATCGGCCGACCGAAGGCCGTGCGCGCCGTCGCGCAGGCCTGCGCAGCCAACCCCACCGCCGTCGCCATCCCCTGCCACCGCGTCGTGCGCAGCGACGGCGGCCTCTCCGGCTACCGCTGGGGCGTCGAGCGCAAGGCGGCGCTGCTCGAGCGCGAAGCTCAGTCGTCGAGCGCCTGAAAGGTCAGGGTCAGGATGCTCAACTTCGCGCAGGCTGGCCGACGGCGGGGAGATCGCAGAGCGGCGCCTAGCCCTTCTTCGGCGCCGGCGGCGGCGCGCCCGGAGAGGCGATGTCGGCGACGGCTTTCCACGATCCGTCGGCCTGCTTTCTGTAAACCGTCACGTATGATCCGTTCTGCGAGACCTTGGCGTGGGTCGCGGGATCGGTCTGCGTCACCGTGAAGTGGCCTTGCACATAGGCCATGTCGCCGCTGCTCGAGGCGTCGGTCCGATCGGCAGCGAAGGTGAGGGTGAAGTTCGGGTCCTTCAGCGCCTCGGCCACGGCCTGTTGCGCCGCCTGGCTGCCGTTTGATGGATCGGCGCCCGGATCCATCATCACCGCGTCGGCGGCGTAGTGGCTTGCGATCTTCGCGGCGTCTCGCGCAGACCAGTCGGCGTTCCACTGCGTGGTGTCGGCCTTCAGCGCATCGGAAATCGCCGAGGTATCGGCCTGCTGTTTGCAGCCGGCCAAGAACAAAAGCGCGAGCGCCGAGGCGGTCGCGATCGAAACTCTGGTCATGGTTTCGCTCCCCCAAAGAGTGACGGCGCCGACGGCGCTTGCGCCGCGATGCCCGTCGCCATTACGACCGATGGCCAAGATCGGATCAAGCGGGGGGCCGGCAGCTGAGCGGGGCGGACGACGTCGCCACCTGGCGAAAGCACGAGCGCGAGCGGCTGATCGCCGCCAGACTCCACCTCTCGCCAGCCGTCCGGGCGGCGGCCGAAGCCGCCATCGTGCGCGCGCTCATCAGCCATCTGGGCCGGTCCAATCCGGGCGTCGTCGGCTGCTACTGGCCGCACCAGGGCGAACCGGACCTGCACGGCGCTATGCTGCGTATCATCGATCTCGGCGGCCAGGTCGCGCTGCCGGCGCCCGTCCGGCCACGGCGGCCGATGGAATTTCACTATTGGGGGCCGCAATCGAAGATGGTTCCCGGCGTAGGCGGCATCCTGCAGCCGGCCTTCGGCAGGCCGCTGCGGCCTGACATGTTGATCGTCCCGATGGTTGGGTTCGATGCACGCGGATACCGGCTGGGCTACGGCGGCGGCTACTACGACCGCACCCTCGCCGCGCTGTCGCCAAGGCCGCCGACGATCGGCGTCGGCCTCGAGCTGGGTCGGCTCAGGACTGTGCATCCCGAACCCCACGACGTTCCGCTGGACGCGATCGTCACCGAGACCGGGCTGCGCAAAGTCGCGCCTTAGGCCAGCGCCCGCAGCTGGTCCGCGAGATCGGTCCTCTCCCACGAGAAGCCGCCGTCCGCCTCGGGCGCGCGCCCGAAATGGCCATAGGCCGCCGTGCGGGCGTAGATTGGGCGGTTGAGGTTCAGATGTTCGCGGATCGCCCTGGGCGTCGCGCCCCCGATCATCTCCGGAAGCGCCGCTTCCAGCTTCGCCGGATCGATCTGGCCGCCGTGCAGGTCGACGTAGAAGCTCAGCGGCCGGGCGACGCCGATCGCATAGCCGATCTGGATCGTGCAGCTGTCGGCCAGCCCCGCCGCAACCACGTTCTTCGCCAGATACCGGCACGCGTAGGCCGCCGACCGATCGACCTTGCTGGGGTCCTTTCCGGAAAACGCGCCGCCGCCGTGCGGCGCGGCGCCGCCGTAGGTGTCGACGATGATCTTGCGGCCGGTGAGCCCGCAGTCGCCGTCGGGCCCGCCGATCACGAACTTGCCGGTCGGGTTGACCAGCCACTCGGTCTCCTCGCTGACCAGGCCGTCGGGAAAGACCTTCATCACGTAGGGGCGGATGATGTCGGCGACGTCGGCGGGCGTGAGGCCCTCGCGGTGCTGGGTCGACAGCACGATGGAGTTCACGTGCGCCGGTCTGCCGTTCTCGTAGACCAGGGTCACCTGGCTCTTGGCGTCGGGCTCGAGGTCCGGCTCGGCGCCCGAGTGGCGCGCCGCGGCGAGGGTTTTCAGGATGTTGTGCGCATACTGCAGCGTCGCCGGCATCAGCTCCGGCGTCTCGTCGGTCGCGTAGCCGAACATGATGCCCTGGTCGCCGGCGCCTTCGTCCTTGTTGCCCTTCGCATCGACGCCCATGGCGATGTCGGCCGACTGGGCGTGCAGGAAGCACTCGTAGGAGGCATTGCGCCAATCGAAGCCGCTTTGCTCGTAGCCGATATCCTTGATGGCGGCGCGCACGCGGTCCTCGAGCTGGCCATGCACCGACTCCGGCCCGCGGCACTCGCCGGCCAGGATGATGCGATTGGTGGTCACCATCGTCTCGCACGCCACGCGCGCGACGGGATCGGCGGCCAGGAAGGCGTCGACCACCTCGTCCGAGATGCGGTCCGCGACTTTGTCCGGATGCCCCTCCGACACGGACTCGCTGGTGAAGAGGTAGTGCGCACGCTTCTTCGACATCAGGCCTCCAGAGCGGCCGTTCACTGGGGCCGCCGACTTCGCCGGGGACTTCAAGCGTAAGTGGGGCCGGCCGCGCAACTGGAATTGTCCTTTCGCGAGCGACCCGCGCAGATAGCCAAGCGCCTGGCTCACGCCTAAACTTGGTCCATGGGCCTCTATGACCGCTTTGTCGTTCCCTGGCTGCTGAACTGCTGCTGTTCGGCCAAGCCGATCGCCTACCAGCGCGCCAAAGTCGTCCCCGACGCCGAGGGGCGCGTCCTCGAGCTCGGCATGGGCAGCGCGCTCAACCTTCCCTACTACGACGCGGCCAGGGTGCAGGACCTGTCGGCGGTCGAGCCGTCGGAGCCGCTGCGGCGGCGGGCGGAGCAGGCTGTCGAGGGATCGACCATTCCGGTCCATGTCCTGGACGGGCGCGCCGAGGCCCTGCCGTTCGACGACCACGCTTTCGACTGCGTGGTCTGCACCTTCACCCTATGTTCGGTGCAGGATCCGCAAGCCTCGCTGGCCGAGGCTAGGCGCGTGCTCAAGCCCGGCGGGCGGCTCCTGTTCTGCGAGCACGGGCTCGCGCCCGACGCCGACGTGGTCAAGTGGCAGCGGCGGATCGAGCCGGTGTGGAAACGCATCGCCGGCGGTTGCCATCTGACCCGGCCGGTCACAAGCGCCATCGAGGCCGCCGGATTCCGCGTGGAACGCCGCGAAACCATGTACCTGCCTGGCACGCCGCGCTGGGCGGGCTGGAACGAGTGGGGCGCGGCGGTCCCGTCGTGACCTAGAGCCGCGCGGCCGCGAAGCCGGCGGCGCTGGCGGCAGCCATCGTCGCGATCGCGCCCCAGGCCATGTCCAGCGCGGCGGCCGGCAGGGTGAAACCCTTGATGAGAGCAAGGCAGGTCAGGTCGAACGTTCCGTAGGCCACGAGCCCGAAGAACGCGGCAGCCAGCGCGGCCCGGCGCCAGTCGCCCCGGTCGAGCCCCGGGCGGACCACGAACACCAGAACCCCCGACGCATAGAGGGCGTAGAATCCGACCGCCGGCGCAAGCTGGAGCGTCGGATTGAGCAGGCTGCCGATCTCGGCCTGGTAGGCGCCGCGCGCGACGATCGCGAACCAGGCGAAATCCAGCGCTGGGAAAAGAGCGACCATGGTCGCGTAGGCGATGAGCAACCGCGTCATGAAGGGGCCTCCCTCCGCCCTTCTACGCGCGGGATGCGGCGCTGGATCTAACCCAGGAAAACCACCCGCCTGCGCTCCTCGCCCGAGCGGATGCGCGCGAGAACGCCCGCGTACTCCGGGTGATCGCGATCGGGGACGCCTTCGATGTAGAGCGTGTCGTCGATCGCCTGCACCAGGAGCCTGGCCGCCATGCGGTGGCCACGGAAGAAATCGACGATCACCCCGCCGAGCACGGGGAAGATGTTCGCAAGCGTGCGGATGGAGACGAGGACGCCGGCCTGCACGAGCACGCTGGCCGGAACGCGGGCGCGGTAGCCTTCGAGCACGAGCGCCGCGCCCGCGCCGATGCTGTAGGCCTCGCCCAGGCCCGGCACCCAGGCGAGGATGCCATCGAGCCCGATGCCGAACGGCCCGATGCCGATGAGGTTGTCGGAGACGCGGCCGATGCGCTCGATCGCTTTCTTACCGTTGTGCACGTCGATCTGGGTCTTGGCCTTGAACATGATCGATAGAGGTAGCCCGAATGCCGTTGACGGCAAGCTAAGCCGGCGCTTCGAGTTGAACTTACGGGCCTCGCCTGACCCAGCGGCATCGTTGCGCGCCCGTCCTCGCTCGGGCAAATTCGAGCCCGATCACCCAAGGAGGGCCCTATGGCCGAAGCCTACATCGTCGCCGCCGCGCGCACCGCCGGCGGCCGCAAAGGGGGCCGTCTGCAAGGCGTGCATCCCGCCGACCTCGCCGCGCAGGTGCTGGACAGCCTCGTCGAGCGCTCGGGCGCCGACCCGGCGCAAATCGAGGACGTGGTCATGGGCTGCGTGATGCAGGTGGGCCAGCAGGCGACCAACATCGCGCGCAACGCGGTCCTGGCGTCAAAGCTGCCGGAGAGCGTGCCGGCCACCTCGGTCGACCGCCAGTGCGGTTCCTCGCAGCAGGCGCTGCATTTCGCCGCCCAGGCCGTGCTGTCGGGCTCCATGGACATCGTCATCGCCTCCGGCGTGGAAAGCATGACCCGCGTGCCGATGGGCCTTTCGGTGATGCTGGCGGCGAAGGAAGGGTTCGGAGCGCCGAAGAGCCCGCGGATGGAGGAGCGCTACCCCAACATCCAGTTCAGCCAGTTCATGGGCGCCGAGATGATGGCCAAAAAGTACGGCCTCACCAAGGACCAGCTCGACGAATTCGGCTTCAAGAGCCACCAGAAAGCGATCGCCGCCACCCAAGGCGGCCGCTTTAAGGACGAGATCGTCCCCATCGAGATCACGACCGCCGAAGGCAAAACGGAGCTGCATACGGTCGATGAGGGCATCCGCTTCGACGTCTCGTTGGATGGCGTGAAGGGCGTGAAGCTGCTGCAGGAAGGCGGCGCGATCACCGCGGCGACCTCGAGCCAGATCTGCGACGGCGCCTCGGGCGTCATGATCGTCAGCGAAGCGGGGCTGAAATCGCTCGGCGTCGAGCCCATGGCCCGCATCCACCACATGACCGTGGTCGGCGGCGACCCGGTGATCATGCTGGAGGCCCCGATCCCTGGGACCGAGCGGGCCGTGAAGAAGGCCGGGATGCAGCTCGAGGACATCGACCTGTTCGAGGTCAACGAGGCCTTCGCCTCGGTCCCGGTCGCCTGGCTGAAGGCTCTAGGCGCCGACCCGAACAAGCTGAACGTCAACGGCGGCGCGATCGCGCTTGGCCACCCACTCGGCGCCTCGGGCACGAAGCTGATGACCACGCTGGTCTATGCGCTGAAAGACCGCGGCAAGCGCTACGGCCTACAGACCATGTGCGAAGGCGGCGGCCTCTCCAACGTCACCATCGTCGAGCGGCTGTAACGACACCTCTCCCCGAGAGGGAGGGGCCTGGAGCGAAGCGAGCGCGAGGGTGAGGGGTTACGGCGCCTTGGACTAGCCTGAAGCGGCGTACGCCGTCATCCTCCCACGCTAACGCGTGAGCTCCTCCTTCTCCCCCGGGAGAAGTTTGCCGGAGTGCCAGCGACCAATGCTGATGCTCGCTCTGCTTTTCGCAGCCGCGTTCTGGGCCGGGGCGCAGAATGCGCTGGCCGGCGGCGGTTCGTTCATCACGCTGCCGATGCTGATGCTGTCGGGCCTGGATGCGCGGGCGGCCAACATCACCTCGACCATCGCTCTCTTCCCCGGCCAGCTCACGACCGGCTGGGTCGGCCGCGACAACGTCGCCGGCGCCGGCGGGCACGCGTTCTGGGTGCTCGTGGCCATCAGCCTGGCGGGCGGGGCGGTCGGGGCGGTGCTCCTGCTTGCCACCCCGCCCGCCTTCTTTGCGCGGCTGCTGCCCTATCTTGTCCTCTTCGCGACCGCCGTCTTCGCGTGGGGCAGTTTCCTCAGACGGCCGACCGAGACCGCGCGGCCGATCGGGGGGACGCCCACGGCCCTGATCCAGTTCGGCATCTCCATCTACGGCGGCTACTTCGGCGGCGGCATCGGCTTTCTGATGCTGGCGGGGCTGACGCTGGCGGGTCTCGGCGTGCGCGCCGCCGGCGCGACCAAGAACGTGCTGGCCGGGATGATGAACGCCTCGGCGGTCGCGATCTTCGTCTTCACTCCGCACCTCGACTGGCGCCGGATCGCCGTGGTCGCCGTCGGTGCGATCTGCGGCGGCCTCCTAGGCGGCCTGATGCTGAAGCGCGTCAACGAGACGGCGCTCAGGCTCATCGTCGTCATCATCGGCGTTGCGCTGACGATCGGTCTCTTCCTGAGGGCGCGCTGACCGCTAGGGCGCGGCGGTGTGGAAGGTGAGGTCCACGTCGACCTTCTGGCCGAAGACGTCGGTCGGCCCGGCCGAGGTGAGTTCGCCGGAAATCTGGCCGCCCGCCCCCTGATAGTTCTTCACCGTGAGGACGCCGGAGAGCGAAACCGATCCCTGCTCCTTCAGCCCGGAGTGAACGATGTCGGCGCCGATGACCGAGCCGTCGGGCTCGATCTTAACAACCATCGCGTCGCCAAAGTTGCCGAACAGAGCATCGTCGGCGGCCTTTGCGTCGCCGGCTTGATCCTTCGCCGTGAACACGAGGTCCGTGACCGGCTGGCCGTCGAACGGATCGTCCTTGTGGGTCGTGACCTGGGTGAGCACGGCCGCCTTGCCGTCGACCGTGTACGAGCCGGAGACGGCCGGGCCGGCGACCGGTGTGGGCGCCGCCGCCGCGGCTGCCGCGGATGTCGGCGCTGCGCTGGCGGGGGCGGCGGCCGTGTTGGCGGCATTCCCCGGCGCCTTGGAACAGGCGACAAGCAGGGTCAGGCCGGCGAGGCCGAGGACGACGTTGCGCATGACGGGCTTCTCCCGCTCGGCCCAGGGCGGGCAAGCATCCCCTGCCTAGCACGCGTGGACGGAATGTCGATGCGGGTGGTTTGCGGATCAGACCCGCTCGATCGCCACCGCCAGGCCCTGGCCGACATGAAGGCGTCTGGCATGGGCTATCGTCCTCGCGCGCCTAATCTCCACGGCGTATAGGGCAGGCGGCCGGCGCGCGCACTTAAGGAAGGGAGGCGCTTGAGTATGTGGAAGGCAATGGCCCTCGTGGCCGCCGCTCTCATGGCCGGCCCGGCGATCGCCGCGCCGGCGCCGCACGTCACGATCGCCAGCTTCACACAGCTGAAGACGCCGCTGCCCTACCCCTATGACGAGCACGCCGATGCCGACGCGGCGGTCGCCGGAACCAAGGCGCGGGCGCTGGAGCGCCACAGGCTGCTGCTGATTGACCTCGGCGGGAACTGGTGCGGCGACTGCCGCGTGCTGGCCGGGACGATGGCCCTGCCCGAGGTCCGCGCGTTCGTCGACGCCCATTACGAGGTGGTGACTGTCGACGTCGGACGCTTCGACAAGAACCTGCAGATCCCGGCGCGCTACGGCATAACCCACCGGCTCGAGGGCGTCCCGAGCCTGCTCGTCATCGATCCCGCCAGCGACCGACTGATCGACGCCGGCCACATCGCCGCGCTGGCCGACGCTCGCCACATGACCCCGCAGTCGCTGGCCGATTGGCTGGCGCAATGGACGAACTAGCCATGGCAATCCGCATCATCATCACGCTGCATGCCGCCCCCGGGAAGGGTGCGGAGCTCGCCGACGCCTTCCGCGGTCGCTGCGCGGACGTCATGAAGGAGCCCGGCTGCGAGCAGTTCGAGGTGTTTCAAAGCGTCGTGGACCCCGACAAATTGGTGTTGCTCGAGCATTGGGCCGACGAAGCCGCGCTGGAGGCGCACCGGCAGGTGAACGCCAAGCGCGCACCGCTGCCCAGCGGGCTGAGGACCGGGCCGGTCGAGCGCGAGGACTACGCCTACAGCCAGACCCGCTGACCCGGGCGAAGCCCGCTCTTCAGCGACTGGAAACCGGGCACGCGATGCCCGCTCACTAGGCATACGGGCTTGACAGGTTGCGGCGCCGGCCGCCCACTCCCAGCATTGCGACTCGCAATGGGGGCTAATCATGAAACAAGTTTATGCTGGCGCCAGGGTGCTCGCGCTTGTTGTAGCGATCCTTGGAGCATTCGTTACGCTTCCGTACGCAGCGACAATACTGCTTGTTCTTGGGGCCATCTCCGTCATCGGCAACGCTCCGGAAGACAACATCAGGACCTTTACGGTCGCGATCGTTCTTCTGGTCGGGTCGAAGGAATTAGCTGCCATTCCGGCAGTCGGGACCGACCTCGCCACCATCTTCGGCGGGATCGGCACCGCGGCGTTCGGCGCCTCAGCCTTAGGCGTTCTCTTGGGCATCTACCGGCTGACCATGGCCGCGTTCGCGCCCAAGGCCGCTTGATGGGCGAGGCGTCGGGCGCTCGCCGACGCCTCCCCTCGCTAGCGGTCGATTTTCGTCGACAGCACGATCGAGGACGTCGTCCGCTCGACGCCGTCGAGCGCGCCGATGGCGTCGATCAGGGCGTCCATGTCGGCAGCGGACGGCGCAGCAGCAAGCGCGATCATGTCGAACGGGCCGCTGACCGACTGCAGCAGGCGAACCTGCGGCATCCGGCGAACCGCGGCGGCGACGGAGGCCGCCTGCTTCGGGGCGACCATGACCATCACGTAGGCGTGCATCTGCCCGCGTTCGTGGGCGTCGGACAGGCGGACCGTGTAGCCGGTGACGACGCCCGTGCGCTCCAGCCGCTCGATCCGGCTCTGGACGGTCGTGCGCGAAAGGCCGAGCCCGCGCGCCAGCTGGGCGGTCGGCGCGCGCGCGTTCTCGCGCAGTCGGGCGATCAGCGCCTGGTCGATCTCGTCCATATGCATAGTTGATATGGCAGGACGTCGGAATTGTCTCGGCGAATCGGCAAAGTGGGCATGGCGATTCGGCGCGCCGTCATCGACTCTCGTTATGGAATCTTTATGCGGGAGGCCGGCCTTTGCGGAGCGTGGCAGTCATCGGCGCCGGCAAGATCGGCGCGGTCGTCTCGGGCCTGTTGGCGCGCTCGGGCGACTATCAGGTCACGGCGCTCGATCGATCGGCGGCCGCCCTCGAAAGCTTGCCCTGCGAGGCCGCCATCGTGCGGAGACGCCTCGACATCGCCGACCCGCTGGCGCTCGACCGCGCGCTGGCGGGCCAGTTCGCCGTCCTGAGCGCCGCCCCCTACCACCTGACCCTGGCGGTCGCGCAGGCGGCGCGCCGAGCCGGCGCCCACTATCTGGACCTGACTGAAGACGTGGCGGCGACGCGGGCGATCACGGCGCTGGCCGCCGGCGCGCAGACCGCGTTTGTTCCGCAGTGCGGGCTCGCCCCCGGCTTCGTCTCCATCGTCGCCGCCGACCTGGCGTTGCATTTCGACGAGCTGCACGATGTGCGCCTGCGCGTGGGCGCGCTGCCGCGCTATCCCTCGAACGCGCTGAACTACAATCTGACCTGGTCGACCGACGGGGTGATCAACGAATACTGCGAGCCCTGCGACGCCATCGTCGACGGAGAGCTGCGCCAGAGCCGGGCATTGGAGGAGTGCGAGAGCTTCGCCCTCGACGGCGTGGCCTACGAGGCGTTCAACACGTCCGGCGGACTGGGCACCCTTTGCGAGACGTTGGCCGGTCGCGCGCGTAACGTGAACTACCGCACGATCCGCTATCCAGGCCATGCGGCGATCATGAAAGCGCTGTTGAACGACCTTCGCCTGCGCGACCGCCGCGATCTTCTGAAAGACATCCTCGAGCACGCCGTGCCGGCGACGCTGCAGGACGTGGTCATCGTGTTCGTGACCGTCTCCGGCCTGAAGAACGGCCAGCTGGTGCAGGAGACCTACGCCAACCGGATCTACGCCCGCGAGGTGGGTGACCGAATGCTGTCGGCGATCCAGATCACCACCGCCTCCAGCCTTTGCGCGGTGCTCGACCTCCTGGCCGAGGGAGCCATTGCGCAGAAGGGCCTCGTGCGCCAGGAGGAGATCGACCTGGCCGCGTTCCTGGCCAATCGGTTCGGCCGCGCCTATGCCGGCGCAGGCGCCCAGCCGTCCCATATGGAGCACGCGGCATGACCGTCCACGTGCAGCCGGGAATCGCCGCGGAAGCCGCCCGCCTGCTCGACCGCCTGGGCGTTCACGCCCCGTGCGGCGATCTCGTCGCGCGGACGCCGATCAGCGGAGAAGAGATCGCCCGCATCGCCACCACGACGCCGGCCGAGGCGGAGGCGGCGATCGAGGCGGCGCACGCGGCCTTCCTCGTCTGGCGCGCGGTTCCGGCGCCGCGGCGCGGCGAGCTCGTTCGCCTGCTTGGCGAAGAGCTGCGCGCCGCCAAGACGGACTTGGGCCTGCTCGTGACGATCGAAGCCGGCAAGACGCTGTCGGAGGGCCTCGGTGAGGTCCAGGAGATGATCGACATCTGCGACTACGCAACGGGCCTCTCGCGGCAGCTGTTCGGGCTCACCATCGCCACCGAGCGGGTGGAACACCGGATGATGGAGACCTGGAAGCCCCTGGGCGTGGTCGGCGTCATCACCGCCTTCAACTTCCCCGTCGCGGTCTGGGCATGGAACGGCGCGCTGGCGCTCGCCTGCGGCGATTCGGTGGTCTGGAAGCCGTCGGAGAAGACGCCGCTGGCGGCGCTTGCCGTGCAGGCGGCGTTCGAGCGCGCCGCCGCGGCGTTCGGCGGTGCGCCGCCGGCCCTGAGCCAGGTCCTGATCGGCGGGCCTGAGCTCGGCGTGGCGCTGGTCGACCACCCGCGCGTGCCGTTGGTCTCGGCGACCGGCTCGACGGCGATGGGGCGAAAGGTCGCCCCCAGGCTCGCGGCGCGGTTCGCCCGTGCGCTGCTCGAGCTCGGCGGCAACAACGCGGCCATGGTCTGCCCATCGGCTGACATGGACCAGGCCCTGCGCGCAGTCGCGTTCGCGGCGATGGGCACGGCCGGCCAGCGCTGCACGACGCTGCGCCGGCTGTTCGTGCACGAGGCGGTCTATTCTACCCTCATTCCACGGCTGAAGGCGGCCTACGCCAGTGTGCGGATCGGTGACCCTCGCGATCCTGAGACCCTGGTCGGCCCGCTGATCGACGCGCGCGCGGGCGAGTCGATGGCGCAGGCGCTCGACGAGGCGCGCGCGGCCGGAGGGCGAGTGAGCGGCGGCGAGCGGCTGGAGGGACCCGGCGTCTACGTGCGTCCGGCGCTGGTGGAGATGCCTGGTCAAGCGGACGTGGTTCTGCGCGAGACGTTCGCGCCAGTCCTCTACGTCATGCCCTATCGCGATCTCGACGAGGCGATCGCGCTGAACAATGCCGCGCCGCAGGGGCTCTCGTCGTCGATCTTCACGCTCGACCTGCGGGAAGCCGAGCGCTTCCTTTCCGAGCGCGGCTCCGACTGCGGCATCGCCAACGTCAACATCGGCCCGTCGGGCGCTGAGATCGGCGGCGCGTTCGGCGGCGAGAAGGAGACCGGCGGCGGCCGCGAAGCCGGCTCCGACGCTTGGAAGGCCTACATGCGCCGTGCGACCAACACGGTGAACCACGGCGCCGGCCTGCCGCTCGCCCAGGGCGTCAGGTTCGACATCTAGCGCAAGACCTCGACATCTCCGGCCAAGCTGGCAATCTGATCCGGTGGACGAGCTCTTCCGGTTTCCGAGCGCCACTCGGCGCGACCCGAGCGTCGATGCCTGGTTTGCCAAACCTGACGACGAGCTGCGGCTGATCGCCCGGCCATGGTTCGAACAGATGCGCGGCTGCGGCGCCGACGTACGCGAGCTGCTGCAAGACGGCCATCCCACAGCGTGCGTGGGCGATGCGGCGTTTGGGTACGTCGACGCCTTCAGTGCTCACGCGAATGTCGGTTTCTTCTTTGGCGCGGCGCTCGACGACCCAGCCGGCTTGCTGGAAGGGGCGGGCAAACGCATGCGGCACGTGAAGCTCCGCTGGGCGCAACCGGTGAACGCCGCTGCCCTGAGCGAACTCATCGCGGCGGCTTACCGGGACATCCGCTTGCGCCTCAGCGCCACGTAGCGTCGAGACTCTAGTGCGGCAGCATGGCGATGAGCTTGCTGTCCCACTTGTAGGCGTCGGCGCGGAACGCCAGGCTGCCCTGGTCGTCGACGAACGCCGTCGAATAGATCACGAACACGGTGACCGGGTGGCGGAGTGGCGCGCGCACGGTGGCGCCGGCCTCGATGGCGTCGTCGATGCGGCTGGGCGGCCAGTCCGGATTGTCCTGAAGCACCTGCTTGGCCAGGTCGGCCGGATGCTCCAGCCGCATGCAGCCGTGGCTGAACAGCCGAAGATCGCGCGTGAACAGCGACTTGGTCGGCGTGTCGTGCATGTAGACGCCGAAGCGGTTCGACAACTCGAACTTGATCGCGCCGAGCGCGCAGTCGGGGCCGGGCAGCTGCTGCAAGCCGCCGCCGGCGCGCACGACGTAGTGATGCCGTGCGAGGTAGCCGGCGTCGCGCCTCGCCTTCGGCCAGATCTCCGCCTCGGCGATGTCGGCTGGCACGTTCCAGGGCGGGTTGAACACCACGCCGCTCAGGGCATCGCGAAAGGTCGGCGTCTGCCTGTTGGGCCTGCCGACGATCGCGCGCATCACCATCGCGGGCGCGCCGCCGTCGAACAGCGTGAGCTCCTGGGCGGCGATGTTCAGCTCGATACGGTAGCCGGGGATGTCGCGCGGCATCCAGCGCGAGCGCTCGAGGCTGGCCCGGATCTGCGCCAGTCGCTCGTCGGCGGGTACATTGAGAGCGGCAAGCGTGGCCGTATCGACGACGCCGGTCGCGTCGAGGCCGTAGCGATCCTGGGCGCGGCCGACGGCGGCTGACACCGCCGCGTCGAAGACCGGCGAGGCGGCGCCTGGAACGACGACGGTCGGATCCTCGACGGCCAGCCGCTGCATCAGCAGGCGGACCGCTGGGCTCGCCACGTCCGCCTTCAGGCCAGGCGACGTCGCCAAACGGGGCCAGCCGCCGCGCGCGACGATGGCCGCGTAGCGGCTGTGGGCGTCGACGAGGCCGCGGTAACGCGGATCGGGCGGCGGCAGGCTGGCCACCCATGCCGCCAGCCGCTGTCCGGCGCGCGCCGCTCCGAAATCCGCCTGAGCGTCGTACCGCCCGGGCCGGATGGCCCAGTTGTTTGGGAAGCGGTCGGCGGCCAGCTGGCCGCTGCGCTCTGCGCGCGCGTAGGCGACGGCCGCGGCGGCGAGCCTCGCCTCGCCCTGGGCATGGACGGCGGGGTCGGGCGACGCCAGCTGCGCGCGCATCGCCTTGGTGTCGACGGCGGGCAAACCTTGGTCCGCGGCGCTGTCGAGCGCCGCCAGCAGGGCCGCGGCGTCGGCCGCGCTGATCGGCTGCGCCGGCGCGGGGGCGTCTGCGACCGCCGCACCGGCAAGGGCGCAGCTTGCGCCGATGAGAGCGGCGAGCCGCAGCAACAGGGAGAGTCCGTGCATCCGCAACCTCGAGCGTGAGGTCGCAAGTCAATCCGGGCGGCGCGCGCTCGCATTGATGCGGCGCAAGGGAGCCGGACCTTGCTCGCGCAACGGACGCTCGGCCAGTCGACCGATTGTGGATGCTCGGCGCGGTGCTGACAGCTTCTTGCCGGGTCTGTTCTAAGTCGTAAGACGACGACGCCTAGCCGCTGCCGAAGGAGCCTGAACCCATGTACATCGCCGGCCTCGTAATTCCTGTGCCCGAGGAAAAAATCGAGGCCTATCGCAAATGGGCCGAGAACGGAGCGCAGTTCTTCAAGGACTACGGATGTCTGGAGATCGTCGAGTGTTGGGAGGACTTCGTTCCCGAAGGCAAGCAGACCGACTTCCGACGCGCGGTCGCTGCGAGAGACGGCGAGAAGATCGTCTTCACCTGGCAAATCTGGCCCGACAAGGCGAGCTTCTATGCCGCCGAAGAGAAGATGCACCAGGACGAGCGTATGGATGCGGCCGGTGAGCCGCCGTTCGATGCGAAGCGCCTCATCCTCGGCTGCTTCGAGCCGATCTTTTCGATGGGCAGGGGTTGATCTTCGCTAGCCGGATCCGAGTCACGGCCACGGCGGGGGAAATCGCCGCGCCCCTGGAACGCTTACGGCCCTCCTCGGGGTTTCCGAGAGGGCCGCTGCGACCTCACGATCTGCGAGGTTAACTGGGTGCGGGGACAGGATTTGAACCTGTGACCTTCAGGTTATGAGCCTGACGAGCTACCGGGCTGCTCCACCCCGCGTCGAACTTGGCGGCCGGCGGACCGGCGAGAAGTCTACGTGATGAAGGGTCGGACGGACTTCGCCGTTTCGCGTGGCGGCATCCTCTTTGTAGACCTGGCGACGACCTACTCTCCCGCGCCTTGAGACGAAGTACCATCGGCCCAGGAAGGCTTAACGACCGAGTTCGGGATGGGATCGGGTGGGGACCTTCCGGCATAGCCACCAGGTCGACGAAGAGGATGAGAAGACATCAGTGTCGGCGAAGCAATACAGGCGCTTCATGAGCTTTGATGAAAACGATCAAGCTTTCGAGCGATTAGTACCAGTAAGCTGCACGCCTCACGGCGCTTCCACACCTGGCCTATCAACGTGATGGTCTATCACGGCTCTCGACGAAGCCTTGTTTCGAGGTAAGTTTCCCGCTTAGATGCTTTCAGCGGTTATCTTTTCCGTACTTAGCTACCCTGCTGCGAGGCTGGCGCCACGACAGGTCCACCAGAGGTATGTCCATCCCGGTCCTCTCGTACTAGGGACAGATCCTCTCAAGCTTCAAACACCCACGGCAGATAGGGACCAAACTGTCTCACGACGTTCTGAACCCAGCTCACGTACCACTTTAATCGGCGAACAGCCGAACCCTTGGGACCTGCTCCAGCCCCAGGATGTGATGAGCCGACATCGAGGTGCCAAACTTTGCCGTCGCTATGGACGCTTGGGCAAAATCAGCCTGTTATCCCTAGAGTACCTTTTATTCGTTGAGTGATGGCCCTTCCACGCAGAACCACCAGATCACTATGGCCGACTTTCGTCTCTGCTCGACTTGTCAGTCTCGCAGTCAGGCGGGCTTATGCCATTGCACTCGACGAGCGATTTCCGACCGCTCTGAGCCCACCATCGCGCGCCTCCGTTACACTTTGGGAGGCGACCGCCCCAGTCAAACTGCCCGCCACGCCATGTCCCGGACCCGGATGACGGGCCGCGGTTAGACGCCAGCAACAAAAAGGGTGGTATTTCAACGTTGGCTCCACCGGAACTGGCGCCCCGGTTTCATAGCCTCCCACCTATCCTACACATGTCGCTGCTAACGCCAAGGCGAAGCTGCAGTAAAGGTTCATAGGGTCTTTCCGTCTGACCGCGGGAACTCCGCATCTTCACGGAGAATTCAATTTCGCTGAGTCTATGCTGGAGACAGCGGGGAAGTCGTTACGCCATTCGTGCAGGTCGGAACTTACCCGACAAGGAATTTCGCTACCTTAGGACCGTTATAGTTACGGCCGCCGTTTACCGGGGCTTCAATTCGGAGCTTGCACCCCTCCTTTTAACCTTCCGGCACCGGGCAGGCGTCAGACCCTATACGTCGCCTTGCGGCTTCGCAGAGCCCTGTGTTTTTGATAAACAGTCGCTACCCCCTGGCCTGTGCCACTCTACAGAGGTTGCCCTAAGCAGAGTCACGCTTATCCCGAAGTTACGCGTGCAATTTGCCGAGTTCCTTCAGCATAGTTCTCTCAAGCGCCTTGGTATTCTCTACCAGTCCACCTGTGTCGGTTTCGGGTACGGTCTCCGTCAGAGTTATTTCCAGGAACACCTTCCCTGCCGGGAGCAATCCAGTAAGCCCCGCCAAGTTACGGTATTCGTCACTTCTGACTGGCCCAGGAATGTTAACCTGGTTCCCATCGACTACGCCTTTCGGCCTCGCCTTAGGGGCCGGCTAACCCTGCGCAGATTAGCTTTACGCAGGAACCCTTGGACTTTCGGCGAGAGTGTCTTTCACACTCTTTGTCGCTACTCATGTCAGCATTCTCACTTCCGATACCTCCACCCGACCTCGCGATCGAGCTTCATCGGCCTACGGAACGCTCCGCTACCGCGTGCAAGCACGCCCATACCTTCG
>DATNJB010000047.1:0-33895 GCA_035604135.1 Caulobacteraceae bacterium | reverse complement strand
CATGCATTGGTGTGGCGCCGCCCGAATGCCCGCTCGAAGTAAAGCTGACCGTACAGCCCTTGGCGGACCAGAGACTCGCCGCAGGGCATGTTGATGTCAGGCTCGACCCAAAGGCCGCCTGTCGGGGCCCAGCCGCCGGCGGCGACCTGGGCGCGCACGTCGTCGAGCAACGCGGGATCGTCGTCTTCGAGGTGGCGATAGTATTCGGCGAAGGACTGGGCGAAGCGGAAGTCGGGGTTGCGCCTCAGAAGGTCGACCGCAGTCGAGAAGGTGCGGCGCACTTTCCGTCGCGTTTCCTCGATCGGCCAGAGCCAGGCGGTGTCGATGTGCGCGTGGCCGACGTAGGCGACCGCGCCATGCGGCGGGAAGCGCTGCTTGAGCGCCTTCAAGCCGTCAACCAGAAAGGCATGGGCGGGGGCGATCGAGGCGCGGCCGTCGTCGCCGAGCGGGACGACCGGAAAGTGGCGGGGCTCTTCGTCGCGTCCGCCGTAGCCCTGCGCGAAAGGGCTTACGCGGCCAACAACATCAGCCGTGCGCGTCGGCCATTGGAAACGGACCATCGCGTCTTCGGCGAGTTCAATCAGCAGCGGCGAAAGCTCGTGCTCGCCCAGAGCCGCAGCGAGGCCGATCGCGTGCCCGAGGGTGGCGGTGAAATCGTCGAGCCCAGCCTCAAGCAGCCGAAGCTCGGCGCGGCGGAAGCGCGGGTCGGGCACCGCCTGACCGAATGGGCTCTTGGCGACCGCCTCGACGATGAGCCGGCCGGCGCGCGCATCGAGCGGAAACTCGTTGTGGTTCAGGTCGAGGCCCAGCATGAGCGCCGGCGCGCCGTCGTAGGCGATGGTCATGAGGCTCTCGCCGCCGACGTCGAGCGAGAGACGCGTGTGCTCGAGCGGCCAAGCGGTCGGGGCTTCTAACGGGCCGCCCTCGAAGACGTGCACGCCGCGCTCGGCCGGCCAGCGATCGCCCGCCGCGATGGCGTTGCCGTCGAAGGTCCAGCCGCCGATCGCCACAGCCTCGCGCACGCGCCAGACCGCGATCTCGCCGAGCCTGCGCCGGGCGCGTCGCACGCGTTGTTCGAGGCTGAGCAAGTCGTGCATCAGTCGGGTGCGGTCGCCTCGGCGCGCTGCAACTCACGCAGGGGCCGGTAGCTGATGAGGGTGACCCCGGCTGCCTCGACCGTCCGTCGCAGGTCGACGTCCTTGAAGTTGCAGTCATCGCCAGCGCGGATGTGGCCATTCTCCGGGTCGTAGGCGCGGAGTTCCGGGCCATCGAGCACAGGGTGCAGGTAGACCTCGCTCACGCCAGGGCGAAGGTTCTGCAGCAGACGCTCGACAACGGGCCGGGTTGGCTCAGGCCAGGGTGGCGAGATGAAGTGGTCGGGGTAGAGCACGCCGCGGTCGCTCGCCGGCTGCCGACAGGGGAAGCCCATCGCCCGCTCGCCAGACCTGCCGGCCATGCGGAGCGGCAGGCGGTACTCGGCCGCGAGGTCGAGGTAGACCGCGTAGAAGCGCGGGTCGGTCTGCACCGAGCCCATGTGGCTATCGAGGTGGGTCACGTCGACGCCCCAGGCCAGCGCCTGCGCGATCTGCGCCCGGCACTCGGCGCGCGCCTCTTCGACATCGGCGTTGGCGTAAACCTCGCGGGTGGTCGCGGGCATGAAGCCCTCTTTGTTGTGCAGCGAGCGGGCGCCGGTCAGCGAACGCCAGCGGTAGCCAGGGTACTCCGCGGTGAGCGTCAGGTGGACGCCGACGTCGAGTTCGCGGCAGCGCTGGGCGGCCTCGTACGCCCATGGACAGGGAACCATAACGGTGGCGCTCGTGGCGAAGCTGTGCCGGATGGCGTCCTCGATCCCGATGTTGGCGGCATGGCTCGAGCCCAGGTCGTCGCAGTTGACGATCAGAACGCGCTCGTCGGGTCCGTAGCCGAGGCGTTCGGCAAGGCTCAGCCCAGACACGTCAGTCCGACTCCGCGATGGCTAGGGCCGGAATCGGCTGACCGGTCAGAGCGCTGACCTGCGCGTCCTCCCCAAGCGCGGCGTCGCGCGCCTCGAGGGCGAAGCGGATCTCGCCATGCCGCCTCGCGTCGAGCTTCCAGCCGATGAAGCAGGCGCCGCCGAGCATCACGAAGAAGATCGGCCCGAGGATGTAGATGTATTCAAGCCCCTGGATGGCCGCGGCGGTGTTGTGGGCCCCTTCCTTGGCGTTGTAGCCGACCGCCGCCAACAGCCCGAAGGACAGCGCGAACGCGAAGGCGCCGGCGATCTTCGCGGCGAGCCCGATCACCGAATAGATCAGGCCCATCCGTTGCTTGCCCTGCTCGAGCCTCACCTCGTCACCCACGTCTGCGGTCATCGACGAGATGAGCAGCCCGAAGCCCGAGGCCATGAAGCCGCACCAGACCATGACGGGCACGGTGAGCCAGAAGTGCGCCTTCGGCAGGATGATGACGGAGCAGAGGCCGATCGAGTAGGCGGTTGTCATCGCGATCAGGGTTCGGTGCTTGCCGAACCGGGTCGAGATCCAGGCGGTGGTCGGCGCGCCAGCGACCCCCGCCAAGACGTAAATGATCAAGAGCAGGGAGGATGTGCCGTCCGAGAACCCGAGCACGCCGCTGAAGAAGAAAAGGTACAGCGCGCTCATCCATCCGGGGCCTAGCGTCAGGGCCGCCTGCGCGAAGAAGAGCCGAATGATGGCGGGCTTGAGCGCGATTGCGGCGTAGTCCGCGAGCGGGAAGCGCTGGGTGCGAACATCGGGGGCGACCCTCTCCGGCACCACCGCGGCCACCGCGCCTACGCACAAAGGCGTTAGCGCGATCACGACCCAGCCCATCGCGGGGACGGTCACGGCTTGAGGTAGCTTGATGTTTCCGCCGACGACCGAGATCGCGAGCACCCCCACTGTGGCGGTGATCCCCACCGCCGACAGAAGGGCGAAAAGCAACGATCGCTCGTTGTAGCCCGGCGCCAGCGTTGCCGACCAGGCGCCCTGCGCCAGGCCCGAGATCGACGTGCCGAGATACAGGACGAGGAGCCAGACGATCAGGTACGCCTCACCGATCCCTGCGCGCGCCATGAACAGCTGGTAGACGGCGAGCATCAGGATCGGCGCTCCGACCATGAGCCAAACGCGGTACCGGCCGATAGCGGTCCGAGTCCGGTCCATGAAGACGCCAAGGACGGGGTCGACGGGGATGTCGATGAGCCGGACAAGCGTGAAGGCCGACGCGATGACGGTCAGACCGACGCCCAGATGGCTGGCGAAATACTTGGGCAGGAAGATGCCCAGCCCAATGCCGAGCGCGCTGATCGGAATGGTCACGATCGAGTAACTCAGGGCCGTCGCCAACCCGAGGCGCCTGGCCGGCGCCGCTGTCACCGCATCGGTCAATAGCAACGCTCCAAACCCCGCCGCCGCCGATCAGACTCGTCCGGCGCGGAAATGCAAGTTAACGCAGGGACATCTACTCGGCGGCCGTCTTCCAGGCTTCAGGAATGGCTTGGGCGCGCTGGTTGGCCATGATGCCGGCGCGGCGAGCGCGCTCGTCGGGCGTGATCGAGGCCGGATCCTCACGGAACTCCGGGCCGAGCGCCATCGCCTTCTTGACCGCCGGTCGCTCGCCGACTGCATCCAGCCAGCGTTTCACGTTCGGGAACTCGTCGAGGTCGATCCCGCGCATCTGCGATGCGGTCATCCAGGGGTAGCAGATCATGTCGGCGATCGTGTACTCGCCGGCGGCCAGCCACTCCTTGTTGTGCAGGCCGAGGTTCATCACGCCGTAGAGGCGGTGCGCTTCGTCGTCGAAGCGCTTGACCGCGTATTTGAGGTCGCCGTTCGCCTCGTTCATCGCCGCGCGGCGGAAGTGCCCCTGCTCGCCGAGCTTTGGCCCCTGGTTGCCGGTCTGCCAGAACATCCACTGGGCGACTTCATATTTCTTGTGTGGCGCCTGGGGCCAGAATTTCCCCGTCTTTTCCGCGATGTACATCATGATCGCGCCAGACTCGAAGATCGAGATCGGCTCGCCGCCGCCGCCGAGCGGGTCGTTGTCGACGATCGCCGGCATGCGATTGTTGGGGGCGATCTTCAGGAAGTCCGCTTCGAACTGGTCGCCGCGGCCTATGTTGACCGGCTTGATCGTGTAGGGGAGGCCGCATTCCTCAAGCTGGATGATGACCTTCTTGCCGTTGCCGGTCGGCCAGAAATAGACGTCGATCATTGAAATCTCCCATGCTCAATTCGTGATTGCAGCGCTCCGTCCGCGGAGCCAACTTAGCGCATACGGGGCGGCGAGGGCAGTCGGCAAGCCTTTGAAAGGACCGGCTTGCGTCTCTAAGCTGAGCCGAAGACATCACAACGAGCCGGGGTTCCGCCATGCGCCATCTGCTTGCTCTCGCCGCAGTGGGCGCGCTCGCGTTCGCGAGCGCCACGAGCGCCGCCGAACCGGCGGCGAACCCCTACGACCCACTCGTTACCTTCGGCCCACTAACCCTCCCCGACCCACCGAACGCGTATCGCTCGGGCGATGGAGCGCCGGGGCCCGCCTATTGGCAGAACCAGGCGGACTACCAGATCAAGGCAAGCCTCGACGCGGCGACGAAGACGCTGTCTGGCGAGGAGGTGATCACCTACACCAACAACAGCCCCGACGTGCTCGACGTCCTCTGGCTGCAGCTCGACCAGAACATCTATCGCAAGGACGCTCGCTCGGCGGCCGTGGGCGGCGGTTTCCGCCGCACGGCGTTCACCGACGGGGACGTGCTGGACGCCGTCGAGGTCGAGCAGGGCGGCCGGTTCGTAGCCGCGCCCTACTTGGTGAGCGACACGCGGCTTCAGGTGCGCCTGCCGGCCGAGATGCGGCATGGCGGCAAGACGCGGCTCCGCATCCGTTGGCACTACACTGTGCCCGGCGTGTTCGGCGGCCGCACCGCCTGGACCGCGACGAAGAACGGCGACGTCTTCGACATCGCCCAGTGGTACCCGCGCATGGAGGTCTACGACGATCTCCGCGGGTGGGACACGCTGCCCTACCTCGGGCAGGAGTTCTATCTAGAGTACGGGACCTTCGACTACGCGGTCACCGTGCCCGCCGACATGATCGTCGCCGGCTCCGGCGAGCTGATGAACCCGGCAGAGGCGCTTACGCCGCTCGAGCGCGCGCGCCTCGCCCAGGCGCGGGCGAGCGACAAGACGGTGATGATCCGCACCGCGGACGAGGTCGTGGCGACGCCGCCGGCCGCCGCGACGAAGACGTGGCGCTTCCATATGGACCGCACGCGCGACGTCTCGTTCGCCGCCTCACGCGCGTTCGTCTGGGACGCGGCGGGCGCGAACCTGCCCGATGGCAAGACCGCGCTCGCCCAATCGGTCTATCCGGCCGAGAACGGCGGCGACGGCGCCTGGGGCCGCTCGACCGAGTATCTGAAGTTCGCCGTCGAGGAGTTCTCCCGCCGCTGGTACCCGTACCCCTGGCCAAACGCGATCAACGTCGGCGGGCCGGTTGGCGGCATGGAATATCCGGCGCTGTTGTTCGACAGCATGAACGACAAGGGCAAGAACCTCTTCTACCTCACCGTCCACGAGATCGGTCACACCTACTTTCCCATGGTCGTTGGAACCGACGAGCGTCGCTGGCAATGGATGGACGAAGGCCTGAACACCTTCATAGACACCTACGAGTCCGACGCCTTCCAGAACGGGGTCTACGGCCCGAAACGCGACGCGGAGTTCGCGCCGGGGCCGGGCGCGCCCGCCGACCAGATCGCCGCCCTGATCGCCGACCCGGCCGCGCCGCCGATCATGGTCCGCGCCGACGTCATGCCGGCGCGCTACGGCCACCCGATCAGCTACTTCAAGACCGCTTACGGGCTGGTCCTGCTGCGCGAGGACATCTTGGGGCCGGACCGGTTCGACCCGGCGTTCCGCAAGTTCATTCGCGACTGGGCCTACAAACATCCCACGCCGTCCGACTTCTTCCGGGCCATGGCGAGCGAGGGCGGCGAGGATCTCGACTGGTTCTGGCGCGGCTGGTTCTTCGAACAGTGGCCGCTGGACATGGCGATCACGAACGTGGGTTACGAAGGGGGCGACCCGGCCAAGGGGGCGAAGATCGATGTCGCCAACCTGGGCCAGCTCGTTGCCCCCGCGACGCTTCGGGTCGTCTTCGCCGACGGCGCCTCACGCGATATCCGCATGCCGGCCGAGACTTGGATCCAGTCGGGCGCGCAAACGGTTGCGCTCGACTCGACCCAGCCGATCAAGAGCGCCGTGCTCGACCCCGACCACCGACTGCCTGCTCGCGATCGGACGAAGATGAGCTGGACGGCACCCTAAAGCCCTATTGTGGCGGCGGTTCGTCTGCGCCGGTGCGGCCCGACGTCTGTGGGAAGGTTAGCGCGCGGCCGTTCGCCCAGGCGTCGTGAACGACGGTGCGGGGAGCGGTCAGGCCGACCTGCGCCGTCATCGCCTGCCAACTGGCCGCCAGGTTTCCCGCGGCGACGGTGAGGTCGCTCGGCGTCAGCGACGCCGCCCAGTTCTTCAGCGCGGTGGCGTTGAACACGAAGAGGAAGAGCGTCGCCGTCGCGATCACAGTGGACGTCCAGCGGAGCGCTCGGGCGCGGGCGATCGGGTCGTCGGGATCGTCGGGCGCTGGGATTGGGCTATCGGTCACGGGATCGGATCCTAGAACTGGTAGTATATGAAGGCTTGCACGCCCTCGGGGCGAAGCGCGTCGATGAACAGGATGAGTGCGCCGGCCGACAGCCCAAAGGCCAAAGCCGGCAGCCGCGCCACACGCGCCGCGACGCCCTCTATCAGCCGCGGTGGGCTGGCGTGCAAAGCGAGCCCGAAGACGATCAGGCCCAGCGTCATCGGCGTGAAGGCAAGCGCAGAGTCGTCCCAGCGGCCGAAACCGCGGATGAAGCCGATCGCCGTCGCGAAGCTGTCGGCGCGGAAGAAGATCCAGGCCAAGCAGACGATGTGGAAGGTGACGACAAGGCCGATGATCTTCGGCGCGGTCGGGAGGAACGCCGGCTTGAACCGCGTCCAGATGCGCTCGATGCAGAGCACGGTCCCATGCAGGGCGCCCCAGGTGGCGAACTTCCAGGCCGCCCCGTGCCAAAGCCCGCCCAACACCATGGTGATCATCACATTCCGGCACGTGGCCCAGAAGCCGCCCCGCGAGCCGCCGAGCGGGATGTAAAGGTAGTCCCTGAGCCAGCTGGACAGGCTGATGTGCCAGCGACGCCAGAACTCTTGCAGGCTGATCGAGCGGTACGGCTGGTCGAAGTTGCGCGGGAAGCGGTAGCCGAGTAGGGCGGCCAGTCCGATCGCCATGTCGGAATAGGCCGAGAAGTCGGCGTAGATCTGCACCGCGTAGCCGTAGGTCGCGGCGATTAGGTCGATCGCCGAGTGGGCGCTGGGATCGAAGAAGACCGGGTCGACCAGGCCGGTCGCCAGCTCGGAGGCGAGCACCGCCTTCTTGAACAGGCCCCAGATGATCATGAGCACGCCCAGAGCCGCCGCCTCGCGGCTGAGCTGCGGTCCCCGCTCGAACTGCGGGATCAGATCGGCCCCGCGCACGATCGGCCCCGCGATCAGGTGCGCGAAGAAGCTCATGAGCAGGGTGACATTGAGCAGGCTGGCGGGTTTCAGCCGGCCGCGCGAGACGTCGATCAGGTAGCTCATTCCCTGGAAGGTGAAGAACGACACGCCGACCGGCAGGATGACCTGGATCACCGGCAGGTCCCGGGCCCAGCCCAGCAGACGCAGCCCCTCCGACACCTGATCGAAGAAGAACCCGTAATACTTGAAGACGCCGAGGATGGTCAGGTTGGCGACCACCCCGCCGGTCAGTAGCACCCGTCTGCGCCTCGGATCCGCCGTGCGGTCGATCTCACGCGCGGTGAACCAGTTCAGTACGCCAGAAGCGATCAGCAGCGTGACGAAGCGCCAGTCCCAGGCGCCGTAGAAGATCCAGCTCGCGACCAGCAGGATGATCTTCCGCCACTCGTTCGGCGTGCGCACGACCCAGGCCAGCGCGAAGAGGGCCAGAAAGAAGAGGCCGAAGGTCAGCGTCGGGAAGAGCATCGGCTGGCGTCAGACCCCCGTCGCGCGCCGGCCTAGTGACTGGCCTTGTAGGCGGCAAACGCCCGCTCGAAGTCGGCCTCCAGCATGGCGGCGACCTCCGCTCCGCCGGCGGTCGTTGTGTGCACATGATCGGCGCGGGTCAGCGGTGGCGTGGCCGTGGCCCAGCGGTCGGCCGAGCCTGCTCCGCCCATCCGCATACCCCAGTCCCAGAAGGCCGCGCCGGAATCGAGCGCGACACGACGCTCGATTGCGCGAACCTGTGAGAGCGCCGGCGGTGAGAACCAGGCGCTGGTGCGTTCGCCGCTCTCGTCTTCGGCGCGCTGCGCCTCCTCGGCGATGATGGCCTCATCGGGATTCTCCGGCTCCGACGCGAGCGTGGTCTCGGCGATCGGCGCGGGCTGGCTGGCGGCGCCTTCATCGGTGATGGGGTCGCTGACATCGTCGTTGTGCTTGAGCTCGGCCCGCTTGGTCTCAGCATCGGGCGCGCCGAGGACGAGGATAGGGGCGCCCTTGGACAGCCGCCGCACGCGTCGGATCTGCTCGCGCAGCCGGCTCTCGAAGGTCTCAGCGCTGAAGTGGCCGACGAAGCCGTCGTTGGTCCCGAACTCCAGAACGACAAGATCGGGATGGTAGGCGCGGAACTCCTCGCCCAGCGCCTGATCGTCGGTGCGCGCGAAGTGCCGCACCTCGGCCCCGACCACGCCGAGGTTAGAGAGTGCAATGCCCCCGTTGTCGCTGAAGCTCGCCCACGAGGTCAGGGTGACCGGGCCGGCGTCGGTGACGAGGACAGCCTGGATCTGCGGCTGGCTGGCCTCGACGCTCTCGCAATCCACGCGGTGGACGGGCGTATCAAGTGTAATCCGCGCCGAGATCGCTCCCACCGTCAGTGTGTAGGCGCCAGCCCCAGGCCCAGTCTCGGCGCACACAATCACGCGCCGGAACGCCTCCTGCGGCTCGGCGGTCAACATGATCTGCGCGCCCGGCGCCGTCGCGGTCAGCCGATACCCCGAGACACCGAAGGCGTCGGCCGACTCCGCCGGAGTCCGGAAGGTGTTCTCGGCCACCCAGCCCGGCGACTGGTCGACATGCACCCCGTGGGGCAGGAAGCCGTCGAACGCCTTGCCGGGCGGCAGCACGCCCCGCCCGCCGGAGCCGAAGCGCGCCTGGAGCGCGTCTCGCCATGGACCGGTGATGGAGTCACCGGCGCTGTGGCTGTCGCCGATCTGCAGGATGTGCAGGGTCCGCGGCTGTCCCGACTCCGGCGCGTGAATCAGCTTGGCGAACAGCGGATCGAGCGCCTCGGCGTTACACAGCGCCTGATCGCAACCGTACGTCGTCGCGGCCGCCAGAACGCTTGCGGCCGCCAAAGCGGCAAGACTCATGAACCATGCCCGTCGTTGGAGGCGAGCTGGTGATTGTCGGCTGATTCGTCAGCGGCGAGTTCGCGCGAGCGCGCCACGTAAGATTTGATGCGGTCGACCAGCGGCCCGGTGATGCGCTCATAGCCGGGGATCGACATGTGGATCCCGTCGTTGGCGCGCATCAGCACGTCTTTGTGCTCTTTCGGGTCGTACAGGTAGGTGTTGAATTGCCCCCACTGGTCGACCGAGAGCGCTTCGGTCGGCATGAAGGGGACATCGAGCGCGGCCATCTGGCCTGCGTAGAACTCATTCATGGCCTGGATTTGGCCGTCGAAGTCGGGGTTGCGCATCTTGGGCAAGCCGACCCAATAGACCATGGCGCCCTGGCTGCGCAGCAGGGCGACGAACCGGGCGACGCGCCGCCCATAGGCCTCCTTCCAGCCGGGACTCAGCAGAGGGTAGACGTGACCGCCGTCGACGATGCCTTGGGTGTCGTTGGCCCCAAAGCTGATCACGGCGATGTCGACCGGCTGCGTCGCGAGGTCCTGAGCGGCCGCGTCCTCGACGTTCAGCTGCTGGTAGCGCGTGAACCCGGTCGAGCGCTGAGCGAACTTCAGGACCTGATAGTGCTCGTCCTTCGGCAGCGTCCAATACAGCGCCGCCCAAATCCCCTCGCCGAAGCTGTCGCCAAACACGCCGACGCTGATCGGCTGGCCGGTCGAGATGGTCTTGAGCAAGCGGGGGCTGAACGGCGCGGCGCAATCGGGCGCCTCGGCGCCGAGCATGCCGCCGTTTGTCGCGGCGCCGCGACCGACGCTGGTGACGATCTGCGCCCGGGGGGACGTCGAGGCGTTCACCGCGTGGCCGGCGGCATAGGCAAGCCCGATGGTCACGCCCACCGCAATGCCGATGAAGAGGACGCTCGTGCGGTCGAGAGCGAAGGCGCCGCGGCGGAGCGGCCCCACGCGGGCCCAATCGAGGCCGCGCCGCCGACGCGGCGGTTGCTCTGGAGGCGCAGGTGGCTGTGTCAATGCCGACCGCGCCTTTGCGGCCGCCGCGGCGCCGGGCGCGCGTTTGCGTTTGGTTGCTGCGCCCTTCGGCGGAGCGTCGCCTCCGCGCTTGCCCCTGGTCGCCACGACCGCCCCCGTGTCGCGCCGCCCCCCGGCAGCGCTCGCAGAATGGCGGGATGCTTGGAGAAGATGAACCCGTTCAGCAAGACAATTCGCCGGCTAAGCTTGAGCGACTGGGACATCATGTCGCTCCGCGATGGTTGCGGTAGCGTTATGCCCGTTGATGATCAGCCGGCGGGCGCACGTCCGGTGACCGGCGTTGCGGACCTGTGCGGGCGGTGCCCCTGGTGGTGCGACAATGCGGCAGATGGCGGCGCACGCTCGGGTTGCGCGAAATCAATGCCCGACAACCTCGCGCGCGCTAGTAGGACGGTCATGACGCTGTACGAAGTCATTGCTCCACGACGATCGCGACCGCCCGGTCGAGCAGTTGCTGTTCGACGGCGAGAACGATGACCAGGCGATCGACCACGCAGGGTGGATCGACCATCCGCTGCGGATGATCGTGCTCGACGGTGACCGGGTTGTCGCCCACTTCGCTCCCCGGGACGGATCGTTCCGCTATCATTGATCCGCCGGGGTCGCTGAAGGCGGCCCGCGGCCGTGGGCTCAGGCTCGCGCCGGTCGCGCTTCCCCTAGGCCCTAGGAGCGTGATCCGAGCGGAGCGACCACGCGGCCGAACACGCTGTTGGCGGTGATGGCGAAGCTTCCGTACATGGCGAGCGCCCCGCAGACGACGCCCAGATATCCGCCCGCCTGGTGCAGGGCCGGCGCCTTCATCGCCGCCCCCCAGGCCAAGAAGCAGGAGGGTGACCCACAACGTCATGAAGACCGCGAACAGCAGCCAGGAGATGCGGTAGGAGCACCCCCCAGAGGATCAACGCCACCCCTACCGTGGGCCCGGCTCCGCTCAGGTCGATCAGGCCGAGCTTGCCCAGGATGCCCAGGAGCGCGAACCACCACCAGAAGGCGCCGTAGCTCAGGAACGCCGTCATCCCGAAGGTGTTGCCCAGGCGGAATTCCAACAGGCCGGCAATGATCTGGATCAGCCCGCCGTAGGCCAACGCCATCGGCATGACGACCGCCTCGCCGCCGGCGGGCAGCACGCCTGCGTTGGTCAAGCTCAACAAGACTGTCGTCAGCCCAAAGCCGACAAGCCCCAGCGCGGCCGGATTGGCCGCCGGCGCCGGTGTGTCCGGCATTGCGATGTCCTCCCCCGTGATGCGCGAGCGGCTCATAAGTCGGGCGGCCGCACCGCGGGCGCCGGCGTCCTCGCCCGCGCCGCCGGCGAGGTCACGCCCGCCCAGGAAGGCTGTCAAGCGCGGCCTGGCCGCCTCGGCCTTGGCCGCCGCGCCTCTACGATTGCGCTTCGAAGAAGGCGTCGGGGTCGTCGACCTCGACGAGCCGACCCTTGCGGATCTCGACGAAACGGGTGGCGGCGACGCGGGTGAAATAGCGGTCGTGGCTGACGAACAGGCAGGAGACGTCGGTCTCCTCCAGTTCCGCCTCCAGCGCCTCCTGGCCCTCGATGTCCAGGTGATTGGTGGGCTCGTCCAGCAGGTAGAAGTTGGGGTTCAAGAGCTTCATGCGCAGGAAGGCCAGCCGGGCGCGCTCGCCGGGGCTGAGCAGCAGAATCGGATCCTCTATGCGGCGGAAGGCGAATCCCGCCTGAGCGAGGAGGCGCGCGGCGTCCTTGTGCGTCGCGCCGTCCACGGACGTCAGGTACTCGACGATCGACTCATCGAGCGGCAGATCGCTCATCGCCTGGTCGAAGTAGACGAGCCGCGTTGCCGGATTGAACCGCACCGGCGCCTGGCCGTCATAGTGCTGCTGCTTCGGGTCGAAAGACCCCGCCAGTGCGGTAAGGAACGTCGACTTGCCGGCACCATTGATCCCCAAGAGCGCCACTTTGTCGCCGGCGGCGATGGCGAAGCGATCGATGCCGATCAGCTTGCGCGCCCCGTCGGGCGTGGTCACGTCGAAGTCCTGGATGCGCAGCGCCACCTTGGCCTCGATGTCGGCGTCGGCCAGCTCCAGCCGCCGCTCGCGCGCCTGATAGACCTGGGTCTTCTTCGCTTCGATGTGGGCGACGCGGGTCTCGATGGCGTTCTTGCGCTTGTTGAGCTCGGGATTCTTGACCGCCCAGACCTTGTAGCGGGCCGCCGCCTGCTCCAGGCGCTTGATTTCCTTCTCCTCCAACCGCCGGGCCTGAGCTGCGGCCGCATCGCGGCGCAGGAGCTCTTCCCGCGCTTGGCTGAAGGGCGTCCTGAACGCGTGCATGCCGTCGGCGCGCAGGAACAGCGTCCGCTCCGTCACCCGGTTGAGGAAGGCGCGATCGTGACTGACGATCAGCATCGGGATCTTGAAGGTGGCGGTCAGCCAGCGCTCCAGGGTCGCGATGTTGGCCAGGTCGAGGTGGTTGGTCGGCTCGTCCAGGACCAGGATGTCGGGCTCCTCGAGCCTGGCCGCGCCGGCGATCAGGATCAGCCGCTTCCAGCCGCCGGACAGCGCGCCGAACATCTCGTCCGCCATTTCGGGCGCGAGGCTGATCTCGTCCAGGAGGACGTCGATCCGCCAGTCCTCGTCCGCGGCGCCGATCTTCGCCAGCGAGCGGGCCAACACATCGCGCACCGAGAGGGCGTCGAGCCCCTCCGGCGTCTCCTGCGCCAGCGCCCCGACGCGCAAGCCCCGCGACTTGATCAGCTTGCCGCGGTCGAGCTCCAGCTCGCCGGACAGGCACTTCAGCAGGGTGGACTTGCCGACGCCGTTTTCGCCGACCAGCGCCGTGCGCGCGCCGTCGAGCAGGAAGCTCACCCCGGTGAACACCTTTGTCGTTCCATAGAAGAAGCCGCCCTGGTCCATCCCCAGAACGGCCTGCCGCGTGGCCATCTCAAGCACCCGATCACCGCCGCGCTGGCGGAGCGGCGGGTTCTGGCGCGAGCGAACCGGCGGCGTCAAGCGACCGAGCCTGCGCGACGCGGGCGACCGCATGAGTCTAAACTCGCGGTTGGTGCAAGTCCGCTTCCAGGAGGGGCCTGACATGCGGCGTCTGGGCGTGCGGCCCCTGGCTGCGTCGCTATCATCCTGGCCGGCGGCTCGCCATCAGGCGTGATCGCTCGGGCCGACGCAAGAAGCGGCTCAATGACCTGAACGCCGAGGAGCGCGCCCGAAACGAGCGCCGCGGCGAGCCGACGAACGGCAGCGCGCCCGATTGGGCGCCCCACGCACACGGTCAGCCCGACGACCGAATGCCCTAGCCGGCAGATGAGCTGCCGCCAACCACCCACCGGCTCCGCATCCACTCCCGCTTCAGCAGTCCCGAGATGATCGCGTCGTCGCTGCCGAATCCCCGCCGCACGACGCCTTCGCGTTTGAAGCCGAAGTGGTCGAGGAAGGCTCTGGCGGCGCGGGCCTTCTTCGGGGTGATGGCGGTGATGCGCTGGCAGCCGAGTTGGTCGAAGGGGTAGCTGAGAATCTGGCGGATCAGGTTGCGGGTGAGCCAGCGCGGCGTCTCGCTGGCGAAGCTCACCTCGATGTTGCGGAATCGCGGCTGGTAGACGCCCTGATGTCGTCCGGCCAGGTGCAGGCGCCCTCAAGCACGCCAGCGCAAACCTCGATCGCGCCGACCAACGTCGAGAACGCCTACGCGATGCAGCAGAACGCCGAGCAGGCCAACTACCAGGCCCAGCTGCAGAACTACAGTTCCGGCCTGGGCGGGCTGTTCAACCTCGGCTCGGCCGCGCTCAGCGCCGCGCCCTTCATTTGAGAACTTCCACGATGACCACGGACCTCCGCTTCACCCCCCATCCGTCCGCACGGCCGCTGGCGCAGGTCGCCGCGCCGCCTGCCATGCCCGCCCGCCAGCCGCTGGGCTACCCGGCAACCGGCGACTACGCCCGGGGGCTTGCGGACTCCCTCGACGCCATCCGCCGCAATCCGCCGCAGACCATGCCGGCTCTCGGCGACGACCTCCTGGCGGAGGCGCTGCTGAAGTACGCCCAGCGGAACACCGCCGAGGGCCAGGCGCCGCCGTCGGCCGCCGACGTCGGCGGGGGCGGCGGCTTTGGCGGGGGCCATGGCTCCGCCGACGGTTCGCCGTCAGACTTGTCGAGCACGCCAACGGGCGCCCTGTTCTACGGAGAGCCACCCAATCTTGCCGCGGGGCCTGCGCCAACCGACCAGCTCAAGCCCTACCAGGACGCGTCGGCGTGGGCGGCCGTGATGCAACGGCTACGACCACAGATCGGCCCAAACGCCGGCGCTGGCTACCCCTTCGGCGGCGGCTCATAGACCGAGGGGGTCTCGTCCTGGTAAGCGAGGAAGGCGACGACCGCGTCCATGAAGACGTCGTTGCGGTCGCCCGCGACCATGTGCCCGGCGTCGGAGACGTCGGTCAGCGAGCCGTTCTTCAGCGCGCCGACGAAGGCCTGGGCGGCCTCCAGCGAGACGAGCTCGCTCATCCGCCCACGGATCACGTGCACGGGGATCTGGATCGCGCGGCAGGCCGCTTCGAAGTCGAAGCTGCGCCGATCTGCGCTGCCGGTCGCCTCGCCGCGCACGCCGCTGGTGAACTTGGGGTCCCAGTGCCAGCGATAGCGGCCATCGGCGTGCAGTCTGAGGTTCTTCGACAGGCCCGACAGGTCCGTCCGCTTCGGCCGGTGCGGCAAGTAGGCGGCGATGGCGTCGGCCGCCTCCTGCAGGCTCGCGAACCCTTGCTCGGCGTTCTGGTTCATGAACCCCAGGATCTTGGCCGCGCCCTGCGCGTCCGAGCGCGGGATGATGTCGACGAGCGTCAGTGACTTAAACGTGCCGGGCGCGATCACCGCCTCGGCCATCAGCCCGGCGATGCCGCCGAGCGAAGCGCCGATCAGCGCGGGCTTTTCGTCAAGCTTGGCCACGACGTCGATCAGGTCCTCGCCGATCGAGAGCGCCTGATAGTCGCCGTCGGGGTGCCAGTCGCTATCGCCATGGCCGCGCAGGTCAAGCGAGACGGCGCGCCAGCCGAGCTCGGCCAGGCGTTTGGCCGTCGCGCCCCAGGAGTGCCGCGTCTGTCCGCCGCCGTGGGCTAGCACGACCGCGCCGCGCGCGCCGGAGCCGAGCACGTCGGCGGCAAGCTTGAGGCCGGTGCGCGTTTCGAAGGTCGTGTGGGTCAAGGTGTGCTCGGCAAAGGTTTGGCGGGGCGAGTCCGTCTTAGGCAGCCGCGAAGCCCGCGCCAAGCCGGTCGCAGCGTCAAGCGGCAAGCTTTAGGATCTCGACGATGTCGGCCGGCCCAGCGATCGGCCGCGGGTTCGAGCGCACGCCGCGGTCGTGCATCGTCGCCTCGCCGATGGCCTCGAATTGCGCCGGGCCGATGCCGACCTCGGAGAGGCGGGTGGGCAGGCCGAGGCTCTGCGCCAGATCGCGCACGGCCTCGGCGGCGCTCGCGCCCGGGCGGCCCATCAGAGCGGCGACGACCGCCTGCCGCTCGGCGTTCACGGTGGCGTTCCAGGCCAGCACCGCCGGCAGCATGACGCAGGAGGTGATCCCGTGCGGCACGCCGAAGCCGCCGCCCAGCGTGTGGCCGATGGCGTGGCTGGCGCCCAGTCCGCGGCCCGCGCTCGCGCCGCTGATCGCCAGCCACATGCCGAACTGGCAGTCCAGCCGCGCGTCGAGGTCTTCGGGGCTGACCTTGGTGGCGGGCAGGGCCGCGGCCAGGTGTTTCAGGCCGGCCTCGGCGAGCGCGTCGGCGTAGGGCGCGCGCTCGGGGTTGCAGAGCTGCTCGACCGCATGGTCGACGGCCTTCAGACCGGTCGAGAACCAGAGTCCGACGGGCGTCTCGAGCGTGAGCCGAGGATCGAGCACGACCGCGCGCGGCGCGAGCATGGGATGGCCGTAGCCTTCCTTGGCACGGCGGTCGGTGTCGGTGACGCCGGCGAACGGCGTGAACTCGGCGGCCGACAGCGTGGTCGGCAGCGCGATCATGCGCGCGCCTGGCTTCAGGTCGCGTGCACGGCTGCCGACGAGCTGGCCGACCCCCTCGACCGAGCGGACATCACCCCAGAGGCAGAGCTGCACGACCTTCACCGCATCGATGACTGACCCGCCGCCGAGCGCCACGAGCAGGTCGGCGCCCGCGGCCCGGGCGGCGTCGGCGCAGGCGACCACGTCCTCGCGCGGCGAATGCGCGCGGATGGCCGAAAAGACCCCCACGCAACGGGCGCCTAGCGCGGCTTTGAGCCCCGCGACCGCGCCATTGGGCGTGTCGAGGGAACGGGTCGTAACGAAGAGCAGACGCTGGGCGCCAAAGGCGTCGGCGAGCGCGGCGACGGCCGCCGCCGCCGGCCGCCCGTAGACGACCTCCTCCATCGTCGGGAAGCGGTGTGAGCCCGTGATCATGTTGCTCTCTCCAGCCGTTCGAACGCGGACTCTTAAGCCTGTCGGATGCTGTGCGTCACGCACGCTCAGCCAAACCCTGAGCGGAGCGTCCACGGCCGTAAGCTCGCGCCTGGGTCGAACACGGCCCTGGCCCCCCGGCGCGAAGGAAGAACCCGGCCCATGGCATCCCTGTCCACGCAAACCGTCCTCAGCGTGCTGGCCATGATCGCGCTGGGCGTGCTGGGGGGCCTCCTCGTCTATCAGGCCGTGCCGCCGGCCAACGTCCAGCTGCTCACCTTCATCCTGGGCGCCATCGCCGGCGCCGTGACGGGCGGGGCGGCGGTAAGGGCGGCGGCTACGGCGAAAGGAGCCCCCGATGCCGCTTGATCCGCGCAGCCTTCAAGCGCTGGCGCATGTCCACCCCGATCTCGTGAAGGTCGTCACCCTCGCCTACGGCGACTCCCGGCAAGCCTTCGAGGTCATCCAGGGCCTGCGCACCCTCGCCGAGGAGGAGGCCAACGTCGCCAAGGGCGCGAGCGAAACGCTGCACTCGCGCCATCTGCCCAACAAGGAGGGCCTGGCCTGCGCTGTCGACGTGGCGGCGGTGGACCAGGGCCACATCAGCTGGAACGCGCTGCTCTACCAACCGATCGCGCACGCCATGAAGGCCGCGGCGATGGAGCTCGACGTGCCCATCGAGTGGGGCGGCGATTGGCGGACGCTGAAAGACTGGGGCCACTTCCAGTTGCCCTGGGCCCAATATCCCTGAACGGAGAAACGAAAAAATGTCTCAACTCTCAAGCGCGATCGACCAACTCAAGGCGACCGGCGATGTCGGCGCCTTCGCGACCACGCTGGCGAGCGACCTGGTCAAGGATTTCCAGATCATCTCGGCGCTGCCCGGCGTGAAGGCGTTCGAGGACGGGCTCGCCGCCGTCCTGGTCAACGAAGTCAGCAAGGCTGGCTTCTCGCCGACACTGGCCGCGCTGGTCGCCCGGGCGATCCAGGACGCGCTTTAGCGGCCCGATGGCCCTCGCGGCGGCCACAATCATGTTTCTCGCCATCCTCATGGTCATCGGCGCCGTGGTCCTCGGCGTGCTGGCGCTCGAGCTGGTCGCGGCCGGCGTTTCGGTGGTTCTCGCTGGCGCTGCCGCAGCCCACGACGACCCGGAGGCCGACCGGTGAGCCTCGTTGGCGACATCGCCGAGACGATCGTGCGCGGTGCGGTGACGAAAGCCGTCCAAGGCTTCGTCGCCAAGGGCGAGGTCACGCCGGCGCAGGCGAGCGTGCTAGTCGACGGCGTGATGGTCGAGATCCAGCTCGCGCTCGAGATCTACGAGAGCGGCCAGAAGCCGCCGAGAGGCGGCTGATCGCCATGACCGCCGCACCCGTCCCGCCGCCCTCCCAGGCCGCGTTCCCGCGCACCGCCGTTCGCATGACGCGCATCGAGGGCGACCTCGACGCGCACAAGCAGGTCGATGACCTTCGCTTTAATGCGCTCGCCGCAGCGATCGCCAAGCTCGAAGCCAGCCTCGAGGCCCTGCAGGCCGAAGTGCGCGAGGGCTTTGAACGGCTGGGCGCCTCGATCCAGGAGATCCAGCTCCGCCTCGCGGGTGGCGACGAGCCGCCCGGGCAGACCAAGGGCCACTGGCGCATCGGCCCGTTCGGGCAATGGGCGATCGGCCTGGGCGCGCTAGCGGCGCTGGCCCTTATCGGCTGGATGGCCGGCCAGCTCTGGCTCGAAGAGCCAGCGCGCATCCGGGCGGCTCAAGCCCTCGACCCGCCGGCGGCGATGCGGGCTCGCTAGCGCGTTCGAACGGAACCAAGCTTGGCCGAGACCGCTTACCTCAACGGCGCTCATTCGGCACCGGACGTTGATTGGGAAGCGTCATGAGGATGACCTGCACGCTCTTCACCGAGACTCCCGCCCCCAACCTCATGGAGTTCGCCTACCCCGACTTCGAGGCCGCCGTCGACTTCGGGCTGGCCCGGAATGCGGCGTTCGCGAGGGTTGACCGCATCTACCCCAATACCGAGTTGATCGAGATCTGCACCGACGTGCCGCACATGCGCGAGGTGTGGGTCAAGCGCAGCGGGGCCTGGCAGCGCAACGGCGGGGTCCACTGACCGCGGCCCGGCCGCGAAACCTCCGGGCGGCGCGCAGCGCGGCCCTTCCTCGCTAAAGCTTCGAAGGGCATCCCGCTTCCCACCGTTCTGCGCGCCAGTCCGGCGAAGCGCAAAGCGCGAAGCAGGATGGCGGTGCTGTCAGTCCAAGGGCAACTTGTCTCCGGTCAGACAGACTCCGCTCTAACTCAACTGGCGCTTACCCCATGACTGCCCGCCACTCCGCCAGTGCGGCGGAGCGTCTCTCTCGGTATTCTTTTCGGCTGACGAGGTGGCGCTCCTGGGCGAAGGTAGCGCATCTCGCCGTTGATGCGGACGCACATCTCATCCAGATGCCAGCGCCAATGGGTGAGCTGGCGCATGTGATGGACCCGGCGTCTCCTGATCTCGCCAGCGAACATCGGACCAAACCGGTTCCACCACAGCCGTACCGCTCATGGCAGATGTCGATGCCTCGCTCGAACAGCAGGTCCTCGACGTTCCTCAGCGACAGCGGGTAGCGGACGTACATCATCACCACCAGCCGGATCACCTCGGGCGAGGAGCCGGACCAGCGAAACGGGTTGGGCGACTTGGTCATCCGACCAGACTACGGCGCCGGTTAGCGCCTCATGAAATTTGGGCTGACAACACCCTCGCGATGGTTGCCTCGCGATAGGTCATTTGAAAGATTACTGACTTCGATCGGGAAGGCAGTCGTTGAGCCATTTCATAGTCCGGTATTTCCTCCGTGAGGAGGGGCGACGCCTCGACCCCTCGCTCGAGAGCGCTCGTCAGAAATATATTGATGATCTCGACTCGAGTAAGAGGCTGGTCGTTTCCGGAAGCACTTCGGATCTAGAGAACGATCTCTTGGTCATCAAAGCTAACGACAAAGCAGAAACTCTACTCATGGCCAAGAGTGATCCCGCTGTTCCTGGCGGGCAGCTCTCGTTCGAGATAAATCAATACCTGATCGAGGTGAATCGGCTGAGCGATAGCTAGCGCATCTCGCCGGTGATCTTCCCACGTAGACTTCGTCGAGATGCCGTCCACGCGGGCTGGGCACCATTTGGCGCGCGGCCCAGCTAGCGCGGGTGGCTACGCGAACCGGCTCGGCCGATAGGCGGCTAGGCGGTCGACGCTTAGCCCGCCGACGATCTCGTTGGCCGCGAAACGACCCATCAGGGGCGCCATCGTGATCCCGCTCATGGTCACCGCGACGTAGAGGTTCGAAGGTTCGGCGCAGAACCCGACAATCGGGTGGCTGTCCTTGGGGATGGCGACGAAGCCGAGCGTCATGCGTTCCAGCCGCGCGCCCTCAAGCGCGGGGAGAACCTTGCTCGCCGAGACGAGCAGTTGTTCGCCGTAGGCGGGGCTGATGTCGGTTCCGTTGGCCCCGGGGCGGTAGTCCGGGCCAATCACAATCCGCCGGTCGGGATCCTGCTTCAGCGATCCGGCCGGGCCGTTCAGCACACGCTGGAGCGCACGCGGGTGCGGCGCGCTATGGGCCAGTGTTCCAGAGACAACGTCGATCGGGGTCTTCACGCCAAGCGGGCCGGCCAAGGACGGGCTGTCGACGCCCGCGGCGAGCACGAACATGTCGGCTCTGATATCGCCCGACGCGGTGCGCACGGACCTGATCGTACCGCCCGCGACGTCGAAGCCCTGCGCCTCGCACGGAGTGCGGACCCGCACGCCGAGGCGGTTTGCAGCGGCCAACAGCGCCGCGTGCGCTTGGCTTGGATCCAGCGTGCCCTGCTCCGGCGAGAAGGCGCCGGCGCCGAAGGGGCCTGGAGCTACGCCGGGAACCAGGCGCTCGAGGTCGCCCGCATTCATCGGTCGTATCGACGCGCCCCAGTCGCGCAGCCGGCTGGTCGAGGCGGCGATAGCATCGGCCGCCGGGCCGGGCGCGGCCCACGAGCATGTTCCGCCCCACTGGATCTGCAGCGCCGGAAGCTCGCGCTGAAGACGCCGCCAGTCGCCGACCGCCAAGCCGTACAAGTCATTGAAGGCGCGGTCCCCGTCGTGCGTTGCGATCAGCATTGCAAACGCGCCCTGCGTCGCACCGCCGCCAGGCGCGCTTCGGTCGAGCACGGCGACCTGCGCGCCACGCTTGGCGAGGTGATAGGCGATCGAAACGCCCATGGTCCCGGCGCCGATGACCACAACGCTTAGCGGTCGCCGGTTTGCGAGCCCCAGCATGGACGCCATTGCGGCGCCCCCCGCCAGCAGGGACAGGGCGCCGCGCCGCGGCCACGCTGCCACACGCTCCTCGCTCAAGGCTTGTCCTTCCTAAGCACGAGGTCGTCGTATTCGCGGCTGTCTACCACAGCCTCGACGATGACCGGCCGCTCGGCGGCGAACGCCGCATCCAAGTGAGCGCGGAACGACTGAGGATCGAACGCCGTCAGCACACTCGCGCCGAAGATGTCCGGGCCGCCAATTGCACCGCTCGCGCGGATCGGCGTGCCGTAGATTGGGTAGTGCTTTTTTTCCTGCTTGATGCGGATCAGGGCCAGGTCGTTATCTGCGAGCACGACGATCACGATCTTCACACCGCAGCGGACTGCGGTGGCGATCTCACCGGCCGTCATCAAGAATCCGCCGTCCCCGACGACCGCGCAGACGTGCTTGTCCGGGTAGACCAGCTTGGCGGCGATCGCAGCCGGGATCCCAAACCCCATCGTCGACCAGCCATTCGTCATGATCTGCAGGCCGGGCGCCGGCGTGCGCCACATCTGGCCGATTAGGTGCGTATGGGCGCCGACATCGCAGGTCATTATCCCGTCGTTAGGCAGGACGTCGCGCAGAGCGGCCAGCGCCGTCTTGGGGCCAAAACCCGCGTTCGACGGGGCGAGCTGCGCGAACATCGCGTCCCGCCGGGCGGCGAGCGCCTCTAAGTCCCAGGCCTTCGGCGACACTGGCTGGGCGAGCAAGGCATCGAGGCCGCTTCCAATGTCGCCGACGGCGTCGACCGCGAGGCAGTGGGCGTCGCGGTCGATATCTGCGGGCTCGATGTCCAGACTGATGAGCGCTGCATCCTTGTTGAGCCAGCTTTCGTAGTTGAACTCGACAGGGTCGTAGCCGACGGCGACGACAACGTCGGCCAGCTGGTGCGTCACGGCCACGACATCGCTGAGCGCGTGGAAGAGAACTCCAGCGTAGAGAGGATGGTCTTCGGCGAGCACCCCTTTGGCCATCGGGGTAAGGACCACCGGCATCCCCCACGCCTCGGCTAGCGCGACCGCCTTCCGCCCGACGCCCGCCCGCACCGCCCCAAGCCCAATGGCCATCAACGGCCGGCGCGATCGGGCGAGGAGCTGCGCCGCCGCGTCCAGCAGTGGCCCCTCGGGCGGCAGCGGCTGCCCCGGCGTCGCCGATGCGCCGTTTCCGCTGGGCTCGGCCGCCAGCGACGACAGGTCGGTGGGCAGACCGACGTGCACAGGCCCGCGGCGGAAGGTCAATGCCGTCCGCGCCGCTTCCACGAGGGTCTCGCGGACGTTGTGCGCCGCGAGCCGTGTGGTCCGCTTCGTGATTGGCCGGAAGAGCGCCTGATGGTCGATACCCATTTGCGTGGTGCGCCCCCGCATCGGTTCAGGCATCTCGTCGGTCAGCGCGATCATCGGAGACCGATCGAGGAGTGCCTCGCCAACACCCGTTGCGAGATTGGTGGCGCCGGGTCCGTAGGTGCCGAAGCAGACCCCGGGCGCGCCGGTCAGGCGGCCATAGACGTCGGCCATCATGCCTGCTGCGCCCTCGTGAGTGGTCAGAACAAAGTCGATCCCCTCAGTGGTCCGGAGCGCCTCCATGTAGTCGGTCCAGCCGCCGCTGGGCACGCCGAAGACATGCCGCACGCCGAGATCGCGCAGGGTTTCCACCAACTCGACCGCGACCGTCCTAGAGGCCAAGGCAGACGTATTTGAGCTCCGTGAAGTCATCGATCCCGTGACGCGAACCTTCCCTGCTGGCGCGGCATGCGGCTGCGCCAAGCGGGCGCTGCGAGCCGGGGCGCCTCCACCGCTTTGGCAACGTGCGCCCGACCAAGACGAGGGACGCTGCCGATCGACTCGCCGGTTGCCGGATCCGCCACCACGATTCGATCGGGCGCGCCTACCCATCCGCCGGCGACCAGCGCGCGCTCCATGTGCAGGGTTTCGGCCTCGCCTGGCGATTGCGAATTGGCTTGCGCGGCCGACCCGGTCAAGGCCCTAGGAAACTCCTCTGCTGCGGGGCCGCAGTCACCTTCGTATGCTGCATGCAGTCGGCGCACGCAAGCAGTCGGCGCTGGCGGCGGACGGCAGGCGCGCTTAGGTCGAAGCGACCAGGAGCTCCTCGGAGCTCGACGGGCGAAGACCGGACCGCCTCCAAATCCGCTGGAACGAGCCGCAGCCATACGGGCACGCCGAAGCCCAGTTCGATCAGGCGGCGTCGCTTCCACGCCTGCGCGGCGGGCTGATCAACCTCGAAAACGCGCACACGGGAGGCGATCTCGGGCTTGCGCTGGGCGAACGTGTCGAGCCCAGCCCCCAGAACGACGTACTGATCGACACCCCGGCGCGCTCGTTCCTCGACCAGGTCCTCGATGAACCGGGCGCGCGCCACGATAGACGCCCGATTGCGGCTCGTGGCGCGGGGGTTCATGTCTCCCCGGCTCTGCCAGCCTGCAGCCGGCGCTGCGAGCTGGAGGCCGATCACGTCTTCGAGCACATGCGGCGGCGGATCGACGTCGACGTGCATGGCCCGCCAAAGCGCGACGCGAACGGCCGTGCCGTCTGGCTGAGTCGGTGAGTGGTCTCCGATTGAGTTGCTCTCGCTCACGGCCGCAGCGCGATCTTGCCAAGCACGTCGCCAAGCTCGAGCCGGCGGTGCGCCTGGGCTGCCTCCTCAAGCGGCAGGATGAGGCCCGGCTGGATCATCGGCCCGGAGCGGAACCAATCGAGCATGGCTGCTGTCGCCGCTGGAAACATCGGCGTTGCAAAGAAGTCGTCTGCTGCGAAGGACTTCAGCGCGAGCGTTTTGCCGACCCGGAACACGTCGAACAGCGTCTTGCCCGCGACGTAGCCGTAGGCCTGGATCTCGCCGAACGGCGCCACGACGTCAACGTCACGGTTCAGCGTGTCCCCGCCGACCCCGTTGAAGACATACCCAACGCCCTTGCCCTCGGTGAGCGCGAGCACCGGCTCGACGTAGTCCTGTTCGCTGACGTCGATCACATGGTCGGCGCCGAGCCGCTCAACGAACGCGACTTCGACCGGGCGGCGGCAGGTGGCCAAGACGCGGCAGCCGTGGGCGCGGGCGAGCTGCACCATCATCGACCCCATGCCCCCGGCCGAGCCATGGACTAGCACCGTGGCGCCGTGCGGCGTCCGGCTAGACCCGTGGAAAAGGAGATGCGCGAGCCGGAAGTTGATCACGTAGACCAACGCCTGGCCGAACGAAACTGTGCCCGGCAAAGCGATAATGTCTGCCGGGGGCGCGATGTGGCCGTTCGGCAGGGGCCGAGGCATGGTCGATGCGAGCACGTACTCGGCGCAGCAGCCGAGCGTCAGCGCCAGGGCGACAATCCGATCGCCGGCCTTCCAGCCGCGCACATTCGCGCCGACCGCTTCGATCACGCCGGCGGCCTCCCGGCCCGGAAACCATGGGGTGACGGTCCTGGAGAAATAGGTCCCGCGCCGCGCCTCTGTATCGCCGTAGATCAGGCCGGCGAGGCCCACTTTGATCAGCACATCATCCGGGCCGACGTCGGGGATCGGCGTTTCGACGACCTTCAGGTTCTCAGGCGGTCCGACCTCGTCGAGCCGCACGGCGCGCATCATAGCGGGCACGAGCTACTATCCCTGGCTGGACGCCCACGTAGGGGCGCAGCGAACGCCTATTCCCAGTAGGCAAATGCCATTCCGCATCCGGTTCCGGCCTTGCTGCGGTAGCAGGGGACGTAATCGATGAGATTCATCGACAGGCCCTCGACGGTCCCGGCCAGCACGGACCAGCAGCGCAGCTCGGAGTTGCCGGACTGGAGCTTCTCGCGCGGCAGCTTGGCGTGGTCCTCGATCGAGCCGCTCTTGAGAATTTCGAGGAAGGCTTGGTCGAACGGCTCGTCGACCACGAAGTGGCTGAGGCCGCCGGTCGCGATCGTGACGACCCTCAGGTCTTCCGGCCAGCTCTCGATGGCGCTGCGGATGGCCCGCCCGAGCTTGAAGGCGCGCCGCGGCGTGATCTGGTTGGGCGGATAGTAAGTGTTGATGCTCACAGGGATCACCGGCCACACCTTCTTGGTCATGATCCGGTGGTAGATGTAGCCGAAGGAGTGGGTCATTCCCTGCCCCTCCGGATAGTACTGCGAGTGGGCTGGGTCGAACTCGCGCTCGCAGAGGTCGCCGATCAGCCGCCGGGCGAAAGCCGCAGCTACGGGATAGTCTCGATCGTCCTGCGGGTACCAAAGCTCGGTCTTTAGGTCGTCCTCATAGGGCCACTTCATCAGTCGGATCGGACGATAGGGCAACGTCTCGCCCCAGTAGACGGCCAGGGCCGGCATGTTGTCGTCCTGATAGACCTCCTTGTGGTCGTCGCCGACCACCACGACGATGTCAGGATCCACATCGAGCAGAACCTCGGCGATGCGGGCGATGGCGTTGTTGTTCGCCTCATAGCGCTCCGCCAAGCGCTGCGGATCGAGCTCCTTCAGCAGCGCCGGCGGCGAGCGCTCAAGCAGCTCCCCATACTGAACATGCTTGCCTTCCTGATCAAACAGGAGGGCGTTCTGGGGGTCGCTCACCTCACCCCGCCTCAGCCAGGCGGGCGGCTCCATCAGTAGGACGGGGCTGTGCGAGCTGCCGATGCCCATCACCATCTTGGACATTTCACGCCTCCCTTGAGCGCGTTGGATCGAGGCGCTATGCCACGAGCATCCGCTCGCGGGCGCCTTCCTCGAAATCGGTTTCCCGAGGCAGGACGATGCCGACCGAGCGCACCCGGTAGAGCTCAGGTTTCTGCGGCAGGTCGAGTTCGCCCGTTTCGCGAAGGCGCCGCGCCTTCTCGAGCATCAGTCGCCGCCATGCGACGATCGCCGTGTCGCTTGAGCCCAGCGTCTCCGTCGAGCGGTCGACGATCGGGCCCATCGTCTCCTGCAGCGCCGAATCCTGGAGCCCGATCCCGTCGATGCCGCTCGTGCTGTAAAGGCGCTGGATGTCGCGGTCGATCCCATAGTTATTCTGGCGGTTGTTGATCGGGCGGTAGGAGCCGTCCTGGTGCACCGGCACGTTCACCTTCGAGCCATCGAACTCGGTGATGTCGCCCAGCGGCGCCGCCGGGTTCCAGTGCATCGTGAGCGTCCACGTATTGTTGTCGTCGATCGGCACCCAGGCGTGGCCGGCGATCGGCGACGTATCGGTGGTGCGAGCGATCATCGTGTAGAACGGCAGCAGGAACTGGGTGATCCGCCAGTAGTACTCGAGGTCTGACGCCACGCGGCGCGCGCCGATGCGCAAGCCGTAGTCTGTCGGCCGCACGAAGAATCGCGGCGACTGATCGGTCGCCATGTAGCTCGTCTTCGGGTTGATGGAGCGCTGGCGCTCGCGGTACGGGCGATCGGCAATCTCGGGGTCGAGCAGGCTGTGCAAGATGCCCACATGGCTCGAATCGATGCCACCCTCCACGCCTTGCGCGAAGTTGTTCTCCTGTAGCCGCTTGCCGATGTGGCGATGGGCCGGCGGCACGAGACCCCATTCCAGCTCGGGGGGTTTCGGAGGCATGTGGGCGCGGTCGCCAAGGTAGGCCCAGATCACGCCGCCCCATTCGACGATCGGGTAAGCTTGCGCCTTCACCTCCGAGCGCAGCGGCGAGTTGGGCGGCTCCGCAGGCATGTCGAGGATGTTGCCCTCAACGTCGAACTTCCAGCCATGATAGGCGCAGCGCAGACCGCACTCCTCGTTGCGCCCGAACCACAGATCGACCCGACGGTGCGGGCAGAAGCGGTGCAGCAGGCCTAGACGTCCATTGGTGTCGCGGAAGGCGACCAGGTTCTCACCCAAGAGCCGCACACGCACCGGCGGGCAGTCGGGCGCTGGAAGCTCTTCGGGCAGCAGAACCGGCATCCAGAACCGGCGCATCAGGTCGCCCATCAACGTTCCGGGTCCGACCCGGGTCAGGGCTTCATTTTCCTCGTGTGTGAACATGGCCGCCTCGTCTCGAATGTCTTTCGTTCGGGCGACTTACGAGGGACGCTAGCATGCGGTCGCCCGCGCCGCGAATGCTTGCTGCATACCGTACACGATGTCAATGCGAGGCGTCTCCGGCGTTCTTGTTTTGACGCCAAGCAATCCTCGGTGCTCGGTTTCGAGGCGAAAGCGGCGCCGGTTGCAGCCTAAGCAGCCGCCGGCGAGAGGCTAACGCCGCCCATACCCGAGATCCACTCCGGGATGGGCTCATAGTAGAGCTTGTCGCCCCGCGCCGCGGGCAAAGCGCCGGCCACGAACAGCCATGCCGTCGCCTCGAGGCCGCCGTTGCCGGAAGCCAGCTCGATCTCATGCGTGGTGAGCCGCGCAAGCTCTTCGGCCCGGCCGGAGATCATCTTGTCTATGAAAGCCTCGTCGAAATCGGCTGCAACCTTGCCCTGCTCGGGCAAGCAGAGCCAGTGCGAGAGGCCTCCCGCGCCGACGACGACGGCCCGCTCGCCGGCCGGACGCTCGCTCTCGACATAATCCTTCAGCGCTCCCCCCAGCCGGTAGCAGCGAGATGGCGAGGGAGGGACCGGCATGTTGCAGTTGATGTAGACCGGCACGATCCGGAACTCGTTCTTCGGATCGATGACAAGCCGCGGGATCGCCATGCCGTGGTCCGGCCGCGCCTCCTCGACCTGCACCAGGTCGAATTCTCGCCCGCCGGCGAAGCGCACGAAGCCCTCGGCGAAGTCGCGCATCCCTTGGAACGTCACCGCCGGCGCGCCGCTGTCGCCCAGGGTGGTGAACTCGTCGGCTACGCCCACCGCCAGCGTCACCTGCATGGCGAGGCTGAAGTTGTTCAGGTGGTCGCTGGCGGCGAGCACGATGACATCGGGCGAGAGCGCGCGGATGCGCGCGCGCATTTCGAGCATGCCATCGATCACACGGGTTGCCTTGTCCTCGACGCCCGTCGGCGGAAAGAGGACATGCGAGGTCGCGAAACCGCCGACGATACGACCCATCAGTCCTCCAGCAGCCGATCGAGATAAGCCGCAAGGGGCCCGCCGCCCGGCACCGCGGTGCCGGCCGGGCGCAGGCGCAGACGCGCATACTTCATCTGCAGGTTCGCATGCACGCCAAGCTTGTGCAGGGCCGCCGGCGAGCCGTCGCGGAGCAAGGCCTTCTCGGCTTCGGCCAGGCCAAAGACCTCGAAAGCAGGTTCCGGGTCTTCGGCGAAGGCGGCTGCCCTGGCCGGATCACGCATGAGCTCCTGGATGAGCTTGTGCACGCGGTAAGGCGCGACGGTCATGCGGCGACGGTGAACATGTCCCCGGCGAGGAACGCCGTGGTGACGGCCACGAACTCACGCGGCGCCTCCATCATCACCCAGTGACCGACGTGTGGCAGGATGAAGCCCCAAGAGTTGGGCATCAGCTCCAAGTAGCCGTAGGTGCGCGCCAGCACCGCGATCTCGTCCAGCTTGCCGCCCACCACCAGGGTTGGCGTCTTGACCGCGGCGATCGCCTCGCGCGGATAGGTCATCGGGTCGGTGCGCATTTGTTCCGAGATCGCCGCGGAGGCCTCGCGCGCGCCCGGCAGCATAGTCAGACCGTGCCGGTAGGCGATGAGCTCGTCGCTCACCTTGTAGTGCGGCCCGGTGAGTACGCCCACGAGGCGGCGCATGCCCTCGACGGTGTAGTCGTAGCCGCCCAGCGCCGCGCGCCGCGAAGGATCCGGATTTGCGATGTCCAGCCCCGCGGCGCCCATCAACACGAGCTTGCGGAGCAGATCCGGTCGGTTGATGGCGACGCCCAGCGCCGTCGCACCCCCCATCGAGTTGCCGATGAGGTGGGCAGGGCCGCCCGCGACCTTCTCGACAAATGCGGCCATGTGGCGATTACGACCGCTCTGGCCGTAGCTATAGGTCTTTGGGTCTGGACGGGCAGTGTGCCCAAAGCCGACCATGTCGACGGCGAGCACGCGAAAGTGCTTGGCATACTCGCCGATGCACGCTTCCCAGTTGCCGCGCGCATCCGCGCCCGCACCGCCCCCATGGATCAGCACGAGGGGTTCGCCCTCACCGGCCTCGAGGTAGTGCGTGTCGACGCCGTCCACCTTGACGTTCCGACTCTGCACCGCCATGGAGCCCTCCGCCGACAGAACCGACGAGCTCGACGAGCTCCGCCACCCCGTCCATGCATACCGTATGCGCGGCTATCAGATGGGTCAATGCGCAGCAGCGGCCGATGCTCGCGCCTCCTCAATCCTGACTTGGCTTGGCCATTCGCGACATGGTGGCCAGGCGCCGCGCTCGGTTGACCCGCTCGGCTAGCGCGTGTACGGAATGCGGTATGCAATAGCCTTCTGGTGGCTTTGCAAAAGCGCTCGTTCCGAGGAAACTCGCGTCGGCTGACCTTGATCACGCGACGCCCCGCGCCCCGAGTTGCGGTGCCTCGCCGATACGGCAGCCGAACGCCGGAGGAAACGATGAATGATGTCCTGACTGCCCGGAAGACCAACGAGGATATCTGGAGCGAGAACCCTCTCGGCCTCGATGGTTCGCGTGTGATCGACCGGCGCATATACGTCGACGCGGACATCTTCGCCGCCGAGCGGGAGAAGATCTTCGCCCGCACATGGCAGTGGATCGCCCACGAAAGCGAGATTCCCGACTTTGGCGACTACATCACAGCGACCGTCGGCGGCCGGCCGATCGTCGTCTCGCGCGGAGACGAGGGCCGCATCACCGCATTCCTGAACACCTGCACCCACCGGGGCGCGATCCTCGCCGCCCATCCGCGCGGCAATAGCCGCGGCAGCTTCACCTGTTTCTACCACGGCTGGTGCTTCGACACCGAGGGCAAGTTCACGACCGCTCCGTTGGCCGAGGCCTACGGCGAGAATCTCGGCAAGGGATGCTATGACGCGCCGACGATCCGGCACGACGTCTTTGCAGGAAACGTCTTCGTCTCGCTCGACACCAACGTCGCGCCGCTAGAGGACTTCCTGGGGGCGGCAGGCCCGCTCATCCGGGCCTACACCGGTCGACACGAGGCCCTCGGCCGCGTCCGTTGGCTGCTTAAGGGCAACTGGAAGCTCTGGCACGAGAACTTCCGCGACAACTACCATCCTATGTTCACCCACCGCACCATCGGCGCCAACTACCAGGGCGTGCATATCGAGGGCGCGAACATCGACCTGACGGGTGGACACAGCCTGCTGGCTTTTCCCTCGCAGGGAAACCCCGAACCGATCCGATCGCTGATGCGCAACATCACCGGCAAGCAGCCGGACCCGGGCATCAGCAGCCTGCGTCCGCGCGGCCAGGGGAACCCCGACTTGCGCCACAACATCATGGCGGTTTTCCCGAACCTCGACTTCCAGTTCCCGAACACCGGCGAGGGTGGCGGCTATCTGCAGCACGTGACGCCGACCTCGGCCGACACAGCGGTCGTCGAGCTCGTGGTGTTCGGCGAGGTCGGCGAGCCGCCGGAAGCTCGCCAGGCGCGTCTCGACCGGTTCCTGGACGCTCAGGCCTCGTCGGGAAAGATCAGTGGCGACGATACCGAGGCGGCTCGTCGTTGTTCGGTCGGTTTCGGCACCGTGAACGAGGTGCGTTGGTCCAACATGGACCGCGGGCAAACGCCGGGCCGTGAGGGGATAAAGAACGACGAGTACTCGTTGCGTGCTTTCTACGACGCCTACAAGCGCCATATGGGCGACAGCCTTCCGGCTGCCTGAACAAGGAGGCGTCAGTGCCCCTGGACTTGGCCGAGATCATCCGCCCGACGAGTGCGCGACCGCAAGCAGCTGTCGACGCCGAAGCCGCACTGGCAGTCACGGCCCTCATCTATAAGGCCGCGCGTCTGGCCGATGACCGCCAGTATCTTGAGTGGATGGATCTCTTCACCGAAGACGGCGAATACTCGGCGATCACGTACGAGAACCTGATCTATAAGGGGCTGCGGCTGTTCAGGGACGTCGGTAGGAACGCTCTCTATGAGCGGGTCGCCTTCCTTATGGGTGTTTGGCAGGTCCCGCGGGGAAAGACCGTGCACCTCGTTTCCAACACCGAAGTCTTGGCCACCGAGGACCCCAACGCCGTCCAAGCGCTCAGCAGCTTCATCATGACCCGCACGGCCGATCTCGAGCACACGGTGCTGCATGCTGCCGGACGGTATGTCGATCGTTTGGAGCGCCGCGACGGCGTCTGGCGGTTCAGGGACCGCCTGGTGATCGTCGACAGCAACCTGCTGCCGCCTGAGTTCACCGAGCTGCTTTAGGCCGAGCGGGCGCGCGTCGCGTCAGGCTCGCCCACGAAGGCCGCCAACGGCGGTGATGGTCCTTCTTCGCCGGTGATTTCGCTCTCCGGCATGGCGGCCAGGAGCGCGATGTTGGCTTCGTGGGCGGTTCGGTCGATGCTGTAGAACCACATACAGGCGATCGTGAGAACATAGATCAGCACCATCGAGGGCACGTAGACGAGCGCCAGGTTGCGCAGGATTTCAGGCGCCACATGTCCGCGCTCGGCGTGCGCCGGAAAAGCCGTGATCGCCAGCATCATCCCGGAGACGAACACACCGACGCCCGAGACCATTTTCCAGAACATGTTCTCTGCCGACAGCAAGAGGCCCTCGGCTCGGCGGCCGGTCTTCACCTCCGCGTCCTCGACAACGTCCGCCAGCATCGATGCCACCAGGACGCCGATGATTGTCGAGATGACGTTGTAGACCACCATGTCGACCAGCAGGATTGCGAAGAGCAGCGCAGTGCCGTTCGCCGGCATCCAGCCGACGAGCCGCAAAGCGACGGGCGCGGTGGATGTCAGCACGCTCGCGACCAGGACGCTGATTACCGCGTTGCGTTTGCCGAAGGTCCGTGAGAAGCGCGGGGCTATGACGGCGCCCAAGAGGCTGGCCGCCACGATTGCACTGGTCAGGATCGCCAGCTGAGACTGACGCAAGCCCCAGAAGTAGATGTTGAAGTAGATCTCGAGACCGCCGCGGGCGCCCAGAGCGATAAAGCAAAATGTGCCTGCGCCGGTCAGCGCTATGAACGAGCGGTTGTTCAGCGTCGAGGCGATCTCTCTCGCACCCTCCTGGATGGTCAGTTTCCGCTTCGGCACGACGGTCAGGAACGGGATGCGGCCGTGGGTGCCGATCGAGGACGCCAACATGAAGACAAAGATCACGACGGCCGAGGCGAGCCCGAAGTTGAAATAACCTGCCCTCGACAACACGCCGCCGCTGCCGTCCGGGTTCTCCTTCAGGAAGACCTGGTAGGCGAGGACCGCGATCACCGCGCCGGCGACGCCTCCGATCAGGGTCCGCAGCGCGATGATGCCGGTGCGCTCGTTATAATCGCGCGTGAGTTCCGGCAGCAGGGAAGCTGCTGGCAACTCGAAGCAGGTCTCGAAAAGCCGCACTGCCAGCAGCGTGAAGATCAGATAGGCGTAGATTCCGCCCACGCCGTGAAGCGCCGGCGGATTCCAAAGCGCGAAGAACGCCGCCGCCGCGGGGATCGCAGCCAGGTACATGAACGGGTGCCGACGCCCCAGTCGCGAGCGGAAATTGTCCGACAACTGACCGATGGTGGGGCCAAGCACCGCATCGACCATCAAGGTGATCATGATCGCCGTCGCCACCGTCTTTGGCGGCAGGCCGATGACTTGGTTGTAGAAGAGCAGGAGGAAGGTCGAAAGACCCCTCTGCACGACGTTGGTGGTCACGCCGCTCGATGCGTAGAGCAGGCGTGTCGCACGGGAGATCGGGGGCGTCGATGCGGGCCTCGATTGTTCCAACGCCTCGCCCTCCCTCGGTCCGTCTCCGTCCGAGTCAGTCAGCCGCTAGGGGCGAGAACGCTACGAGCCTTCAGTCCGCCCTTCAGGAGGCCAATCGCAACCACTGACAGTGGTTCTCGCAGTCTGTATGCTGTGTGCAATGCGAGTCAACCGACGCCGGTGACCGCCGTGTCGACGGCCCGACCTAGGCTGGCGACGGCGGCGGAGGCAACGGCGGGGTGATCTCCTCGAAGGCGCGCCCGATCCTGAGCAGCGTCGAGTCGGCGCCCACGGGACCATCGAACTCCACCCCGACTGGGAGGCCTGCAGCGGTTAGTCCGGCGGGAACCGACAGCCCAGGAATCCCAGCGAGGGCGCCGGGATGGGTGTTGCGGATCATCGAAACAGGGCCGGTTCCCCCGGCGGCCACGTCGAGGGGCGTGGGATAAGCGGGCTCCGGCGTCGTCGGCATGACGAGGGCCGAGAGGCTGTTGTCTGTGAAGTAGGCCGCGTAGGCGCCATTCAGGGCGGCGAGCGCCTCGTCTTCTCCCGATCGGTCGGAACTCTCGTCGGCCGCTTGCGCAAGCGCGGCCTCGAACCCGACCCGAAGTTGCTGATCGGCGACCGCATGAATGATGTCGGCCGCCGAGACCGTCGCGCCGCTCTCCCGGATGTAGACTTGGAGGTCGTGCGGCAGATCGCGCCGAAGCTGGCTGAACACCCGGCCCAGCAGGGCGTCCATGTCCGGAAGGTCGACCTCGATGAGCTCCGCGCCGGCTTGCCTCAGCCGCTCGAGGGCCGCCTCTACGACCGGGGACAATGTCGGGTCCAGATCATCGTAGAAGAACCGGCGCGGAACGCCGAGACGCAGGCCGCGCAACGCCACCGGCGACGCGGGTGACGCAGGTGTGCCGCTGAAGGCGTCCAGGAGTTCGACGTCTGCGCACGAGCGCGTCAGCCAACCTGCGGTGTCCCGCCGCAC
>DATNJB010000046.1:0-4144 GCA_035604135.1 Caulobacteraceae bacterium | reverse complement strand
GAGCTGGTCGGCCGCGACGACGTCGACGTGGTCTACAACGCCCTGCCGCCGGTCGGCCACGAAGAGTGGAGCATCGCCGCGCTCGAGGCGGGCAAGGCGGTGCTGTGCGAGAAGCCGTTCGCGATGAACGCCAGCGCGGCGCGGCGGATGGTCGATGCGGCCGCGGCGACCGGCAAGGTCCTGATCGAGGCGTTCCACTACCGCTTTCACAGTCTCATCCGCGAAGCCGAAGCGCTGATCCGCGGCGGTGAGCTGGGCGCGATCCGGCGGGGAAGCGCGGTCTTCAACGTCACCATCCCGCCTAGCCCGGACGAGTTGCGATGGCGCGCGGATCTCGGCGGCGGCGGCCTGATGGATCTGGGCTGCTACCCGATTCACGCCCTGCGCACTCTGATCGGCGAACAGCCGACCGTCCGCTCGGCCACCGGCGAGTTCGAGGGGCGGGTCGACACCCGGATCGCCGCCGAACTCGATTTTCCCGGCGGCGCCAGCGCGAGCGTCGGCTGCGCTATGATCACCGACGCCATCGCGGCGACGCTGTCGCTCGAGGGTGAACTGGGACGCCTGGAGATCACGCCATTCATCGCCCCGCAGCGCCGCGGCCGCCTGACCACCACGATCGGCGGCCAGACCACGGTCCGCGAAGCAAGCGGACCTACCTCCTACGAGGCCCAGCTGATCCATCTGGGCGAGGTGCTGGCCGGCCGCGCTACGCCGCTGACCGGTGGCGCGGACGCGGTGGCCAACATGACGGCGATCGACGCGATCTACGCCGCGGCGGGGCGCCCGAGCCTATAGGGAGCTCAGACCCGGCGGTGTGTGCGGCCAGCCGCGCGCGTTCCAGCCAGCGGCGTTGCGCAGGCGAATGCCGCTAGCGTGGAGGCTGGAGTCCCACACGCCCTTCAGCGGCAACAGGTCCGGCATGATGTGGAGTTCGACGTCGGCGGCTTGCAGCGCTGACCGCAGATCACCCACGGGCTCGACGGCGATTGGCTCGACCGTCGTGCGCGAAACCCACATTCCCACCTCGCCGATGTCGTCGAACGGCCCCGCGTCGAAGACGTAGCGGTAGATGGGCGTTGTCTTCAGCCGCTCGAACCAGGCGTCCTCGATGTGCGCCAGCATCCGTTTGCCAGCGTCGCCGCGCCACCAACGCCTCAAGTCTTCCTCGGCCGTCGCGGGCTTGCGCCACAGCAGCACGCGTGGGCAGTCGCGCGGGAAGAAGTACATCGGCTGATGCCATGCATCGATCGCCCAGACCAACGGCCCGTTCAGCCAGTCGAATCCGGGCGGGCGCTCGGCGGGCACGCGCACGGGGCGCGGCTCGAACCGCTCGATCGAAGGGTCCTCACTGAAGTGAAACAGGTGTGGATCGCTCATTCCAGCGGCGTGTCTGATGCGGTGAAAGGATGCGATAGAAGCGCCTACCCTCCCCTTGCCCGCGATTCCACCCATGACGCCCCAAGAGCCCTCCGGCCACCCCGTCTTCCGCCTCGTTGAGATCATGGCGCGGCTGCGCTCGCCCGACGGCGGTTGCCCGTGGGACCTGGAGCAGACCTTCGCCACCGTTGCGCCCTACACCGTCGAGGAGGCTTACGAGGTCGCCGACGCGATCGAGCGGGGCAATCTCGCCGACCTGAAGGAGGAGCTCGGCGACCTGCTGCTGCAGGTGGTGTTCCATGCGCGGATGGCCGAGGAACAGGGCGCCTTCGACTTCGCTGCGGTCGCCGAGGCGATCAACGACAAGATGGTGCGCCGCCACCCGCACGTGTTCGGCGATGTGCGCCACCGCGACGTCGCCGAACAGACCGAGGCCTGGGAAACGATCAAGGCCGCCGAGCGGGCCGCCAAGAGCGCCGCGCCCAAGAGCGCCGCGCCGGCCGCGAGCCTGCTCGACGACGTCCCCGTCGGCCTGCCTGCCCTCACCCGCGCCGTGAAGCTCTCCAAGCGCGCCGCCCGGGTCGGCTTCGTCTGGCCTTCGGCCACCGAGGTGCTGGCAAAGCTGCACGAGGAAGTCGCCGAACTGGAGGCCGAGGTCGCCGCCGGCGATATCGACAAGGCGCGGGACGAACTGGGCGACGTGCTGTTCGTCTGCGCCAACCTCGCCCGCGAGCTCGACATCGACCCGGAGGCGGCGCTGCGCGGCACGAACGCCAAATTCGTTCGCCGATTCAATTTTATAGAGGCAGAACTTGCGGCAAGGGGCTCGTCGCCCGAGGCGTCCGATCTCTCGGAAATGGACGCGCTTTGGGACGCCGCGAAGGCGGCCGAGCGCGCCGCCTGAGCCGGTCAGACGTCCTGCGCGATCTGAATGCGGCCCGCCGGTAGCGGCAACAGCAGCTCTGGCCGCGGCGCCTCGGCGGTCAGCCACTCCTTCCAGTCCGCCGGCTCGATGATCACCACCTGGCGGTCGTGCAGGGCGGCGACTTCGGGACCGGGCTCGCAGGTCAGCAGGGTGAAGCGGTCGTCGCGCACCAGCCCGGCGAAACAGAACACCTCCTCGCCCGCCACCGTGCAGCGCCACCGGGTCTTGGGATACTTGGTCCCGGTGAACTCGAAGAAGTGCGTCGCCGGCACGAGGCAGCGGCCGTGGGTGAAGCGGCGGTTCTCCGAGCGGAAGTTGATGATCGGTCCGGCCTTGGGCCGCGGCGGTGGAAAGCCCCAGCGCAGCTGATCCAGCCGCACGCCATCCTCGAACGGCGCGATCACCGGCGCGGGATCGGTCGGGTTGATCGCCTCCAGCGGCGCCAGGTTCGGCGCCGCCTCGGGCCAGCGGAACGGCAGGTCCTGCTGCTCGAAGATCTCGCGCAGGCGATGGTGGGGCGAGTTGTAGCCGTAGCGGTTACACATTGGGCGCTTGGGATCTCGAAATGGTGTCCATCCCAATCCCCACTCATCCCGGCGAAGGCCGCGACCCAGGAAAGACTCGAAGCCCCTTATCCTGCCTATCCAGTAAGCAACTGATCAAGCTCGCCGGTTAGGTCGCGCCAGTTCGGGTTTGTCCGCTCGATGAGCCCGATTTTCCAAAGCCGCTGCCATTCCTTGATCTGGCGCTCCCGGCGAAACGCCAGCTGGCGTTCGGGATGCTCCTCGAACCAGACGAGACGCGTGACCTCATACTTCGCCGTGAACCCGCTGAACGTCTTGCCCTTGTGCTCCTCCATCCGCTGAACGAGATCGTCGGTCATTCCGGTGTAGAGCGTCCCGTTTCGGCGGCTGGCGAGGATGTAGGTGTAGAACATCTTGGCGCGGCGCTAAGGCATCCGACTCTTTCCTGGGTCCCGGCCTTCGCCGGGATGAGCGGGATTTTGGGTCAGGCCTCCACCCGCCCGTCCGCTAGTCAGGTCTCGACCCGCCCGTACGCCAGCAGCGTCTCCAGGGTCTCGCGGGTCAGCTGGCCGCGCCAGTCGCGGTGCGCCTCCGCCCAGGCCTTCTTGTCGACGAAGCCCCAGTTCCACTCGGGATTCCAGGTCCAGCCGCCGTCCTCGGCCTGGCTGTCGATCAGCGCGGTGAGCGCCGCCTCGATGCGGCCGTCGACTAGGTCGGCGAACGGGCTCGACGGTGTCGCCGCCGCGTCGAACGGCGAGGCGTGGTCGTCGGCGGGGTCATGCGCGGCGATCGAGCGCCGCACCAGCGCCTCCAGCGGCTTGGCGAGGTCGGCGGGAAGCCCATCGGCCTCGGCCAGGCGGATCGCGCACTTCAGGTCGTAGGCGCCTTCCAACAGCTCGGTGTCAGCCAGGTTCCGCCGCAGGCCTGCCTCGGCGCAGGCGAACACCTCGGCCGGCGTCGCGGCGCGATAGCGATAGAGGTGCGCCAGGATCTCGGCGGTCGGGTTGAAGTGGAAGCCGTTCCAGCTCGCCGCCAGGTCCTCGGACCAGGTCCACCAGGGCGCATGCGGCGCCAGTTCGACCTCCTTGCAGACGATCGGCCAGACGCCGGCCTCGCGGTCCAGCGCCCCCGCCAGCCACTCGATCGCCCCAACCACCGTCGGGTGCCGCGCCGGTGCTTTGACGCGGGTGAGCAGCCGCAGCCCGATGCTGGTGGCGATCGCGGTCGACGCAGGACTGCGCATGTCCGGCTCCAGTCCATGTCCGAACCCGCCATCGGGGTTCTGGAACGCGATCAGCGCCACCATCACCGCCTC
>DATNJB010000045.1:0-17728 GCA_035604135.1 Caulobacteraceae bacterium | reverse complement strand
TCTCGCGTGTCGAATGGTCCAGCACCCGGTGGTCGAAGGCCTTGAGCCGGATGCGTATGTTCTGTCGATCCATCTAGCCCGCGTTCCTTTGCAAACGCTCGCCTCGTTCATCCACCGTTTCAAAGATCGGCCCGAAGCTCTTTTGGAGCCTCGAGTTACGTCTACTCACATGATCCGCGAAAACGAAACGGCCCACGCGATGCAGCACCGCGGGGGCCCTCATCCCAGCCCGCGCAAGGCCCTGGCGAAAGCCGGCGTCGCGCTTGTGGCTGGTCGTCTCGCGGACCGCGTCTAAGCCAATAACTTACGGCCGGTCCTTGAAGAGGCGCGGGTCATACGCGCGCGAACCCGCGCCGTCAAGGTTCGGCTGTCCTAGCCGAGCGGCCCTCCTCCACTCAGCTCGAATCTCGCGAAATCCGGAAGAGCAGGTCGCGGCCGAAGCAGACGTCGATCGCCACGCAGTCTGGGAGGGTCGACAGCATCTCCTCGGCGCGTTCGCGAGCCCCGCTGTCGTTTTGGCACAGCACCGGCTCGAAGGGATCGCGGTCGAGGTCGTGCGGCGCGTGCACCGGCCGGTCCGCCTGTTCGCCATGGCGGAGATAGAAGGTGTAGGTTTTGAGCACGACGTGCGTTCCCCCTGAACGCCTGCCGGATCGGCGGGTGTGGCGCGCGTGTCCTTGATCTGGATCAAATCGGGCGTCGACACGACTTGATTCAAGTACAGAGTCGGATTTATCAGCGTTTTCTTAGCTAGATTCATGTTTGAAACATGATCACCGCCGCTCAACTCCGCGCTGCCCGCGCTCTCGCGGGCCTCGACCAGCGTCGGCTGGCCGAGCTGTCCGGGCTGTCGGTGCCGACCATTCAGCGGATGGAAGCGAGCGAAGGCGTCATCCGCGGCAATGTGGACTCGCTGATGAAGCTGATCGGCGCGCTGGACGGCGCGGGCGTCGCCTTGATCGGCGACGGCGCCGCCAGCGCCGACGGCGGCCGTGGCGTCAGGTTGAAGTGAGCGCGCTGCAGACGGTGCTGGCGGCCGCCGGCGCGCTCCTGGCGCTGGCGGCGGTGGGGGTGGCCGGCGGGCGATCGGCGGCGGCGCGTTGGGGCGTCTATGCCGGCGCCGCGGCTGTTTGCTCATTAGCCTGCGGGGCCGCCCTTCTGAGCCTGCTCGGCCTCATCCCAGCCTCAGCCGATGTCTCCCTGCCGCTTGGCCTGCCCTGGATCGGAGCTCGCTTCCACCTGGACGCGCTCGCCGCCGTCTTCCTGGTGGTGGTGAACCTGGGCGGCGCGATCGCCAGCCTCTATGCGCTCGGCTACGGCCGCCACGAGCCGGAGCCCGAGCGCGTCCTCCCCTTCTACCCGGTCTTCCTGGCCGGGATGAACCTCGTCGTCAATGCTGCCGACGCCTTCTCCTTCCTGATCGCGTGGGAGGTGATGTCCTTGGCTTCGTGGGGCCTGGTCATGGCCCGTCACCGCGAGGCGGGCAACGCGCGCGCCGGCTACGTCTATCTGGTGATGGCGAGCTTCGGCGCGCTCTGCCTCTTGCTGGCGTTCGGCCTCCTGGCCGGCCCGACGGGCGCCTACGGCTTCGACATGATGCGGGCGCGCCCGCCGACCGCCGCGATCGCGAGCGCCGTCCTGGCCCTGTCCATCCTCGGCGCGGGCTCCAAGGCCGGTTTGGTCCCGTTGCACGTCTGGCTGCCGCTCGCCCACCCCGCCGCGCCCAGCCACGTCTCGGCCCTGATGAGCGGCGTGATGACCAAGGTTGCGGTCTACGCGTTCGTGCGCATCGTCTTCGATCTCGCGGGGCCGCCCCAGTGGTGGTGGGCGGTGACGGTTCTCGCGCTCGGCGGGGCGACGGCGGTGATCGGGGTGCTGCAGGCGCTCATGCAGCACGACCTCAAACGGCTGCTCGCCTACCATACGGTCGAGAACATCGGCATCATCTTCATCGGGCTCGGGTTGGCGCTCGCCTTCAAGGCCGCGTCGCTCCCGCTCGCGGCGGCGCTCGCCATGACGGCGGCGCTCTTCCACGTCTTCAACCACTCGCTGTTCAAGAGCTTGCTGTTTTTCGGCTCGGGCGCCGTGCTCACGGCCACCGGCGAGCGCGACATGGAGCATCTGGGCGGGTTGATCCGGCGCATGCCGCAAACCGCCTTCGCCTTCCTGGCCGGCTGTGTCGCCATCTCCGCGCTGCCGCCTCTGAACGGCTTCGTTTCCGAGTGGCTAACCTTCCAGGCGATCCTGCTCAGCCCGCGCCTCGATCCCTGGGCCCTCAAGTTGCTCGTGCCCGCCGTCGGCGCGCTGCTGGCGCTGTCGGCTGCTCTGGCCGCCGCGTGCTTCGTGAAAGCCTTCGGCGTCGTCTTCCTCGGCCGGCCGCGCACGGCGGACGCCGCGGCGGCGCACGAGACCGACCGCTTCTCGCGTACGGCCATGTTCATCCTCGTGGGCTTGTGTCTCGCCGCCGGCGTGCTGCCGGGCTTCGTCATCGATGCCTTGGCGCCTGCGGTGCAGGCGCTGGAGGGCGGGCGGATGCCGGCCCAGGCGAGCCAGGCGTGGTTGACCATCGTCCCGATCGCCCAGGCCCGCAGCTCATACAACGGCCTGCTGGTGCTGGTGTTCATCACCGCCTCGGCCGGGCTCTGCGCGCTCGCGATCCACGAGTTCGCCTCACGCAAGGTGCGGCGCGCGCCGGCGTGGGATTGCGGCGCGCCCGATCCAAGCCCGGCCACCCAGTACACTGCGGCCAGCTTCGCCCAGCCGATCCGGCGCGTGTTTGGGACGGTTCTGTTCGCCGCACGAGAGCGGGTCGAGATGCCCCCGCCGGGTGACCTCAGCCCCGCCCGCTACGAGGCCGTCGTCCACGACCCGATCTGGGAGGGTCTCTACGCGCCGATCGCCGGCGCCGTCGGCTTCGCCGCCACACGGCTCAATAGACTGCAGTTCCTGACCATCCGCTTCTACCTGACTCTCGTCTTCCTGGCCCTGATCGGCCTCTTGCTGGTGCTGGCCGTATGGCGCTGATCGCCTCGCTTGCGATCCAGGGCGGCCAGATGGCTCTGGTGCTGGCGCTCGCGCCCCTGCTGACCGGTTTCGTGCGCAAAGTGAAGGCGCGTCTAGTCCGCCGCCGCGGCCCGCCGCTGCTGCAGCCCTACCGCGACCTCTGGCGGCTGATGCGCAAGGAGGCAGTACTGGCGGAGAACGCCTCCTGGCTCTTCCGCGCCGCGCCCTACCTGGTCTTCGCCGGGACCTGGGTCGCGGCCGCGCTGGTTCCCACCTTCGCCACGGGTCTGCTTTTCTCCTGGTCCGCCGACCTGATCGCCATCATCGCGCTCCTCGGCAGCGCGCGCTTCTTCCTGGCGCTGGCCGGGATGGACGTCGGCACGAGCTTCGGTGGCATCGGGGCTTCGCGCGAGGTCATGATCGCCTCGCTGGCCGAACCGGCAATGCTGATGATCGTCTTCTCGCTGGCGCTGCTGGCCGGCTCGACCCAGCTCTCCACTGTCGCGAGTTACATGCTTTCGTCGAACGTCGGGCTAAGGGTCACGCTGGCGCTGTCCCTCGTCGCGCTCATCATGGTGGCGCTCGCCGAGAACGCGCGCATCCCAGTCGACAATCCGTCGACCCACCTCGAGCTGACCATGGTCCATGAGGCCATGGTGCTCGAGTATTCCGGACGGCACCTGGCGGTCCTTGAGCTCGCCTCGTCGCTGCAGCTGCTGCTCTATGTGTCGCTGATCGCCTGCGTCTTCGCGCCCTGGGGCATCGCCCCGGCCGGGGCTGGCCCCGAAGCTCTTGCCATCGGCGTCGCGGCGTACGTCGGCAAGCTGGCCGTCGCCGGCGTCCTGCTCGCCGGATTCGAGACGGCGATCGCCAAGATGCGGGTGTTCCGCGTGCCCGCGTTCCTGGGCGCCGCGTTCATGATGGGCTTCCTCGGCGTGCTCCTGCTGTTCGTCTCCCGAGGTGGCCTGCGATGAGCGGACTTTCCTTCGACATCGCCCACCTGCTCGCCGGCGGCTTGGTGCTCATCAGCCTACTCATGCTCTACCAGGACCGGCTGACGGCCCTGATCAACGTGTTCGCCGTCCAGGCAGTGACGCTGGCGCTGTCGGTCGCCTGGCAGGCCTACGTCCAGGGCGAGCCGCATCTCTACGTGACGGCGGCGATCGCACTGCTGTTCAAGGCGCTGGTCATTCCGATCGCCCTGCACCGGATGATCAAGGCTCTCGGCATCCACCGCGAGATCGATCAGGTGGTCGGGGTCGGTCCCACCATGCTCGCCGGAATCGGCCTGGTGGCGCTGGCGCTGGTCGTGATGCTCGGCGTCACGCCGGACGCCGACCGGCTCGCGCGCGAGGATCTGGCGTTCGCGCTCTCGGTCGTGCTGCTCGGGCTCCTGATGATGGTGACGCGGCGCAACGCCGTTGGGCTCGTCGTGGGTTTCATGTCGCTCGAGAACGGCCTTGTGCTGGCGGCGACCGGGGCCAAGGGCATGCCGCTGGTGGTCGAGATCAGCGTCGCCTTCTCGGTGCTGATCGCCTTCATCGTGATCGGCGTCTTCTTGTTCCGCATCCGTGAGCGCTTCGAGACCGTCGACGTGACCGCGCTCGATCGATTCCGGGGAGACCGCGGATGATCAACGCGCTCGAAACGATCCTGATCATCCCGCTGGTCGCGGCGGGCGTGCTTGCGTTGCTACCAGGCTATCGCGCGTCTGCAACCTTGAACGTGCTGGCCAGCCTGGCCACGCTCTGTGCTGCGCTGTCGCTCCTCGTCGTGCGGCCCGCCGGCGGGCTCTATCTGAGGGTCGATGATCTCAGCATCGTCTTCATCGTGCTCTCGGCCTTCGTCGGCTTCACCACCAGCGTCTTCTCCGCCAGCTACATCGCGCACGAGGTCGAGACCGGCCGCCTGACGCCCACGCGCCTCAGGTTCTACCACGCCATGTACCAGGTGCTGATGTTCGCGATGAACCTGGCGCTGGCGGCCAACAACATCGGGCTGATGTGGGTGGCGATCGAGCTCGCCACGTTGACGACGGTGATGATGGTGGCCGTCTACCGCACGCACGAGGCGATCGAGGCGGCGTGGAAATACTTCATTCTGGGCAGCGTCGGCATCGCGCTCGCGCTGTTCGGCACCATCCTCGTCTACGTCGCCGCCAGGCCGGTCGTGGGCGAGGGGTTGCCGGGCATGGTCTGGACCGTGCTCGTCGCCCATGCGCACGCCTTCGATCCAGCTCTGCTCAACCTCGCCTTCGTCTTCCTCATGCTGGGCTATGGGACCAAGGTGGGCCTGGCGCCCCTGCACGCCTGGCTGCCTGACGCCCACGCCGAGGGACCGACGCCGATCTCGGCCGTGCTTTCCGGCCTCCTGCTGAACGTCGCGCTCTACGCGCTGCTGCGCTTCAAGATCCTGCTCGCGGCCAATCCGGCGGCCATCGCGCCGGGACCGCTGATGATCGTGATGGGACTGGTCTCGCTGATCTTCGCCGCGTTCATGCTCTACCGGCGGCGCGACATCAAACGGCTGTTCGCCTACTCCTCGATCGAGCACATGGGGATCATCGCGTTCGCCTTCGGCATGGGCGGACCCTTGGCCAATTTCGCTGGCCTGCTGCACATGACCATGCACTCGCTGACCAAGTCGGCGATCTTTTTCAACGTCGGCCACATCGCCCAGGTAAAGGGCACGCAGTCGATAGCCGACATTCGGGGACTGACGGTCACCCATCCCGTCTTGGGTTGGGCGCTGGCGGCCAGCGTCGCCGCCATCGCCGGCCTGCCGCCCTCTGGAATCTTCACCTCGGAATTCCTCGTGGTCAGCTCGACGTTCGCGCGCCAGCCGTTGCTCGCCATCCCGCTCGTCTTCGGCCTGCTCGTCGCCTTCGGCGCGCTGTTGCTGCGCTTACAGGGCCTGGCGTTCGGCGAGCCGAGCCCCGGGGCCGCGCCGGCCAAGGCGTCGTACCTGCCGATGTTCAGCCATCTCGCCCTGGTGGTCGTCGCGGGCGTCTTCTTTCCCCCTCTCATCACTGTCTGGTTCCAGCACGTAGCGAAGCTGCTCGGATGATGTGGGCGCGCGAAACGATCGACGAAGCGGGCTGGGGGGACGCGATCGAGGCTCTCGTGAGCGGCGAGCGGACGCTGCTCGCGCTCTGGGGCCAACCGGGCGTGGCGCGCATGGCCACGCACGCCGGCGGACCCGCAATCGCGGTGCTTGAGCTGCCCTGCCCGGGCGGCCGCTTCCCCTCGGTTGGCGCGCGCCATCCGCCCGCGATCCGACTTGAGCGCGCGCTCTTCGACCTGACCGGCCTGGCCGCCGATGGCGCGCTCGATACGCGGCCCTGGCTCGATCACGGGCGCTGGCCCATCGGCCATCCCCTCGGGACCGCGGCGCCGGCGGCCGGACCGACCCCATACGCCTTCCTGCCCTCGGAGGGTGAGAGCCTGCATCAGATCCCGGTCGGGCCTGTCCACGCCGGGATCATCGAGCCCGGCCACTTTCGCTTCACCGCCAGCGGCGAGACCGTCGTGCGGCTGGAGGAGCGCCTTGGCTATGTCCACCGCGGCGTCGAGCGGCTGATGCGCGGCGCCGATGTCGGTCGCGCGACGCAGCTCGCGGGCCGCGTCAGCGGCGACTCGACGGTCGCTTACGCCATCGCCTTCGCCCGCGCCGCCGAAGATGCCCTTGCGATCGAGGCGCCGGCGCGTGCGCACTGGCTTCGCGCGCTCATGGCCGAGCTGGAGCGCCTCGCCAACCACCTCGGCGATATCGGCGCTGTCTGCAACGACGCGGCCTTCGCCATCATGCACGCCCACTGCGCGATGCTGCGTGAGCAGGTGCTGCGCGCGGCCGATGCCGCTTTTGGCCATCGCCTGATGATGGATCGCATCACCCCGGGCGGCGTCGCCGTCGACCTTGATGCCGCCGGAGCGGCCGCGATCGCAGCGCTGGTCGGGCTCGTCCGTGAGCGCCTGGCGCTGCTCGCCGAGGTCTACGACGACACCGCATCGCTGCAGGACCGCATGGTGGGCACCGGCGTCGTCGGGCGCGAGCTCGCACGCCGGTTTAGCGCCGGTGGCTTTGTCGGCCGGGCAAGCGGCAGGGCCTTCGACGCCCGCAAGGCGTTCGCCTACCCACCCTACGACACGCTCGACTTCCAGGTCCCCACCCGCGACGAGGGCGACGTCAACGCTCGCGTCTGGGTGCGGATCGAGGAGGTCTGGCAGAGCCTGAGCCTCGTCGAGCAGATCCTGGCTCGCGCCCCTGACGGACCGGTCGCGGTCGGGCTTTCGTCATGCGACGGCGAGGGGATCGCGCTCGTCGAAGGCTTCCGCGGCGACGTGTTCGTCTGGCTCCGATTGGCCGGCGGCGCGGTCGCCGGCGCCTGCCTGCGCGATCCCTCGTGGTTCCAGTGGCCGCTGCTCGAGGCCGCCATTGAGGGGAACATCGTTGCCGACTTTCCCTTATGCAACAAGTCCTTCAACTGCTCGTACGCCGGGGTCGACCTCTAGAATGAGTATGACGAGGCTCTTTGCCGAAGGGCTCCTGAGGCCTGCCGCGACCGAGGCCGCGCCCGCGCCGCTCGGCCTCAGCGAACTGGGCGCCGCGTTCGAGGCCGCCGCGCGCAAGCGGCTCGGCCGGAGCCTTTCGATCCGCCAGGTCGACGCCGGCTCGTGCAACGCTTGCGAGCTCGAGATCCATGCGCTGAGCAACGCATACTATGACCTTGAGCGTTTCGGCCTGCGCTTCGTCGCCTCGCCGCGGCATGCCGACGTGCTGCTGGTCACCGGCCCCGTGACGCTGAACATGAAGGAGGCGCTGGAGCGAACCTTCGCGGCCACACCGGCGCCCAAGTGGGTCGTGGCGGCTGGCGTCTGCGCGATCGACGGCGGCCTCTTCGCCGGCAGCTACGCCTGCGCCGGCGGCGTCTCTGCCGTGGTTCCTGTCGACCTCACCATTCCAGGCTGCCCGCCGAGCCCGACGGCGCTCCTTGGGGGACTGCTCGCGTTGCTCGGCTGAGCCTTAAGGCCCGACTTCGACCGAGCCGGCGCCGGCGATCGACCGGCTCACCGCGCCCAGGACCTTGGCCGCGTGAATGTCGCCGGAGCCCGCGATGTTGGCCTGGAGCGTGTCGGCGACGCCGCCGTAGTCGACGTCGCCCGAACCCATGATGTTGACGCCGACGCTGGTGGCCCGACCCCCGTCGATGCGCACGCTGCCGCCGCCAGCCATGTTCACCTCGACCGGGCCCGAGGCTTGGCCAACGTGCACATCGCCGGCGCCGGCGATGGACACCTCGAGTCCGTCTTGCACCTCGGTCGTCGTGGCGTCGGAGGCGCCGGCGATCGACAGGCTCATGCGGCCGGCGGAGCCGGTATGCAGGCGCCCCGATCCTGCCGCGACCACGTCGAGCCCGCCGGCGACGTTGGCGACGGTCCACGCGCCGCAGCCGGCGATGCGTAGGTGAAGGCTCTGGGAACGGCCGACGCTCCCATAGATCGCGCCCCCCGCCTCGACGACCGCATCCTCCGGCACGCGCACGGTGATCTGCGGCAGGTCCGCATAAGCGACGCGGCCGACACTCGGCACGTCGGTCCAAGGCGCGTCGCCGCCGCTGCAGTCGGCATGTGCGCCCCAGAACAGGCCGAACCAGTCGCCGCCGTTGACGATAGTCCGGTCGCCGAAGCTCTTGCTGATCCTGAGCGGCAAGCGCGGATTGGTTTTCAGGACGATGACCTGCACGTCCGAGCGCTGCTCGGGGATGATCACCACGCGGGCGGAGACGTTGCGGAATTCGATGCTCTGCGCCGAGGCCAGGCCGGCCCAGCCAAGGGCGGCAAAGCCCGCGACAAGGGCCAACGCTGCACGCATCGTCAGTCTCTCCCAGGAGAACAAGCGGCGAAGCTAACCGCATCCGCCCGCGCAAAGCAGCTTAATTCGCTGTCATTCAGCGTCGATGGACTGCCTACTGGCTCGCCAGCAAGAGTGCTGGGTCGACCGGCCTCGCCTTGTCGCGCGGGGTCGGCGCGTAGCGGATTTCGAAGTAAACCTCCGATTGGGCGGCGCTGCCCGACTGGCCGGCTTGGCCGACCTCCTGGCCCTGGGTCACGTGATCCTTGATCCTGACCTCGGTCTTCGAGAGATGCGCGTAGGCCGTGATCCAACCGTCCTGATGCTTCACCAGGACCAGGTTGCCCAGCTCGGGGAGCGCGCCGGCGTACACCACATCGCCGGTCGCCGCGGCCATGACGGGCGTTCCAAGCGGAGCGGCGATGTCGATACCGTCGCTGCGTTGTCCGCCGGCCTTCGGGCCGAAACCCGAGAACACGGTCCCGCGCACCGGCCAGACGAAGCGCCCCCGCCCGGCCATCAGCACGGAGGCGTCGGGCGGCCCCAACGGCTGCGGCTGCGCCACCGGCGGCACGATCGGGCGTTCAGGCGGGGCCGCGATGGACGGGACGGGTGCGTATGACGCGTTCGGCCCCTCGAGGTGGCCCGGCAGCTCGGCGTAAGGAATCGGATGGTCCGGCTCGGTCATCGAGCGCGCCGCCTCGCTCGACGGCGCTTCTGTGACCGGCCGCGAGGGCTCGACGCGGGGCGGCGTCCGCTCCTCAGCAACTTCGACCTCCGAGCCGGGAAGCCGAACGAGCTCGCCGGTTTTCAGCCGGGTCTTTTGGGTAAAGCCGTTCAGCGTCTCGATCGTCTTGGGCGAGATCTTGAAGCGGCGACCGATGGAATAGATCGTGTCGCCTTTGTGAGCGCGATAGGTCTTTCGGGTCCGGACTTCGCGCATCTCGGCCGCCGCTTCCGCGCGTCTTTCGCGCCGGGTGAGCGCAGCGGGAGCTCCGGGGACCACGATCGGCTCGCCGACCGCCAGATCGCCCGGATGTCTGATCCCATTGGCCTTCATCAGCGCCCGTGCAGTCGTGCCGTAGCGTTTGGCGAGCAAGCGCAGCGTGTCGCCCTTCCTTATCCTGACCGTCTTGGCCTCGCCGGCGGCCTCGAGCCGGCCGCGCGCGTCGACGTGGGTGCGGGCGCGCTCGTGTTGTACCCGGCGGTGTCGCGCCGCCTGCCAGAGCTGCAGCGGCTGGGTCCATTCAACTGCATAGGTCGGCCGGGGCCCGAAGTCGGCGGTCGGCTCAGAGGTGGGCGCCGGCGGCGGCAGCGGTTGGGCGGTCACCGGCGGCGTCGGACTGGCGACCGGGTCGTGCGGATCGGCCGACTGAGCCGGCGGCGGCTGGTCCTGGGTGACCGGGTATTGCGGCTTCGGCGCCTGCAGCGCGGCTGGCGTCTGATAGTCCTCAGACGGCGGATATTCCGAATGAGGCATGGTGCATGCCTGCAACGTCAGCACGCTTGCGGCCGCGGCCGCCGTCCGCACCCAGAATGCTGTCATCGTCGCTACGCCCTCACCCGGATTCGCCTGCGCCGCGCGGTCAGTTTCGGCCATGCGCGCCGCCAGCGCCACCCCGAACCGTCGCCAACGCTCATAGTTCGCGCGCCACGCCGTCAAGCAACGGCACAAAGCGGACATCGCACAACACCTCTTCCTTAAACCCGCCACTGCCGTCGCCGGCGTAGCGCTTGAGCGTCTGGATGGGGCCGCGGCCGACCGGCGCAACCAGGATCCCCGACGGTTTCAGCTGCGACAGCAACGTCTTGGGCTCGCCCGGCGCCGCTGCTGTGACCAGAATGCGGTCGAACGGCGCCTGCTCCGGCCAGCCGGCGCCGCCGTCGGCGAAGCGGGTGATGATGTTGCCGAGCTCGAGCGCGCGGAACCGCGCCTCGGCTTCGGCCAGCAGCGTTCGATAGCGCTCGATCGTGTAGACCAGGCGCGCGAGCCTGGAGAGGACGGCGGTCTGGTAGCCCGACCCGGTGCCGATCTCGAGCACCCGGGCGCGCGCCTCAATCATCAGCGCCTGGGTCATGAGCGCCACGATATACGGCTGGCTGATCGTCTGACCGCAAGCGATCGGCAGCGCCGAGTCCTCCCAGGCGCGATCCTGAAACAGGTTGGGCGTGAAGAGGTCACGCGGCGTCTGCTCCATCGCCGCCAGCACCGCTGGGTCGGAGACACCCTGCGAACGGAGCGACAGGATGAGGCGCGCCCGCTGGGTCTGCGGCTCGTCGAAAGGCTCGTCGGCGCTCATAACTTGGGCGGCGCGCCGCCGAGCACGGCCTTGAGCGCGTGGACGGTCTGCATATGGGTCAGATCGATGTGCAGCGGGGTCACCGATATCTTGCCATCATAGATGGCCCGCAGGTCGGTGCCATCGGCCGGTTTCGACGGAAGATTGCGGTAGCCGAGCCAGTAGTAGTCGCGCCCGCGCAGGTCCTTGCGGCGCTCGAAATGCCGCGTCTGGGCGTCGCGGAACGCCTGCCGTGTGACCTCGACGGCCCCGACCTCCTCCGGCGGGCGGCCGGGAAAGTTGACGTTCATGATTACGCCCGCCGGCCATCCCACCTCGACCAGCCGCCGTACGAGGCCGGGCCCGAAGGTTTCGGCGGTGTCGAAGTGGATCGTCGGCTCCTCGCCGCGCTTCCAGGTCAGGCCCTGGGAGAGCGCGATGGACGGAACGCCGAGCGCCATGCCTTCGATCGCGCCGGCGACAGTGCCGGACATGGTCACGTCCTCCGCGACGTTGTGCCCCCGGTTGACGCCGGAGAGCACAAGGTCGGGCTTCGGCCCGTCGATCAGCTCCATCAGCGCCAGCGTGACGCAGTCGCAGGGCGTGCCGGCGACGGCGAAGCGGCGCTCGTCCAGCTGGCGTACGCGGAGCGGTTCACTGAGCGTCAGCGCACGGCTCGCGCCGGACTGCTCGGCCTCGGGCGCGACCATCCAGAGATCGTCCGAAAGCTCGCCCGCGATCTTCTCCAACGCCTGAAAGCCCTCGGCGTTGATGCCGTCGTCGTTGGTGAGCAGGATGCGCAAAGCCGACGCTCAGCCGCCGATATGGGTCAGGCCGCCCATGTAGCCCTGCAGCGCCTGGGGGATGGCGATGCGGCCGCGCTCGTCCTGATAGTTCTCCATCAGCGCCACCAGCGTGCGGCCGACCGCCAGCCCGGAGCCGTTCAGGGTGTGCACGAAGCGCGTTCCCTTCTCGCCGGCGCGGCGGCAGCGGGCATCCATGCGCCGCGCCTGGAAGCCGCCGCAGTTCGAGCAGGAGGAGATCTCACGGTAGGTCGCCTGCGACGGCAGCCAGACCTCGATGTCGTACGTTTTCCTGGCGGAAAATCCCATGTCGCCGGTCGAGAGCACCACGGTGCGGAACGGCAGGTCGAGGCGCTTGAGCACGGCTTCCGCGCAATCGACCATGCGCTGGTGCTCGGTCTCGGAGTCCTCCGGAGCGGTGATCGAGACCAGCTCGACCTTGTAGAACTGGTGCTGGCGGACCATGCCGCGGGTGTCCTTGCCCGACGCGCCGGCCTCCGAGCGGAAGCAGGGCGTGAGCGCCGTCAGGCGTAACGGCAGCTCCTCTTCCGGCGTGATCTGTTCGCGCACGAGATTGGTCAGCGACACCTCGGCGGTCGGGATGAGCCATCGGTCGTCGGTCGTGTGGAACAGATCCTCGGCGAACTTGGGCAGCTGGCCTGTGCCGAACACCGCCTCGTCGCGCACGAGCAGCGGCGGCGAGACCTCGTGATAGCCGTGCTCGCGGGTCTGGATGTCGAGCATGAACTGGCCGAGCGCGCGCTCGAGCCGCGCCAGCTCGCCCTTCAAGACCACGAACCGCGCGCCAGACATACGCGCGGCCGCCTCGAAGTCCATCAGACCGAGGTTCGCGCCCAGGTCGACGTGGTCCTTGGGGTCCTGGATAGCGAAGGGTTCGCCCCAACGGTGGTCCTCGACGTTTGCGCTCTCGTCCTGCCCAACCGGCACGCCTGCGGCCGGGATGTTGGGCAGGCCCGCTAACAGCTCATGCAACGCCGCGGACCTCGCCCGCTCCAGCTCGGCCTGCTCGGCGATGATGGCCCTGAGCTGTTCGACCTCGGCCATGAGTTCGGCGGCCGCCGCCCCGTCCTTCTTGGCCTTTGCCATGCCGATCAGCTTGGACGCCTCGTTCCGCCGGCTCTGCGCGGCCTGCAGCGCCGTCTGCGCGGCGCGCAGCTGGACATCGAGCGCGAGGATGGTCTCGGTTTCCGGCGGCAGGCCGCGCGACGCCCAGCCCTTGTCGTAGGCGGCGGGGTTTTCGCGGATGGCCCTGATGTCGTGCATGCGAGGTCTGGGTGGTGCTCTGTCGGAAGCGCCTTCCTTAAGGCGCGCCGAACGGAGCGGCTACCCCTCCGCGGCCGAGGCGGCAGCGGACGTCGAATATTGACAGGCGCCGTAATCCGGCGCCCTTGGCGCCGGAAAAAGAGGAACGCAAAAGGAGCATCGGCATGACAATCACCCAGGAGCGCATCGAGGATGGCGGGGTCGTGCGCCGCTCGTTCGAGCTCACCGTCGACGGCGAGCGCGTGCCGGCCGTGATCTGGGCGCCGGAGGGCGCAAAAGGCCCACGGCCGCTGGTGCTGATGGGCCACGGCGGCTCGCAGCACAAGAAAACGCCGACGCTCTCGGCCCGCGCCCGCCGCTATGCGCAGGCGTTCGGCTACGCGACGCTGGCCATCGATGCGCCCGGCCATGGCGACCGCATCAGCCGCGAGGAGGCTGTCGCGCTGGGCCGCGAGGTCGGCGCTCGCGTGCGCGGCGAGGCGCCGGCGCAGGTCGTCGACCCCGAGCGTTTCCGCCAGATGCTGAGACGCAGCCAGAAGGCCGTGCCGGAATGGAAGACGGCGCTCGATATGGCGCAGACCTTCGACTTCGTCGGCTCGAACGGACCGGTCGGTTACTGGGGCGTCTCGATGGGGACGGCGATCGGCGTGCCGTTCGTGGCTGGCGAGCCGCGCATCACCGCCGCTATCTTCGGCCTCGCCGGCCTGCGCGAGGGCGCGAGCGAGATGGAAGCCGCGGCGAAGAAGATCACCATCCCGCTGATGTTCATCTTCCAGTGGGAAGACGCCGTCGCCCCGCGCGAGACCGGCATCGCCCTCTTCAACGCCTTCGGCTCGAAGGAGAAGACGATGCACATCAACCCCGGCGGCCACATGGACATCCCGAACTTCGAGGCCGGCGACTGGGAGGCCTTCTGGCGCCGCCACCTCGGCACCGCCGACGCGCCGGCGCGCGCCAAGACGGCGGTGGCCGCGGAGTAGCGGCTAGCCCAGCGTCTTCTCGAAGAAGGCCACGACGTCGCGGTCGAAGTCGGCGTGGAAGACCGCGCGGTCGAAACCGGGACGAGATGCGCAGATTTCCGCTGGGGCGCGCATGCGCATCAGAGCGCTGCAGGGGCTCAGAAAGTCGTAGTGGTCCATGTTCGGGACCACGTGGTAGTCCGCCGTCTGCGGCAGGTCGCGGTCCACCGCCGCCGCATAATCCAGTCCCGGCAGCACGTGGTCGTCCTCGGCCCGCCACAGCTGCATGGGGACGGTCACTCCGGCGAGACCGGTCTTCCCGAATGCGAAGCCCAGCGCCGGCGCGGCGACGACGACGGCCTTGACCCGCGGGTCGTGAACGAAAACCGACTTCGGCAGGGTCGTGATCGCCGTCTGGAGGCCCGGCCCAGCCTGCTTGATCACCCCGCACTCGAACGCGGTCGGGACCTTCTGGCAGTGGGGCGCGACCAGGCTGAGGTCAGGGGCGCCGCCTGCGACGACCAGGGTCGTGAAGCCACCGGCCGAGAATCCGAACATGCCGATGCGGTCGGGGTCGAGCTGCGCGCGCCCGGGCCACTCGGCCAGCATGTAGTCGAGCAGCCGGTGGATCTGGGCCGAGCGGAGCCAGATCAGGGCCGCCTGGCTGTGATCGTCGTAGGTGTCGCCCGTGTGGCTGACCGCAGCGACGACGAACCCAGCGCGCGCGAGCGCGAGCGCGGTGTCGTAGTGGCCGCCATACCAGCCGCCCGTTCCGTGGCTGAACACGACCATCGGCAGTCGGCCGCCGGCGATCGGTGCGTCCGTCGCCACGTCCTGGGTGAACGGCCCGAGCGCCTGTGACGCAGGCTGGGCGTCGGTCGGATACCAGATGCCGACGACCAGCAGCCTGGCGGCGCCGTCCGCGACGCTGACCTGCTCGAAACCGACGTTCGCGGCGCGCGCCGCGCCGGCCGTCAGCAAGAGGATGGTTGCAAGGAATCCGATCAGTCGCATGGCAGAGCTCCAATGTTGTCGGCGCTCACATTGCCATTGGATGTGAGCCGTGTCAACATTGGCTATGACCAAGCCCCCGTACCATCACGGCGATCTCGCCAACGCCCTCGTCGAAGCGGCGTTGAAGGTGGTCGAGACCGCGGGGGCTGACGCGCTATCGCTGCGCGATCTCGCCGCTTCGCTCGGCGTCTCGCGGGCCGCGCCATACCGGCACTTCGCCGACCGCGACGCGCTGCTGGCGGTCGTCGCGACGCAGGGGTTCGAGGCCTTGGCCGACGTCTACCAAGCCGCGGGGGCAGGCACCGGCGACGGCCCGGCGCGCATGCGCAAGGCCATGCGCGACTACATGCACTTTGCCTGGAGCCGGCCCGGCCTGCACCGGCTGATGTTCGAGAGCGACCTTCTGCGCCGCAACCCGATCGAACCCGGGCTGGAGGCCGCATACAAACGCACTTTCGAGACGCTGCGGCGGGCGCTGGCGCAAGCCTACCCGGGCGCCAGCCGGGGTTGGCTGCGGCGTCGGCGAGTCACGATGATCTCAACCGTCGTCGGGTTCCTCGTCCTGAACGAAGCTGGGCGCTTCACGGCGGCGTGGATGGATCCACTGCCCCGCGACGCACAGGTGGAGGCGATCCTCGACGTTGCGATCGGGGAGCCGCCCCCGCTGACGCCTAGCTAGGTTGCATCGGAGGCTAAGGCGGTCTCTGCCTCAGCGTCCTCGCGCGCCTTTCGGCGCTCGATCAGCCAGACGACCAGGATAGAGATCTCGTAGAGCGCCACGCCCGGGAGCGCGAGGCTCATCATGCTGATCGGGTCCGGCGGGGTGACGAGCGCCGCGACCACGAACACGACCACGATGGCGTAGCGCCGCCCGTAGCGCAGGAAGCGGCTGCTCACGATGCCCGCCATGCCGAGCAGCGCCAGCACAACCGGCAGCTGAAAACAGAGCCCGAAGCCCAGCAGCAGCGTCGTCACCAGGCTGAGGTAGTCGGAGACTTTCGGCAGGAGCGAAACCGAGATCGCGGCGTCGCCGGTGATCTGCTGGTTCAGCGAGAACCACAGCACGAACGGCAGCATGACGAAGTAGACCAGCGCCGCGCCCATCAGGAAGAGGATCGGCGAGGCGATCAGGAACGGCAGGAAGGCGCGCCGTTCGCGGCGATAGAGCCCAGGCGCGATGAAGCGGTAGAGCTGCGTCGCCAGCACCGGAAAGGTGATCACGATCGCGCCGAAAACCGCGAGCTTCACCTTCTCGAAGAACACCTCGAGCGGCGCGGTGAACACCATGTGGACCTGTTGCACATGGATGTTGGCGATCGACTTCAGCCCGATCATGGCCAGCAAGAGGTCGAACGGCCCGCGGTGGGCGCCGGTCGCCTGTTGCACCGCCAAGAGGCCCTGCGCGCGCTCGAACGGGGCGAGCAGGAAGACCAGAATCTGGGTCGAGAAGATAAAGCAGATCACGAACCCGACCGCGATCGCGGCGGCGCAGACGATGAGCCGGCTGCGCAGTTCGATCAGGTGATCGAGGAGCGGCGCGCGCGAGGCTTCGATGTCGGCTTCGTCGTCGGCCATTCCGCTCAGCCCTCGCCGGGCGTCTTCTTCGCCCGTGGGCGTCGCGGCCTGGCCGCCTTTGCCTTGGCGGGCGCAGGCGCGGCCGGGGCCGTTTCGGCGACCGCGACGGGCGCAGGCGCCGGCGCTGCATCCTCCGGCGGCGTGAAACCGGCCTCGGGCGACGCTGTCTGAGGCGCGCCTTGGGCCATGGGGTTGAAGTTCGAGGAGTGGCGGGGGTCGCTGCGCATCGCCTCGACCTCCTTCCTAAGCTCGTCCAGCTCCGACTGCCGCGCGAGCTCGTCAAAGCTGGCGCGGAACTCCGCGGCCATCGCGCGCATCCGGCCTAGCCACTGGCCGACGCGCCGCATCAGGATTGGCAGGTCCTTCGGCCCCACGACGATCAGCGCGACTGCGCCGATGATCAGAATCTCGAGCAGCCGGTTTTCTGGAAACATCGAAGCTCAGGGCCCCTTAGAGAAAGGGCCGGGCTAGCGGGCGATGGGATCCTTCGGCGCTTCGTTCGCCGGCGGAAGGCTGGGCGTGGTCTGCGTGGGCGGCGCCTCATGGTCGTCTTTCAGACCCTCGCGGAAGGCTTTGATACCCTTGGCCGCGTCGCCCATGATTCCGGAGATCTTTCCCCGGCCGCCGAACACCAGAAGCAGGATGACGGCGAGGATGAGAAGGTGCCAGGGACTCAAACCGAGCATGTGCGCACTCCTTTAGCGCAAACAGCCGAGTCAGCGCCAAGATGTTGCGGCTCATATAAGCCATCGGACCCGCAAGCGCCAATCGCCGCCCCGCGACCGAATGACGTCCGGGGCCACCCGCCTATTCCCTGCCCGCGGCGAAGCCGCAAAGATGAACCACCAAGCACACCAAGCACACCAAGGGTTCTGAGGGGACACACGGCGCTGCGGCCAATCTCGGCCTCTTGGTGTGCTTGGTGTGCTTGGTGGTGAAAAAGGAAAGAGCCGCCGGGCCG
>DATNJB010000044.1:0-93641 GCA_035604135.1 Caulobacteraceae bacterium | reverse complement strand
CTGGCGGAGAGGGGGGGATTCGAACCCCCGATACCCTTGCGAGTATGCCGCATTTCGAGTGCGGTGCTTTCAACCACTCAGCCACCTCTCCTGATGGGCGCGCGCGAGGGCGGCGGAAGCTAGCGACGCGCTGAGCCCGCTGCAAGGCCGCACGACGCCCGCATCGCTGCGGCGCTGGCGTCCCGCCCCGCTGTCGGCAGGCACCTGCGCTCGTCAAGTTGCAGAGCTGACGACGACCCCTTCGGACGGGAGCTTCTCGATCGAACGCCGCGGGCGCTTGCCCCGAGCGGCGCTCACGCACGTCTCCGCGGCGCCCGAGGACGCGCCGAGCGCTGCTGACACGATCGCGGGCGAGTTGCGCGTATGCTTCTTGGCAATGACCATCCGCCCGGAATCGCTGCTCTGCCCGAGGCCCGAGGGGCTCTACTGCCCGCCGGGGGACTTCTTCATCGACCCGACGCGGGCGGTCGAGCGGGCGGTGATCACCCACGGCCACAGCGATCATGCGCGCAGCGGCCACGCCCTTGCGCTCGCCACCCACGCGACGCTGGACATCATGGCCGAGCGCTACGGCGAGGGCTTCGCCGGGCGCGCCCAGCCGCTGAAATACGGCGAGGTGCTGAACCGCGACGGCGTTGAGGTGAGCCTGGTCCCGGCCGGGCACGTGCTGGGCTCGGCGCAGGTGGTCGTGCGCGGGAAGGGCATGACCATCGTGGTCTCCGGCGACTACAAGCGACGGCGCGACCCGACCTGCAAGCCGTTCCAGCCCACACCGTGCGACGTCTTCGTCAGCGAGGCGACGTTCGCGCTGCCGGTTTTCCGGCATCCTCCGGATACGGAGGAAATCGGCAAGCTCATGAAATCAGTGCGGCAGTTCCCCGAGCGCACCCACCTGGTCGGCGCGTACGTGCTCGGCAAGGCGCAGCGGATCATCTGCCTGCTGCGCGAGGCGGGATACGACAAGCCGATCTATGTGCACGGCGCGCTCGAACGGTTGAACGCCGTCTACGAGGCGCATGGCGTCAGGCTCGGGCGGCTCGCGCTAGCGACCGCCGAGGGGATCGGCGACCTGGCGGGCGAGATCGTCATCGCCCCGCGCTCGGCCCTCCAGGACCGCTGGGCGCGCCGCTTCGCCGACCCGGTGAGCGCCTTCGCCTCCGGGTGGATGCGGGTCAGGGCCCGCGCACGGCAGCAGGGGGGCGAGCTGCCGCTCGTCATCTCCGACCACGCCGATTGGGACGAGCTTACAGGCACCGTGGCCGAGCTTCGGCCGGGCGAGCTCTGGATCACCCACGGCCGCGAAGAGGCGCTCGCCCGCTGGGCGAGCCTCAACGGCATCGCGTCCCGCCCGCTCTCGCTAGTGGGATACGAGGATGAAGATGCGTGAGCCCCGAACTTCTCCCAGAGGGAGAAGGGGGGACCCTTGCGGAGCAAGGGGGCGATGAGGGGTTACGAGGTATGGGGTTTGCCGGAGAGGCCGTAACCCCTCATCCCCCCACGCCTTTCAGGCGCGGGACCCCCCTTCTCCCTATGGGAGAAGACGCTCCGGTCCTATCTTCCACGCCCATGCGTGCGTTCGCGACCCTGCTCGACCGGCTCTCGTTCACGCGTTCGCGAAACGCGAAGCTGGTGCTGATCCGCGATTACCTGGCCCAGACGCCGGACCCCGAGCGCGGCTGGGCGCTGGCGGCGCTGACTGGCGATCTGACGTTCGATGCGGCCAAGACCGCGTTCATTCGCAAGGCCGTCGAGGCCAGGATGGATCCCGCCTTATTCTACTGGAGCTACGAGTACGTCGGCGACCTGGCCGAGACGGTGGCGCTGGTCTGGCCGGCGAAGCAAGGCGCGAACCGCGAGCCGGACTTTTCGGAAGTGGTCGATGCGCTCCGCACCGCCTCGCGGCGGGAAGTCCAGCAGCTGATCGAGGGCTGGCTCGATGCGCTGGATGCGCTCGGCCGCTGGGCGCTGCTCAAGGTCCTCACCGGCGCCTTGCGCGTCGGCGTCTCCGCGCGACTGGCCAAGCAGGCGGCGGCCGACATGGGCGATGTCGCCGTCTCCGACGTCGAGGAGGTGTGGCATGGGCTCAAACCGCCCTACGACGACCTCTTCGCCTGGCTGGAGGGGCGGGGCGAGCGGCCCTCGCCGGCGGCGCACGGCCGCTTCCGGCCGGTGATGCTGGCGCAGGCGATCGACGAGGCCAGCGACTTCGCCAAGCTCGACCCGGCCGACTATGCCGCGGAGTGGAAGTGGGACGGTATCCGCGTGCAGGCGGTGAGCGAGGGCGGCGTCAAACGCCTCTACAGCCGCACGGGCGACGACATCTCCGGCGCCTTTCCCGACGTCATGGAGCAGCTTGCCTTCGATGGCGCGATCGACGGCGAGCTTCTGGTCCTGCGCGAGGGTCGGGCGGCGCCGTTCGCCGACCTGCAACAGCGGCTGAACCGCAAGAGCGTCGATACCGCCATGGCCGCCGCCTTCCCGGCCGGGATCCGCGCCTACGACATCCTGGCCGCGGGCGGCGAGGATCTTCGCCAGCTGCCGTTCGACGAGCGGCGCAAGCGGCTGGAGGCGTTCGTCGCCGCGCTCGCCGAGCCGCGCATCGACCTTTCCCCGCTAGCGCCGTTCGAGAGCTGGGACGAACTCGCGCGCCTGCGCGCGGAACCGCCGGCGGGCGACGCCCAGGCGGCCGAAGGCGTCATGCTGAAGCGCCGGGACTCGATCTACGAGGCCGGGCGGCCGAGAGGCCCCTGGTTCAAATGGAAGCGCGACCCCTATCTGGTCGACGCGGTCCTGATGTACGCCCAACGGGGGCACGGCAAGCGCTCGAGCTACTATTCCGACTACACGTTCGGCGTTTGGGACGACGGCGCGTTGACTCCGGTCGGCAAGGCCTATTTCGGCTTCACCGACGAGGAGCTGAGGCTGATCGACAAGTTCGTGCGCGACAACACCACCGACCGGTTCGGACCGGTGCGGGCGGTGCGCGCCGGCCGCGACTTCGGGCTGGTGCTCGAAGTGGCGTTCGAGGGGCTGCAGCGCTCGACGCGGCACAAGTCGGGGGTGGCCATGCGCTTCCCGCGCATCAGCCGCATCCGGTGGGACAAGCCGGCGCGCGAGGCCGACGAGCTGGCGACGCTCGAGCGCATCCTGACCACCATCGAAGCCGGCCACGCGCAGGTGCGCGAACGATGATGCAGTCAAGCGGCGCTGCGATGCGCTAAGGGACGGCTGATGCCAACCGCCCCCTCCCTGCTCTCCGGTCCGCCGCCGGAGCCGGCCGACGCCATTCGCGCCGGCGTGCATGCGGTCATCGCCGGCGGGCCGGACAATTGGCGGCTGTTCTTCGACGCGGCCGGCCAGCTGGCGGTCAACTTGGTCGTCGCCGGCCTGATCCTGGTCCTCACCCTCTGGGCGGCTGGGTGGGCGGCGCGGCTGATGCGCCGGGCGCTGGACCGGCTGCAGCGGCCGGGCGCGCACGACCCGACCATGCAGGGCTTCATGGCCTCGCTGACCCGCTGGGCGGTCATCGTGCTGGGCGTGATGGCCGTGCTCGAGCAGCTTGGCGTGCGGACGACCTCGATCCTGGCGGTGGTCGGGGCGGCCTCGCTCGCCATTGGTCTGGCGTTGCAGGGCGCGCTTGGGAACGTGGCCGCAGGCGTGATGCTGCTGGTGCTGCGCCCCTACCGCGTCGGCGACTTCGTCGAGATCGACGGCAAGAGCGGGACCGTCAAGCGGCTCGACCTGTTCATGACCGAGCTTGCCGACGCCGACAACCTCGACATCTTCATCCCGAACAGCAAGGCGTTCGGGACGGTGATCATCAACTATTCCACCGCGCAGAACCGGGGGATGGAGCTGAACTTTTCCATCGACTACGACCACGACCAGGCGAGCGCGCAGGCGCTCCTGATCGAGTGCGCCAAGGCCGATCCGCGCATCATGAGGATCCCGGCGCCTTGGGCGAAGACCACGGCGCTCGGGGACAGCGCAGTGACGATAACGCTACGCGCCTGGGCCAAGCTGGACGTCTATTGGGACGCCCGCTTCGACCTCCTCCAGCGCGCCAGCCAAGCCCTGCAGGCCGCCGGCCTCGCCCACCCCTACCCCCACCAGGTGGCGGTGACGAAACCGCCAGCGCGGGGGGTGTGATCCGCGGTGCGGCGCAAGCCGCGCCGCCGTATCTAACCGCGGAGAACACAGAGAAGGCGCAGAGAACGCAGAGGCTCTGCGCGCTCCGCGCCTTCTCCGCGCACTCTGCGGTAAAATAGGTGAGGCCCCGCTTACGCGGGGCCAAGGGTTAGGCGTTCAGCGCAGCGGAGCGGCCCCCGCCGCCGCGGCGACGGCGGCGGTTGCGGGAGGGGCCTTGGGGTTGGTGGCCGTTGGGGCGATGGTTGTGCGGCTTGGGCGCGCGATGGTGCGGCGTATCGGGCCTCGGCGCGGCGACGGTCGGCGCGGCCGCGCCCATGGCCGCCGTGATCGCGCCCAGGCGGCGGTCGTTGCGGCGGTCGAAGGCGTCGATGGTGCGGCGCGTCAGCTTCTGGATGTCGCGCAGCAGAGTGCGCTCGTCGTCGGCGCAGAAGCCGATGGCGATGCCTGCCGCCCCGGCGCGCGCGGTGCGCCCGATCCGGTGGACGTAAGCCTCAGGCACGTTCGGCAGTTCGAACTGGATGACGTGGCTGACGGCGTCAACGTCGATCCCCCGCGCGGCGATGTCGGTGGCGATCAACGCCCTGACCCTGCCGGACTTGAAGGCGGCGAGCGCGCGCTCGCGCTGGGGCTGGCTCTTGTCGCCGTGGATGGCGGCGGCCTCGACGCCGGCCTGCTCGAGATACTTCGCCACCCGGTCGGCCCCGCGCTTGGTGCGGGTGAAGACGAGTGCGCGGGTGATGGCGCCATCCTCGAACAGCTCGGCGAGCAGGGCCCGCTTGCGCTGGCTTTCGATGAACAGGATCTGCTGCTTCACGGTCTCGACCGTGGTCGCGGATGGGGCGACGCGCACCTCGACCGGATTGATCAGCAGCTCGGACGCGAGCTTGCCGATTTCGCCGGGCATGGTGGCGGAGAAGAAGAGGTTCTGGCGCTTCCTGCTCATGCCGGCGACGATGCGGCGGATCGGCTGCAGGAAGCCCAGGTCGAGCATCTGGTCGGCCTCGTCCAGCACCAGGATCTCGGTGGCGGAAAGGTCGGCGTGGCGCTCGGCCATGTGGTCGATCAGGCGGCCGGGCGTGGCGACAAGCACGTCGACGCCGCTTAAGAGAGCCTTGATCTGCGGGCCGTAGCTCGCGCCGCCGAAGACGACGGCCACGCTCACGCCCATGTAGGCGCCGTAGGCGCGGAAGCTGTCGGCGATCTGGCTGGCCAGCTCGCGGGTGGGCGAGAGCACCAGGCACCGCGCGCCCTTGCGCGGCGCCCCCCGGCGGTTTTCCGCCAGCCGCTGCAGGATGGGCAGCGCAAAGGCTGCGGTCTTGCCGGTGCCGGTCTGGGCGATGCCCAGGAGGTCGCGGCCGGCAAGCACGCTCGGGATCGCCTTCGCCTGGATGGGCGTGGGCGTAACGTAGCCCTCGGCAGCCAGCGCTTTCAGGAGCGGCTTGGCAAGGCCAAGGTCGGTGAATTGAGTCACTTGGATGAGAATCTTTCATATGCGGCGAACGCGCGGACCGCGAGGATTCGCGGCCGCGGCGTAAGGCGCGGGTGGCAAGCGCCCCGCGTGACCTGGGCGATCGGTATGGAGTTTCAGAGGCGCTCGACAGGCTGGGACTTTGAGAAAAGCCCCTCACGCGGCTGGAGCGCCGAATATCACGTCGGGAGCCTTCGCCCCCAGCGAGCGCCGCTCACATCGGGGCTTTGTCGCCAAAAGTCAAGTCACGACGGACATTTGCCAATTTGTCGGTCGCAGGCATAGTCATTCGTCCTTGGACAAATCGAGGCCCCCCCATGCTCTACGCCCTGCTCTGCTACAACGACGAGAAGACCGTTTGGTCGTGGTCGAAGGAGGAAGAAGATGCCTGCATGGCGCGCATTGGCGCGGTGCAGGAGAAGCTGGCCAGGGCCGGCAAGCTCGGCCCGGTGGCGCGGCTGATGCCGACCACGACCGCGACGACGCTGCGCAAGGACCAGGACCCGCCGCTGGTCATCGACGGCCCCTTCGCCGAGACCAAGGAGCAGCTCCTGGGGTTCTACATCGTCGATTGCGTCGACCTTGACGACGCGGTCGGGGTCGCGAAAGAGCTCGGCAAGGCCAGTCCCGGCGGCGCCTACGAGATCCGGCCGCTGGCGGTGTTCCGACCCGACGAGGCTCGGGTGGACGTGTCCTCCGAAACTCCGTCAGGAGCGTCCGCCTTCGCCAAGGCTTCGGCGGATCTGGGGGACCTGTCCTCCGAAGCTCCGTCAGGAGCGTAGGAGGATGAGCGAACTGGCCTGGCTCGATGCGGCGCTCACCGCGGCGCGTCCCCAGGCCGTGGCGGCGCTGTTGCGCTACTTCCGTAACCTCGAGCTGGCCGAGGAGGCGTTCCAGGACGCCTGCCTGCGAGCGCTCAAGAGCTGGCCCGACAAGGGGCCGCCGCGCGATCCCGCCGCCTGGCTGATCCTGGTCGGCCGCAACGCCGCGCTGGACGGGGTGCGCCGCCGTTCGCGCGACGCGCCGCTGCCGCCCGAGACAGTCCTGTCCGACCTCGAGGACGCCGAGGCCGACATGGCCGAGCGGCTGGATGGCGGCCATTACCGGGACGACGTTCTGAGGCTGCTGTTCATCTGCTGCCATCCCGATCTGCCGCAGATCCAGCAGATCGCGCTCGCGCTTCGCGTCGTCTCCGGCCTGACCGTGACGGAGATCGCCAGCGCCTTTTTGGTCGGCGAAGCGGCGATGGAGCAGCGTATCACCCGCGCCAAGCGCAAGGTCGCGGCCGCGAACGTGCCCTTCGAGGCGCCGGGCCTGGTCGAGCGGGCCGAGCGGCTCGGATGCGTCGCGGCGATGATCTACCTCGTCTTCAACGAGGGCTATTCGGCGAGCGGCGGCGAGGCGACGCTGCGCGCGCCGCTGTGCGAAGAGGCCATCCGGCTCGCGCGCCTGTTGCTCCGCCTGTTCCAGACCGAGCCGGAGGTGATGGGGCTGCTGGCGCTCATGCTGTTGCAGCACGCCCGCGCGGCCGCGCGCTTCGATGCGGCGGGCGAGATCGTGCTGCTCGACGACCAGGACCGCTCGCTATGGAACGACGCGATGATCGCCGAGGGCCTGGCGCTCATCGACAAAGCCATGCGGCACCGCAGGCCCGGCCCATACCAGGTGCAGGCGGCGATCGCGGCGCTGCACGACCGCGCGGCCAGGCCCGAAGACACCGACTGGGCGGAGATCGACCAGCTCTACGCGACGCTGGAACGGCTCACGCCCTCTCCGGTCGTCACCCTCAACCGCGCAGTCGCGGTGAACAAGGTCGCGGGCGCGGGGGCCGCGCTTGCGCTGCTCGAACCGCTCGGCGAGCGGCTGGACGGCTACTTCTACTTCCACGGCGTGCGAGGCCAGTTCCTGCTGCAGCTCGGGCGCGCGGGCCAGGCGCGCGAAGCCTTCGACCGCGCCATCGCGCTCGCCAACACGCCCGCCGAAGCCGCGCACATCCGCATGCAGCTGGATCGACTGGCTGACGCGGCAAGCTCTTAGCGCCGCGATGCCACCGCGCCCCTTCTCCCCTCGAGGAAAGAAGGGCGCCGTCACATTCGGCTGCGCTCTCTCGGCTTGCTACTCCGCCGCCTTCAGCGCGCCCACTTCGGCCATGATCTCGTCGGTGTGGCGGCCGATGGGCGGGGGGTCGCGGCGGATGCTGACGGGGGATTTCGAGAAGCGCAGGCCCGGTTTCATCGCGCGATAGGGCCCCTCGCCTTCCAGCTCGCGGGTCTCGAACAGGGTCTCTTTGAGTTGCGGATCGTCGAAGATCTCCTCCGGCGTATTGGCCCGCATGGCGGGGATGTGGTGCTCGGCGCAGAGCGCCATCCACTCGACGGTCGTATGGCGCGCGGCCGCCTCGTCCATCATCGCGTGGTATTCGGCCACCCGCTCTGCGCCTGAGGCCTTGGAGGTGAAGCGCTCGCTCTCGTAAGCGTCCGGGATCCCGCCCAACGCCATGAAGCGCGCCGACTGGGTGCGGTCGGCGGGCGCGACCGAGAGGTGGCCGTCCTTGGTCTTCAGGGGGCGGCGGTAGGGGGTGATGGTGGTCGTGTGGCCGAAGTGGCCGGTCGGCGGGATGTAGGTCTCGCCATAGAGGTGCTCGGCCATCAAAAAGCCGGTGAAGCACTCGAGCATCGGCACGCAGACGTACTGGCCCTCGCCGGTCCGGTCGTGATGGCGGAGCGCCGACAGCGTGGCGATGACCGCGAAGAGACCGGATGTCTTGTCCGCGATGATGGTGGGCAGCGGCCGAAAGGTCGCGTCGGGCTCGACCAGCGCGTTCATCCCGCAGGCGCCGCTGGCGGCCTGGATCAGGTCGTCGAACGCCTGGCGGCCAGCGTACGGTCCGGCCGGGTCGTAGCCCATCGCCTCGACGTAGACGATGTCCGGCTTGATCTTGGCGACCTCGGCGTAGGCGAAGCCCAGGCGGGCCACCGAGTCCGGCCGCATGTTGTGGATGAAGACGTCGGCGGTCTTGATCAGCTCGCGCAACGCCGCGCGTCCGGGCTCTTCTTTCAGGTCCAGCGCCACCGAGCGCTTGTTGCGGTTGAAGGCGACGAACATAGGCCCCATCGTCGGCGAGTGCGGCGCCTTGCCCGAGCGGCGCTGGCGATCGCCCGACGGCTCCTCGACCTTGATCACGTCGGCGCCCAGGTCGCCCATGGTCTGCGTCGCATAGGGACCCAGCACGAACTGCGTCAGGTCGACGATGCGCACCCCGGCCAGCGGTCCGGCGGCTTCGGTCTTGGCCTTGGCGGTCATCGGCGGCACGTCCTTCCCTCGCTCCCGCTGATCGGTAGTTTGTGATTGCGCGCTGGTCTAGGGGCCCAGCTGAGGCGAGCTAGCGCTCGGCGTCGACGGCGCGCCCCTCGTGGGTGATGTCGTCGAGCTTGGCCTTAAGATCCGCCGGCAGCGGGCCGCGCTCGGCGGCGTCCAGGCTGTCCTTGAGCTGCTCGGGTTTGCTCGCGCCGACGATGGGCGCGGTGATGGCCGGGTTGGACAGCACCCACGAGACGGCCATCGACGCCATGCTCATGCCGGCCTCGTTGGAGAGCCCGCGCAGCGTATCGACGGTGTCGAACTCGCGCTCGTGCCAGTAGCGCTCCTGGTAGCGGGCGCCGGCCGTGCCGAGCTGGAAGCGGCCTTCCGGCGGCGGCACCGTGCGGTCGTGCTTGCCGGAGAGCAGACCGCCGGCGATCGGGTTGTAGGGGATCACCGCCACCCCCTCCTCCTCGCAGAGCGGTAGGAGATCGCGCTCGAAGGCGCGGAACAGCATGTTGTAGCGCGGCTGCACGGAGTCGATGCGGGCCAGCCCCTTGAGCTCCGAGCGGCCGAGCGCGCGCGCCACGCGGTGCGCCAGCCAGTTGGAGACGCCGACATAGCGCGCCTTGCCCGACGTCACGACCGCATCCAGCGCCTCCAGCGCCTCGTCGATCGGGGTCGCCGGGTCGTAGCTGTGCAGCTGATAGACGTCGACGTAGTCGGTTTTCAGCCGCCGGAGCGAGCCCTCGATCGCGTCCAGGATGTGCTTGCGCGACATGCCCTGGTCCCAGGGCTTCGGCCCCATCTGGCCGACGCACTTGGTGGCGACGATGAAGCTCGCTCGCTTGCCCTTCAGCCACCCGCCGACGATCTCCTCGGTGCGGCCGGCGGTCGAGCGTCCACCGCCCAGTGGATAGACGTCGGCCGCGTCGAAGAAGTCGATGCCGCCCTCGGCGGCGGCGTCCATGATGGCGTGGCTCTCGGTCTCGTCGCACTGGAGCCCGAAGGTCATGGTGCCGAGGCAAAGCCGGGAGACGCGCAGGCCGGTGCGACCGAATTTCGTGTGCTGCATGGCGGCTTTCTACGAGCCCGGACCGGCGAAAACCAGCCTTGGCGGCGCGCCCGCGTTGACGACGGGCGTCCGGGCTCCCACAATTACGTGAGGGCAGCCGGACGCCGCGATTTCGACGCCGATACCGCCGTATTGAAACCAGCGAGAATGAAGAGCGGCGCCGTCCACGCCGCCCCGATTTCAAGGGAGAGATTTTGATGGCCGACTTTGGCGGCGCCGACCTCGACGCATTTCGCAAGGAAGCTCGCGACTGGCTGGAGGCGAACTACCCCGCCTCGCTGCGCAAGGACCCCGACCGGGTCACGGAGCAACTGATGGGCGAAGCGCGCGTGAAGCGCGACGAGGACGTCGATCTCTGGCGCCAGCGTATCGGCGAAAAGGGCTGGGGCACGCCGACATGGCCGAAGAAGTACGGCGGCGGCGGCCTCTCCCAGGGCGAAGCGCGCGTGCTGCAGGAAGAGATGGCCCGCATCGGCGCCCGCAACCCGATCCAGGGCATGGGCCCCGGCATGTTCGGCCACACCCTGCTGGAGTACGGCAACGAAGAGCAGAAGCTGAAGCACTTCCCGCCGATCTGCCGCGGGGAGCTGCGCTGGTGCCAAGGCTTCTCCGAACCCGGCTCGGGTTCCGATCTCGCGTCGTTGCAGACCAAGGCCGTCGACATGGGCGACCACTACCTGGTCAACGGCCAAAAGATCTGGACGAGCGGCGCCCACCTGGCCGATTGGTGCTTCTGCCTCGTGCGCACCGATCCCACCAAGAAGCACGAAGGCATCAGCTTCCTCTTGATCGACATGCACTCGCCGGGCGTCGAAGCCCGGCCGATCAAGATGATCTCCGGCGCCTCCGGCCAGTGCGAGACCTTCTTCACCGATGTGAAGGTGCCGAAGGAGAACCTGGTCGGGACGCTGAACGGCGGCTGGCCGATCGCCAAGCGGCTGCTGCAGCACGAGCGGAACGGCATGGGCAATCGCCTCGGCGCCGGGGCCATGCGCGAGCCCACGAGCATCGCCGACCTCGCCAAGAAGTACGTGGGTCTCGACGAGGACGGCCGCCTGGCGGACGCCGACCTGCGGGCCCGCATCATCGCCCACCGGATGGAGGAGCAGGCGATGCGCCTCACGGTCCGCCGCGCTGCGGCCGAAGCCAGAGGCAACATGAGCCCCAGCGCCACCACCTCGATCATGAAGAACGTGTCGATGAAGGTGATGCAGGATCGCTCGGAGCTGACCGTCGAGCTGCTCGGCAGTCACGGCCTGGGCTGGGAGGGCGACGGCTTCAGCGCCGAGGAGCTTGCCGCCGTGCGTGGCTGGCTGGGCGGCAAGGCCGGCTCGATCTACGGCGGCAGCCACGAGATCCAGAACAACATCATCTCCAAGCGGATCCTGAACCTGCCGGAGCTGACCGGCTCGGTCGGAGGCTAGTCCTCTTATGACCGATACGATGACTGAGCCGGCCGCTGATGAGCGGGCGGCCCTCGAACAGCGCCTGATCGAGGCCTCGCACGCGGGGATGACTCCGTCGGTGTGGGCGAAGGTGAAGCCGGACGCGATCAGCGTCTACGACAGCCACGGGACCCATACCTTCGCGAAGATCAACACGAACGCGAACAAGGTCGCCCGCTTCCTGCGCGCGCAGGGGCTGAAGCCGGGCGACCCAGTCGCCCTGCTCTGCTCGAACCGCGCCGAGTTCGTCGAGGTGCTGCAAGGGGCGTTACGGGTCGGCTTGCGGCTGACGCCGGTCAACTGGCACCTGACGGCCGAAGAGATCGCCTATGTGGTCAACGACTGCCAGGCCAAGGTGCTGTTCGCCGAAACCCGGTACGAAGGAGGCCTGAGGGCCTCGGCCGATGCGCCACGGCTGGTCGCCAAGGTCGCGATCGGCGGCGAAGCAGACGGCTTCCTGCGCTACGCGGACGTGCTCGCCGGCTATGACGGCGCCGACATCGAAGACCCGGTGCTAGGCAGCACCATGCTCTACACCTCGGGCACGACCGGCCGGCCAAAGGGGGTCTACCGCAAGGCGTTGAACCAGATCCCGTTCGTGCTGGGCGGCGCCCGCGGCTACCAGCACGACGTCGACGTGCAGCTGTGCGTCGGGCCGGCCTATCACGCCGCGCCGCTCGGCATCGACGTCCGCCTGCCCATGAGCCAGGGCGTGGCGGTCGTATTCATGGACGGCCGTTGGGACTCCGAGGCGGTGCTGCGCACGATCGAGACCCACCGCGTCACCCACGGCCACATGGTGGCGATCATGTTCCAGCGGCTGCTGTCGCTGCCGCCGGAGGTGCGCGCGAAGTACGACGTCTCGAGTCTCAGGCAGATCATCCATGGCGCCGCGCCCACCCCGCCGGACGTCAAACGGGCGATGATCGAATGGCTAGGCCCGATCCTCAGTGAGTACTACGCCGGCTCCGAGGGCGGCGGCGGCTTCACCATCTCGTCGGAGGAATGGCTGAAGAAGCCGGGCAGCGTCGGCAAGATCCAGTCGGCCGACTCCACCCGCGTGCTGGACGAGGAAGGCAATCCGGTCGAGCCCGGCCAGCCCGGCATGCTCTATTTCAAGGTCGCCGCGGCCAACCCGTTCGAATACTTCAACGATCCGGCGAAGACGGCGGCCAGCCACCGCGACGGCTACTTCACCTTGGGCGACGTCGGCTATTTCGACGAGGACGGCTACCTCTTCCTAACCGGCCGCACGGCCGAGTGCATCATCTCCGGCGGAGTGAACATCTATCCGCAAGAGATCGACAACGAGCTGATCAAGCACCCGGCGGTCGAGGATTCCTGCGCGATCGGCGTCCCCAACGCGGAATGGGGCGAGGAGGTGAAGGTCGTGCTGATGCTGAAGCCCGGCTACGCGCCGAGCGATCAGCTGACCGCCGAGATCATGACCTTCGCCCGCGAGCGCCTGGCGGGGTTCAAGATCCCGCGCTCGGTCGACTACGTCGACGACCTGCCCCGCTCGCCGGCCGGCAAGATCCAGCGCGGCAAGGTGCGCGCGCCGTTCTGGGCCGGGCGGAAAGTGCAAATCTAGGAGCGGGGGCGCCCATCTTTCGTCACAGTGCATGCTATAAGTCGGCGCTCGTCTTCAACCGTAGCGGAGACGCCTCATGCGCAAGCTTCGAACCGTCCTTCTCGGCGTCGCGACGATCGGACTGATCGGCGCCGTGGCCTATGCCGCCGACGCTCCCCAGACGCACGTGCTCACCATCCCGCTGCCGGGCGGCGGGGTCGAGCAGATCCGCTATTCGGGCAACGTCGCCCCGACCGTCATGTTCCGACAGGGATCGCCCGCGGCTGCGGCATGGGCCAACCCGTTTGGCGCCGGCTCGCCTTTCGCCATGCTCGACCGCATCCAAGCCGAGATGGATCGCCAGATGGCGGCTATGCTGCAGCATCGGATGATCATGCCGACGATGCCGCAGATCCGCGGCGGCCCGCTGCAGCAGGTGACGGCGGGCGCCCCGCCGGCCGGCGCGCAGCAGAGCTACTCGATGGTGTCGACCTTCTCGGGCGGGCATGCCTGCACCGAGAGCGTCGAGGTGACCTCGCAAGGCGCGGGCCAGCCTCCGAAAGTGGTGCGGCAGAGCTCCGGCGACTGCGGCGCCGCCGCCAGAGCCGCGCCCGCCGCGCCGGCCGCCGCTATTCCGCCGGGTCGCCGGACCAGCATCTAGGGTCGCCCGTCGCGGTTTCCCCGACGCCTTCTGGAACCGCACCCAGCCGGATTCGCGACGTGATCGGGCCGAACTGGAACGGGCCGAACCAGGCGATGCCGGGCGCCGAAGGCTTCATGTGGAACTTCAGCCAGCTGTGCAGCCAGTACAAAGCCTGGCGCGACAGGCAGACGCCGGGCGCCGGCGCCTCGCTGAACTGCGCGATCTGAGGCGCCGCGCCGCGCTCAGTCTGCCTTATGGATCGAATCCACCCACGCCACGGTCGTCGGCTGTTCGATCGGCGCGATGTCCAGATTGACCACGACGGCTTCGCCGCCGCTGCGCACCAGCACGCACTCGAGAGGCTGGTCGTCGGAGGCGTTGATCTCCTGGTGGGGCACGTAGGGCGGCACGTAGATGAAGTCGCCCGGCCCGGCCTCGGCGGTGAACTCCAGCGCTTCGCCCCAGCGCATGCGCGCACGACCCTTGACCACATAGATCACGCTCTCGAGCGCGCCGTGGTGGTGCGCGCCGGTCTTGGCGCCGGCGTGGATGGTCACCGTTCCGGCCCACAGCTTCTCGGCGCCCACGCGGGCGAAGTTGATCGCCGCGGCGCGGTTCATGCCGGGGGTCTGGGCGGTGTTCGGATCGAGCTGATCGCCGGGGATCACCCGGACGCCCTCGTGCTTCCAGTCATGACCATCGCTCATGCCAGCGAGCATAAGCGCTTTGCGCGACAGGCTCCAACCGGGTGGCGAGACGAAGCGAGGCGTCAAACCGCCGCCGTCGCGTGCTAGGCTCGCGCCGCCTTGGTTGGAGGACGACCCTTGGAGCTGAAGACGACCCGCTACGAGATCAGCGACCGCATCGCCACCATCACGCTCGCCCGGCCCAAGCGGCGGAACGCCTGGACTGGGCGGATGCACACCGAGTACCGCTGGCTGCTCGACCAGGCCGACCGCGATCCGGGCGTGCGCGTGATCATCGTAACGGGGGACGCGGAGGGGAACGCCTTCTGCGCAGGCGCCGATCTGAACGCCCTCGAGGGCCACGCCGAGAAGGGCCGCTACGACCCGGGCATCAGCGAGGACATCGCAACGCCTGGCTTCGGGGTCGACGCGCGCTTCGACGCGAGCTTCGCCTACCACTTCGGGATAGGAAAGCCGGTGATCGCGGCGATGAACGGCGCGGCGGCCGGTGTTGGCCTCGTGCTGGCCGCCTTTGCCGATCTGCGCTTCGCCCAAGCGGGCGCGAAGTTCACCACCGCCCACGGGCGGTTCAACTTCCCGGCCGAGTACGGCCTGTCCTGGGTGCTGCCGCGCATCGTCGGGCTCACCCACGCCAACGACCTCTTGCTCTCCAGCCGCGTCTTCACCGCCGAGGAAGCCTACGCCATGGGTTTCTTGAACAGCGTCCTGCCGGCCGACGAGCTGATGGGCCACGTCCGAGACTATGCGACGACGCTGGCCCGCTCCGTCGCCCCTGGCTCGGCGCGCGAGACCAAGCGGCAGATCTACCGCGACCTGCACCGCACGGCGGCCGAGGCGGTGGTCGAGGCGGAGCTGCTACTGGACGAGATGGCCCGCCACCCCGACTACGGCGAAGGCGTCAGGGCCTGGATGGAGAAACGCGAAGCCGCCTGGACGGGCTGACCCGGGCCGCGGCCGGCTAGCGCCGCTTGAACCGCGCTGCGTCGCGTTCGAGGGCGGAAACCCAGCCTTGCGGCTTGTTGTCTTCCGGCACGAACGGCAGGCTGCCGGCGACACCGCGCAGGGCGAGCCAGAGCTGCATGTTGAACTGGCCGAGCACGCGCAGCGGCCGCCGCTTGTCGTCGGTCACCTCCCAGCCCGCCGCTTCGAAGGCCTCGACCTGTTCGCGGATGGGGCGCCTGTCGATTCCGTCCCAACCGGCCGGGCGCGGCATGTCCTCGGCTTGGTCGGCCGTCAGGCCGAACAGCGCAAGCGAGCAGGCGTCGAGTTCGGGGAATTCAACGCGGCCTTCGACCGACGCGTAGGCCGGCTTCATCAGCGCTTTGTACTCGAGATCGGCGACGCCAGGCAGATCGAGGAGGCGGCGCAGCGCGGGACGGTCGCTCATCGGATCGGCATATCTGTGTTCCGACGGCGCGTCGATCCGTCAGCCGTCGTCGCGGCTCAGATAGAACAGCGCCTCGACCGGACGCTCGAACGCCGCGGCGAGCGCGAGCGCCAGCGTCGTCGAGGGGACGAAGACCTCGTTCTCCACCGTGTTGATCGTCTTGCGCGAGACGCCGACGCGCAGCGCAAGCTCGGTCTGCGTGAGGCCGAGCTCGGCGCGCGCCGCTTTCAGCCGGTTGCGCAACCGGTATCCGATCATCCCTCTTCGCCGCCGGCCGCGGCTGCGCGCTCGAGCATGAAGAGCCGTATCGCCGGCGCGGCGACGCCGAGCGCGGCCACGACCGGGATCAGCTCGACCGCGAGGCTGCGGGAGACGAACGCCAAGACGAACACCGCCGCTACGCCGGTCAGGACGACGGCGTAGCCCGCGGCAAGCGCGCGGCTGCGCAGTTCGCGGCTGAGCTCGTCGTCGAGCACGGGCTTTGCCCAGTTGTTCATGCCGCGCCCGGCGATCATGAGCGCGAAGGCGAGCGAAAAGGCCGTGAAAGCCGCCGCCGTGAACAGGTCGATGTGGGTGATCGGGCGGCCGGCGGCGACGTGCGCGGCGGCCGTGACCGTGGCCGGCAGCATGAAGACGAGGCTGAGCGGCATCAACATGAACGCGAGGCGCCTGCGCGTCTGCAGCCGCTCGGCGCGGAGCATGGCGATGCGCGGCGTGCGCGCTTCGGCCGGAATGCGCCCGAGCCGCATCAGCACAAGGCCGCCGACCAGCAAGATCGCCGCTGTCGCGCCAACGGCGAGGAACTCGACCAGGGTAAAGTGGTTGGGGTCGCCCGGCACGAACTGGACCGCGACAGCGCCAGCGAAGACCGCGCCCGTCAAGATGGCCGCGAGGCCGACCTTGCGACGCCATTCGAACCGGCGGACCGCGCCTAGGATTTCGTTCTCGGTCATCGTTGCACCCTGCATGGCACGCCCTTGTAACCCGTGGGTTACGTGTAACCTATAGGTGATGCCTGTCAAGTCCCGGGGGGGGGCGTCAGATGCGCGGGCGGGGTCCGCTGCGCAGCCACCATTCGGCGACCGCCAGGTTTGGGATCCAGGACACCCAGGCGGTCAGCGGGTAGACGATCGCGAACGACAGGTGCGGCAGCGCGCTGAACGGCAGGTAGGCGCGCAGCGTCACCGCCGCGAAGGTGAGCGCGAAAGAACGGGTCATCCAGGCGCGGTGAGCGACGAAGTCACGCCGGAGCGCGCAGGCGTAGGCCATGCCCGTGCAGCCCAGCCAAACGATGGCCAGCGTCAGGAACCCGTACCGCGCCACGGGTCCGGAGCTGGTGTTCCAGGCCAGGATCAGACCGGCGGAGCCGGCGATCGCGCACAGCGTGACATAGGTCCGCCCCGTCCAGTGGTGCACGGCGGGCCAGCGCCTGCGGATCGCGGCAAAGAACTGCCAGGGCCCGATGAGGAGGGCCGCGCCGGCGCAGACGGCATGGATGGGCAGCCACGGGTAGTACGCGGCATTGGCCGCCGGCCCCGGCGGCGCCGGGCGGCCGACGAGGTAGGAAAGGCCATAGAGTCCGACGGCGATGCTCAACGCCGCGATCAGCCAGAGCGCGCGCCCCGCCCGCGCGGCCGGCCGCCCGTCGCCTAGCGCCTCGCTAGCTGTGGTCACGCCCCCTCCTTGTCACGCCGCGACCGCAAACGTCGGCCAACGCTCGACGATCTCGCCCTCATCGTAGACGGCCAGATCGCCGTATTGCAGGAAGACGCCCTCACTCTCGCGCGGCCGGAAGAAGACGGTGTCATCCTGCTCGAGCGCCACCTTCGCCGACGCCATGAGCATCGAGCGGTTGCCGAACAGCGGATTGAAGGAAAGCCCGGCCGGCGAGACCGGGTCGGAGTCCCCGTAGCCGCCGTAGACGAAGAAGCCGCGCTGGCTGTCCGCATTCAGCCGACCGAGCGCGCCGGCATAGCGCTCGATGCCGGGAATGATCGCCGGGCCCATCACCTTCAGCACCGGCTGGGCGATGAAGGCGGCGGGCTTGAGCGCGTGGAGCGCGCCGTATTCGTAGTTCAACGGCTTGACGAAGGCGGAGCCGACCGACACCTCGCTCGCCTCGGTCGGGCCTTTCAGGTGGGCCATAAAGGTCGGGCTGCCGGCGGCGTTGAAGGTGAAGCGCGCCGGATCGCCGCCCAGCTTGTCGAGCAGAACCTGTTTGAAGGCGGCATAGCGGGCCTGCACGCGCGCCAGCTCGGCCTTGGGGTCGGCCATGCCCGGCACATGGGCGTCGTAGCCCATGAGCCCGGTGATCTGGATGAGGGGCTCGCTCGCCGCCAGCTCGATCGTCTCGGCCAGACTCTGCAAATCGGGCAAGCCGCCCCGATGCAGGCCAACGTCGATCTCCAGGTTGACGCGCATCTGCTCGTCCTGGCCAAGGCCGATGGCGGCGTACTGCGCGAGCCTGGCCGGACTGTCGACCAGCCACTGCGGGCGCGCCGCGGCCGCCGGGCTGTTGCCGTGCCGCCGCACGAACGCCTCGACCTGCAGCGCCGGCAACGGCCGGCCGAGCAGCACATCGGCATCGGGCCGGGCGCGAACCACCTCGTCCAGCATCACGCCGTTGAAGCTCATCAGCCGCTCGGTCGCAAGCCCGCTGCAGACCGCCTCGAGCAGCGCCGGCGCCTGCAGCGACTTCGTGACCACGCGTAGCGCCAAGCCGCTAGGCCCAAGCGCCTTGGCCACCGCCTCGACGTTCGCGCGCAGCCGCGCGCGATCGATCACGAGCGTGGGCTCGGCGATACCGGCGCGGCGGAGCGCGGCCTCGATGCCGGCGAAGTAGGGGTCGTGGCCGCCCGCCGCCTTGCTGCGCGGGCGCGTAGCGAGGCTCAAGACCCCATCGGCGATGCGCCGCGCGCGGCGCTGGGCGCGCTGGAACGACATGGCGGCCACTCTCGGCCCAGCTCGCCGCCGGGCGCAAGCGGCTTAGCGTGGCGCGGGCGGACTGAAGCCTATCGCCTCCGGCGTCTGCGGCGGCTGGCCGATCGGCGCGAGCGGCGTCGCCGGCGGCGGCGGACCCGGCGGGATCGACGTCACCGGCAGACGCCGGACCGCATAGGTCATGTAGGCGCGCCAGAACGCCGCCGGCGCCGAGCCGCCGGTGATGCCGCGCATGGGCGAATTGTCGTCACGGCCCATCCAGACGACTGTGGTCAACCCGCCGGTGAAGCCGTCGAACCAGGCGTCGCGGTAGTCGGATGTCGTACCCGTCTTGCCGGCGATATCGTGGCCAGGGATGGCCGCGTGCACGCCGGTGCCGGACGCGATCACTGCGCGCAGCATGCGGTCGAGCTCGCCGAGGGGCGGATTGGCGATCGCCGGCTGCGGCGCCGGCCCAGTATGGCGATAGAGCACCGAGCCGCCCGCGACGCGGATGCGCTCGACGCCGTATGGGGCGACCCGGTCGCCGCCGTTGGCGAAGGCATCGTAGGCCGTCGCCATCTCGAGCGGCGTGACCAGCGAGGTGCCGAGCGCCATCGCCGGGTCGGTGTTGATCGTCGAGGTGATGCCGAGCTTGCGCGCGTCGGCGGCGACGGCAGGCCGTCCGACTTGATCGGCGAGCTTCGCCGCTACCGTGTTGATCGACTGCGCGAGCGCGGTCTGCAGCGTGATTTGTCCAAGATAGGTCGCTTCGAAGTCCTTCGGCGACCAGCCGTCGATGGTCACCGGCTCGTCGACGGCCATGGTGTCCGGCGTCTGCCCCGCTTCCATCGCGGCAAGATAGACGAACGGCTTCCACGACGAGCCCGCCTGCCGGTGGGCGTCCAGCGCCCGGTCGTACTGGCTGGCCTGGTAGTCGACGCCGCCGACCAGCGCCCGCACGCGGCCCTCGCCGTCGAGCGAGACCAGCGCCGCCTGGCTCACCCCCTCGCCGGCAAAACGCCGGACGGTCTCGGCGGCGGCGTTGGCGGCGGCGATCTCGCTCGGCAGATCGAGCGTCGTCTCGACCACCAGGTCCTGCCTGGGTTGGCCGACCTGCCGTCTCGCCCAGGCGTCCATCCAGTCGACGAAGTACTGAGCCGAGACGGTGGTCGCGTCGCGATACACTTTCGGCTGCTGGGCCTCGGCGCGCGCCCGCTGGGCGGCGGTGATCGCGCCGGTCTCCACCATCGCGTCAAGCACGAGCGCCGTGCGCTGGGCCGAGCGCTCGGGCTGCGTGACCGGGTCGTAGTCGGTCGGTGACTTCATCAGCGCCGCCAACATGGCGGCTTCGCGGACGGTGAGCCAGTTGGCGGGCTTGTCGAAGTAGCGCTGCGCCGCCGCCTCGATGCCGTAGGCGCCCTCGCCGAAATAGACGCGGCTGAGATAGAGCCCAAGGATTTGCTGCTTGGAGTACTTCTGCTCGAGTTCGACGGCGTAGATCAGTTCCTCGCCCTTCCGCTCCAGCGTGCGGTCGGAGGAGAGAAAGAGGTTGCGGGCCAGCTGCTGGGTGATGGTCGACGCGCCCTGCGCCGCGCGGCCCTGGCCCAGGTCGGCGATCAGCGCACGCGCCATGCCGACGGCGTCGAAGCCGGGATGCTCATAGAAGCGGCGGTCTTCGATCGCGACGAAGGCGGCGGGCACGTGGGCCGGCAGGCGCGCGATATCGACCGGCGGCGGATAGCGCCCGCCGCGCACGCCGATGACCACGCCCGAGCGATCGACGTAGGTGACCTGCGGGTCTCGGCGGATCGGCGGGAGCTGGGGGATGTCGAACGACGGCGCGAGCACGGCCGCGGCGGCAAAGGCAGCGATCAGGCGAGACGCTCCATCAGCAAGACGGCCTTAGGCGGCCGTTTTTCGCCCCACCCGCCTTTTCTCGCCTTTGCCGCGTCGCGCCAAGCGAAATTCCCGCCCGACGTTCTGGACAGCGTACGCGACGCCCCGCACGACTCCCGACAGGAAGCAGGGGGCCATGCGTACACGCAGATCGGTCGGCGCCGGGCTCGGCGCGTCGCTGCTCGCGCCGGCGCGCGCTGCGGCCACAGCCTTCGCCTGGCCCGGCGGCGCGCGGGCTGCCGTCAGCCTGTCCTACGACGATGCGCTGGACAGCCAGATCGTCAACGCCGTGCCGGCGCTGGCGGCGGCGGGGCTCAAGGCGACCTTCTTCCTGACCAAGGACAACGTCGGCCCGGCCCTGGACGGCTGGGTCGGGGTCGCCCGCGCGGGTCACGAGATCGGCAACCACACCATCACTCATCCGTGCGATCTGCAGACCTACTCAGCGGCTTCCTTTGCGCGCAAAGAGCTGATCCCTATGGAGGCCTGGCTCGATGCGAACTTCGGCAAGGGCCGCCCCAGGCTCTACGCCTACCCGTGCAGCATGACCGACCTCGGCGAAGGGTCGCCGAACGTCCAGCGGGGACGCTATGAGGGGCTGCTGAGATCCCTGGGATTCCGCGCCGCGCGATACAGCGACGAGGACGACCCGAACACGCCGGCGCACGCGCTCGCGCACCCCTATCGGCTGCGCTCGTCGGCGACGACCTACGACGCCGACGATCCCGCGATGGCCATCGCTTACGTGCAGGAGGCGATAAGGCGTGGCGCCTGGGCCATTCTGGTGTTCCACGGCATCGTGCCGAGGCGAACCGGCGACGGCGAGACATCGATCGCCACGCATTCGGCGGTGCTAAGCTGGCTCAAGGCGCAGCCCGTCTGGTGCGCGCCAATAGGCCAGGTCCTTGGCGCTCTTCCCAGCGGCTAAATCATCCGTATACGGACCTAGTCGGCAGTTTTCCACCGAAATCCGGCTGAGGGGGACTGTTCGTCATGGAAACGTCGCGGTAGTGTCATTGGGCGCGTGAGGGGCGCGCGGATCCGACGACACTGGCTCCATGAACGCAGATGCCTTTGCTGTGCTCGAGGCGATCGGCCGCGGCTCGCGGGTCGAGCTGCCTGACGGCGAGCGGTGGATCGAGGCGTTCAAGACCATTCGCTGGGCGGTCGAAGGCCAGAACGGGCCGATCCTGACGCCCGAAGGCCGCCGCGCCCGAGACCAGATGGCGCTCGAGCGGCGAACCGTCACGGGGCAAGCCAAGCGCTCTAACACGGAACCCCGGCGGGCCGCGCTGGGCTAAATCATACGATCGCTCAGTGCCTTAGCGTTCGACGCCGCGACGACTATCATCCGTTGACAGATCGTTTTTCAATTCTCGAGAATGACGCCGACCAGGTCGTCCGGCGCCCGTTGCGGATTTGCAACGGCGATCGCGCCATCGGGCAGCCGCACCTGGTAGTCGGAGATGCGGCGATCGGGGTGGCGGTAATCGGTCGATACGTACTGCGCGCCCGAGGCCAACGCCGCGTCGCGGCGGGTCACATCGTTCGCGCGGGCTTCCCAGGTGTCGGCGTCGGCGCGTGTGCGGATGAGAAGGCCCGCTTTCACCGCCGCTGTGATGCGCGGCGCGTCGGCAGTTTCATTGAGCGTGATGTAGGCGCCGTCATCCGCGTCCTCGTCGGAGTAGACGAAGTAGATCCGCCCCTCGAGGTTCTTGCGACCGCCGCGATAAGCGTCACGGTGCTTGCCCGTCTCGTCGATGGCGAACACGAACCGTCCGCGGGCGTCGCCCAGGAGGGGCCAGCCGCGCTCGCGCACGGCCTGACGCAAGGTCGGATAGTCGCCCCGGATGTCGTCGGGCGTGATCAGCTTGTGCGGTGGGAACACCGAGGCGACCTCGGCGTCCAGCGCGTCGTAGGCTTCGGTGGTGAACGGCAGCCCGTCCACGCCGCTCCGCATGCGCCGCGGTCCGTCGGACGTGTTCATCGTGATCAGGATGGGGACATGATCAGGGTGGGTGTTCGACCAGTCGCGGATGACGGTGAGCCCCTCGACGAGCGTCGGCACGCTGGAGCGGAAGTCGAGGTCCTGGATGTGGATGACCTTGAAGCCCGGCTTCGACATCGCCGCCACGTACTCGGGCGGGATCGGCTGGTTGGTGCGCGTCATGCCCGCTGGGCGCGCGAAGCGGCCGCCCTCCGGGTCATAGAAGACATCGAGTTCCAGCGCGCGGGCGCCGTCGTCGAGCTGGTCGGTGAGCGGCGGGTGCGAATAGTCCAGCGCCTGCCAGCGACCATCGGGCGACCCGCGGCGGAGGAGCTCCAGGATCGGCTCGGAGATCGCCTGTTTGTAGCTGTTGTGGGTGCCGACGGTCATGATGTCGTTCATGCGTAGATTGGCGTCCAGCCACGCGCGCGTCGGCCTGCTCCGCGGCATGCGATCTCTCCCCGAAATTGTGGCGGTCGCAACCTAGCGGAGCGTTGTGACAAGTCGAGCTTGGCCGGTCAGACGATCAGTGCAGAGACCGGCAACCGCGGTTTGGGCGCAAGCTGGCGCGCCGGGGCCAGGCCGACGCGGAAGGCGGTGATCAGCCGATGGGCGGGCGGCGTCGAGAACTCGCGCGCGATGATCTCCCGCGTCGCCAGATCGTCGGCGAGCACAGCCATCGGCGCCGCCGAAAAGCCCAGACTGGCGAAGTCGAGCCATAGGCGATGGAAGCGCCGGCCGGTCAGCAGTGGGTCCTCCCCGTCCGGCCGGTGGAACAGCACGATCGCGGCCGCCGAGCGGACGACCGCGGCCTCGGCCACCAGCATGCGCGCGAGCCCGGTGCCGTCCAGCGCCTTGAACACGCCGGGCCGCAGCACGAGACCGGCGCCGACTGCGGCGATGCCCGACATCTCCATCGCTTCGGCATTCAACCCATCGACAGACCAACGCGGATCGCCGCGCGAGAGCCGCATCCATGAGAGCAGCTCCGCGCGGAAGGCGCGGTCGCGGTAGGTGCGGAGACTGGCCTCGTCGTTGAGTTCGGCAAGCCGCGCGACACCCTCGCGCGCGCTCACGAGCGTAATGTCGTCCGCCGCGGCGAGGACCTCGAGACGGCCCGCGTCGCCGCCCTTGGCGAAGGCGCCGCGATAGGTGCGCCGTATGGGCACGAACGCCTGCAGCGGATCGAGCGGACCGGCCGGCGCGAGCGTCAGCCGCGCCACGGGCCGCAAGCCTTCCTCCGGCTCGCCGTCCAGCAGTTCGGCGGTGACGGCCAGGCCCTTGGTCCCGCACGTGAGCGCAAAGCCTTCGATCGCCGCGCCATGGCTCACCGCCGCGTCACGCCCTTCGGGATCGCCGACCGGCAGGCGTCGCGCGATCACTTCGAGCACCAGGACCGCGCCGTCCGGCTCCAGACGCCAACGCGTGGGCTGGGTGTTGTGGACACTGGGCGCCAGGTTGGCGGCGCCGACGATGGCGGCGAGGTCTTCGGGCGAGAGCATCATGGGGCTGTGGCTGCGGCGATGGCGGCGAGCTTGCCGAACAGGGCGAGGGCGGTTTCTGCGTCGTCGCTCGGTCCGGCGCCCGGCAGGGTGAGCAGCGCAATGCGCAGCGGCGTGGCTGAGACCATGAGCGCGTGGGTGGCCTCCGTGGTCTCCAGCAGGTCGGCCAGCTCGTCGCGAGCGCGGTCCGGCAAAGGGGCGTGCGCGAGCGCGGCGCGGGTCCAGACCGCGCGCGCCGCCATGGCCGTGGCGAGCCTGGGCCCGTCATACTCGGCGAGCAGCGGCCCGTGGGCGATGCGCAGGCCGGCCAGCAGCGGCTGTTCGGCGACGCCGCCGAGGAAGGCGTCGAGGCTGGAGACGTCGGCCGCCGCCAGCGCCGCGCCAAGGCTCTCCGACCCGGCTCGAAGCCCGCGATGGCGCGCGGCGACGATGGCGCCGGCCGCGAGCAGCAGCGCGAGAAGCACCGCGCCGAGGCGCGTCTGGTCCTGTACCGTCGTCAGCGCCAATGGGCCTGCGAGGACGATCGCGGCCACGACCGCGGTGAGGGTCACGACCGCGAAGTCGATCAGCACTCGCCGGCGCTCGCCCGCCGAAGTCGGATTGGCGCCCAGCACGAAGGCGACGCCCGCTGCGCCGATTCCGCTCAGACCGACCGGCGCGCGCCCGAGGAAGTCGGTGACGCTCAGCACTGTGAGCAGCGCGCCCGACACGATCAACCCGTCGACGCCGGCGTTCTCCTGCCCGGACAGCGAGGAACGATCCCGCGCGAGCAGAAGCACCGTGACGCCGACGAGGGAGAGGATGACATAGCCGCCCAACCCCCAGCTCGACACCGGCTGTCGCCCCAGCGTCGCGAGGAGGGCGATCGCGATGGCGGCCGCTCCGAACGTGACCGCGATCTTCATCGCGCGGGGCGCATGGCGACGCAGCACCCCCTCGGCGAGCACCAGCGCCGCCACCGGCAGCGTCGAGACGATGATCAGCGTCACCAGCTCGAGCTCATCGGAGTCGAGCGCCTCGGCGGCGGCGCGAACGCCGAAGAACAAGACCGCGGCGCCGAACGCGAAGCCTAGCCGGCGGGCCAGGGGGGAGGCGCCGCCCCGCCGGACGAGCACGACCACCGATGCGGTGAGCGCGGCGGCGGAAAAGCCGTCGACCAGCGCCTGCGCGGCGGCGCGCGTGAGCATCAGCCGCCCATCATCCGCGCCATGAACCGGCGCACGATCAACCCCTTCGCCGCCGCGATCGGGGCCGGCAACGGCCGCTCGACGCCTGGCTTGTAGGGGTTGAAGAACCAGCCGCGGTGGTCGGTGCGCGAGGGGCGGCCCATGACGAGCTGCAGCGCCTCGTACGCCATCAGGTTCCCGGTGGTGATGACCATCGGCGCGAAAGACATTCGCGAGCGCTTGCCCGCCGCCATCTCCGCGGCCGCCCCGAGGTCGACATGGAAGGCGGAGGAGGAGTGGGTGAGGACGTACTCGAGCTCCTTCAGGAACGCCCCTCGCCGCTCGGCCTCGCTCAACGCATCCCAGGCCTTGCCGCGGGTGGGGTAGCGCAGCCGCTCTTCCGGCCGCGGCGCGCTCGGCCGCACGAGGATCACAGAGGGCAGCGGCGAGGCGTAGGCGTCGATCACCGGAACGCCGGCCTGGCGCGCGACACGGTAGAGCTGGACCGTCGCGGCGACGTCGTCGCAGCCGTTGACGATGACGGAATAACGCGCGGCGATGTCGGGCAAGCGTTGGACCCAGTCGCCGCCCATGACCTCGAGCTCGACCTCCGGGTTGATGCTCTTGACCGCCTCGGCCGAAGCCGCCGCCTTCTCGCGGCCGAGCGTGCCGAGGTTGGCGAACACTTGCCGGTTGAGGTTGGAGACTTCGAACACATCGATGTCGGCGATGCCGAGGCGCCCCACCCCCGCCCGCGCCAGTGAGGCGAGGCACGCGCCGCCCATCCCGCCGACACCGGCGACGAAGACCGCGCCGGCGCGGAGCGCCGCCTGTTCCGCCTCGGTGACGAAGCCGAAGTTGCGGGTCGTGAACACCGCATAGTCGAAGGTCATGGGCGGGCGTTCCTCCACGGGCGAAGGGCGCCCCATGGCTGGTCGGCGGCGAACCAGTGGGCGACCGGCAGGATGGCGGACTGGACGGCGAAGAGCACGAGCTGGATGGCGAGGAAAGGGGCGCTGTCGGGTCCGGCGAGCTTGGCCAGGTAGCGACGCAGCGCCTCCATGTTGAGTTGGCCGATCTGCAGGAAGTCGTCGCCGCGCCCGTAGTCGAGCTCGCGCGCGCACATGGCGTTGTAGATCTCCTTGCGGTGCTTGGGCGCCTCGTCGAACGTCTTCTTCAAGTCGTCGGAGCCGCCGGTGTAGGAATCGAGGATCACCGAGCGGTCCTCGTCGAACGCCGCTTCCGGGCCGACCCCGAACACGTGGCGGTGCCTGGCCATGATCTGCCGCGCGATCGTGCGGTGCGCGAAGCTCGGGTCGATCGGACGCTCGGGCGTCGGAAAGACGTCGTCGAACGTCTCGGCGACCATGCCGAAGATGGCTGGGACCTCGGTGACGTTCGACAGCCTGACCGGCCGGCATTGCCGGCGCAGGAACAGCATCACGCAGGTGAGGCCGTAGAGCAGCTCGGAGAGGCCATGGCCGCGGAAGCCGGGGTCGACCATCACCAGCCCCAGATGCACCATCTCGAGGGGTCGCCCCGCCAGGGCCACGTCCATAAGCGCCATCGCATTGAACGCCACCGGGGCGCCCGAGCGCACGTCGTAGACGACCGTGATGACGGAGCTGTCGAGGCGCTCTCGCTCGCCGCCGAGCACGCCGTACTCGAGGTCGCCCTCCGGCAGCACGGTGCGCGCGATGCTGCGCAGGTCGTCGAGCAGCGCTTCGAGCGCCTCGGGGGTCAGTGAAACGCCCGGCCGCTCGACGATGCGGAGGCGCAGCCCGCGCCCCACGCCCATGCTGAGCTTGAGGCAGCGCGGATGGGCCGTCGTCACGCGCGGGCGGCCGCCCTGGCCGCGCGCAAGGCCACCGCCCCGCCCGGGCGGCGCAGCCAGAACTCGGCCACCGTCAAGCCTTCGCCCTGGCCCAACCAGAACACCAACACCATGGCGAACTTCGGGTCCATGTGCAGCAGCTGGACGAACAGCGGCTCGTAGGCGCGCGTCAGGACGATCCCGAGCGTCATCGCCGTGGCGCGCGTCACCCACGCCTGATGCCCGAGGATGTCGCGGCGGCGGATCGCCCGCCACGCGCACCAGACGCAGGTCAGGATGGCGACCATCCAGAGCACGTTCGGGATCACACCCCAGATGCCGGCGATCGGATAGACGATCGAGCTGGCGACGCCGGTGATCGGGAGCACGGTCAGGATGGAGAGCGCGAGGTAGCCAATGATGCGGTGCCGCTCGAGGTCGCGGCTGCGAAAGCTGCGCCAGAACTGCAGCGCCGCCAGGCAGACGAAAGTCCCGCCCAGCGCCGCGTGGGTGCGGATGAGCAACGGGTTGCGATCGAACGCTTCGAGCTGGAGCAGGTAGGCCTTGCCGGCCAGCGCAGCGATGCTGGGCGCCTGAATCGAGGTCGGGATGAAAAGATTGTTGAGAACGATGCCAATTGCGCCGACGCCCAGCGCGATGAGGAACGCCGGCGGCGCCCAGGTCCGCAGCGGCGGCCAACGCGCCGGGCCAGTCTCCTTCGCGATCGTCAAGGCGCGCGCTCCACGCGGCGCAGCTTCGCCGCCACCGCGAAGCTGTCGCACGCTCGCAGCGCGGTCAATGCGCGTTCCGGCGCGTCGGGTTCGCGACGTTCGCTAGTCGAGTTTTGTTGGCGGCAGGAGCTCGCCCGTCTCGTCCTGCACGTGCAGTTGGACCGGCAGAGCCGATCTCACTGCCAACCGCCGCGCGGCGGTCTCGGCGCCCGCCCTTGTCCGGTACGACCCGAAGCGCAGGCCGCGGCCGATGATGGTCCAGACGCCATCCAGCTGGACCACGCCGTAGTGCGTTTCCATGGCGATCCTCCCTCGGCTTTTGTCCCCGTTAGCGGGCGGTCGAGTCGAAACAAAGGCAAACCGGGCTCTCGGCCGATCACATCCTGCGCCCGCGGCGCTCAAGCAAACGCTAAGCGCGGCGAGATCTTGCCTACACGGTCAACGCCTTGGCGCCGAAGCGGTCGTTGAACGCCTGCGTCTCGATCTCCTCCAGCGCCGTCTTTCCGCTCAGCACATCGGCCTTCCAGGCCTCGTGCGCGGGCACGTTGGCGTGGAACTCCGGCATCACCTCTTCGGCGAACAGCTTCAGGCTGTCGCAGATGTCCGCATGGCTGTTCCGGCCGGCCTGGTTCAACAGGATGACCTGGTCGATGTGCGAGGACTCGAATTTGCGCAGCTTGCGGCGGAGCGACTCCGGCGAGCCGATCAGGCCGCCCGAAAGCGCACGCTCGGCCTGCTCGGCGTTGGCGGCCTTCCACTTGCCGTACTCGACCCACATGTCGACCTCGCCCGGACCCGGCCGCTTGCGGTCGGCGGTGTTGTAGTAGCGCAGGCAGAACTGAAAGAAGGTCGCGCCGTCGGCCTTGGCGCGCGCCTCCTCGTCGGTCGGCGCGCACATGAACATCGAGACCAGCGCGATATTCGGGTTGACCGGATAGTCGGCGAGCCGATCCAGGCGCTTGGTGATGCCGTTGTAGTAGGCATGCACCCAGGCGTGGGCGGCGTCGGCGCTGACGAACTGGAAGCCCAGCGCGCCCAGCCCCTTCTCGCCCGCGTAGGCGATGGTCGGAAGCTGCGAGCAGGCGGTCCAGAGCGGCGGGTGCGGCTTCTGCCGTGGCTTGGGCAGCACGTTGCGGGCGGGGAAGTCGAAGTACTGGCCGTGGTAGGAGACGCCGCCCTCGCCGAACATCGGCACGAGGCAGCGCACCGCGTCTTCGAAGATCGCGCGCTTCTGGTTGAAGTCGACCTCGAACGGCTGCAGCTCGGTGATCGAGGCGCTTTCGCCCATGCCGAGCTCGACGCGCCCGTTCGAGAGCAGGTCGAGCACCGACACCTTTTCCGCCACCTTTGCCGGGTGGTTGGTGGTGAGCTGGAAAATGCCGTGGCCGAGGCGGATTTTCTTGGTGCGTTGGCTCGCCGCGGCCAGGAACACCTCCGGCGCGGAGGAGTGGGAATATTCCTCCAGGAAGTGGTGCTCGACCTCCCAGGCGTAGTCGTAGCCCAGCCCATCGGCCAACTCGAGCTGATCGAGCGCGTTGTGATAGAGCCGCCACTCGGAGTCCGGGCCCCAGGGCCTCGGCAGCTGCATCTCGTAGAAGATCCCGAATTTCATCGTCTTGTCCTGCCGGCGTTCGCGCTTCCCTGTCGTCATTTGAAGCCGCCCCAGGCGGCGAAGCAAGACCGGTCAAGACAGGAGCCGCACGCCCATGCCACTGATGCGCCGACGCCTTAGGAGCAACCCGATGCCCCTGCCCGCCGATATCCGCGCCTTCTACAGGTCCGTCGGTCCGATGACCGATCCCGGCCGCCATGCCGTGGCGATGCGCGCGCTGCCCCGCGACCTCGCCGCGCTCTGCGCTGCCGTGCAGGGCGATCTGATGCACCATCACTGGGCGGGCGCCTACCGGGTCGAGCTCACGCCGGCGAAGGCGGTGCAACAACAGCTGCGAGGGGCGGCGGCCACGCTGGATGTTGTCCTCGCGAACAACCCCGCCCCGCTCGGTGAGCGGCGCGACCCAGCCGACCGGGCGGTCGGTGTCTGCCGCCACTTCAGCGTCGTGACCGCCGCCATCCTGCGCGCCCAAGGGGTCCCGGCCCGCGCGCGGGTTGGGTTCGGCGCCTACTTCGAGCCGGGCAAGTTCGTCGACCACTGGGTGGTCGAGCGCTGGAGCGAGGCCGAGGATCGGTGGATCTTGACCGACGCCCAGCTCGACGGCCTGCAGCGCCAGGCGCTGAAGATCGACTTCGACCCGCTCGACGTCCCGCGCGACCGGTTCCTGATCGCCGGCGACGCCTGGGCGCAATGCCGCGCGGGCAAGGCGGATGCCGCGAAGTTCGGCATCTTCGACATGTGGGGCCTCTGGTTCATCGCCGGCAACGTGATGCGGGACTTCGCGGCGCTGAACAACATGGAGATGCTGCCCTGGGACTGCTGGGGCGCCGATCCGTTGCCGCAGACGACACTGCTGGACGAACAGCTCAGCCTGTTCGACCACCTGGCCGCCCTGACGCTCGAGCCCGACGGACGCTTCGCCGAGCTTCGCGACCTCTATGCCAGCGACGCCTCGCTCCGCGTGCCCACCGAGGTGTTCAACGCGGCCACCCAGCGCACCGAGCACGTCACCGAGCTCGACGCCGCGCCCGTCGCCTAGCCGCCGGCGCCGCCTGGCGCTATTGCGACGTGGCCAGGCCGCCCAAGGGTCTGGCTTTCGGAGGCGAAGGGCATGGGCGCGGCGGAGCGGGTGCGCGAGGCGCTGAGCGAGGGGATCAAGGCCGCGGGCCTGCCGGGCGCCGCGGCGGCGGCGCGGCTTCCCGACGGCGAGGTAGTGGTGGTCGCGGTCGGCATGCGCGGCGCGGACAACCCTGCGCCGATGACGCCGGACACCCAGTTCTGGATCGCCTCATGCACCAAGGCGCTGACCGCCACGGCGGCGCTAGTCGCTGTGGACGACGGCCTGGTCGGGCTGGACGAGCCGGTCGGCCAATGGCTGCCGGCGCTGGCGGCACCGCAGGTGCTGACCGGCTTCGACGCGGGCGGCCAGCCGGCGCTCAGACCCGCCGCTGCGCCGATCACGCTTCGCCGGCTGCTCACGCACACGAGCGGACTCGCCTACGCCTTCACCAGCCCGTCGATCGACCGCTTCGCGCAGGCCACGGGCCTTAACGCGGTGGCGGACGCCGGCCGGTTTCCGCTGGTGTTCGAGCCTGGCGGGGGTTGGATCTATGGGACCGGCATCGACTGGACGGGCCAGCTGATTGCGGCCGCGGCGGCTGAACCGTTCGAGAGCTTCCTGCGCCGTCGCGTGCTGAGCCCACTGGGCATGGGCGACACGGGTTTCTTCCCCAGCGCCGAGCAGAAGGCCCGCCTCGCCTCCATGCACGCACGCCTGCCGGACGGCGGCGTGGCGGCGATCCCGTTCGCGATGCCGGAGGAGCCCCACTTCATGATGGGCGGCGGCGGGCTCTATTCCAACGTGACCGACTATCTGAAGTTCATGAACTCGATCCTGGGCGTCGGCCCGCAGGTGCTGAAGCCCGCGACCCTCGAAGCGCTCTGTGCGCCGGAGATCGAAGGCGCGGAGGTCGGCGTCCTCAGGTCGGCGCAGCCGAGCACGTCAAACGACTTCGACCCCTTCCCCGGCGCCGACAAGGCGTGGACACTCGGTTTCGTGGCCAACCTCGCGCCCGGCCCCAACGGTCGCGGCGCGGGCGCCCTGGCCTGGGCCGGCCTCGGCAACTGCTACTATTGGATCGACCGCGAGGCCGGAGCCGCGGGCATCTTCTGCGCCCAGCTTCTGCCGTTCGCCGACCCGAGGACGCTCGACGCCTTCGCCGCCTTCGAGCGCGCCGTCTACGCCGCCTAGGGCCCCGTGGGGATGAGGATCAAGATCGCAACATCGTTGGTCGGTGTGAAGTTGGTGTAGTGGACCTGAAACTGGGTCGGCCCGACCTTCTTCACGCCGTCACCGCAGAAGCTGACCAGCCTGTTCGTGGCGCCCTTGTCGATCGTCATGGTGAAGTCCCCGATCGGGGCCTTCCAGTTGGCGCCGGTGACCAGCACGTAACGGATGCGCTCCTCCGCGTAGTCGGTCGCCTTGCCCGCCTGGGCGGCCGCATAGCGCGACCTGGCCGCGGCCAGGAAATCGTCGTCGATGCAGTAGAGCGCGCGGCCGGCGCTGTAGTCTTGTTCGCTCACGTAGGTCGGGTCGCCCCACGCCGTCCCGGCGCTGCCACCGACCGAGGGCTGATAGGTGTGGTCGACCACCACGGTCTGCCCGGCCGGAAACGTCTGCTGCCAGTAGTAGGTGGTCTTCAGCGTCCAGAGCGCCGTCAGGTGATGCTCAAGCCCCTTTCCGGCATCGTAGGTGTCGTCATAGGCCATGCCCTTGTCGATCAGCTGCTTCTGCGCGGCGGGCGGCAGAGCCGTTATGGCGTCGTCGGTGGACTGCAGTTGCGGCGCCAGCGGAACGCCGAGGCCGCGGAGAAAGGCGGTCTCGTCGACGCCGTTCTTGAGCGCCTTCTGCTCGACCTGCGCGTTGACGCGCTTGCCGTCGACCACGGTCTCGAAGCCGAGGAAGTTGGTCGGACTCTCCGTCGGGATGGAGATGTTGTCGTCCACGCCCTCGATGGTGATGTCCGGCAGGGGGAAGGCGACGAGTTCGGTGACGTCGTGGCCGGAGGTGTTGGCGAAGACGTAGTGCACGTGCACCAGCTTGTCCGAGATCGAGAGGTTTTCCGAGCGCATCTCGATCGCGTCGGTCTTGGTCAGCACCAGCCCGCCGGTGGCGAGCTGGGCGCTCGAGTCGTTCGCGGGCGCCGAACCGGCCGCGAGAGCGAACATGAGCGCCGCCCCGCCGCCTGCGATGGCCCTGATCGTTCGCTGCATCGCATCCTCCTGTGACCGCGCTCGGCCGATGTTGCGGCCACGCTGGCCAAGAAGCAAATACGGGGTCGGCCTTGCAGGTGTCCGGCGACGCGTCGCCGGGCTGCAACGCCCCGCCTGACTAAGCCCGGTTCGGCAGCACGACGACGGCGTGGCCGGGGCAGGTGGCTTCGCCGTTCTGGTTGGTCACGTTGATGTCGAGCCGCACCTGGTTCTCGCCGTCGACCACGCCCTTCTCCACCACCTTGCCGACCACGCTCAGGGTGTCGTTCTTCTGGTTGATGGCGCGATACTGGCAGCCGATCTCGCGGATCTCGGCTTCATCGCCGATCCAGTCGGTGAGCGCGTTGACCAGGTAGGCGTAGCGCAGGTTGCCCATGCCGAACGCGCCCTGGGCGTTGCCCGCCTTGCGCCCGTCCTCGTCGTCCATGTGGAAGGGCACGAACTCATCGTTGACCGCCGCATAGCGGTTCCAGTGCATGAAGTTAGTCGTCCTCGACCAGACCGGCATCTCGTCGCCGACCTCGACGTCCTCGAAGTGAACCTTCACGGTCATGTCGATCCCCTAGTAGCGGATGCCGGTGGCGATGCGGCGGCGGACGAACGCGCCGTTCTGGTTCGTCCATTCGATCTCGTTGTAGGTGTACAGCATCAACCCGAAGCGGCCCTGCCGCTCGTTGAAGTCCTTGAGCCGCTGCCGCGCCGAGATCACATCGCCCGGCCGCTGGGGGACGCCGTAGCTGTCGGTCTGGCCGCCGTTGATGCCGGTCAGCCTGACGCCTTCGACGGGCGCAGCGGCGGCGGGCGGGCGCAGGCGCTGCACCGGCCAGGCGAAGGGGTTGAAGTCGCGCGGCGCAATGACCCCGCCCCACCGCGTCGTCTTCGCATACGCCTCGTCCCAGTAGATCGCCGGCGGCGTCTGCGGCCAATAGGTGGCGATCGCCCACTTGCGGATGTCGGAGAGCGCGATCGGCGGCGAGGCGCGCGGTTCGCTCCACCGGCCTTTCGCCTCCTCCATCGCCGGACTGATCAGGGTATCAACGCCCGTGGCCATCAGCGCCTCCTGGTTCCTTCCTCGGCGATAGCACTGTCGCAGCTTGGTTGGCCGTTTTCGACCGATTTTTCCTGGCGCGCCTTGCCCGCGGCCGCCCATCCGCCCAAGCTCGCCGGCCAAAGAGGAGACGTGGCGATGAAGCTCTATTCCGGCGATCTCAGCCCCTATTCGGCGAAGGTGCGCATGCAGATCTACGCCAAGGGGATCGAGGGCGTCGCCCTGAAACTCCCGGCCGGCTTCGGTACGGAAGCGTGGTGGAAGACCTCGCCCATCGGCCGCATCCCGGTTCTGGAGCTGGACGACGGCGACGTCATCCCGGAATCGGAAGTGATCGCCGAGTATCTCGAGGAGGTCTATCCCGAGCCAAGGCTGTTGGGCGCGACGCCACGGGAGAACGCGACCATCCGCACCGTGTCGCGACTGGCGGACATCTATCTGATCAACAACATGTTCATGCTGGCCGGCCAGACGCGCCGCTCGACGCGGAATCAAGGGACGCTGGATCTGCTCTCCGGCCAGGTCGTCCGCGGCGTGAATGCGCTCGCGCACTACATAGGGAGCGATGGCTTCGCCGTCCTCGGCCGCCTGACCATCGCCGACTGCACGCTCGTGCCCGCGCTCTTCCTGATCGAAAACGTGCTGCCGTCCGCCGATGTGGCGGACCCGATCCCGAGCCAGCCAAGGGTCGCGGACTATTGGGCCGCGATCCGCAAGAACGAGCACGCCGCGCGCGTTCTGGTCGAGCTCCATCGCGGGCTCGAGGAACGCCAGGCGCTGATCCGCAAGATGGCGGCCGAACGCGCCGCGGCGTCGTAAGGCGCCACGGAGAGGCCGATGCGTCTGCAGTTCGTCGGATGTGGGGATGCGTTCGGCTCGGGCGGCCGGTTCAACACCTGCTTCCGCGTCGAGCGGCCGGGCGGCGACTATCTGATCGACTGCGGCGCCTCGAGCATGGTCGCGTTGCGCCAGCTGGGCATCGATCCGAACACGATCCGGACGATCTTCATCAGCCACCTGCACGGCGACCACTTTGGCGGTCTGCCGTTCTTCATTCTCGACGCCCAGTTCTACAGCCGACGCAGCGAGCTGCTGACCATCGTCGGGCCGCCGGGCCTGGGCGAGCGGCTGACCCAGGCGATGGAGGTGTTCTTTCCGGGATCGTCGACCGCGCGGCGCCGGTTCGAGATCGACGTGCGTGAGATCGCGCCCGGCTCCAGCCTGACCGTCGGCGGCGGCGTCGTGGAGGCAATCGAGGTCAAGCACGCGTGTGGCGCGCCGGCCTTGGGTCTGCGGCTGTCGAGCGACGGCAAGACGATCGCTTACTCCGGCGACAGCGAGTGGACCGAGGCGCTGGTCGAGGTCGGCCGGCGCGCTGACCTCTTCATCGTCGAGGCGCTCTCGTTCGATCGGCCGATTCCGCAGCACCTCGACTACGCGGCCTTCCGCGCCAATGCTGAGCGCATCGGCGTCAAGCGCGTGGTGCTAACCCACCTCGGCCCCGACATGCTGGCCCGCGCCGGCGAGGCCGAGCACGAGATCGTCCACGACGGCTTGGTCATCGACCTCTAGGGCGAAGAGCTCATTGCTTGGCTTGATCAGTCGCGGCGCGTTGACGAAACACGCGGGCCGCGCGAGCGTCCTTTCTCTGCAAACGAGAGGTTGATGCGATGAGCGGCGGTGGCGAGGAAGACTCAGGTCCAGATTTGGCGGCCGGCATTCCGGCGGCGGACGTCGCCGAAGGCGCGATGCTGGCTGGCCACGTCGGCGACGACACGGTCCTGGTCGCCCGGGTGGGCGGCGAGCTGTTCGCGATCGGCGCCCACTGCACCCACTATCACGGGCCGCTCGCGGACGGCCTCATCGTCGGCCACGCCGTCCGCTGTCCGTGGCACCACGCCCACTTCTGCCTCCGGACAGGCGAAGCGCTGGCCGCGCCGGCGATCGATCCGGTCGGCCACTGGACGGTCGAGGAGCGCGACGGGACCATCGTCGTCCGCGCCCGGGCGGATGCGCCTGCCAAGCCGAAGCGAGCGGGCGGGCCAAGGCGGGTCGTGATCGCCGGCGGCGGCGCGGCCGGCTACGCGGCGGCGGAGATGCTGCGCCGGGAGGGCTTCGACGGCGGCGTGACCATGGTGAGCGCGGACGCCGCCGCGCCGTACGACCGCCCGAACTGTTCGAAAGACTACCTGGCGGGGTCGGCGCCAGCCGAGTGGATGCCGTTGCGCGACGATGCCTGGTACGCCGACCACGACATCGATCTCAGGCTGGGCGCCGAAATCACGAGCCTGGATCCCGGCGCGAAGACGGTCGAACTGGGGTCGGGCGGCGAGCTGGCCTACGACGCGCTGCTGCTCGCGCTGGGCGGCGAGCCAAGACCCCTGCCCATTCCTGGCTTCGACCGGGCCGAGGTGTTCACGCTGCGCAGCCTGGCCGACGCCGACGCCATCATTCGCGCCGCCGAAGGCGCCAAGCGGGTCGCCGTGGTGGGGGCGAGCTTCATCGCGCTCGAGGTCGCCGCTGCGCTGCGGCGCCGCGGCATCGAAGTGCATGTGGCGGCGCCGGAGGCGATCCCGCTCAGCCGGGTCCTGGGCGACGAGCTGGGCGGGTGGGTGCGGGGCCTGCACGAGGAGAACGGCGTGGTCTTCCACCTGGGCCGCAAGATCGAGGGGTGGGACGGCGCGCGGCTTGCCCTGGACGACGGCGTGGTCGAGGCCGACTTCGTCGTCGCCGGGACCGGGGTTGCGCCGCGCACGGGGCTCGCCGCGGCCGCCAGGCTGACGGTCGAGAATGGCGTTGTCGTCGACCGGACCCTCAAGACTTCGGCGCCGGGTGTCTATGCAGCGGGCGATCTGGCGCGCTTCCCCGACGCCCACACCGGCGAGCTCATCCGCGTCGAGCATTGGGTGCACGCGGAGCGGCAGGGGCAGCACGTCGCGCGCAGCATCATGGGCGACACGGCCCCGTTTGACGACACGCCATTCTTCTGGAGCGTCCACTACGGCGCGACGATAAACTATGTCGGGCACGCCGAGGGGTTCGACGCGGTCACGATCGATGGAAGCCTGGCCGGCCAGGACGCCGCGGCGCGCTTCATGAAGAGCGGCAAACTCCTTGCCGTCGCCACGGTCGGGCGCGACGTGGAATCGCTGAGGGCCGGCGTGGCATTCGAGCGTGAGCCGGCCTGAAGGGGCAAGCGCCGCCGTACGAATCTTTCTCGCCCTCGACGCTCTTGGCCGAGGTCGCCCGGATCGCCAACGACGACAATCCCGCGACCGAGAGCGCCGCCTAGCTAGGCTGCGGCGGCGCCCTGGACGAGGCTGGCGTGGGATGCGCCGAGCAGCGACGCCATGCCGGCTTGCCGCGTAGAGCCGAGGCGATAGACGATGACCGACTTGGCGATCCGTTTGGCCGCATGCACGGCGGCCTTGGTCCAGCCCATGAACTCGGCGTCGCCCGCGAACACCGGCGGCGCCTCGAACGAGACACCGGAGAGTCCGGCGTTGTGCAGGTTGCCCAGCGCGTTATCAGGCGCGCCGTTCAACCGGCCGATGATGAACATGCAATAGGGCCTGATCAGCGACGTGGCCTCGAGCAGCGCGGCCTGCGGCACCCCCTCGATATCGCACACCTCGACGATCACGCCGGTCTGCACCAGCTCCTTCGCCTCGCGCAGCAGGCCGGCCAGCGCCGCGCGGCCGCCCCTGTGCGACAGGCTGATGTAGGACACCGGAATGATCAGGCTGAGCTGGCGCTCGCCGCTCTCCTCAGCGCGCAAACGGCCCAGTCCGCGCGCGATCGTGGCCAGGTCGATCCGCTCGATGTCCGCGCGGGAGAGGTTCTGCAGCTCCGCCGGCGTGAGCACTTCCTCGTCGTCCGTGCGGATGACGCGCCGCGCGATGCGGTTGCCGATACGGCCATAGGTCCTGAGCTCGAACACCGGCTCAAGCACGCAAGACACCCTGACCCGTGCGCCATTCGCGGCGACGAAGGGAGACCAGCGGTCGACGCTGGCTGAAGCCGGTTGCTCGGCGACAGGGCGCGCGCTGGACACATCGCCTGAGGCCGGCTCGGTGGCGGGTGACGGCGTTGCATCTGGCGGCGCCGCGGCAGGTGACGGCGGGGCGGGGAGCGCCGAGGCGGCCGATGCGGGCGCAAACGCCTGCGCCGGCGCCTCTGGGCGCTCGGCGGCGTCGGGCGCGCTCTCCGCTTCCGCCGCGACATCGGCCAGATCGACGCGTACGGCTTCGAGGGCTGTGTTGGCGATCTTGGTCACCTCGCGCACCACGAGGTCGACGGGCCTCGCCTCGCCGAGGAAGTGGGTCAGCACCCCGCGGAGGTAGCGCAAACAGCGCACCTGTGCGGAGTGCCGGCGCTCGCGCGGCAGCACGACCAGGAAGTCGGCCTCGGAGACGCGCAGGTAGTGGCCCTCGTCGCCGATCGCCCGCTCGAGCGTGCGCTCGGTGTAGTCGTAGACGGCTTGCCGCTTGGCCGGCCAGCGGGGGCCGAGACGCGTTATCACCGCATCCAGCGAGAGAAGATTGATCAGGCCGCTGTCGAGCAGCGGCGAGGCGACGAACGGCTCCAGCGACGCGATGGCATCGTGGTTGAGCCGCCGCGGCGGCTCGGCGCGACGTGGCGTCGATCGTGCTCGGGCGGCAGACGGTCTGTTGGCGTCAAGCACGGCGGGGTCCCGGGAGAGGTCACGAACAAGCGTAGCGGTAGTGTTGAGCAGGAGATTCTAACTCTAGTTGGGTTAGGCTTTGGTTAGCGGGGACTTTACTCCCCGTCCGGCGGACGGTTTGGTGCGCGCACATCATTTGGAGCGCGCAGCATGAAGGATTTCGCGGGAAAGACGGCGGTCGTCACCGGCGGCGGTACGGGCATGGGACGCGAACTCGTGCGGCAGCTGGTGGCCGAAGGCTGCAACGTGGCGACCTGCGACGTCTCGGCGCGCTCGATGGCGGAGACCGTGCGGCTGGTCGAGGCCGACCGCCCGCCGCAGGGCACGCGGGTCACGACGCACATGGCCGACGTTTCGATCGAGGCCGAGCTGAGGCGCTTCCGCGACGAACTCGCCGCCGAGCACGACACCGACAAGCTGCACCTGCTGTTCAACAACGCCGGGATCGCCGGAGGCGGCTCGATGATCGTCGACTCCCGCGAGGAGTGGGAGCGGACGTTCGGCATCTGCTGGGGCGGGGTCTACTACGGCGTGCGCACCTTCCTGCCCATGCTGATGAAGGCCGACGAGGCGCACATCATCAACACCTCGAGCATGAACGGCTTCTGGGCCAGCATCGGCCCGGGCGTCTCGCACACCGCCTACTCCGCGGCCAAGTTCGCGGTGAAGGGGTTCACCGAGGCGCTGATCACCGACCTGAAGCTGAACGCGCCGCACGTCAAAGCCTCCGTGGTGATGCCCGGCCACATCGGCACGTCCATCGCGGCGAACACGCGCAAGGTGCTGACGCACAACGACTCCGACGAGATGTCGAAGGAGGAGCTGGAGCGGGCGCGCAAGCGCTTCGCGGCCGCCGGCGCGGACAACGTGACCGACGCGATGATCCAGGGGCTGGTCGCCGAGGGCGCGCGCCGCTTCCTCGAAGACGCGCCGATGACGGCGGCGGCCGCCGCCAAGGTCATCCTGGACGGCGTGAAGGCCGAGCGCTGGCGCATCCTGGTCGGCGACGACGCCCGGCGCATGGACGAGATGGTGCGCGCCGATCCCGAGCACGCCTACGATTTGGACTTCTTCCAGCGCTTCGCCGAGGGCGTCGACTGGCGCCTCGGGGGCAGCGGCCGTCCGCCGCAGCCGAACTGATCGTCGCCTCCGGCGTTTTCCTGACTGATCGGGCAATCCACCGTTCAGGCAAGGTTCATGGCCGTTCACCTTAAATGCGCCCAACGACGGAGGATGCGTCCCCAGACCGGGCGCGCCGCCCTTGGAGGTTTTCATGCGTAAGATCCTGACGGCCAGCGCTGCGGCTCTGGCGCTCATCGGCGGCTCGGCCGCCTCGGTGGCTCCCGCGACGGCGGCCCCGATGCACTTCAGCGGCGGTCACTTCAGCGGCGGTCACTTCAGCGGCGGACACGGGTTCCGCGGCGGCCGTGGCTTCCGCGGCGACGGCGCGCTCGCGGCGGGTATATTCGGCTTCGGCTTGGGCGCGGCGTTGGCCGGTCCCTACTACGGCTATCCGGCCTATGGCCCCGGCTACTACTACGGCCCCGAGGGCTACGGCCCGGACGACTACGGGACCTGCTACGCCCGCGAGCGGGTCTGGGATCCCTACGTCGGCCACTATGTGATCGAGCGCGTCCCCTACGCCTGCTAAGGCGAGGTTTTCTGACGGACGCTCGTTAGCGAGCCCCGCGCCCCCGTCCCCCGGGGCGCGGGGCTTTTCCTTGCCTTGGCGCGCTGCGTGCTCCTGCGCTTCTGACGCGTCAGGAGTGGCACATTGCGGGGCAGCCTCGACCACCCGCCCATTGTCGTTGAAGGCTCACGGGTTCGGGCGACCCTGCTCGCGGCAGGCTCGCTCACCTTCGTGCTGGGCGGCCTCTATGTGGTCGCGCGGTCTGGGGGCCTGGCCGGGTTCGTTCCGACCCTCTTCTTCAGCCTGACCGGCGCGGTGGCGCTCTGGATGGTCCTCCAGCCGCCGCGGCTCGAAGTCGGCCCGGCCGGAATCGCCCAGCGCGTGCTTGGCCGCACGCACCGGCTTGCGTGGGCCGACATCCACGACTTCCGCCCCGCATCCATCGGTATCGGCGCCCGGGCGGTTGGGTTCGACTACCTGGAAGAGCGGCCGAAGTCCGGGCGGCTGCGTCGGCTCAGCGCCGCGATAACCGGCGTCGAGGGCATGCTGCAGCCCGGCTACGAGCTCGAGCCGCACCGGCTCGCCGACCTGCTCAACCACGCTCGCGAGCGCTGGATCGCCAGTGAGGGGGCGCCGGCAGCGGTTGCGGTCCCGGCCGCGAACCCCGGGTTCGCCGGCGCGCGGATGAACCGCGTCGTGTTCTGGCGCTGCTGGGGTCTGGTCGCGGCCCTGGCCGCCGCGCTCTGGCTCGCGCCGGGCCTCGGCCGCTCGGCGCCGTACGTCGCGCTTGTGCTGGCCGCCCGCCTCTATGCGGTGCGGCTGCAGGACATCGGCCGGTCGGGCTGGTGGCAACTCGGCCTTTACAGCGCGCAAGGCGCGACAATCGCGCTCGCCGCTGCAGCCGGCTGGGACCTAGGGACGGTCGGGCTCGGCCTGGCGCTCGCCGCCCAGGCCGCCTTCACGCTCGCGCTCGGCGCCCTGCCGGGCGAGGCCGGCTCCAACCGGTTCGGCCCCGTCCCCGGCCAGCCGACCGCGCTCGGGCTCGCCGAGGCGTTCCGCTAGTTCACCAACACCTTGCCGAGTTCGAGCCCCTCGTCGCCGGCGTGCACATCGACCACCGAGCCGTCGGCGAGATCGCCGGCGAGCAGCTTCTTGGCGACCAGGTCCATCAGCTCCTTCTGGATCACGCGCCGCAACGGTCGCGCGCCGTAGACCGGATCGTAGCCGCGCTCGGCCAGCCAGTGCAGGGCGCTCCCATCGACCGAGAGCGTGATCCGGCGATCGGCGAGCAGCTTCTCGACCCGCGCGAGCTGGATCGTGACGATGGCGTCCATCTGCGCGCGGCCGAGCCGCTGGAAGAGGATGATCTCGTCGATCCGGTTGAGGAACTCCGGTCGGAAGTGCTTGCGCACGACGTCCATGACCAGCGGCCGCACGGCTTCGACGCTCTGCGCCTCGCCATCGGCGGAGACCGACAGGTCGGCCAGGTACTCCGACCCGAGGTTCGAGGTCATGACGATCAGCGTGTTGCGGAAGTCGACGGTGCGACCCTGACCATCGGTCAGCCGACCGTCGTCGAGCACCTGCAGGAGCACGTTGAACACGTCGGGGTGCGCCTTCTCCACCTCGTCGAAGAGCACGACCTGATATGGCCGGCGGCGCACGGCCTCTGTGAGCGCACCGCCCTCGTCGTAGCCGACATAGCCCGGGGGCGCGCCGATCATGCGGCTGACCGAGTGCTTTTCCATGTACTCGCTCATGTCGAGGCGGGTGATGGCGTTCTCGTCGGTGAACAGGAACTCGGCGAGCGCCTTGGTGAGCTCCGTCTTGCCGACGCCCGTTGGGCCTAGGAACAGGAACGATCCGATCGGGCGGCCGGGGTCCTTAAGGCCCGCCCGCGCGCGGCGAACCGCGTCGGACACCGCCTCAAGCGCCTCGTCCTGGCCGACCACGCGCTGGCGCAGCGCGTCTTCCATGTGCAGCAGCTTTTCGCGTTCGCCCTCCAGCATCTTCTCGACCGGAATCCCGGTCCAGCGGGAGACGACGGCGGCGATCTGTTCCACGTCGACCACCTCGGGCGCCAGGGCGCCGGCGTTCTCGGCCTCCTCCTCGGCGAGCCGCTTCTCGAGCGGCGGGATTTCACCGTAGAGGATCTCCGAGGCGCGTTGCAGGTCGCCGCGGCGCTGGGCGGCGGCGAGCTCGGCGCGCAAGCGATCAAGCGCTTCGCGCGCCTGGGCGCCCTGGCCGACCTTGTCCTTCTCCGCCTTCCAGCGGGCGGTCATGTCCTCGGACTCCGCCTCGAGGTCCTCGAGCTCCTCCTCGAGCTTCTCCAGCCTTTGGCGCGAGGCGGCGTCGGTTTCCTTGCCCAGCGCCTCGCGCTCGATCTTCAGCTGCACCACGCGCCGGTCGATCTCGTCCAGCGCCTCGGGCTTGGAGTCGACGGCCATGCGAACGCGGCTCGCCGCTTCGTCGATCAGGTCAATCGCCTTGTCGGGCAGGAAGCGGTCGGTGATGTAGCGGTTGGACAGCGTGGCGGCGGCGACGATCGCCGCATCTGATATTCTTACCCCGTGGTGGACTTCGTACTTTTCCTTCAGTCCACGGAGAATTGAGATGGTGTCTTCGACGCTCGGCTCGTTGACGAAGATCGGCTGAAAGCGTCGCGCCAGCGCCGCGTCCTTCTCCACATTCTTACGGTATTCATCGAGCGTCGTTGCGCCGACGCAGTGCAACTCGCCGCGCGCCAGCGCCGGCTTGAGCAGGTTGGAGGCGTCCATCGCCCCCTCGCTCTTCCCGGCGCCGACGAGGGTGTGCATCTCGTCGATGAACAGGATGATCGAGCCCTCGGCGGCGGTGACTTCGTTGAGCACGGCTTTGAGCCGCTCCTCGAACTCGCCGCGGTACTTCGCGCCGGCGATCAGCGCGCCCATGTCCAGCGCGAGCAGACGCTTGTCCTTCAGGCTCTCGGGCACGTCGCCGTTGACGATCCGCAGCGCCAGGCCCTCGACGATGGCGGTCTTGCCGACGCCGGGCTCGCCGATCAGCACCGGATTGTTCTTGGTGCGGCGGGCAAGGATCTGGATGGTGCGGCGGATTTCCTCGTCGCGGCCGATCACCGGATCGAGCTTCTCATCGCGCGCCGCCTGCGTGAGGTCGCGGGCGTAACGCTTCAGCGCATCGTAGCCCTCCTCCGCCGAAGCGGAGTCGGCCGTGCGGCCCTTGCGCAGCCCCTTCGCCGCCTCCTCCAGCCCGGCGGGCGTTGCGCCGGCGGACGTGAGCGCGTTGGCGGCTTCGCCGCCCTCCTTGGCGATCGCGATGAGGAGCCGTTCAGTGGTGACGAAGGCGTCCCCGGCGGCCTTGGCGTCGGCCTCTGCGGCGGCGAAAACGCTGGCCGTCTCCGGCCGCATGTAGAGCTGACCCGATCCGCCCTCGACCTTGGGCATCTTGGCGAGCAGCGCTTCCACCGCCTGGTCGGCAGAATCGGGCCGTCCGCCGGCACCCTGGATCAGCGCCCGCGCCAATCCGTCCTTCTCTTCGAGCAGCACCTTGAGCAGGTGCTCGGGCGCGAGCTGCTGGTGCCGGCGGGCGAGCGCGAGCGACTGGGCCGACTGGATCGCTTGCTTGGCTCGGTCGGAATAGAGATCGATGTTCATGGGTCCCCTTCAAGCGGCGGCTTGGGTCGCGCCGCCTTGATCAAGCGCAGGCTCGCCCCACGCCGGGATTTAGGTGTGGCATAAGCGCAACACAAGGACACTGACGTCAATTCCCGCAGGCTTTTGCGGCAAGGTGACGCCAACCTGAACAGGCCCCTCAGACCTTTTTCAACACCTTGGGTGCAAGCTCCCAGATTGGAACTCAAAGGTTCAGCTCCGCGTCTAAGACGTAGCGAACCTAAAGTGGGAGCAGGACGATGATGAAACGTCCCCATGGCGTGTTTGGTTTGGGCCTGGCCTGTCTGCAAGCCGCGGCGGCGGGACGCACCGAACACGCGCCCACGTCCGCCGACTATCCCGATACGATCGTGCGCCGCGTCTTCTTCAAGGCCGGCGGCGGCCACGGCTGGCGCATCTCGGCGCTGGAGACGCCGCGCGAGAAGCCGGCGCGCTGGCGGATCGTCGTCATCACCGGTGCGCCGTCGTGGTCGGAATACTGGGCGCCGACGCTGGCCGCGCTGCCCGCCGACCGCGAAATGATCGTCGTCGACCGCCCGGGCTTTGCGGGCAGCGAGCCGTTCGACTGCGTGCCCGACATCCGCGTGCAGGCCGAGGCGCTGGCGCCGCTCCTCGACGCGAAGGCCGGCCAGCGCATCCTTCTGGTCGGCCAGTCGTACGGCGCGCCCATCGCGACGCTGATGGCCGAGGGCTGCCCGCGGCGGGTCGCCGGCGTCGTCCTGTTGTCCAGCTATCTCGGCGTCGCCGGACCGACCACGCGCTGGCTGATCGGACTGGGGTCCAGGCTGCTCGGCCTCATCCCGCGCGACCTGCGGAACGCGGTGATGGAGGTCAGCCATCAGGCGGAGCAGCTCCAGTACATGCGCACCGCGCTCGAGCGGCTTTCGGTGCCCGTACACGTCATCCACGGCGACATGGACGACTTCGCGCCGATCGAGATGGCGGAGAAGCTGGTCAAGGAGACCCGCACCCGCCGCCCGATCCGCTTCGAGCGTATCCGAGGCCTGAAGCACTTTTTCAACGACGGTCCGGTCGAGCCCCTGCTCGCCTGCCTCGAGTCCTGCATCGCCAAGACCGAGCCGATGCGGCGGCGCCTGCGCATGCCGGGACTCGGCTTGCGCTGGCCAGAGCTTAGTAGAGGGTAAGGACCAACAGGTCCTCGTCATAGTCCCGGCCGGCGTAGCGCAAGGCGCGGGGCTCGGTCCCGTATGCGACGAACCCCATGCGACGATAGAGCCTGCCGGCGGCGATATTGTCGCTGCCGACCCCGCAGAGCAGGGTCTCAACGTGGCGGCGGGCCTGGTCGATCACCGTCCGCACGAGCGCTTCGCCGACGCCGCGGCCGCGCAGGGCGGGCGCTACGTAGACTTTTTCCATCCAGCCCTTGTGCGCCAGCTTCGCCCGCGCTTCTCGGGCGAAGGCGGCCGATCCGCAAAGCACTTCACCCACAAAGGCGCCGAACAGCACATCGACGCCATCGTCGGGAATCTGCGCGGCGAAGGCGTCGAGATCGCGGTCGCGCCACGCCTCGTAGCTCGACATGAACGCCGTCGGATGGCGCTTAAGCATCTCGAGGCGAAGCGCGCGCCAAGCCTCGGCTTCGGCGCGGCTGACCGGGCGGATGTCGATGTTGACCGCCGCCTCAGGCGTCTTCGGCGACGTCCACGGACGGGGAAGGCGCATCGTCGCCACCCGGGTCGTTGCGCGGCTCGCGACGACGGCGGCTGCGTGGCCGGGCGGCGTCATCCGTGTCCGGGCGGGTCTCGCCACGCGCCTGCAGGAAGGCGGGCGCCTGGCTGACGCCGCCATCCTGCGAGCGCAGGAGCGGCGAGCCGGGAGATGGATCGGGGGCCGCCAGCGGCTGCGCCTGCGGTTCGACGACCGCCAACGGATCGCTGTTGCGCTCGGGGTTGCGCTCGAAGCGCCGCTCGTCGCGGTAGCGGTCGTTGCGATCGCCGCGCGGGCGGTCGTCGCGATACTCGCGCTGGGGGCGGTCTTCGCGGTAGGGCCGGTCGTCCCTCGGGCGGTCGTCTCTGGGACGGTCATCGCGCGGCCGGTCATCGCGCGGTCTGTCATCGCGCGGCCTGTCATCGCGCGGTCTGTCATCTCTGGGCCGATCGTCGCGGGGCCTGTCGTCCCTGGGCCTGTCGTCCCTGGGCCGATCGTCCCTCGGCCGGTCATCTCTGGGCCGGTCGTCACGGTAGCCGCCGCGGTCGTAGCCGTTGCGTTGGCGCTCGTCGCGGCGGCCCTCGTACCGGCCGCCGCCCTGTTCGCGCCATTCCCCGCGCGGCTCGCCGTCCGCCTCGGCCGTTTCGCCCGAGGCCTCCGCGGCTTCCCCTCCGCTGTCATCTTCGAAGTCGATGTCGAACCCGGACGAAAAGGCGTCGCGGCCCATGATGTCGCTGGGCGGACGCTGCGGCTGCACGGCGCGCAGCACGCGGAAGTAGTGCTCGGCGTGCTGCTGGTAGCTCTCGGCGAGCACGCGGTCGCCAGAGGTCAGCGCGTCGCGCGCCAGTTGCTGATACTTCTCGAACACGTGCTGCGCGGCGCCGCGGATCTTGACGCCGTCCGGCCCATTGGACTCGAATGCGCGGTTGGCGTTGTTCTGCGGCTTGCCGCCTCCGCCGCCGCCGCCCCGATTGCGGCTGCGCTGCCGCTTCATACCTTTGAAATCTCTCATCTTTTCCAGCAATTCTGACCGGCGCTCAGGGCGTGCCCTGCTCTCTGTCCGGTGACCTTTCGTCGGATCGGGGCGCCAGCCCCGGGGTGATCCTGTCTGAGTGCGATAGCGTCCTTAGTCTCCGCCCCGGCGCCCTTTGGCGCCCGCGACCTACACCTCGCTCGTCGATCGGAGCCGCGCCCGACAAACGGACGATCGGACTCCAAGGCCCCGACGAAGTGGGAAGAGACGCTCTGATGTAGCGACTCGGCGTCTATATTCCAAGGGATTTTTCCTTAAACCCGCGCGACGTCGGCTGTCGGCGCTACCCCGCCCGACGCCCGGAAACCACACGGTCGCGATCGGCGAGGTCCCGCGTCGTGGCCGTCTCGACCGCACCCGCCTCGTCGAAAAGCGCCTCGACCGCCCGCGCCTGGTCGTGCCCCACCTCGACGGCGAAACGCCCGCCGGGCTTCAGCACCCGCACGATCTCCGGCGCGAGTCGGCGATAGCTCGCGAGCCCGTCCGCCCCGCCATCGAGCGCCAGCCGCGGGTCGTGGTCGCGGACCTCGGGCGCGAGCGCCGCGATCTCATCCGTCGGCACATAGGGCGGGTTCGACACGACCACGTCGAATCCGCCGTCCGGAAGCCCGGTCGTCCAGTCGCCGCGCAGCAGCGCGACCCGGCCGGCCAGCCCGAGGTTGGCGGCATTGTCCCGCGCAACCGCCAACGCCGCTTCGGAAATGTCGATCCCCAAGCCCTTCGCGGCCGGACGCTCGGCGAGGATGGCGAGCAGGAGCGCGCCGGAGCCCACGCCAAGGTCGAGCAGACTGAACGGCCGGTGCTCGGACAGGTCGCGCAGGATAAGCTCGACCAGCGTCTCGCTCTCGGGCCGCGGGGTCAGCACCTCGGACGTCACCTTGAGCATGATCGACCAGAAGCCTTTGCGGCCGAGGATGTGGCTGATCGGCTCGCGCCGCAGGCGGCGGGCGACGAAGCCATCGAGCGTCGCGGCCTGCTCGTCGCTCAACGGGCGACGCGGATCGCCGATGATGTCGGCGCGGCTGGCGCCGGAGGCCGCCTCGACCAGGATCCGCGCGTCGATCACCGGGCCCTCGAGGCCAGCCGCCTTGAGCCGGTCCCGGGTCGCCGTCCAAGCCTCGACCAGGGTCAGGCTCACCCGGCCTCCAGCGTGGCCAGGCGCGCGGCCTGATCCTCGGCGATTAGCGGGTCGATGATCTCGTCCAGCGCCTCGCCGGTCATCACCTTGGGCAGGTTGTAGAGGGTCAGGTTGATGCGGTGGTCGGTCACCCGCCCTTGCGGGAAGTTGTAGGTGCGGATCCGCTCGGACCGGTCGCCCGAGCCCACCTGCGTCTTGCGCGCATCGGCCCTGGCGGTATCGAGCGCCTCGCGCTGCTGCTCGTAGAGCCTTGCCTTCAGCACCTTCATCGCCCGGGCGCGGTTCTGATGCTGCGACTTCTCCGAAGAGGTGACGACGATGCCGGTCGGCAGGTGGGTGATGCGCACCGCCGAGTCGGTCTTGTTGACGTGCTGGCCGCCGGCGCCCGACGAGCGGTAGGTGTCGATGCGAAGGTCGCCGTCGTTGATCTCGATCTCGACATCCTCGACCTCCGGCAGCACCGCGACGGTCGCGGCCGAGGTGTGGATGCGCCCCTGCGCCTCGGTGTCGGGCACCCGCTGCACGCGGTGGACGCCGCTCTCGAACTTCAGCCGCCCGAACACGCCCTCGCCGGTGATCGAGGCGATGATCTCCTTGTAGCCGCCGACCTCGCCCTCCGAGACGCTGTCGACCTCCAGCTTCCAGCCGTGCAGCTGGGCGTAGCGCTGGTACATGCGGAAGAGGTCGCCGGCGAACAGCGCCGCCTCGTCGCCGCCCGTGCCGGCGCGGATCTCGAGGATCGCCGAGGCGCTCTCGTCCTTGTCCTTCGGCGCCAGGTGCAGCGCCACCGCCCTCTCGAGCTCCGGCAGACGGGCGCTGACGGTCGCCAGCTCCTCGCGGGCCAGCTCGGCCATCTCGGCGTCGGGGCCCTCGGCCATCGCCTCGAGATCGGCGGCCTCAGCCTGCGCATGCTCGAGCGCGCCGACCGCTTCGACGACGGGCTTGAGCTCGGCGTGTTCCTTGGCCAGGCGCACGATCTCGGCGCCGTCGGAGGCTGCGCCCATGCGCGCCTCGACCTCGCGGAAACGGTCGAGCACCTGGTCGAGACGGGCTTTGGGGAGTTGCACGGCGGGGACTGTAGCGAAACGCCGATGGCGCGCAAAATCGCCGCCGGCCTCACGGCCGCGGCGGGTGCGAGACGCGTGAGTCCCGCCCCTCGCCGCGCGGGCGACGGGCGGGACGAAAGAGAGCTAGGCGCGCGAGCCCTTGAACGGGAACGTGCCGAACGAGCCGGCCTTGACGTTGCCGTTCAGCGTGTCGCCGGCCACGGTGCCGGTGAACTCGAGCGTCATCGGGAACGGCTGGGTGATCGAGTTCGCCCAGCTGACGGTGTCGCCGTCGACCGTGCCGTTCGCGATCGGGCTCGATTGCCCCTGCGCGCCCTGCGTGCCGGTCAGCGTGCCGCCCTCTGCCTTCAGGCTGAGCGTCGAGGGCTGGTCGCCCATCGGTGAACTGACCACGATATTCCAGTTGCCGTCTACGGACATGCAGTCCTCCTTTAGAACCTCGGAAATCTAAACAGCGCTTAGCTTCGCGGCGCAAGGGCGCCCTTGCGGCGCCCTACTCGGCCGCCTGCAGTCTTGCCTTTGTCTCCGCATCGATCTCGGCCGCGCGCGCCTCGACCAACGCAACGATGTGGTCGACCATCTGCGCGTTGTCCATCTTGTGGTCCTGCTTGCCGGCCAGATAAACCATCCCAGCGCCCTTGCCGCCGCCGGTGAAGCCGACGTCGGTGAACAGCGCCTCGCCCGGCCCGTTGACCACGCAACCGATGATCGAGAGCGACATCGGCGTCGTCACGTGCGCCAGGCGCTCTTCGAGGATGCCGACCGTCTCGATGACGTTGAACCCCTGCCGGGCGCAGGAGGGGCAAGCGATGATGTTGACGCCGCGATGGCGCAGGCCTAGCGACTTCAGCATGTCGAAGCCGGCCTTGACCTCCTCCACCGGGTCGGCGGCCAGCGAGACACGGATCGTGTCGCCGATGCCGGCCCAGAGCAGCGAGCCGATGCCGATCGCCGACTTGATGGTTCCCGGTCGGGTTGGACCCGCCTCGGTGATGCCAAGATGCAGCGGGCAGTCGATGGCTTCGGACAGCAGCTGATAGGCCGCGACGCTCAGAAAGACGTCGGAGGCCTTCACGCTGATCTTGAACTCATGGAAGTCGTGGTCCTGCAGAATGCGGGCGTGACCCAGCGCGCTCTCGACCATCGCCTCGGGGCAGGGCTCGCCGTAGCGCTCGAGCAGCTCGCGCTCTAGTGAGCCGGCGTTGACGCCGATGCGCATCGAACAGCCATGGTCGCGCGCAGCCTGCACCACCTCGCGCACGCGCGCGGCCGAGCCGATATTGCCGGGGTTGATGCGCAGGCAGGCCGCGCCGCCTTCCGCCGCCTCGATCGCGCGTTTGTAGTGGAAGTGAATGTCGGCCACGATCGGCACGCGCGACGCTTTCACGATGGCCGGAAAGGCGGCGGTTGACTCTTCGTCGGGGCAGGAGACCCGCACGATGTCGGCGCCCGCGTCTTCCAGCGCGCGAACCTGGGCGATCGTCGCTGCGGCATCCGAGGTGAGCGTGTTGGTCATCGACTGGACGCTGATCGGCGCATCGCCGCCCACCTCGACGGCCCCGACGCGGATCTTGCGGGTCGGGCGGCGGTGGATCGCGCGCCAGGGGCGCACATGCTCGAGCGAGGGGGCAGTCATGGCCGGCTGGCTAGATAGGCCATTCGCGGGCCGCGCCCAAGCCCGGAGCTTGCGAAACTTTGGTTACGGCTTGGCCGCCGGCGCCGAGGCCGTGGTCGCCGTCAGGCTGGACAGTGAGGTCGTCGGACCCGCCAGCGGGCCCTTGAACGCGCGGTCGACATAGACCTGGACCTCGGCCGGGTCGGAGACTTCGACGCTCAGTCCGGCAAGCGCCGGCGCTGCATAGGCTTCCCCCGTCTCCAGCTGGCGCGCGAAGTAGACAGAGCCGTCGGCCCCGTGGACCACGAACGACACCGGCTTGGCGGCGACGAGGATGACGTGCGCAGCGCCGGGCGCGGCTCCGTAGACGGCGCCCTTGGCTTCGAAGGCCGCGCCAGGCGGCGGCACCAGCGGCGCGGGTTGCGGCGGCAGGCTCGACGCTGTCGGCAGCCCCGGCGTGACGTATGGCTCCGGCGCGGTCGACTCGATTGGCGGTGGCAGCGGCGCGCCGAGCGAGACCGGTCCGACCGGCGCATGCGAAGAGACCGGCGTGCGAACCGTCACCGCCGCCGGCGCGCCCGGGTGGGCGGGTCTCTGCTTCACCACGCGCTCAGTGATGTTCCAGACCACGATCGCCAGCACGACCACGATGCCGAGAGTCACGAACGTGCGCATGCGCGGATCGGTCTCGCGATCGACGCCGACCGGAGCGGCAAGCGCTGACGGGCCGTCCGGCGCCTCGCGCCGAAGGCGTTCGACCGCCTGCTCGGGATCCAGGCCAAGCGCGCCGGCGCATGCGCGCACGTAACCGACGACGAATGGCCGCGACGGCAGGTCTTCCAGCCGCATCGCCTCAAGCGCTGCGAGGTACTGCGGCTTGATGCGCGTGGTCAGCGAAAGCTCGTCGAGCGAGAGGCCGCGCGCCTCGCGCCGCATGCGGATCGCTGCGCCGATCGTCTCCCCGGCCTGCACGAGATCGTCAGCACGCGGCTGGTCGGCCGCGTCGGTCAGGTCCAGTCCCGAACCGATGATCCCGGCATCTACCGGCGGCACGGCTCAGCCCATGGTTGATCAGCATTAGTCATGATCAAGGGACGCACACCCGCCCTGAAAGTCAGCAACGATTCACGCATATCAGGAATGCGCACAGTTCTCAATCAGTTATGTGACGACCGAGAGCTTTCTTGCCAAGGTCTCCACCTCGCTGCGAACCGAGCCGGCGCTGCCGCGCAACAGGCTGTCGAACCCGCGCCTGGCGGCCTCGCGATCACACGATAGGACCATCTGCTTCACCGGTCCGACGCCCCCCGGCGGCATGGAGAGCTGGTCGTAGCCGAGCGCGATGAGGGCGAACGCCTCGAGCGGGCGGCCGGCCATTTCGCCGCAAACCGAAACGGGCGTGCGGCTTTCCGCGCAGGCGTCCTGGATCATCTTCAGAGCGCGCAGCGCCGGCGGCGACAGCGGGTCATAGCGGTCGGCGACCCTGGGGTTCCCGCGGTCGGCGGCGAACATGTATTGCATCAGGTCGTTGGTGCCGATCGAGACGAAGTCGGTCATCGGCAAGAGCGCGTCCAAGTGCCACACCAGCGCCGGCGCTTCGATCATGGCGCCGACGCGCAGCAGGCTGGGGGCCGGCCGGCCGCGCTTCTCGGCCCAGGCGATCTCCTTGTCGACCAGCGCGCGGGCGGCGCGGAACTCCTCGACGCTGGCGATAAGCGGGAACATCACGCGCAGCTCACGCCCACGCGTGGCGGCGATCAGGGCGCGCAACTGTAGCTTGAGCAGGGTGCCGTTGCGGTCGAGCCCCATCCGGATCGCCCGCCAGCCTAGCGCCGGATTGTCCTCGCGCTCGACGTCCAGGTAGGGCAGCAGTTTGTCGCCGCCGAGATCCAGCGTGCGGAAGGTGACGGGCAAGCCGTTCGCCGCCTCGAGCACTCGCGTGTAGAGCTGGGTCTGGGCGTTGAAGCGCGGCAGCTCCTCGGCTACCATGAACTGGAATTCGGTGCGGAACAGCCCGATGCCCTCGGCGCCGGTCTCGGCCAGGATGTCGAGGTCGAGCGCCAGGCCCGCGTTCATCAGAATGGTGATCTTCGCGCCGTCTCGGGTGAAGGCCGGAGTCTCGCGCAGGCGCAGGTATTCGGCGCGGCGCTCGGCGCGCACCGCCATGCGGGCCTTGAGCGCGTCCAGGACGTCTGGGCGCGGCCGCAGATAGGCCTCGCCGGCCTCGGCGTCGACGATCACCGGGTCGCCCTGGTTGACGCGATCGCGCAAGCCGGCCAGCCGCCCGACGCAAGGGATCTCCAGCGCGCGGGCAACGATGCCGGCATGGCTGGCGACCGAGCCCTCCTCGAGCAGGATGCCCTTCAGGCGCGCGCGGTCGTACTCGAGGATGTCCGCAGGCCCAAGGTTGCGGGCGATCAGGATCGCGTTCTCCGGCAGCTCGCGATGGACGCGATCGCCTTCGGCGGTGAGGTGCCGCAGCAGCCGGTCGTTCAGATCCTCCAGATCGTGCAGGCGCTCGCGCAGGTAGGGATCGCGCGCTTGACCCACGGTCGCCCGATGCTCGGAGCGGACGCGCTCGACCGCGGCCTCGGCGGTGAGGCCCGAGCGGACCGCCTCCTCGAGCGAGCGGTTCCAGCTGCGGCTGTGGGCGAACATCCGGTAGCTCTCGATCACCTCGAAGCTCGCCCCCACCAGCCCGTGCTGGCCGTCCATCATCTGGTCGATCTGCGTCTGCAGGGCGGCAAGCGCGGCCTTGAGCCTGGCCTCCTCGGCGGGGACGTCTTCGGACAGGAGCTGTTCCGGCGCGACCGGCGCCTCGTGCAGCACCACTTGGCCGTACGCCAAGCCTTCGGCGAAACGTACGCCTTTCAGGCGCTCCGGCCGGTGCGGCGCGATCTCGACGTCCTTGAGCGCGGCCTCCGCCAGCCGCTCGCCGCCGGCCACCATCTCGGCCAGGACCATGGCGATGATCTGCAGGTCCTCGACCTCGTCGTCGGCGTAGACCCGCTCGGTGCGGTTCTGAACGACAAGGACGCCGATGGCCCGGCCACCGCGCAGCAACGGCACGCCGAGGAAGGCGTGGTAGGGGTCCTCGCCGGTCTCCGGCCGATAGGAGAAGGCCGGGTGGTGCGGCGCGTCTGACAGGCTGAGCGGACCGCCGATGCGGACGATCTCGCCCACCAGGCCCTCGCCCGGCCCGAGCCGGGTCACGTGCACGGCCTCGGCGCTCAGGCCCTCGGTCGCGAACAGCTCCAGGTCGCCGGAGCCGCGCCTGAGGTAGACCGAGCACACCTCGGCCACCATCGAGCGGGCGATGATGCGCACGGCTTCGTTCAGCCGGGCCTGGACGGGCCCGCCGCTCTCCATGGCCTCGCGAATCTGCCGGAGCAGGCTACGCGGGCCGCGTATGGGGTTGCGGCTCAGAGGCTCTTTCATCCCAGGTGTTTCCCTAGCAGGCCTACCTAACGGAAGCGCGACGGAGCGGCAATTTGAGCCACGCCTCGCGCGGGCCGATTTCCAAATGTCGCCCGGGTTTTCGGCAGCGCTTACCGCAACCGGCGCCCGTTTGAACTGGACGTGGCCGCGGCCCGATCCCAACAATCGCCCGCGGCGGGCTTGGGGAGGTAGGAATGGGCAGGCGGCTGGGGTTTCTTGCGTTGGGCTGGGCGCTGGTGTTGGCGGGCGGACTGCTCGCCCACTTGGTGCAAACTGCGGGCGGCGTGAAGGTTGAGGATGTCCGCTATCCCGGCGACCGCGGGGTGGTGTTCTCCGCCCTGCTCTACGTTCCTCCAACGGCAAGCGCCGCTCATCCCGCACCGGCGGTGCTGCTCAGCCATGGCTTCATCAACACCCGCGAAATGCAGAGCCCGTTCGCGATCGAGCTCGCACGGCGAGGGTTCGTCGTCATGGCGATGGATATGGCCGGCCACGGCTATTCGGGCGGGACGCTGGCCGAACAGGGTTTCGGCGGCCCGGCGGCGCTGAACTACCTGCGCGCCTTGCCCTATGTCGACAAGGCGAACATCGGGCTGGAGGCGCACAGCATGGGCGGCTCGGCGGTGATGAGCGCGGCGACCGCGACTCCCGACGCCTATCGCTCCGTGGTGCTGGAAGGCTCGACGACCGCGTTTCTGGGCGCAGGAGCGCAAGGGACGCCGACCTTTCCGCGCAATCTCGAGGTGGTCTACGGCCAGTTCGACGAGTTCGCGCCCTTGATGTGGCAGGTCGCCAAGGGCGCTGACGTCGACCGATCGAAGCGGCTGATGGCGATCTTTGGCGCCACGACCCCCGTGGAGCCCGGCAAGCTCTACGGCGACATCGCCGTCGGAACGGCGCGGCGGCTGATCAATCCTCCGATCGACCATCCGCAGGAGCATTTCACCGCCGCCGGCGTCGGCCCGGCCATCGACTGGTTCCAGCGCACGCTCCAGGGTGAGGCGACGCCCAAGCCGCCGGGCGATCAGATCTGGTTGTGGAAGGAGATCGGCACGCTGGCTGGCCTCATCGGCTGCGTCGTGCTGATCCTTGCGACGTTCGCGCTCGTGGTCGCGAGCCCGGCCGCTTCGCCGGAACCCGCGGCGACGCGGAGAGACGTGCGATGGTGGCTCGCGTTCCTGGTGACCGCCGCGCTGCCGGCGCTGACCTTCTATCCGCTGATGAAGATCGCCCCTGTGGTGTTCTTCGCGCCCTTCGCGCTGACCCGGACCTTGCCGTTCGCGCTCGGCGTCTTTTCCGAGCAGATCACCAACCAACTGGCCGTCTGGGCGCTCGGGACCAGCGTGATCGGCTTGCTGACCGGGCTTGCGCTGCGCAGGGGCCCGACCGCCTTCCGCCACCACTGGCTCGAGGCGCTCGCAGCGGCGCTGATCAGCGTCGGCATGGGCTATCTCGCGCTCGTGGTCGTCGACCTCGTCTTCAAGACCGACTTCCGCTTCTGGGTGCTGGGCCTGAAGCCGCTCGACGCCAGGCATTTCGGGTACTTCCTGCTCTACCTGCCGTTCTTCGCCGTCTTCTTCCTGCTGAGCTTCAGGGCCTTCTGCACGAGCCTGCCCCTGAAGACCGAGGGCGAGGCCGCGGCGCTGACCGTCGGCGGACTGGCGATGGCGCTCGGGTTCGCGGCGATGCTTTTGGCGCAATATGTCTCGATGGCGCTGACCGGGCTTCTGCTCACGCCGGACGAGCCGCTCAACACCATCATCGCTTTCCAGTTCGCACCGCTGCTGTTCGTGATCGGCGTGATCTGCGCCTTCACCTACCGGCGGACCGGCGACTACGTCCCCGGAGCCTTCGTCTGCGCCCTGTTCATCACCTGGTACATCGTGGCCGGCACCGCCATCTTCCCGGCGACGGCGAACGCGTTCGCAGCTCCGCGCGCTGCGCGGCCAGCCGCCGCCCCCAGCGCTGCCCCAGCTCCAAGGCCGGCGCCCTAGACCTTGTCCAGCTCGTAAGCCGCGTGCAAGGCGCGCACGGCAAGCTCGGTGTAGGCGGCGTCGATCAGGACGCTGATCTTGATCTCCGAGGTGGAGATCACCTGGATGTTCACGCCTTTCTCGCCCAGCGCGCTGAACATGGTCTTGGCCACCCCGGCGTGGCTGCGCATGCCGACGCCGATCACCGAGACCTTGGCCACGTCCTCGTTCACCGCGACGTCCTCAAAGCCGATCTCGGCCTTGGCGCCGAGCACGATCTCGACCGCCCGCGCCGCATCGCGCTTGCCGACGGTGAACTCCATGTTGGCCGTATCGCCGGTGCGCGCTCGGGACTGGACGATCATGTCGACGTTGACGTTGGCGTCGGCGAGCCTGGAGAAGATCTGCGACGACACGCCCGGATGGTCGGGCAGCCCGAAGAGGGTGATCTTCGCTTCGTCGCGGCTGTAGGCCACCCCCGACACGATGCGCTTTTCCATGATCTCCTCCTCGTCGCAGACGACGGTGCCCTGCTGGCCGCCTTGGCCTGGCTCGACCATGCTGGACAGCACGCGAAGGGGCACGCGCTGCGCCATGGCCAGTTCCACCGAGCGGCTCTGCAGCACCTTGGCGCCCAGCGAAGCCATCTCCAGCATCTCTTCGTAGCTGACCCGCTCCAGCCGGCGGGCGCGCTGCTCAATGCGGGGGTCGGTGGTGTAGACCCCATCGACGTCCGTGTAGATGTTGCAGGCGGCGGGTCTCAGCGCCGCGGCGATGGCGACGGCGGAAAGGTCGCCCGCGCCGCGGCCGAGCGTCGAGAGCCGACCTTCCGGATCGACGCCCTGGAAGCCCGCGATGATCGGAATCTCTCCCTTTGTCATCGACAGCAGCAGCTTCTCCGGGGCGATCTCCTGGATGCGCGCGCGGCCGTGCGCATTATCGGTGAGGATCGGAATCTGCCACGCGAGCCATGAGCGCGCCGGGTAACCCATGTTGCGCAGCGTCATGGCCAAGAGCCCGGCGGAGACCTGCTCGCCGGACGCCACCACCACGTCGTATTCTTCGTCGGACGACGGCATGCCCGGCGCCGCCGCGCCCGCCCCGTCGGTCCAGGCGACCAGCTCATTGGTGCGGCCCGCCATGGCCGACACCACGACGGCGACGTCGCGCCCGTTGTCGACCTCCGCCGCCACCAGCCTCGCCACGCGCCGGATGCGTTCCAGGTCGGCCACCGACGTGCCGCCGAATTTCATCACCAGCCGGGACAAGCGCGTTCCAGGTTTCTCAGGGGAAGAGATCGCGCGCCTTCTACCGACGGCGGGCGGGGTGGGCAAATGCGGTCGTTGACGTTGTCGCTCCCGGGTGATCTAACTACATACCTATCACGAAAGGTATGTCATGCCCCTGGACCGAGAGCAGATGGCCAAGATCGTCGAGCCCTGCGCCACCACCTCGGACCGCATCCGGGCGCTGGCGGCGGCCGGCGCGCCGCGGGCCGAGATCGCCCGTTTCCTCGGCAAGCGATACCAGCACGTGCGCAACGTGCTGGTCGACGACGCCCAGCGCTCGGGCGGCTACCAGCTGGGGCGGGCGGACTTGAGCGGCGTGCGGGAAGAGGCGCAGCGTCCCTATGAACGGCGGAGCAGCTCCGACATCGAGGCGCGTGGCCAAGGCGCCTATTGGCTGCGTGTCACCGACGATGGCTGCTTGCCTCTCCCGGTCGAACTTGCTGAAGCGCTGGGTGCAACGCCAGGCCAAAGAGTGTTCGCCCAGCTGCGGGACGGCGCGGTCCATCTGGTCAGCGGCGAAGCGGCGATGAACGAAGCACGCGCGCGGATACAGAGCTACCTCCCTGGTGACGGCAAGGGCGTCGAGCGCTTCTTGGCCTGGCGGCGCGAGGCGTGGGAGAGGGATCATCAGGATGGAAGGTAACGTCGTCGTCGACGCCTCCGCGGTGCTTGCTGAGATCTACGGTGAGCCTGGCGCGGACGTCGTTCGCGAGGCGCTGCCGCGTGCAAGCCTCTCGGCCGTGAACCTCGCCGAAGTGGTGACCGGCCTGATCAACGAAGGTGTGCCCGAGCAGGAGGCAGACTATTTTGCCCGCCACCTGAGCTGCGTGGTTGAACCGGCCGATCGCGACCGGGCGATCTCGACTGGGTTGCTCTCCGCGGCGACCCGGCGCTCGGGCATTTCTCTCGGGGACCGTTTCTGCCTAACCCTGGCGCGAGAGCTCAGACAGCCCGTGCTCACGAGCGACCGGCGTTGGGCCTCGCTCGATCTCGATATCGAGGTCCGCCTCATTCGTTGACGCGGTCGACGCCGGGGTCCAGCACGTTAGTGTGCCAGACGCCCCCTCCAGCATCGATCCGGCCGAGGTCGCGCGGTTTTCGGCCATCGCCGACGAGTGGTGGGATCCGAACGGCAAGTTCGCGCCGCTGCACCGGTTCAATCCGGTGCGCCTCGACTTCATCCGCGACCGGGCGCTGGCGCGGTTCAGCCGCGACAGCTCGGCGCGCGCGCCGTTCAAGGGGCTGAACCTGCTCGACATTGGCTGTGGAGGGGGCCTGTTGAGCGAGCCCATGACGCGGCTGGGCTTTGCGGTGACCGGCATCGACGCCAGCGAGCGCAACGTCGGGGTGGCAGGCGCGCACGCCAAGGAACTCGGGCTCAAGATCGACTACCGCTGCGCCACGGCCGAAGCGGTGCTGGCCGAAGCGCCCGGCGCGTTCGACGTCATCCTGAACATGGAGGTGGTCGAGCATGTCCCCGACGCCGGCCAGTATCTGCGCGACTGCGCGCGGCTGATCGCGCCTGGCGGGATGATGATCGTCGCCACCCTGAACCGCACGCTGAAGGCCTTCGCCCTGGCCAAGGTCGGAGCGGAGTACCTGCTGCGCTGGCTGCCGCCGGAGACCCACGATTGGCGGAAATTCGTGACGCCTGATGAAATCCGCGGCCATCTCGCCGCCGAGCCCGTGGCCGTCGACGGCCCCTACGGCGTGGTCTTCAGCCCCCTCTCGGGCCGCTGGCGCCAGTCAGCCGACTCGGACGTGAACTATATGATGGTGGTGAGCCGTCCGGCGGACCGCGCCGGCGCCTAGGCCTCGACCGTATACCCCAGACGATCGATCATCGGCTCGAGGATCGGGATCACCGGAGCGAGGTGCTGCAGGTACGCGCGGTAGCGATAGCGCGAGCGGTCGTAGAGCTTCTCCGTCACCTGCGCATAGCTCGCCGTGCGCGCATAGCGGCGGTTCTCGTGGAAGGCGAGGCAGCGGCGGTCGAACGGCGCGCCGACGAAGGCCAGCATCTTGCGCACGTTGGCTTCCTGATCGTCGACGATGTCCTCGTAGCGCATCGGCAGGTAGCGCAGCGTCATCTCGGCGCGATAGCGCTCGACCAACTCCATCACCAGCACATAGTGCTTGGCGATCGTCTCCAGGTCGTAGGCGCAGTAGAAGCCGTGGGTCAGGTGGTTGGAGAACACCGAGAGCACCACGTCCAGCGGGTGCCGGAGCAGGTGGATGATCGGCGCCTGAGGGAAGATCAGGCCGATCAGGCCCAGATGCATCTCGTTCAGCGGCATTTTGTCGGTGAACCAGGCCGCGCCCTTGCCGATGGCCCCTAGCTGGCGGGCGCGCTGCAGGTAGTAGTCGCGCAGGTTGTCCAGCGCCTCGGCCTGGTCGCCCAGCCAGAGGTCGGCGAACGCCTCCGGATAGGCGAGCGGGCTGTTCAGCATGCGCGGCAACAGGTTGGTGATCTCGTTGATGCTCGGCAGCTCGTCGCCGGCCGAGATCTTCGGGTGCGCCGTCAGCGTCTGCTCGACCATAGTGGTCCCCGAGCGCGGGAAGCCGACGATGAAGATCGGCTGCGGGGTGTCGGCGCGCACCGTGGCGCGCGGCAGGATGGAAAGCCGTGCCGCAGTGAAGAAGGCCGCAAGCCGCTGCGCCTGGTTGCTCGCCGCCTCCTCCATGTAGGCCAGGCCGGTGGCCTCGCGCAGCGTGCGCTTGGCCTCGCGGAAGGCTTCGAACGCCTCGTCCGCGCGCCCTAACTTGTCGAGCAGCAGGCCTTTTTCGCTCCATTCGATGGGACCGAGCCCGGCTTCGCCGCGCGCGCGAGCCATGTCGTCGAGCAGACCGACGGCGTCCTCGTACTCACGGATGCGGCCCTTGAGCACCGCCCGCGCCAGGGCGACGCTCGGGTTGCGGGGGCTCAGGCTTTCGGCGGCGTCGAGCAGCTCCGCGGCGCGCGCGAAGTTGCGGTCGGTCTCCTCCATCTTCGCCCAGCCAAACAGGGTCTGGAACACGGTCGGATCGAGCCTGACCGACTCCTCGTAGAGCGCCCGGCTCTCTTCCATCCGCCCCTGGTTCTTCAGGTTCCAGGCGAGGTTGGCCAGCAGGATGGCGTCGCCGCCCCCGTTGAGCGCGATCACGCGGCGATAGTGGTGCTCGCCGACCTGCGGCCGCTGCGCCTCGGTCATGATCATGCCCATCAGGTTGTGCGAACGCGGATCGGTGGGCGCGAGGCGCACGGCGTTGCGCGCATGCACCTCGGCTTCGGCCATGGCGCCGCGCTCGAACAGCATGAGCGCCAAGGTCTGGGTCGCCACGAGATCGTTGGGCTCGATCGCCACAATCCGCGCGAGCATCGCCTCCGCGGCGGCGCGATTGCCCTGCGCACGGCGCAGGTCGTGCAGCAGCCCGAGCGCGGCGACATGGCGCGGGTTCTGGTTGAGCAGCGGGACAAGGAGCTGCTCGGCGCGCGCCAGGGCGCCCGCGGCGAGCGCAGCGCGCGCCTCGTCGACCTCCGGTGTCGGCCGGGGCGCACGCGGCGGTGTCGACCAATCGAAAGCACAGCAACGATCCGCGCGCAAGCCGCTGCCGCACGCGCAGGGCTGGGCGCCGTCGTCGACCGCCGTTTCCGATGCCACGCCCGCGCTCATGCGCGCCAACCTAGTGGGCTGAAACCCGCGCGCAAGCCCCGCGCCAGCCGTCACTGTGGCGCCACCGCCAACCACAAACACTTTACACCGTAAAAGTTGTTGTCTGACTGCAAACCCATCACTGCGCGTGCAGTGTTGGCTTCCGGCGCGAACGTCGCTCGGTGTTGGGGTGTCTATGTTACTGGCGGGTGGATACGACCCAGATCGCCGCCAGCGTCTTCGCCCGCCACGACGCCTGCGTCGCCCGCGACGACACCGAGCAGATGGTCGACCTCGGCTTGAAGTTCAGATGGTGAGCGGCTGAAGCCGATGATTGACCGCGTAGAGAGCGCGCCGCGACGGAAGCGCGGCGTTTCGAACGTTTCATTGAGCGGTAAGGCGAAACCGTGTTTCATCCGCGACATTCGGCCGCAAAGGGAGTCGCCTAGCTCTGGCGACGGCGAGACTGGCTGCCGTGTGAACCGAAGCGCAAGCTTGGCGTTTGACGCTGAGGAGGGTGTTGGGGTTCGATGCGTAGCGGATTGCGCCATCTCCGGGTCCGGATCGCCCTGGTCTGGCGCGCGTTCCTGATCGACATCAGCAACTTCTACCTGCTCGAGTACCGAAGCGTCGCCGGTCATCTGGTTTCCGGAAAGAACTCGGGAACGCACTGGCTCCGGTTCATGCTTAGCCACGCCCTCGCGCATCGCTATGGCCTCAGCCCGCCGGCGCGATCGAGCGGTCGCCTTGCGGAGGACTTCGTCGGCCACCCGCGGTGGCCCCGACGCCATCAGGGCCTGCCGTTCATCGCCGGCTCGCATAATCTGCCGTCGATTGTGTTCAGTTGGGCCTGGTTGCGCCGCCTGCTGCGGCTGCCGCCCATCGTGGTCCTGGTGCGCGACCCCAAGCAGGCAATGCTCTCGCACTTCGTGAAGTGGCGCGGCCCCCTCGATTTGACGATGGAGGACTACGTCCTGAAGGCGTCGACGAAACGCAGGCAGCTGGCGAATGCCTGGTGGTACATCGACTTCTTCAACCGCTGGGGACGGATCGCCGCAAGCGCGCCAGCCGCGGTGCTCGTGGTGCGCTACGAGGACTTGCAGGCGGCGCCGGCCCACTGGCTCGCACGCATCTCGGCGCATCTTAAACTCGACCTCGACGCAGCGTCGATCGACGCCGCCATGACGGTCTGCAGCCGCGGGGTGGTGCGTGACACGCTCGATCCGGCCTATGGCGAGACCATCGTCCCGGACGTGGTTGAGCGGGCAAGCGCCCGTTTCTCCTCCACCGAGAACCACGTGCTCAGCGAGCAGTTCGAAGCTCACATGCGCTGGGATTTCGGCTACGGCCACGCCCGGCGCTCGAGCGCGCGCCCGGCGCTTGCGCCCGCCGGCGCGGTCTGGGCGCGCGCGGTGTTCCTTCTCGCAGCGGGCTATGCTGTCTTCGACCAGTTCGGTGCGGAGCGCTTCGACTTCCTCCTGGCCAAGCCCTGGGGACAAGTCGAGCTCTGTGGCGTCTTCTTCCTCATGACCCTGCTTGGACCGCAGAGCTTTCCCCGCCTGAGGGCGCTGACGCCAGCGGGTCTCGCGCTCATCGGCGGGGGCGTGGAGCTTGCCCAGCACAGCAGGCTCGCGCCCGGTGTCGGCAGTGTCTCCGACGTGATGGCCGAGCTCGCCGGGATCGCCGCTGCTACGGGCCTGGTGCAGTTGATCGCAACGCGCGCCCGTCAGGTGAAGGTGGTTAGTTCACTTGGCCCTTCTTTGGCGGGTCCGGCGGCAGAGGCGCCACCTGGACGCCTTCCCGGATGAGCTCGCCCACCTCCTTCTGCGAGGCTTCGCCGTAGATTCCGCGATCGTCCGATCGCCCCTCGTGAATGGCTCGCGCCTCGTCGGCGAAGCGATCGCCAACGTAGTCGAACGTCTCCAGCACGTGCCGGCGGACCTGGCCCATCGCCTCCATCATCATCTTACGGCCAGCCTCGCCCGCCACAGCCGATTCGCCCCGCGCCTTCGTGCCGGCGACCGCCGGGGCCATGATCTGTTTGCGGACATCGCTGGTCCCGCACAGCGGGCAGTTGATCTGCCCTTGGGCGGTTTGGTCGTCATAGTCGCCTGAGGCGCCGAACCAGCCCTCAAACGCGTGCTCGAAGGCGCAAACGAGCGCGTACTTGATCATCGGTGCACCGGACCGCTGAAGGCCCGCTCGTTGACGAGCGAGGGGATCGCCGCACGCGCCTTTCCGGGAGCGGCGGAGTCGAGGGCGGCGGTGATCACGCCAGGTTCGTCGTCGGTCGCCTGCGCCAGAATCTCACCCCATGGGCCTACGGCCATCGAGCGGCCCCAGGTGCCGCGGCCATCCTCATGGCGGCCGCCTTGCGCCGGCGCCAGCACGAACGCGCCGTTCTCGATCGCCCGCGCCCGCAAGAGGACTTCCCAGTGCGCCTCGCCCGTTGGCCGGGTGAAGGCGGACGGGACCGTCAGGATCTCCGCCCCGGCCTTGGCGAGCGCGCGGTAAAGGTAGGGGAAGCGGATGTCGTAGCAGACGCTCAGGCCAAGCTTGCCGAACGGCGTCTGGGCGACGCTCGCGTCGCAGCCGGGGGTGTAGGCCTCGGACTCCCGCGCGCGTTCGCCCGTCGGCAGGTCGACGTCGAACATGTGGATCTTGTCGTAGGTCGTAACCGTCCGGCCGGCGGGGTCGATCAGCATCGAGCGGTTGGCTGCCCCGCCGTCTTCGCGCTTCACCAGCGCCGACCCGATCAGCACCCAAACCTTCAACTCGCGGGCCAGCGCAATCAGGCCCTGAACGCACGGGTCGGTCTCCGGCGGCTCGAGGATAGCGAACAGCCTGGCGCGATCGCGCTCGAGGATGTTGGTCGCCTCCGGGGTGGCGATGAACTGGGCGCCGGCGGCCGCGGCCTCGCGCACCAGCGGGGCGGCATGCGCCAGCGCGGCGGCCTGGCTCGCCGGCGTGCGGAGCTGGACGAGCCCGATCAGGGTGTCGCTCATGCGCTCAGCAGCCGATCCAACTCGCCGGCCCGCTCGAGGGCCATGAGCTCGTCACAGCCGCCGACGTGCCGCTCGCCGATGAAGATCTGGGGAAACGTCGCTCGTCCGGAGCGCTCGATCATCTCCTTGCGCAGCGCGGGGTCGAACCCGACCTCGATCTCGTCCACCGGCGCGCCCTTCTCCGCGAGCAGGCCGAGCGCCCGGGTGCAATATCCGCAGAACGGTCTGGTGTAGATGGTGACCTTGGGCATGACTGTCATATAGAGACGCTCGCCGCGTCGCGCACGCGAGCGATGACGGCGACATCGACCGCGCGCGCTCCGGCCGCCCTGAGGGCGCGGGCGCAGGCCTCGGCCGTCGCACCGGTCGTCAGCACGTCATCGATCAGCAGCACGCGTCGTCCCTCGACGCGCCGGCGCAGGCCCGTCCGGGTCGAGAAGGCGCCGGCGACGTTCCGTCGCCGCGCGGCGCCCGACTTGCCCGCCTGGCTATCTGTCCGCCTGCCGCGCATCAGCACGTCAGGCAGGTAGGCGATGCGATGGCGTCGGGCCAGCGGTCGGGCGATCTCGGCCGCCTGATTGAAGCGCCGTGCGAGCAGGCGCGATCGATGCAGCGGCACAGGCGCGATCGCGTCCGCGTCCCGCAGCAGATCTTCGGCGGCGCGACCGATCCATCCCACGAACAGGCCCGACAGATCGGTGCGGTCCGCGTGCTTGAACTGCAGGATTAGGTCGCGTGACGCGTCGTCGTAGAGCACCGCGGCGCGGGCGCGATCGAACGCGCGCGGGCGGGCCAGGCACGCCGCGCAGCGCTCGCCGGTCTCGTATTCGAACGGCGCGCCGCAGCCATCGCAGACCGGCTCGCCAATGAAGGTCACCCGCGTCCAGGCTTCGGCGGAGAGGCCGATCGACTGCGCCAAGCCCGTGCGATCGAGGGTGTGCGGCGGGAAGACGAAGTCGAGCAGGCCGCGGGCCAACGCGCTCGCGCCCGGTCCCGGTTTCCAGGACCGCTGGTTCCGGTCATGGATAAGGCTCATGCCAGTCCCGCCCCGCCTGTTCGATCGCGACCTGCACCGCAAGCGCCTCGACCGCGCCGCGGCCGCGTTCGCCGAGGCCGGTTTCCTCAAGCGACGCGCCGCGGCCGACCTGGTCGAACGCCTGGAGACCATACTGCGCAACTTCCCGCGCGCCGTCGACCTTGGCGCGCGGGACGGCGCATTCGCACAAGCCCTGGCCCGCAGCCCCGCCCACGAGCGCATCGGCTTCCTGATCGAGACCGACCTCTCGACGGCGATGCTCGGCGGACGCGCGACCCCACGGGTGCGCATGGACGAGGAACGGCTGGCGTTCGCCGACCAGAGCCTCGACTTGATCGTTTCGAGCCTCGCGCTGCACTGGGTCAACGACCTGCCCGGCTGCCTGATCCAGATTCGCCGCGCCCTCAGGCCAGAGGGGCTGTTCATGGCGGCCCTGCTCGGCGGCGAGACGCTTTTCGAGCTCAGGACCGCGCTAATGCAGGCGGAAGCGGAGAGCCTGGGCGGCGCGGCGGCGCGCGTCTCCCCGGCGGTCGATGCGCGCGAGGCGCTGGGCCTGCTGCAGCGCGCCGGGTTCCAGTTTCCGGTCACCGACGTGGACCGCGTTAAGGTTCGCTACGCGCATCCGTTGAACTTGCTTGGCGAGATTCGCGCCATGGGAGAGACCAGCGCGTTTGCCGACCGGCGAGGGCCTAGCCTGACGCGCCACACGCTGGCGCGTGCAAGCGAGATCTATGCGCAACAATTCGCCGACGAGGACGGCCGAATCGCAGCGACCTTCGATATCGTGACCTTGACCGGCTGGGCGCCCGTCTAGCCCTACATCGCCGAGCCGATGGTGGACGAAATGGTGTTGTACATGTCGGTCGCCTTGTTCCCGAACGCGGTCACCGAACCCAGGATGACCAGGAAAATCAACGAGACGATCAGGCCGTACTCGACCGCTGTCGCACCGGCTTGGTTGGCCGCAAGATCCCTCAGACGATGTCGCGTAGCCAGGCGACCAGCGGCGCGTCGGCCGGCGGCATCGGGTAGTCCGTCAGTTTGTTCGGCCTCACCCATGCAAGCGCCTCATGTTCCTTCGCCTGGACCATCCCGGTCCAGCGTCGGCACAGGTAGAGTGGCATAAGCAGGTGAAACGAATCGTAACCGTGACTGGTAAACACAAAGGGTGCGAGACACGCCCGCGTCACCTCGATCCCTAACTCCTCGTTAAGCTCACGGATCAGGCACGCCTCTGGGGTTTCCCCTTCCTCAACCTTACCGCCTGGAAACTCCCACAGCCCTGCCAGCTGTTTACCTTGCGGGCGCTTGCAGATCAGAACGCGCCCGTCGACGTCGATCAGCGCCGCGGCGGCGACAAGCACCAACGGCTTCATACGCCTCGACCCTGGAGCTTGCATGGCGACTGGGACGGGGTCAGCTGCGGTAGTCCCCGTTGATCTCGACGTAGCGCTTGGTGAGGTCGCAGGTCCACATCACGGCCGAGGCGACGCCGACGCCCACGTCGACGGTGATCTCGAGCTCGGGCCTCTGCATATAGGCGCTCATCTTCGCCTCGTCGTAGGTCGGCGAGACGGCCCCGGCGCGGGCGGCGACCAGGTCGCCAAAGCGGATCTCGATCCGGCCGCGGTCGATCGGTTCGTCGGCGCGCCCGACCGCCATGACGATGCGACCCCAGTTGGCGTCCTCGCCGGCGATCGCGGTCTTCACCAGCGGCGACTCGGCGACCGTGCGCGCGATTCTGCGCGCCGAGGCCGGGCTCTTGGCGCCGGTGATCGCGATCCTGACGAACTTGCTCGCCCCCTCCCCGTCGCGGACCATCAACTGTGCGAGTTCGAGCATCACGGCTTGGAGCTTGGCGCGGAAGTCCGCGAGGCGCCGATCGCCGGCGCGCTCGATCCGGGCATTCCCGGCCCGCCCAGTGGCGAACAGCAGGCAGGTGTCGTTGGTCGAACGATCCCCATCGACCGTGACCGCGTTGAAGCTGGACCGGGTGCAGCGCGTGAGCAGAGCCTGAAGCGCCGCCGGCGCGATCGCCGCATCGGTGGCCACGAAGGCCAGCATCGTCGCCATGTTGGGCGCGATCATGCCGGAGCCCTTCACGATGCCGGCGATCCGCACGGTCACGCCGTCGATCGCGGCCTCTCCGACGGCCCCCTTAGCGAAGGTGTCGGTGGTTGCGATCGCGCGCGCTGCGTTCAGCCAGTTGGCCGGATCGAGCCGCGCGGCGAGCGTGCTGGCGCAGGGGGTGGCTTTTGCATCGTCGAGGACGACGCCTATGACGCCGGTCGAGGCCATCAGCACCGCCTGCTCGCGACAGCCGACCGCGCCTGCGACCGCCTGCGCGACGCGTCGGGCGGCGTCGGCCCCCGGCTGCCCGGTGAAGGAATTGGCGCAACCGGCGTTGACGATGAGCGCGCGCACGCCCTCGCCCCCGTCTCGCTTGAGCGTTTCCTTGCACCAGTCGACCGGCGCCGAGCCGACGCCGTGGCGGGTGAAGACGCCGGCCGTGGTCGTGCCCTCCGCAAAGCGCATCAGCAGCAGGTCGTCGCGCGCCTCTCTGTAGAATCCGGCCCGAGCGGTCGCGAGCTCGACGCCGGCGATGGGCGCGATCGGCGGGAACGGGACCGCCAGCGGGGAAAGCAGAGGGGTCATTGCGTCTCGTTTGTGGGAGCGGGCTGGGCCGAGGAAGCGGCGGCTTCTGATGACGCGACCCCGGACGAGGCCAGGGCGCGGCGGGGCCGGCCGGGGGGTGGATGGACCAGCGGCGCGACAGCGGCGGCGGCCGGCGACGATGACGCAGCGGCTGGGGCCGACGACGCCACGGCGGGCGCGGGCGAGGGGGCGGACGCCGGCTCCGGCTCAGTATTCGGCGACGGGGCGGCCGGGCCGATCATGACCTTGATCTGACTGTCGTGGCGCAGCCGCTTCAGCAGATCGCGCACCTGCTCGTAGGTCAGGAAGTTGACGATCTCCGGCCGCGCGGCGTCGAGCGAGATGGGGGTTTCGGGGCGGCGGTCCTCGAGCTTGAGCACGACCCAGCCCGCGTCGGTTTGGAACGGGCCGACGACGTCGTCGACCTTGGCGTTCTTCAGCGCATCGGCGTAGGCCGGCGGCAGCACGTCGGCGGTGAAGTAGCCGAGGTCGCCGCCGCTCAAGCGGGTCTGCGCGTCGATGGACTGCTGCATGGCCAGCGTTTCGAACGCCACGCCGCCGGCGAGCGCTTTCCTGACCGCCACCGCGTCCGCCTGCGAGGCGGTGACGATCTGGGCGGCGTGCATCTCTTCCGACTGCCCAGACGCCTGCGCCTCGTCCTGATAGAGGGCGCGGATCGCGCTTTCGCTCACCGTCCGCTCGACCAGGTTCTCCACCAGCACGTCGCCCAGGATGCGTTCTCGGGCGGCGGCCAGGCGTCGCTTGGTCTCCGGATCGTTGGCCAGGTTCTGCCGCACGGCCTCGGCGGCGAGCAGCTTCTCGTCGATCAACTGGTCGAGCGCCTGGTGAAAGGTGGGCGAGGAGATGTCGAGCGGCTCCCCCTCCCCGATCAGGCCCTGCGCGACCGCCTCGCGCTTGACGTCGGAGGCCCAGACGGTCTCGCCGTTCACGGCGGCCACCGCGGTGTCCCCGGGTTCCGGCGGATGCTGCGGTCCGTTCTGCCGCGCGCAGGCCGCCAGGGTCAGCGCCAGGCAGCCTATCGCGAACGCGAGGCGCAGGCGCCCACATCCGCTCTTGCCTGACGCTGCGTCCATCGAGAATGCTGCTCGTGAAATGGCGAGGCCGCGCCTTACCGCCCGCGCGCGCCCGCGCCTAGCCCCAATAAGAGGAACGCCTCGCGATGAAATTCTACAACTCGGTCGGCCCCAATCCGCGCGTGGTGAAGATGTTCGTGGCCGAGAAAGGGCTCGAGATCCCACGGGTCGAGATCGACCTGATGGCGGGGGAGAACCGTCGCGAGCCCTACACGCTGAAGAACCCGAGCGGCACGATGCCGGCGCTCGAGTTGGATGACGGCACGGTGATCTCCGAGATCGCGGCGATCTGTGAGTACCTCGAGGAGAAGCACCCAAACCCGCCGCTGATCGGGACGACGCCGGAAGAGCGCGCCGCCACGCGCATGTGGACGCGGCGGATCGACCTCGGGATCTGCGAGCCCTTGATCAACGGCTTCCGCTACTCGACCGGCCTGCGCATGTTCGAGAGCCGTATGCACTGCATCCCGCTGGCCGCGGACGACCTGAAGGCCCTCGCGCGGGAGAAGCTGACCTGGCTTGACGGGTTGATCGCCGGCCGCGAGTTCATCGTCGGCGCCCGCCTGACGTTGGCCGACATGCTGCTGTTCAGCTTCCTAGAATTCGGCGCGCAGGTCGGCCAGCCGCTGGAAGAGTCGAACAAGAACCTCGTCGCCTGGCGCGAGCGCATGGCGGCCAGGGCGAGCGCGCCCGCCAGCGCCTAGGCGGACGGCTACGCCACAGTTGGGCCGCGCTTTCCCTGTATTTCTAGGGCGGTGCGCGCCCTCGCGTTGACTTCGCGGGGGGCGCTGCTTAAGTCTCGCGCGGGCCAAACGAGCGGTGTTCGAACGGGCTTGGCGCGTTTCCGCAAGAGCCCGGCGCGGCCGACGGGCCGCCCGACTGCGTTGATCCGGAACCCCCTTAGAATGCTCGCCATCGCCAAGAAGCTGTTCGGCTCATCCAACGAGCGCAAAGTCAAGGCGATGGGGCCTCGGATCGCGCGGATCAACGCTCTCGAACGCCAGTTCGAGGCGATGTCGGACGAGGATCTCTACCATCAGACGGAGGCGCTCCGCGCCCGCCTTGCGGCTGGCGAGACCCTGGAAGACCTTCTCGTCGAAGCGTTCGCCACCGTACGCGAGGCCTCCAAGCGCACGATCGGCCTGCGCCCCTACGACGTGCAGCTGGTGGGCGGGATCGTGCTGCACAACGGCGGCATCGCGGAGATGCGGACGGGCGAAGGCAAGACGCTGGTCGCCACGCTGCCGCTCTACCTGAACGCGCTCGCCGGCAAGGGCGTGCACCTGGTCACCGTCAACGACTACCTGGCCACCCGCGACGCCGAATGGATGGGCCAGATCTACCGCTTCCTTGGGATGAGCGTCGGCGTGATCGTCAACGGGCTGACCACCGCCCAGCGGCAGAGCGCCTACCGCAGCGACATCACCTATGGCACCAACAACGAGTTCGGCTTCGACTACCTGCGCGACAACCTGGTCTATTCGATCGATGAGATGTCCCAGCGGGGGCACAATTTCGCGATCGTCGACGAGGTGGACTCCATCCTGATCGACGAGGCGCGCACCCCCTTGATCATCTCCGGTCCGACCGAGGATCGGTCGGAGTTCTACCGCACCATCGACAAGGTCGTGCGCGAGCTGATCGAGGACGAAGACGCCTACGACCACGACGAGAAGCAGCGGCAGGTGATGCTGACCGAGTACGGCTCGGAGAAGGTCGAGGACATGCTGGCGCAGGGCGGCCACCTGACCAGCGACACCGCCGGCCTCTATGACCCGGCCAACATCTCGATCGTCCACCACATCAACCAGGCGCTGCGCGCCAACAAGCTCTACCAGCGCGACCGCGACTACATCGTCAAAGAGGGCGACAGTGGTCCTGAGGTGATCCTCATCGACGAGTTCACCGGCCGGATGATGACCGGGCGCAGGCTGTCGGAGGGCCTGCACCAGGCGATCGAGGCGAAGGAAGGCGTCACCATCCAGCCCGAGAACCAGACGCTGGCCTCGGTCACGATCCAGAATTACTTCCGCCTCTACGCCAAGCTCTCCGGCATGACCGGGACGGCCGCCACCGAGGCGCAGGAGTTTGGCGACATCTACAAGATGGACGTGGCCGAAATCCCGACCAACCGGCCCGTGCGGCGGACCGACCACGACGATGAGGTCTATCGCACCGAGAAGGAAAAATACGGCGCCATCCTCGAGCAGATCGAGGACTGCTTCGTGCGCGGTCAGCCCGTTCTCGTCGGCACCGTCTCGATCGAGAAGTCGGAGGCGCTCTCGGCCCTGCTCGAAAAGCACAAGTTCGAGCATGAGGGTAAGTCGAGGGCCGGCATTCCGCACCAGGTGCTGAACGCGCGTTACCACGACCAGGAAGCCCTGATCGTCGCCGACGCCGGCGTGCCGGGCTCGGTCACCATCGCCACCAACATGGCCGGCCGCGGCACCGATATTCAGCTCGGCGGCAACGTCGACATGCGCGTCGAGCGCTGGCGCTTTGAGCAGCGCGGCCTCGGCATCGAGGTGACGCCGTCCCAGGCCCTGAAGCGGCGGGGGGAGATCGAGGCCGAGATCGCCGACAAGAAGAAGGCGGCGATCGACGCTGGCGGGCTCTATGTTCTGGGTACGGAACGCCACGAGAGCCGGCGGATCGACAACCAGCTGCGCGGCCGGACGGGCCGCCAGGGCGACCCGGGCGTCTCCAAGTTCTTCCTCTCCTGCGAGGATGACCTCCTGCGCATATTCGCCGGCGAACGGCTGGACTCGATCATGCGCACCTTTGGCGTCCAGGAAGGCGAGGCGATCACCCACCGCTGGCTGAACGGCGCCATCGCGACCGCCCAGCGCAAGGTCGAGCAGCGCAACTACGAAATGCGCAAGAACCTGCTCAAGTACGACGACGTCGTGAATGACCAGCGCAAGGCCGTGTTCGAACAACGTCAGGAGTTCATGGAGGCGACGGATCTGTCCGACGTCACCGTCGAGATGCGCCACGACGCCATCGACGATGTCGCGCAGCGCCACATGCCGCCCAAGAGCTACGCGGAACAGTGGGATATCGAGAGCCTGGACGAGCGGTTGCAGGACCTCCTGGGCCTGACGCTTCCGCTTGCCGACTGGGCGAAGGAAGAGGGCATCGCGCCCGACGACGTCGAGGCCCGCATCATCGCCGCCGCTGACGCGCGCGCGGCGGAGCGAGAACAGCTGATCGGCTCCGAGCAGCACCGCAACATCGAGAAACACTTCCTGCTGCAGATGATCGACATGCACTGGCGCGAGCACATGATGCACCTCGATCACCTGAAGAATGTGATCGGGTTGCGCGGCTACGGCCAGCGCGATCCGCTGAACGAGTTCAAGACCGAGGCCTTCTCGCTGTTCGAGAAGCTGCTCGCCGACCTGCGCCAAAGCGTGACCCGGTGGCTGCTGACCGTGGAGTTCCGCTTCGAGGAGCCGGCGGCCGTCGAGGCCCCGGCCGCCGCGAGCCTCGTCGAGGTGCATGTCGACCCGCTCACCGGCCAGAACGAGCGCGAGCCGGCGATGGCGGCCGCGGCTATGGCCGCCGGCGGCGCCCAGGCGGCGGCGCTGCCCGCCTCGGCCCTGCCCGATCGTTGGGAACGCACCAGCCGCAACGCCCCCTGTCCCTGCGGCTCAGGCAAGAAGTTCAAGCACTGCCACGGGGCGCTGGTCTAGGACGCCGCCGCTTAGTCCGGGATCGGGCCAACCGGAGAGCGCCAGTTCTTCGGGTCGATGCGCTCGAAGCCGCTGATCGAAATCCCGCTCTCATTTGGCGCGCAGAACATGTTCAAACTGACCGAGCCGTTGAACACGTCGGTCTGGGCGCGGTTGAAGTTGTCGCGGCTGAACAGCGGCGCCACGTGCCAGTATTGGGCGTAGTCGAGGCCGTCGATCAGGGCGATCAAGCCGGCCTGCAGGCTCGCGCGATCGTTCTCGACATAGAGCACAGGGCGACAGCGCGCGATCGTCCGCCGTGCGCCCTCTAGAACCTCCGCCTCGAAGCCCTCGACGTCGACCTTTAGGAACCCGCACGCCGGCAAGTCGAGATCGTCGATGGCCACGACGCGGGTCGGCTGGCCTGCGTCCCAATCCAGACCGGCGGAAGCCTTTGTCATCCGTATACTGACGGAGCCAAAATTGTAACTTGCGCCATAGTCGATTGGCGGGATCAGAGCCGTTCCCGCGGCGGCCCCAACCGCATCGGGAAACGCGAGCACATTGGTCACGCCGTTCATCACCAGGTTGGCGCATAGCAACTGGAAGACCGGCTGCTGGGGCTCGAAGGCGAGCAGCGGACCGGGAGCGCATGCGCGGCCGAGCATGACCGTATGCGCCCCGATGTTGGCGCCGGCTTCGACCACCGTCATCCCGGGCCTGACGACTTGGCGGAAGAGATCGACCTCGTCGTGGCCGTACTCCCCGTAGAGCTGCATCGAGCGGGTGATGTAGGCGTCACCGGCCAGCGCGAACATCGGGCCGTGCCGCGTGGCCACCATGACCGTGTCGCTCACGCCGCGCTCCGCTCGCCGAGCCGCTGCGCCAGGTCGACCGCGAAGGCGGACAGGGAGTCGTCCCGTGCGCCCATGATCACGATGCGGTCGCCGGGGCGCGCGAGGGCCAGAAGCCGCTCGCCGCAGGCGTCGCGGTCGATCAGCGCCGCAGCGTTCAGGCCCCGCTGATCAAGCGCGTCGGTGATGTCACGGCTGCTGACGCTGCGGTCGGTCGTGCCGCCGAAGTAGACCGGCTCCGGCATGAGGAGGACGTCGGTCGGCGCCATTTTCCCGGCGAAAGTTTCGATCAGCGGCTCACGGAGCATCCGGAGCGGCCCGAAACCGTGCGGCTGGAACATGAGCAGCAGGCGGCCAGGGAAGGCGTGCAGGGTGTCGAGCGTGGCGGCGATCTTGTCTGGGTTGTGCGCGAAATCGTCGATGACCGCCACGCCGCCCGCCTCGCCAACGACCTCGAGCCGGCGACGGATCCCGCTGAAGGTCGCCAGCGCCTCGGCCGCCTGCGCGAGGCTTACGCCAGTGGCGTGCGCGGCGCCGAGGGCGGCCAGGGCATTCGAGAGGTTGTGCAGGCCGGGGACCTTGAGGTCGACATAGACTGTCTCGCCCGATGCGCGCGCGGTCACCGGAAACGCGACCCCTGCCGGGCGCAAGCGCGGCGGGCCGGCCACCAGGTCGGCGGACCGATCGGTGAGGCTGTAGGTGATGGCCCGCCCGCCGCCGCCACCCTTCGCCAGCGCGCGCGTCTCGGCGTTGTCGAGATTGAGCACGGCCGTCTCGGCGCCGGCGACGAAACCGCGGAAAAGGCCCCTGAGCTCGTCCATCGACTTGTGGTCGAGCGAGATGTTGTTGACCACGGCGATCTTCGGCCTGAACAGGGCGATCGAGCCGTCGCTCTCGTCGACCTCGGCGACAAAGGCCTCGCCTGATCCCGTCCGGGCGCTGGCGAACGGGACGTCCGCCGAGACGAAGTTCCGCATCTCGGCGCCGTTGACGATGGTCGGGTCGCGTCCCGTCGCGGTCAGCATCCAGCCGATCATGCCGGTCGTCGTCGACTTGCCGCTGGTTCCGGCGACGCCGACGCCGAGCGGGCTGGCGTTGAACAGCTGCGCGAGCAGCGCGGCGCGTGTGACGATCGGGACGCCGAGGCGGCGTGCGGCCCGGACGTCGGGAATGGTCTCCTCCACCGCGGTCGACACGACGAGGGTTTGCTCGGCTCGGGTGATCCCGCTCCCATCCTGCGGGTGCAGGCGCACGCCCCGCGCGCGCAGGAAGTCGAAGCGGGTCAGGTTGCGGCCCTGGTCCAGAGCGCGATCGGAGCCCTCGACCACGCCGCCCAGCGATTGGACGATCAGCGCCAAAGGCGTCATGCCGCTGCCGCCGACGCCGCAGAAGAAGTAGGCTTGGCCCGGAATCATCATGGGACCCTAGGGTGGCGGCCGGGGCGAAGGCAACCGCGACCCTCGATCAGCCTGGAGTTTGCAGACGTGGCGGCAGAGCCGTTTCGGATCGGCATCGTGGCGACGGCTTCGCGCATGTCGCCGGAGGTCGCGGACAAGGTCCGCAGCATCGCCGCCGCGCGTTATGCCGCCGACGCCCTGGAGATCATCGTCCACCCCGACACCCTCGCCCGCGACGGCCACTTCGCCGGCGACGACGCGACGCGCGCGCGCGCCTTCCTGGAGATGGCCAACGATCCGGCGATCGACGCCGTCTGGATCGCGCGCGGCGGCTATGGCTCGGGACGGATCGCCGAGGCGGCTGTCGCGGGGTTGACCGACGCCGCGCGCGCCAAGGCCTACCTTGGCTATAGCGATGCAGGCGCCCTCCTGGGCGCGCTCTATCGCGCCGGATTGCGGGGCGCGGCGCACGGTCCGGTCGCCCAGGACGTGCTGAGACCCGGTGGCGAGGCGGCGATCCAGCGCGCGCTGGCCTGGCTGGTCGACCACAATCCGGCGACGCTGGAGCCCAGTCTCGAGCCTGGCCAGAAGGCCGCGGCCTACAACTTGATCGTGCTCAGCCAGCTGGTCGGAACAGCCATGGAGCCCGACCTGAGCGGCCACGTCCTTATGCTCGAGGAGGTGTCGGAGGCGGTCTACCGCATCGACCGGTCCTTCCTGCACATCACATCGACCCCGCAGATCCGCCGCGTCGCCGGCATCCGTCTCGGTCGCTGCAGCGACATTCCGCCGAACGACCCCGACTTCGGGATGACGGCGGAGGAGGTGGCGCGATTCTGGTGCGAGCGGTCAGGCATCCCGTGGCTAGGCCTGGCCGACATTGGCCACGACGCCGACAACAAGATCGTCCCGTTTGGCGGGATTGGCCGAAGCCTCTAGAGCCCGCGCCAGTTGCCGTGGAAGCCGAAGGGAACGCGCCCCGGGAGCCTAGCCAGGGCGATCGGGCCCGCCGCGATGTCCTGCGCTTCGAAGACGGCGAAGTCGCTGCGGTCCTCCGCGCCACGGTAGACCAGCGCCACGAGCCAGCCGTCGCCTTCCTCGGCGTCCTGGCGGCGCGGGACGAACACCGGCTCGCCCGGCGCGTCGCCGGCGGAGAAAACGTAGATCGAGCGCCTGCCCGAGGCGTGGTCGATATGGGCAATGGAGTCGAAGCGGATGTCGCGCGCGCTGCGGCTGTTGGCGGCGAACCAGCCGTGGCGGTAAGGCAGCCCGGCGCAGCGCTCGTCGAAGCGTGGGAACTCGCCAGGCGTGTCGTCGAGCGTCTCGCGGCCGATCGCGTTCGACGACCCGGCCAGATCGAACGTCCAGCGCACGAGCTTCGCATCGCTGGGTCCAGGGCCGGACCCGTCGACGCCCGGGAACAACGGCGGTCGCTCGTAGGCCATCACGTCGGCGACGATTCGATCGCCGTCCTCCCAGGCGTTCATCGGATGGAACACGTAGCAGGGATCCGTCTCGAACCACCGCAGCGTCTCGACGCCGGCCTCACGCCGCATGACCCCGACGTGGCTGCCCTTGTCCGGCTCCCAGGCGAACGCCGGTCCGCCCGCCATCGCCCGCGGCAGGCTGGCGGTGAGTGGCAGGATCGGAAAGAGCGCGTGCCGCTCGGTGACCAGGAAGTCGTGCACCATGCTCGAGAACGGCGCTTCGAAGTCGTCGCGGCGAACGACATGGCCGTTGGCGTCGGTCACGCCATAGGAGACAGTCGCGCTGAGCGGCGCGCCGACGCCATAGGCGAACCAGACCATCTCGCCGGTCTTGGGATCGATCTTCGGATGGGCGGTGACATTGCCGCGATAGGCGTCGACGTAGCCGAGCGTCTCTAGCGTTTCCGGGTCCATCGCCGTCGGTGCGTGAGCCTCCTCCAGCGCAAGCAGCCGGCCGGCGTGCCAGACGATGTTGGTGTTGGCGACGCCGCCATCCTGGCCAGCGACGGAGGGATCCGCCGCGCGCGGGTCGAACCCGCCGAACAGCGCCCGGCCAGCGGCATGCTCCAGCCGCCACTTCGGCGTGCGGACATAGCGGTTCAGATAGCGGACCCGGCCGTCCTCGACGAAGAAGGCGTGGACCATGCCGTCGCCCGAGAACCAGTGGTAAAGACGACGCGGTTCGAACTGCGGATTTGGACCGTTGCGATAGAAAACGCCGCTCAGCTCGCGCGGAAGGCGGCCGCGGACCTCCAGGTCCAGGGCAACCTCTTGGTGCACCGGTGCAAAATTGCCGCTGAGGTACGCGTTTACCGGCTGAGCGCCATCCACGACGAAATCATCTCCATATTCTGCAATATTTACAGTGTAAATGTATCGCCTAAACCGATAGTCTTGGGCAAGAGGCAATTTTCCAACGGGGCCGGGAGCCAGTGCCAAGGTCGCTTTCCCCTTCAGAAGTCGAGGGTTTTCGCAACCGGCTGATCGCCGTCGCGGAGCGACTCTTCGCCGAGCAGGGTGCGGCAGCCGTCAGCATGCGTCACCTGGCGGAGGCGTTGAACGTCAGTGTCATGACGCCCTATCGCTACTTCAGCGACAAGGATGAGATTCTGGCCGCGGCGCGCGTCTCGGGTTTCGACCGATTCGCCGATGCGCTGGAGGCCGCTCATCTGGCGGCCGAGGATTGCGCCGGCGCGGCGCGTGCGGTTGCCGAAGCCTATCTCCGGTTCGCCTTCGAGAACCCCGCCGCCTACAAGCTGATGTTCGATCTCAGCCAGCCGAACGAGGCGGCCTACCCGGACCTCGCCCGCGCCGGCGCCCGCGCGCGGGTGACCATGGGCGCCTACATCAAGAACCTGCGCGACGCCGGGCTCCTCGTCGGCGAGCCCGAGATCGTCGCGCACGTGTTCTGGGCGGCCTTCCATGGCCTGGTGGTCCTCAAGCTCGCCGACAAGATCGCCCCGGACGTCGACTTCGAACATCTCTGGCGCGAGCTCGCGCGCACACTCACAGCTGGATTTGCTCCGCTCGACATTGCCAGCGAAACGTCGGAGCCGAATCTCAGCCTTTTCGCGGCGTAGGAGGCCCAACACCCGGTGCCCAAATCCCTGTCTCAAACCGAAATCGATGACTTCAGAACGCGGGTGATCAGCGTCGCCGAGCGTCTGTTCGCAGAACAGGGCCGCGACGCGGTCAGCATGCGTCAGCTCGCCCAGGCGCTCGGCGTCAGCGTCATGACGCCCTACCGCTATTTCAAGGACAAGGACGACATCCTGGCCGCGACCCGCGCGTCGGGTTTCGACCGCTTCGCCGAGGCGCTGGAGACGGCATACGACTCCGTCAATGACCCGGTGCAGCGCGCCCGGATGGTCGGCGACGCCTACCTGAAGTTCGCCTTCGAGAACCCGTCGGCCTACCGGCTGATGTTCGACCTCACCCAGCCGAACGAAGAGAACTACCCGGAGCTGGCGCGCGCAGGCGAGCGTGCACGCAAGACCATGAGCGCCTATGTCGAGTGCCTGCTCGGCGCCGGCCAGCTGGTCGGCGAGCCGGAAATCATTGCCCACGTCTGCTGGGCGGCGATCCACGGCCTGGTGGTGTTGAAGCTGGCCGACAAGATTGCGCCCCACATCGCGTTCGATCGTTTGTGGCAGGAAATGCAGCGGGCGCTGAACGTCGGATTCGGTCCGCAGAACCGCTTGACCGCCGCCGCGTGAGGGCCTTCAGCCTTGGCTGCAGCCTTAAGCGGAGTGCGCCATGAGCCAGACACGTCCCTTCGCCGTCGATTGGTCGGCGTCCGACGTCGACCAGATTCTGGCCGCGGTGCGCGCCTACCCATGGCCGATCGCGCCTGAGGGCGACAACGGCTGGGCGTACGGCTGCGACGCGGCGTTCCTGAAATCCCTCTGCGCCTATTGGGCCGATGGCTACGACTGGCGCGGCGCCCAAGCCGAGCTGAACCGCTTCCCGCAGCACCTCGCCCGCGTCGAGGACTTCGACCTCCACTTCGTCCACGTGGTCAGCGAGGCGCCGGGGCAGCGACCCCTGCTGATCAGCCACGGCTGGCCCGGCAGCCACTACGAGTTCTGGGGCGTGATCGAGAAGCTGGCCTACCCGAGCCGTTTCGGCGGAAGCGCGGCCGACGCGTTCGATGTCGTGGTCCCATCCCTGCCGGGCTTCGGATTCTCGTCGAAACCGAGGCGGCCGGTCGGCCAGCGCCTCACCGCGCGTCTGTTCAACGCGCTCATGACGGACGTGCTGGGCTACGACCGCTATCTGGCCCAGGGCGGTGACTGGGGGGCCGTCATCACCTCGTGGCTCGGGTTCGACCACGGCGCGCATGCCCGCGCCATCCACCTCAACATGCTGGCCTTCCGTCCGCCCGGCGGTCCCCAGACCGATGCCGAGCGCGAGTGGGCCGTCCGCAGCGAGGCCGCCGGGAACATGTTCGGCGCCTACCTGCGCCTGCAGGTCTCTAAGCCGCAGTCGGTCGCCTGGTTGGGCGCGGGCAACCCGGTCGGCCAGGCCGCCTGGATTATCGAGCGGTTCCATGACTGGTCGGATCTGCGCGAGCAGCCGCTGGACGGCGTGTACACGCGCGACCAGCTGCTGACGAACGTGATGCTGTACGTGGTGACCGGCTCTTTTGTGACCGGCGCCTGGTACTACCGCGGCCTGGTCGAGGAGGGCGGCATGGGCGCGGCCCGGGACCTGCCGCTCAAGACGCCGACCGGCTTTGCGAAATATCTCGGCGACTCCGACTACACCGGCGGTCCGCCGCGCAGCTACGTCGAGCGCGCGTACAACCTGACCTACTGGAGCGAGCCGCCCAGGGGTGGGCATTTCGCCGCCATGGAGCAGCCCGACCTCTACGTCGAGGACGTGCGCGCCTGGGCGCGACAGGCCTCGCTCGCATGACCGCACGCTACGACTTCGCCTCCGACAACGTCGTCGGCGCTATGCCGGAGGTGATGAGGGCGCTGACGCAAGCGAACGAGGGCGCGGTCACCGGCTATGGCGGCGACGCGATCAGCGCGCGCGCCGCGGACCTGGTGCGCGAACTGCTCGACGCCGACGTCGAGGTGCGCTTCACCGCGTCGGGCACCGCAGCCAACGCGGTTGCGCTGGCGGCGCTCGCCGGCCCGCACGAGGCGGTGCTGTGCCACGAGCACAGCCATGTCGCGACCGACGAAGCCGGCGCGCCCGGGTTCTTCTCGGGCGGCGCCGGCCTGATTCCGCTGCCGGGGGCGGCCGGGCGCATCGATCCGAACGCGCTGGGCGACCTCCTGGCCCAGCCGGACGTCTCCTACCGCCAGTCACCGGCGGCGTTGTCGCTCACCAATGCGACCGAGTTCGGCGCTGTCTACGCCGAAGCCGACCTTGCCGCGCTCACCCGCATGGCGAAGGCCCGTGGGGTGAAGCTGCATCTGGACGGCGCGCGGCTCTCCAACGCCGTCGCCGCCGGCTTCGACATCAAGAGCCTCAAGGCGCTCGACATCGACATCGCCGTTCTGGGCGGCACGAAGGCGGGCTCGACGCCCAGCGAGGCAGTGGTCTTCTTCGACAAAAGCCTCAGCCGTCGCCTCGACGCGCGGCTGAAACACGCCGGCCAACTGGTCTCCAAGGCGCGCTTCCTCTCGGCGCCCTGGATCGGGATGTTGGAGGGCGGCGCCTGGACGACGCGCGCCGCCCACGCCAACGCCATGGCGCGGCGGCTGGCCGAGCGGATGCCGTTTCCGCTGACCTACCCTGTGGAGGCGAACGGAGTCTTCGTGACCATGGACGACGCCGCGCTGAAACGGCTGCGCGAGGCTGGCTGGTTCGCCTATCGCTTCCTGGACGGCAGCGTGCGCTTCATGTGCTCATGGGCCACGACCGCGGAAGCGGTCGACGAGTTGGGCGCGGCCCTACAAGGGATCGCCTGAGCAAGCCCGAGGGCCGCCCTATCTCGGCCAGGCCGGCGGCCTGACGACGCAGCGTCTTGATCATCGTTCGGAAACGGCTCAGCTATGGGACAAGGCTGGTCGATGGAGATTTCTGAGATGGTTCCACGTTTGACGCGGGTCCGCCGCCTGAGCGTGCATGGATTGGCCGCAACCGCCATTGCGCTGGCCGGCGGGGGGTTCGGCGCGGCTCTGCTGACGCCGCCGCCCGCCGCCGCGCAGGCCCCGGTTTCGATCAACGAGGCCAACGCCAATGGCGACAAGGCCTTCCAGGCCAACGACTATGCGACCGCGCTGCGCTGGTACGTCATCGCCGCCGATCAGGGCGACGCCAGCGCCCAGTACAACGCCGGCTGGATCTACGACAACGGCGGCGGCGGGGTCACCCAAGACTACGGCGCGGCGCGGCGCTACTACCTGCTGGCGGCAAACCAGGGCAACGCCGGCGCCCAGAACAACCTTGGCGAGTTCTACTACTACGGCCACGGCGTGACGGTGGACCTTCCCGTCGCGGCGCACTGGTACACTCTGGCCGCCGCGCAGGGCGAGCAGAACGCGGAGTTCAACATCGGGTGGATGTACGCCCATGGCGAGGGCGGCCTGCCAAAGGACCTCGCGACCGCCCGCAGCTGGATGCAGAAGTCAGCGGACCAGGGCAAGGACGACGCCAAGAAGTGGCTGCTGTTCGCCGACGCGACGCAGAAGGCCGACGCGGCCTACGACGCCAAGGACTACGCGACCGCGCTCAAATGGTACCTGGTCGCGGCCGACCAGGGCGACGAAGACTCTCAGTACTCCGCCGGCTTGATCTATGACACTGGCGGCAATGGCGTGACCCAGGACTACACGATGGCGCTGAAGTACTACACGCTAGCCGCCAACCAAGGGGACGCCGACGCGGAGAACAATCTCGGCGAGATTTACTACTATGGCCACGGCGTGCCGGTCGACTACGGGACCGCTGCCCACTGGTACAGCCAGGCCGCGGCGCAGGGTGAGGTGAACGCCGAGTTCAACATCGGCTGGCTCTACGCCCACGGCCAGGGCGTGCCGCAGGACATGGCGACGGCCCGGATGTGGATGCAGAAGTCCGCCGATCAGGGCAAGGACGACGCCAAGGACTGGCTCAAGCAGAACCCGCGATAAGAGCTAGGACGAGCGCGCGGCGCCGGGCGCCGCCGGCCCTCAGCGACGACGCCCTACGCCATTCCGACGCGGCCGATCGCGTAGAAGCGGTCGGCCCGCTGCTTGCGCAGCGCATCGGGCGAAAGCTCGAGCAGCGCGGCCAGCTCCTGCTCGACGGCATCGCCGACCGCGGCGATCGCGGCCTTCGGGTCGGCATGCGCACCGCCCGGCGGCTCCTCGATGATGCGGTCGATGATGGAATAGCCGATCAGGTCCTGGGCCGTGATCTTCATCGCCGTCGCCGTTTTGGGCGCCGCGTCGCGGTCGCGAAAGATGATCGAGGCGGATGCCTCCGGGGAAGCGACCGAGTAGACCGAGTGCTCCAGCATAAGCACCTTGTTCGCCGCGGCGATGGCGAGCGCCCCGCCCGAGCCCCCCTCCCCGGTCACCGTGGCGATCATGGGCTGGCCGAGCGTCAGGCATCGCTCCAGCGAGCGCGCCATGGCCTCGGCCTGCCCGCGCTCCTCGGCGCCGACTCCCGGATAGGCGCCGGCGGTGTCGACGAAGCTGACCACCGGCAGCTGGAACCGGTCGGCGAGATCCATCAACCGCACGGCCTTGCGGTAGCCCTCGGGGCGGGCTGCGCCGAAGTTGTGCTTGATGCGGGTGGTGGTGTCATGGCCCTTCTCGTTGCCGAGGACCACCACCGGAGCGCCGCGAAAGCGGCCGAGACCGCCGACGATCGCCTGGTCGTCGCCGTACTTGCGGTCACCCTTCAGCTCGACGAAGTCGTCGATCAGGCCGGCGATGTAGTCGACGCAATGCGGCCGCTCGGGATGCCGGGCGACCTGGGTCTTCTGCCAGGTGTCGAGATGCGCGTAGGCCTCGCGACGCATGCGCGCCGCGCGTTCGCGCAACGCGTCGATTTCGGTCCCGAACGAGCCGGCGCCCGCCTCCTCCGAGAGCTTCGACAGCTCCTCGATCTTGGCCTCGAGCTCCGCGATCGGCCGCTCGAAGTCCAGATAATGCGCGGCCATCGAACCCCTTGCCCGCCGCCCCTCGGCGAAAGCCGGCGAAAGTAGGCGCAAGGGCGCCCGCGAGCAAGGCGCGCGGCTCAAGCGTCTGCTAGAAGAACGCGTCACCAGCAAGAAAGGAAGCGCGTCATGTATTGCGAGGCGATCACCGAGTTCGGCAAGCCGCTGCAAAGGATCGAGGCGCCGACGCCGGAGCCGAAGGGGACCGAGGTCCTGGTGCGCGTCGAGCATTGTGGCGTCTGCCACTCCGACGTCCACATCCACGAAGGATTCATCGGGCTGGGCGGGCAGGCGAAGCTGCCGCTCGGCCTGCCGTTGCCGCACACGCTGGGGCACGAGGTGGCCGGCGAGGTGGTCGCGCTCGGCCCGGATGCGAGCGGCGTGAAGGTGGGCGACCACCGCGCGCTCTACTCCTGGATCGGGTGCGGGACCTGCGCGAGCTGCCTGCGCGGCGAGGAGAACTACTGCAACCGGCCGCGCAACCTGGGCTGTTCGGCGGGCACGCCCGGGGGCTACGCGAGCCACGTCATGGTCCCGCATCCGCGCTACCTGATCGACTATGGCAAGACGCCGCCGGCTCTGGCCGCGACCTACATGTGCTCGGGCCTCACCGCCTACGGCGCCATCTCCAAGGTTCCCGAGCTCGGGCCCGACGACGACGTGCTGATCGTGGGTGCCGGCGGCGTCGGCATGATGGGCATCGAGTTCGCCAAGCACCGCTTCGGCAAGGGTCCGCTGGTCGCCGACATCGACGACGGTCGCCTGCAGGCGGCGATGGGGGCGGGCGCGAAGGCCGTCTACAACACCAAGGACCCGGAAGCGGTCGGCAAGCTGATGGCCGACACCGGCGGCGGGGCGCTTGGCGTCGTCGACTTCGTGGGCTCGGAAGCGACGTTCGCGTTCGACACCCAGACCGTGCGCCGCGGCGGCCGGGTGGTGATCGTCGGCCTGTTCGGCGGGGCCATGGGCATGCCGATCCCGATGTTCCCGCTCCGCGCGCTCACCATCGGCGGTTCGTACGTGGGCTCGCTGGCCGAAGCCGAGGCGATGATGGCCCTGGTGCGCGACGGCAAGATCGACCCGATTCCCGTTCGCGAAGTCCCGCTCTCGTCGGCGAACCAGGTGCTGGAGGACCTGAAGGCCGGCAACGTGGTCGGCCGGGTGGTGCTGGTTCCCTGAAGAACGGCGCCGCACAGAGGCAAGCCTACGTCTGCAGCCGGGCGTGCCCCGCCCGGGGCGGCGGCCCGTCGTGCTACTGAAGCCGATGTCGGGCGAGCCCTCAGGATCGGTCAGAGAGCGCGCCGCCGCTCTATTGGGCTGGACGCCGCGCACGTGGCGGCGAGTGCATGGCGGCTACACGCCAGCGGCGCGCTATGTCGGCTCTGCTGGCGGCGAGCGCTGCTTCCTCAAGGTGGCGACGAACGCGATCACCGCGGACATGCTCCGCCGCGAGGCGCGCGCCTACGCCGTGGTCGCGGGCGACTTTGCACCGGCCTTCATCGGCTGGGATGATGATCCCGATGCCCCCCTGCTGCTGATCGAAGACCTCAGCGACGCGACCTGGCCGCCTCCGTGGACGCCGGCGCTGATCGACCAGGTGCGAGCGTCGATCGAGGCCATGCACGCGTGCTCGGCCGACCTGCCCACGCTGGCCGAGGTGATGCCCGACGGCCTGCTCGGCTGGACCGTCGTGGCCGAGGATCCGTGGCCCTTCCTCAGCTTGGCGCTCGCCTCACGGGCCTGGCTGGACCGCGCGCTGCCCACGCTCGCGGCGGAGGCGGCCTGCGCGGTCGAAGGCACGGCGCTGACCCACTTCGACCTCAGGAGCGACAACATCTGCGTCACCCGCTCGGGGCCTAAGTTCATCGACCGGGCGGAAGCCTGCCAGGGCAATGCGGCGCTCGACCTCGGCTTCTGGCTCCCGAGCCTCGAACTGGAGCGTGGGCCGCGGCCGGAGGTGCTGCTGGCCGGCCACGCGGAGGTGGCCGCGCGGGTCTCCGGCTACTTTGCCGCCCGCGCCGGCTTGGCGATCATCCCGGACGCGCCGCGGGTTCGCGAAATCCAGAGGGCGCAACTAGCCACGGCCCTCCCGTGGGCGCAGCGCGCGCTAGGCCTGCCCCCGGTCGCCTGACCCGCCTCACCGGGGCGGCAGCAGCTTGAGCGCGCGGAACTGGCGGATGCAGTCGCGGAGCATGTCCTCCGAGTCCCAGACCGTGTGGAAGCCGTCCTGACGCAGGTTGATTGCCGACACGATGGCCGGCGTTCCGCGGACCTCGTCCCGTCCGGGGCCTAGGAGGAAGTCCGCGTACTGGAAAGACTGCGCGACGAAGGCGTCGAGGTCGGGCGCGCGCAATCCGTACCTGGCGACGAGCCTTTGCCAGTCGGCTGCGCGGTCGGGCATCGTCTCCTGTAGGCGCTGCGGACGGTCTTCGCCGACCTCCATGCCGAGCTCGTCGGCGATCGCCGGCCACACGCCACGGAACGTCATCACGTCGCCGTTGGTCAGGTTGTAGGCCTCGCCGTGTGAGACGGGGTTGTTGGTCGCCCAGACGATAGCCTCGGCGATGAGGTCGGCGTGCACGGCCTCGAGCACCAGCAGCGCCTTGCCGCCGGTGAAGTGCAGCGGCTCGCCGGCCTCCTTGCATAGCGCGCCATAGGCGCCGATGGCCGCGACCGGGTTCAGGGCCGCGCCGACCGCGACGCCGCAGACGATCTGCGGCCGCATGATGGTGAGACCCCAGCCGGCGCCGGCCTGAAGGTCCTCCAGATAGTCCTGCTGGACCCAGTAGAAGTTGGGGATGTCGCGGGCCTCCGAACGGCCGGGCCGCGCAGGCACGTCGATCTGCCGCACATGGGCGCCGTATGCCTTGGTTCCCTGCAGCAGGATCACCTGACGGAGCCCTTTGGCCACCCTGCGCAGCGGCTCGAACAGGTTGCGCAGCATCCGCCCGTTGGTCTCGATCTGCTCCGGATCGAGCCAGCCGGGGATGACTTCCGGCTTCTCGTAAAGCGCCGTGAACACCAGGTGCGTCACCTCGGCCATCGCCTCGAAGATGCGCGCGCATGCGGCTTCGTCGGTGAGATCGGCCTGTATCCAAGTCGCGCCGGAAGTCTCGATCGGCTCGCGCCGCGAGACCGCAATCACGCGGGTTCCCGGCTCCTTCGCCAGCGCCCGCATCGCCGCGAAGCCCACCAGCCCGGAGGCGCCGGCGACGAGAACGGTCTTGCTCATGCGCCGGTCAGCAGCGCGTAGGCGGCCAGCGCCATCACCTTGGCGGAGGCGACCATGTCCGCGATCTCGACGTATTCGTCGGGCTGGTGGGCCAGGTCGAGGATGCCCGGGCCGTAGGCAACGCAATCGCGCAACTGACCGATGCGGTCGATGTGCTTCTGGTCGTAGGTGCCCGGCGAGCAGATGAGCTTCGCCTCGCGGCCGAGCACGCGGCGCACCGCTTCGGCCGCGGCGCGCACCACCGGCCGGTCCGGCTCGGTCATCGACGGGCGCACCTCCAGAAGATCGCGCAGCGAATAGCGGAACCCGGGCCGGGCCTGCACAAGCCCGTCGAGCAGGGCGCGCATCTCGGCCTTCACCTCCTCCAGGTCCTCCTCGATCAGCAGGCGTCGATCGAAGACCAGGCGGCAGGCGTCGGCGACCAGCGGCGCGGGAAGGCCGGCCGCTTCGCCGGGGTCAAGGTCCGGCTGGCCGCCATGCAGGCCGTTGATGTTGAGCGTGGGCGTCCTCGCGCCCGGCGGTTCGACCGGCATGGCGGTGGCCTGGCTCTCCAGCGCCGGATAGAGGCGGGTCTCGAACGCCTCCAGCACGGCGGCCATGTGGCGGATGGCTGAGTCGCCGAGGAACGGCATGGAGCCGTGGGCTATGCGCCCCTTGGTCTCGATCTCGCCCCACCACACGCCGCGATGGCCGATGCAGACCCGGTCCACGTTGAGCGGCTCGGGGATGATCACATGATCGACGCGGGGCTTGGAGAACCAGCCGCGCTCGGCGAGCCAGGCGACGCCGCCCAGCCCGCCCGACTCCTCATCGCCGGTGCCGGAGATCTCGAGTGCGCCCGGCAGCGGGGCGCCGGAGTCGATCAACGCCTCGACCGCGACGATAGCGGCGGCGAGGCCGCCTTTCATGTCGCACGAGCCGCGCCCGTACACCCGGCCGCCCTCGACCTGCGCGCCGAACGGCGGCCGCGTCCACCCTTCGCCAGGCGCGACCACGTCGATGTGGCCGTTGAAGTGCACGCAAGGCCCTGGCGATGCGCCTTCGTGGCGCGCGATCAGGTTCCAGCGCGGGTAGCGGTCGCTGTCGCCTGGCGCGCCCTCGGCGCGGAGGTAGGTGAGCGCGAAACCGCGCGGCGCCAGCCTTTGGCCGATGAGCTCCACGCAATCGCGGTAGTGTTCGCCGGGCGGGTTGACCGAGGGGATGCGGATCAGCGCCTGCGTCAACGCCACCACCTCCGCCTCGCGCGCCTCGATTTCGGCGAGCAGGGCCTCTTCGCCCGGATGCGTCATAGGCAGCGGCCGCCGTCGACCTCGAGCGCGACGCCGGTGATCATCGAGGCTTCGTCCGAGCAGAGGAAGACCGCGGCGTTGGCGATGTCCGTGGGCGTGGAGAGGCGTCGGAGCGGGATGGTGGTCAGGATGCGCGCCCTGGCCTCCGGCGTGTCCTCGCCCATGAAGGTCGCCAAGAGCGGCGTGTCGCCGGCGACCGGGTTGATCGCGTTCACCCGCACGCCCCAGCGCGCCAGCTCGATGGCCATGGCGCGGGTCGCGGTGATCATCCAGCCCTTCGAGGCATTGTACCAGGTCAGGTTTGGGCGCGGGCTGACGCCGCCGGTCGAGGCGATGTTGAGGATCGCGCCGGCCCTGGCCGCCTTCATGGCCGGAACGACGTGGCGCGCGGTCAGGTAGACCGACTTGGCGTTGACGGCGATCAGCCGGTCGAACTCCGCTTCGGCGACCGACTCGAGCGGGGTGGGTCCCTGGCCCACGCCGGCGTTGTTGACCAGGATGTCGATGCGCCCACCGAACGCGGTCGCCGCCGCGGCCAGGGCGGCCACGTCGGCATCGACCGAGACGTCCGCGCGCGTGGCGAGAGCGGCATCGCCGAGCTCGGCGGCGAGCGCCGCCGCGCCCTCGCCGTTCACGTCGGCGATGACCACCTTGGCGCCTTCGGCGACGAACCGGGTCGCGATGCCCGCCCCGAACCCCGACGCGGCGCCGGTGACGATCGCGACCTTGCCGGCCAACCGGCCTTCTGTGTGCACCCCGCTCGCCATCGGGCTAGCTGACGACGCGACCGCTAGGGAAGTCCAGCGTCAATTCGCCGCCAGGCGGCGGCCGGCGGCGATCGGGCAAGGCGTCAGGCGACCGCGTCGAGCGCCGCTTCGTCGAGGCCGACGCTCAAGCCCGCATCACGAAGCTCGCGCCAGGTGTTGTCGTCGATCGGGATACCCTCGACCGAGCGCTTGGCCGCACTCTCGCGCTCGGGGTCGCCCGGCAGGCGCACGCGGTCGATGCCTTCGGCCGGCGGCGTCGAGCGAATGTAGTCGAGCATCGCCTTGGCCTCGGCCTCGTAAGCCGCGCGGCCGCCCAGCGCATCGGGATCGAGCACGATGGAGAGCATGTTGTTGACGGCCGCGCCGTAGGCCCGGTTCGACCCCGGTTGCATGGTCCACTGCCCGGCGAGCGCGCCGCCCAGGATCTCGCAGAGGATCTGCATGCCGCCGCCCTTGTGCAGCCCGAACGGCAGGAGCAGCGAGCGGTCGTCGGCGCGAAAGAAGGTGCGCGGGTCGGTGGTCGGTTTGCCCTGGGCGTCGACCAGCGCGCCCGGCGGTACGGACTTACCCTCCATGTAGGCGACGCGGAGCTTGCCGATGGCGACGAAGCTGGTGGCGAAGTCGAGCACAATGTGCTCGCCGTTCGCGCGGGGAACCGTGCAGCAATAGGGGTTGGTGACCATGCGCGCCTCGCGGCCCCCGTAAGGCGCGACCTGCGGGGGGTGGCCGACCACGTTGACATAATGGATCGAGACCAGGCCGGCGTCGGCGCACTGCTCGCCGTACGTCCCGATGCGCCCGATGTGGCAGCTGTTGCGCAGCGCCACACACGCAACGCCCATCTGCTTTGCACGCGCGATGGCGAAATCGATCGTCTCGCGCGCGACCGGCGCGCCCAGCCCGTACTGACCATCGACCACCATCACCGCGCCCGCGTCCTGGACGACCTTCGGCCGGGCGTTGGGGAAGAGCTTGCCGGCCTTGATCCAGCGCACATAGGAGGGCGCCATGCCGACGCCGTGCGAGTCGTGGCCCTTCAGGTTGGCGAGCACCAGGTGCTCGGCGCAGACGCGCGCCCGCTCGGGCTCGGCGCCGGCGGTCTCGAGGATGAGGCTCAAGAGCGTCGTCAAAGGCTTCGCGTCGATCATCATGCTGGCTTCCCGTCCGCGTTTCCCCTGAGCGAAAGCTTTCGGGACGCTTGGGCGGGTGGTCAATGCCCGAGGTGTTCCCTAAGGCCGAGCGGGCGGCGATAAGGGGCGCCTGTTCTGCTTCGCGCAAAGGAGGGCCGCATGAACGGCGCCGAGAGCCTCGTTCATTCGCTGCTGAAGAGCGGCGTCGACACCTGCTTCGCCAACCCGGGCACCTCGGAGATGCATTTCGTCGCGGCGCTGGACCGGATTCCCGGCATGCGCTGCGTGCTCGGCCTGTTCGAGGGCGTGGTGACCGGGGCCGCCGACGGCTACGCGCGGGTGACGGGCAAGCCCGCCGCGACCCTGCTGCACTGCGGGCCTGGCCTGGGGAACGGGCTCGCCAACCTGCACAACGCCCGCCGGGCTATGAGCCCGATCGTCAACATCGTGGGCGATCAGGCGACATACCACCGGCTGCTCGACCCGCCGCTGACCGCCGATGCGGAGGGCTGGGCGAGAGGCGTCTCCGGCTGGGTGCGCACCGCGATGGACGTCTCGACGGTGGGCGCGGACGCCGCCGCGGCGGTGCAGGCGTCGAAGATCGCGCCCGGCCAGGTCGCGACGCTCATCCTCCCGTCGGACACCTCCTGGAACGACGGCGGCGTTGTCGCGGACGCCCTGCCGGAACTGCCTACCCCGCTCGCCGCGCCCAGCCAGATCGACGAGGCGGCGGCGATCCTGCGCCGCGGCGGCGAGGGCGTCGTGCTGATGGTCGGCTGCGATGGCGTGAGCGACGCTGGCCTGGCGCTCGCGCACCAGATCGCCGCGGCGACCGGCTGCCGGGCGATGGCAGACACCTCGCGCATAACACCGCGGGGTCAAGGGCGCATCGTGCTCGACCGCGTGCCCTACGTCGTCGAAGTCGCCGTGCAGGCGATGAAGGGGACCAAGCACCTCATCCTCTGCGCGGCGCGCAAACCGGTCACCTTCTTCGCCTATCCAGGCAAGCCGCAGACCTCGATCCCCGACGACGCGCAGATCCACGTGCTGGCGCGGAAGGACCAGGACCCGGTCGACGCGCTCGCCCGCCTCGCCGCCGCGCTCGGCGCGCCCGAGGTCGCTGCGCCCGACTACGGCCCGCGAGCGGAGCTGGGGACAGGCCCGCTCACGCCGGAGTCGTTCGCAACGACCGTCGGCGCCCTGCTCCCGGAAGACGCGATCGTCGTCGACGAGTCGATCACGTACGGGCGGGGCCTGAGCACCTTCACCAAGGCCTCGCCGCCGCATATCTGGATGAACCCGAGCGGCGGAGCGATCGGCGGCGGCATGCCGCTGGCGGTCGGCGCGGGCGTGGCCGCGGGCGGGCGCCGGGTGATCAACCTCGAGGCCGACGGCTCGGGCATGTACACGGTGCAGTCGCTGTGGACGCAGGCGCGCGAGCGGCTGGACGTGACAACCGTCATCCTCTCCAACCGCAAGTACCAGATCCTGCTGGGCGAGCTCGCCAACGTCGGCGGCAACCCGGGCCGCACTGCGCTGGAGATGATGGACTTAGGCAACCCCGACCTGGACTGGCCAAAGATCGCCGAGGGCATGGGGGTCGAAGGCGCCACCGCCGACACCGCCGACCGCTTCGCCGACCTGCTGGCGAGCGCTCTGAAGCGCAAAGGCCCGTTCCTGATCGAGCTGCTGATCTAGGTGCTCAGCCGGCCGATGTCGGGCCAGAGATAGGTCCGCCCGGTGAAGCTGACCCCGGACTCGTCAACTTCATGCACGCTGTCCGAAAGCTCGGCACCCAGGGCTTCGTAGAACCGCCTGGCTTCCTCGTTGACCTCGAGCACCCGGACGATCAGAGCGCTCGCGCCTTCCTGACCAAGCCGCCGGGCCATCGCCCGCATCAGCGCCGAGCCGAGCCCCCGCCGCCTTGCCGACCGGGCCACCTGCACCAAAGTCACTTCCGCGATGCCCGGCCAGTCGGCGGCCTCCCGGACGCCGACGACGAGACCGTCGAGCGGTCCGGCGCCAGCGACGAGCACGGCCGCGTCTCGGCCCTCCTCCCGGCCGAGCGTCTTGCGCCAATTCGCCTCCGACTCGGCGCGCGAACGGGCCGCGAGCGTTGTCTCGGGCAGGTGGCCAGCATGCTCGTCGCGCCAGGCTTCCACGAACCGCGCCGCAAGCGCCGGCGCATCGTCCGGCGTCGCATCCCGAATTGGGCGAGCGGCAGGCATCTGCGCTACTCGTTCGAGATCGTGATTTCCTTGGCGGTGATGAACTCGAGGAGCGCCGGTTGGCCGCGTTCGGTGGCGGCGATACCGCGTTTCAGGGCGGCGACGATGTCGGTCGGCTCGGTGATCCGCTCGCCGTGGGCGCCGAACGCCTTGGCCATGTCGGCGTAGTGGCCGGAGATGTCGGTCGAGCCATACTTCTCTTGGCTGATCGGCATGATCGGGATCTCGATCGCCATCGAGAAGTTGTTGAACAGGATGGAGAGGATCGGGATCCGCTCGCGCGCCGCGGTCTCGAGGTCCATGCCGGTAAAGCCGATCGCCGCGTCGCCCCAGACGTTGATGCAGAGGTGGTCGGGCCTGGCGAGCTTGGCGCCCATTGCGAGGCCTAGCCCATAGCCGAGTTGGGTCGTCTTGCCCCAGCCGATGTAGGAGAGCGGGCTCGTCGCGGTCCAGAACGGGGTCATCTGGTCGCGCGGACTGCCGGCGTCGTGGGTGATAACAGTCTTCTGCTTGTCCACCAGCCGGTCGAGCTCGGCGATCACGCGGTAGGGGTTGATCGGATGGGTGTCGCACTCGAGCTTCTCGCGCCAGTCGCCGAGCCAGGCCTCGCGTAGCTCGTGGATGCGTTTCGGGACGTCCTTCCTCGCGGCGGCCGGCGCCTTGTCGTGGTTGCTCATCGCCGCATGCAGCGCCGTGAGCGTCAGCTTGGCGTCACCGATCAGGCCGTATTGCGCGACCACATCCTTGTTGAGGTCCATCGGGTCGAGCGTCGCGTGGATGATGGTCTTGCCGCGCGGCATGCCGACCCCGAAGCCGGTTAGCGCGAAGCTGCAGCCGACGCCGAGGATGACGTCGGCCTCCGCGAGGAAGGTCTTCACCGGCCGCGGATTGGCCCGCCCGCCCGAGCCGAGCGAGAACGGGTGGTCTTCCGGGAACGCGCTCTTGCCCTCGATCGAGGTGGTGACCGGGATTTTCCAGGCCTCGGCCAACCCGCGGAGCTCGCCCCAGGCCTTGGCGTAGTGCACCCCTTGGCCGGCGTAGATCACCGGCCGCTCGGCGCGGGCGAGCACCGACGCCGCTTCCGCGACGGCGTCGGGATCCGGGCCGCTCTTCGCCTTGAACGCCGGCGTGTGGACGAAGTCGTCGGGAATGTCCTCGTTGAACACATCGACCGGGACCTCGATCAGCACCGGGCCGCCTCGGCCGTTGCGCAGCTGGAAGAAGGCGCGCCGCATCACCTCGCCGACCATGCGGCCCATGGTCAGCGTCTCGGCCCACTTGGTGACGTGGCGCATGTTCTGGACCGAGTTGAAGTTGGGGAAATAGCCAGCGAGCCGCCGCGGGTAGCCCGCCGGCACCACCAGGATCGGCACGGACTCGGAAAAGGCCTGCGCCACGCCGCCGAAGGCGTTCTCGGCGCCTGGCCCATGCTGCATGCAGAAGACGCCTATTCTGTCGCCCGACGACATGCGCGAATAGGCATCGGCCATGTGCAGCCCGACGCGCTCCTGGCGCACGATGACGGTGCGGATATCCTCGGCCGCCGCCGCTTCGATCAGCGGGTTCACCGGATAGGCGAAGAGGATGTCGACGCCCTCGGCCTTCATGGCCTTGGCGATGGCTTGCACGACCTTCATCGATTGGGTCCCCGGCTCATCGGATAGGGCTGCCAGCGCTCCAGCGCCACGCGCGGCAGCACGGTGGGGTTGACGCAGCTCATCGGCCACTTGCCGCGCAGCACCAGCGCCACCTCGCGGCCGACGCGGCGGCGGGTCTCCGGCCGCATGCGGGTGGTGGCCGACGCCACGTGCGGGGTGACAACGACGTTCTCCATCGTCAGCAGCGGGTTGTTGTCGGACGGCGGCTCTTGTTCGAGCACGTCGAGGCCGGCCCCGGCGATGATGCCGGTCTGCAGCGCCTCGATCAGGGCGACCTCGTCGATGATGTTGCCGCGGGCGGTGTTGATCACGACCGCGGTCGGTTTCATTCGCGCCAGCGCCGTGGCGTTGATGGCGTGCTCGGTCTCGTCGTTGTGCGGCGCGTGGACGGAGAGGTAGTCGCTGCGCTCGAGCAGCTCGGCGAACCCGACCGGCTCGACGCCGGCGGCGGTGATCTCGAGCTCGCTTACGTAGGGATCGCAGGCGATGACGCGCAGCCCGAAGGCTTGCGCACGCCGGGCCGTGCAGCGGGCGACGTTGCCGAAGGCGAAAAGGCCGAGCGTCTGGCCAAGCAGGCGGGGGACGCGGCTCAGGATCGGGCGCGCCTGGTACCATTCGCCGTCGCGCGCCATCCTGGACATCATCGGCGTCAGCCGCGCCACGTCCAGCAGCAGCATCATCGCGTGGTCGGCGACTTCCTCGATGAACGTGTCTGGGCAGTTGGTCACCGGAATGCCGCGCTCGGTAGCGGCCTTCACATCGACGCTGTCCACGCCGACGCTGCCCAGCACGATCGCACGGCACTTCTGCGGCAGCGCGTCGATGATCTTCTTGGTAAAACGCATGCCTTTGGCATAGATCGCGTCGGCATCCTGCGCGAACTTGATAAAGCCGTCCTCATCAGTGGGGCCTTCGACGATCTCAGCGTCGATACCTTCCAGCGGCTCCATCTCCAGGTCATAGCCGCCGCCCGCGACGGTGAAGCTCGCCCCGGCGGGCGTT
>DATNJB010000043.1:0-21153 GCA_035604135.1 Caulobacteraceae bacterium | reverse complement strand
GTGCGCAGGCCATCGCCCCAGTGGTCGGTCAGCGTCACGCCGTCGCGGCCGACGATCTCGTAGCCCGCGCGGCGTGTGTAGCTTGTCCCCACCTCGAAGCCGGTCGCGAAGATCAGGCAGTCGACCTCGTACTCGCGCCCGTTGGCGATCACGCCGTTCTCGCTCAGGCCCTCGACGCCCTTTCCGTCGGTATCGACCAGGTGCACGTTCGGCCGGTTGTAGGTCTGCAGGTATTCGTCGTGGAAGCACGGCCGCTTGCAGAACTGGCGGTACCAGGGCTTGAGCAAGGCCGCGGTCTCCGGGTCCTTGACCAGCGCGTCCACCCGCGCGCGCACCTGGTTCATCTTGCGGTAGTCGGCGATCTGCATCACCTCGGCCCGCTCGACGTTGTCGAGCTTGCGCCCGAGCTTGCGGGCGATCTGCTTGGCCGCCGTGCCTGTCAGGTTGCGGAAGATGTCGGTCCACCCGTCGTGGACCAGGTCCTCGTCCTGGTCGCCGCCGGCGACGAGGATGTTGAAGTTGTCCTGCCGCCGCCGCTGCCAGCCGGGCGTCAGCGTCGCCGCCCACGCAGGATCGGTCTCGGCGTTGTTGCGCACGTCCACGGACGAGGGGGTGCGCTGGAAGACGTAGAGCTCCTTGGCCCATTCGCCCAGGTGCGGCACGCACTGGATGGCGGTCGCGCCGGTGCCGATAATGCCGACGCGCTTGTCGGCGAGGCCCGTCAGCCCGCCCTCTGAGCTCCCGCCGGTGTAGCGATAGTCCCAGCGGCTGGTGTGGAAGGTGTGGCCTTTGAACTCATTGATGCCCGGGATGCCGGGCAGCTTTGGGCGGCTCAAGGGGCCGTTCGCCATCGCCACGTACTGGGCGGTGAAGCGGTCGCCGCGCGAGGTGGTGATCACCCAGGCGCTGGCCTTCTCGTCCCAGCGGAGCTCGGTGACCGCGGTCTGTAAGAGGGCGTCGTCGTAGAGCCGGTAGTGCCGGGCGATGGCGCGGCTGTGCTCGAGAATCTCCGGCGCGAACGAGTACTTGTGCTTGGGGATGTAGTTCAGCTCTTCCAGCAGCGGCAGGTAGCAATAGCTCTCCACGTCGCACATCGCGCCGGGGTAGCGGTTCCAGTACCAGGTGCCGCCGAAGTCGCCGGCGCTCTCCACCATGCGGATCTTGTCGAACCCGGCCTCGCGCAGGCGCGCGCCCATCAAAAGCCCGCCGAAGCCGCCGCCGATGATGGCGATGTCGACGTGGTCGAACACGGGTGGGCGCGTGAAGCCCGGCTCGACGTAGGGGTCGTCGATGTAGTGGGTGAAGTCGCCCTTGACCTCGACGTACTGGCCGATCCCGTCCTCGCGCAGCCGCTTGTCGCGCTCGTAGAGGTACTTCTCGTGCAGCGCGTCCGGATCGAAATCGATCTCCCCCACCACCGCGGCGATCTCTGGACTGATGGTCATGGGGGTCTCCGTTGGAAATGCGCCGGCGCAGTGTGCGTGCGGCCCCGGCTGGGCGCAAGCGCCCCCTCCACCTCTCCCAGAGGGAGAGGGAGGGGCCCCGAGCGAAGCGAAGGGGAGGGTGAGGGGTTACAGCGGTTCAGGCAAACCCCTGCAACGCACGACCCGCCGCTGCGCCGCTCGCTAATCCGAGAGGCCGTAACCCCTCACCCCTCCCACTGGCCTTCGGCCGCGGGCCCCTCCCTCTCCCTTTGGGAGAGGTTTTTTGGGGCGCGCCCCACCGATCGGAGCGAAAGCTACCCGCATGTTCCCCTTCCTCTGGATCCCCGCCACCGTCCTCGCGTCCTTCTTTCAGGTGGCGCGCAACGGCCTGCAGCGGTCGATTCTGCCGACGGCGGGGCCATGGGGGGCGACGCTCGTGCGGTTCCTGTTCGGGCTGCCGTTCTCGCTCGCCTTCGCGGCGCTGGCGGCGATCGCGACGCCGGCGGCCCGCGCGCACTTCACGCCCGAGTTCTGGTTTGGCGCAACGACCGGCGCGCTGGGGCAGGTGCTGGCCACCGCCGCGCTGCTTGTGGCGATGCGTCGCGCCGGATTCGCTGTCGGCACCGCGCTGCAGCAGAGCTCGCTGCCGCTGGCGGCGATCCTTGGACTGATTATTTTTCACGATCGCTTGAACGCTGAAGCTTGGATCGGCGTCGCGATCACCACCGCGGGGCTGGCCGTGCTGACCTGGCCGAAGGGCGCGATGGGCGAACAGCCGGTCTCCGGCGCGGCGTTCGGGCTAGGCTCCGGCCTTTGCTTCGGCTTCTCGCTGAACGCGGTCCGCCACGCGACGATCGCCATGGACGCCGCTCACCCGCTGTTCGCGGCCGTCGCCTGCGTCGCGGTCGTGCAGGCCATGCAGTCGGTCGGACTCCTTGTGTGGATAGGGTTTCGCCATCCCGCCTCGCTGGCCGCGGTCGGCCGCAGCTGGCGCGAATCCCTCGCCGCCGGCTTCTGCGGGGCCGTCGCCTCGGCCCTCTGGTTCTTCGCGCTTGCCCTCGCTCCAGCCGCCCCGGTGAGGGCCGTCGGCGTGGTCGAGGCGCCCATCGCGGCCATCGCCGGACGCCGCTTTTTCGCTGAGCGGCTGCACGCGCGGCAGCTGATTGCGGGCTTGGCCGTCGTCGTCGGCGTGGTGATGACCTCGCTGCGCTGAAACGGCGGGTTAGGCTTACATGATTAGACCCTTGAAATGCTGCAAGACGCAGTGCACTTCAGGGCCGTCTTCGTCGAGCGTTGGACGGGCTTGCGGCTTCGTAGGGGAACGCCGCCGCAATTGCGCCCCAAGTGCTCTGCGAGTGTCGCGTCGCCGTCCGATTCTCACCCAATTTCCGCCCAAGGCCCTGAATGTTCCCGTCCCTGTTCGGCGTCATCTCCAACGACATCGCCATCGACCTCGGCACGGCGAACACGCTCGTCTACATGAAGGGCAAGGGGATCGTGCTGAACGAGCCGTCCGTGGTCGCCCTGCGCCAGGTGGGCGGACGGAAGATCGTCCACGCCGTCGGCATCGAAGCCAAGCAGATGCTGGGGCGCACCCCCGGCCACATCGAAGCCATCCGCCCCATGCGCGACGGGGTGATCGCCGACTTCGAAGTCGCCGAGGAGATGATCAAGTACTTCATCCGCAAGGTGCACAATCGCAAAGCCTTCACCAATCCGAAGGTGATCGTCTGTGTGCCGTCGGGCGCCACCGCGGTCGAGCGCCGCGCGATCAACGACAGCTGCCTGAACGCCGGCGCGCGCCGCGTGGCGCTGATCGACGAGCCGATGGCCGCCGCGATCGGCGCCGGCCTGCCCATCCACGAGCCCACCGGCTCGATGGTCGTCGACATCGGCGGCGGCACGACCGAGGTCGCCGTGCTCTCGCTCTCCGGCATCGTCTATTCGCGCAGCGTGCGCGTCGGCGGCGACAAGATGGACGAGGCGATCATCAGCTACATGCGCCGCCACCATAACCTGTTGATCGGCGAGACCACCGCCGAGCGGATCAAGAAGGAGATCGGCACCGCCCGCGCCCCCGCCGACGGGGAGGGGATGGCGATCGAGGTCAAGGGCCGCGACCTGATGCAGGGCGTGCCGCGCGAGGTGCGCATCTCAGAGAAGCAGGCCTCCGACGCGCTCACCGAGCCGGTCACCCAGATCGTGGAGGCGGTGAAGATCGCGCTCGAGGCGACGCCGCCCGAGCTTGCCGCCGACATCGCCGACAAGGGCATTATGCTGACGGGCGGGGGCGCCCTGCTGCGCGGCTTGGACTCCGAGATCCGCGACCACACCGGCCTGCCCGTGACCGTGGCCGACGACCCGCTGTCCTGCGTCGCGCTGGGCTGCGGCAAAGTGCTCGAGCATCCGAAGTGGATGCGTGCAGCACTCGAATCGTCCATGTCGTAGAGTGCTTTAGGGGGGCTGGAGACGCGAGCTAGAGGCGACTCGAAGTGTCCCTGAGGGATGGCCCTTTTCAGGATATCAAGGTCCCGCTGACCTGGACGGCGGCCGTGGCCGTCGTTGTGACCGCCGTGATCGGCGTTGCGCTGGTGCTGGGCGACCGGCGCGAGACGGTCCAGGGGCATGCGAGCGAAGTCGCGCGCGACGCCTTCGACCGCGTGGCGCGGCCGGTCTCGGGCATACTGGATGCGCCCGTGCGCTGGGTCGACGGCGGCGTGGCCGGCGTCAGATCCTACTTCTTCGCCGTCTCCGAGAACCGCCGGCTGAAGCAGGAAGTCGCCGACCTCACCCATTGGCGCAACGACGCCATCGCCCTCCGTCACGACAACGAACGCTATGAGGCGCTGCTGGGCTTAAGGACCGACCCGCCGATCCCGATGGTGGCGGCGCGGGTGATCGCCGACGACCACGGGCCGTTCGCCCAGACCCGGCTGGCCGACGCTGGGGTGGAGGCGGGCGTGCGCAGCGGCAATCCGGTGATGACCGAGCACGGGCTGGTCGGCCGCATCCTCGGCGTCGCCAAGGGCGTCAGCCGCATCCTTCTGCTCACCGACGTCTCCAGCCGGCTGCCGATCATGGACGACCGCACCGACTCGCGCGGCATCCTGACGGGCGACGGCTCGGGCGCGCCGACGCTCGAATACCTGCGCGGGGACCAGCCGGTGAAGGCGGGCGACCGCATCCTCTCCTCCGGCGACGGCGGCCTCTTTCCGCGCGGTCTGCCGGTGGGGGAGGTCTACCAGTCGATCGACGGGAACTGGCGGGTGCGGCTGGATGCCGACGACGGCCCGATCGACAATGTCCGCATCCTGCTCTTCCGGGACGTGAGCCAACTCGCCCGGCAGCCGGGGCTGTCGTCGACGAGCATACCGCCGCTGGCGCCGGCCGACGCCGCCCAGGTCGCGGCCGAGGCGAACGCGGCCTCACAATCGTCCGCGCCGCCGGCGTCCACGAGCCATCCCACCCATGCCGCGGCCACCGCTGCGCCAACGGTCGCTGCGACGCAGACAGCCCCGCACCTCACGGTGACAACGACCGCCACGCATGGCGCGAGCGCCCCCGTCCATGCGCCGGTCGCCGCTTCGGCGCACCCAGCCGCGCATCTCAAGCATCGGCCAGCCACCGCGGCATCGTCGGGCGCGCCGCCGGCGCCGGACGACACCATGCCGCCGACATGACCTTCGTTCCCGCCAAGCAGAGGCTGGAGCCGTGGAGCTGGCTCGGCGTCCCGTTCCTGATCTGCGCCATCGCCAGCGTCCTGCTCACCGTGCCGATTCGCGCGTTCGGCGTCGGCTTGCCGCAGCCGGTGCTGGCGCTGGTGCTCGCCTTCGCCTGGGCCGTCATCCGGCCTTCGGTGCTGGCGCCCTTCCTTCTGATGCTGTTCGGCCTCTTCCTCGACCTTCTCTGGGGCGGCCCGATTGGGCTCTGGGGCCTGGCGCTGGTCGCCGCCTACGGGCTGATCCTCGCCGTGCGGCCGACGCTCACGGGGCGCGGGATCGCGGTGCTCTGGATTTGGTATGCCGCGGCCTGCCTGCTCGCGTTCGGGGTGGGCGTCCTGATCACCTTCGCCAAGACCAGCGAGATCCCGAACCCCTGGTCGCTCGGCTGGCAGATCTTGATCACGATCCTACTTTATCCGTTCGCGGGTCGCCTGATCGCTCGCTACGAGGACGCGGACGTGCGCTTCCGATGACCGAACCCGCCATCTTCTACAACGAGGTCAACGAGCGGCAGGCGGTGTTCAACCGCCGCGCCGTTGTCATGGGCGGGCTGGCGACGCTGGGCCTGACCGCGCTCGGCGCGCGCCTGGTGCAGCTGCAGATCATCGAGAACAGCCGCTACACCACGCTTTCGGCCTCCAACCAGTACAACTTCCGTGTGGTGCCGCCGCCGCGCGGCCTGATCCTCGACCGCAACGGGGTGGCGCTGGCCTCCAACCGACCGAGCTTCCGCCTGCTCCTGCTCAAGGACGAGGTCGTCGACCCCGCCGCCACGCTGGACGCAGCCTCGCAGCTGATCCCGATCTCGGCGCAGCACCGGCGCGAGGTCCTGCGCGACATCGACGAGGGACCAAAGTTCATCCCCGTCGCCATCGCCGACGACCTGAGCTGGGAGGAGTTCGCCCGCATCAACGTGCGCAACCCGGAGCTGCCAGGCCTGCAGGCGGACATGAACGAGATCCGCGTCTACCCCTACGGCGGCGCCTTCGCGCACGTGATCGGCTACGTGTCCAAGGTCACGGCCGCCGAGCTGAAGGCGCAGGGGCCGAACCCCGATCCGCTTTTGCTCAACCCCGGCTTCCGCATTGGCCAGCAGGGGGTGGAGAAGGCCCTGGACCAGCAGTTGCGCGGCAAGGCAGGCGGCAAGAAGGTCGAGGTCAACGCCAAGGGTCGGGTCGTGAAGGAGGACCCCGCCGGCGACATCAGGCCGGTGCCAGGCGAGCCGGTGGTCCTGAACCTGGACGCCGACATCCAGAACCGCGCGCTCGAGGTGTTCGGCGAGGAGAGCGGGGCGGCGGTCATGATGGACTGCAAGACCGGCGAGGTGCTCTGCCTGATGTCGGCGCCTAGCTTCGACGCCAACCAGTTCGTCAAGGGCGTGCCGCAGGCGGTTTACCAGGAGCTCGCCAACTACGAGCGCAAGCCGCTGTTCAACAAGGCGCTGACCGCCAACTACCCGCCCGGCTCCACCTTCAAGACCATGGTCGCGCTGACCGCGCTCGAGAACGGCGTGCCGCCCAGTCGCACCTACACCTGCGCCGGCTCTTGGTCCTGGGGCGGGCGCGTCTGGCACTGTGACAAGGCGCACGGCACGCTCGACCTCAAGGGCGGCATCGCCCAGTCGTGCGACATCTACTTCTACCAACTGGCGCTGAGCCTCGGCCCTGACCCGATCGCCAAGATCGCGCGCATGTTCGGCCTGGGCGGCACGTTCAACATCTTGATCCCCGGCCAGAAGCCCGGGCTCATTCCGGACACGGCCTACAAGGCGAAGAATTTCCCGAACGATCCGGTCTGGCATCCCGGCGAGACACCCTCGATGGGGATTGGCCAGGGCTATGTCAGCGTCAACGCGCTGCAGCTGTGCGTCATGTGCTCGCGCATCGCCAACGGCCAGCGGGCGCTGCAACCGAAGCTGATCCACTCGGTCGGCGGGGTCATTCAGGGCCTGCCGGCGCCCGAGCCCGACCTCGCGGTCGACCCGGCGCACCTCGCCTTCATCCGCGATGCGATGGCGGCGGTGGTGACCAGCGGCACCGCCGCCGGCGTGCCCAAGCTCGACCTCGGCCCGATCGCCTGGGCCGGCAAGACCGGCACCGCCCAGGCGCACAGCTACGCCGGCGGCCGCGGCGCCCACGGCGCGACCGGCGCCTGGGCCGACCGCGACCACTCCTGGTTCATCGCCTTCGCGCCCGCCGACGACCCCCGCTACGCGATGAGCGCGCTGGTCGAGCACGGCGGGTTCGGGGCCGAGGCCGCCGCGCCGCGCGCGCGGGAGATCATGCGGGTCGCCCTGCTCAAGGACCCCATCGTCCGCGCCCGCATCGAGCAGCCGATCCCGCTTCAGAACGCGCCCGCGCAACCGCCGGCCGCCACGGCCCGACCGGCCGCCCAACCGCCGGCGGCGCCTTCAACCCCAGCAGCCCAGCCCACATGACCGCAAGTGCGCTTACCCGTCCCGGCGAACGCGACCGTTTGATCGTCAAGCTCGGCGAGATCGACTGGCGGCTGACGGCGGTGCTGTGCCTTCTGGCCGGCGCCGGGACGCTGATGCTCTATTCGATTGCCGGCGGCCATTGGAACCCGTGGGCCGCTCAGCACGTGGCGCTGTTCTCCGTCTTCCTGTTGCTCATGATCGCGCTGGCGGTGACGGACCTCAGAGTCTGGTTCGTCGTGGCCTATCCGACGTATGTGGTCGGCCTCTTGCTGCTCATGGCGGTCATGGTGGTCGGCCACTCGGCGCTGGGCGCGGCGCGCTGGCTGAAGATCGGGCCGATCCACCTGCAGCCGTCCGAGATCATGAAGATCGGGCTCGTGCTGGCGCTGGCGCGCTTCTACCACGGCATCTCGGCCAAGGAGGCGCAGCTGTCGTGGAAGCTGCTCTTTCCGGTGGCGATGATCGCGGCGCCCGTCGCGCTCGTCTTAAAGCAGCCGGACCTCGGCACTGGCATCCTGCTCGCCGCCACCGGCCTCTTGATCATGATGCTGGCGGGCCTGAGCCTGCGGCTCATCCTCGCCGGAACGGCTGCGGCGGCGGTGGCGACGCCGGCCTTCTTCTACCTGGTGCTGAAGGGGCATCTGCTGAAGGGCTACCAGGCGACGCGCTTCATGACCTTCATCAAGCCGGACGCCGACCCCTCGGGCGCCGGCTACCATATTCTGCAGGCCAAGATCGCGCTCGGCTCCGGGGGCATCCTCGGCCGCGGCTATGGGCTGGGCTCGCAGAGCCAGCTCAACTTCCTGCCCGAGAAGCAGACCGACTTCATCTTCGCCACCCTGGCCGAGGAGTTCGGCTTTCTGGGCTGCGTCTCGATCCTGGTGCTCTATGCGGCGGCGATCCTGATCGCCATCCGCATCGCCGCGACGTCGCACAGCCACTTCGGCCGCCTGAGCGCGGCCGGCGTTACGGCGACGTTCGCGCTCTATGTGCTGATCAACGGAGCGATGGTGATGGGCTTGGCGCCGGTGGTCGGCGTTCCGATGCCGCTGCTCTCCTTCGGCGGCACGGTCATGCTGACGGTGATGGTGGGCTTCGGCCTCGTTCAGTCCGTCCGCGTCCACCGCTACACCGAAGTCGCCAGAGCCACCGGCGCCTTGGTCTAGCGCCTCGGCGCCGCGTCAGCGGCGCTATCCATTTCGACCGCGAAGCGCACAAAGGGCACGAAGAAGAGGCTCAGCGTCTCGCCAGGCTCCCTTCGTGTTTTTCGTGGTTCAATAGGGCGCCTGCGGCGCGCGAACGCCTAGGCACGGACGCGGCCGAAGCGTTCGGCGGAGCGGGCTTTGGCTTTGGCGGCTTCGACGTCGCGGTCGCGCGGCTGGGCGGTGGTTTCCAAGTGTTCGAACAGGTGGCGGGCGACGTGGGCCACCTCCTCGACCGCGTCGTCGAATGCGGCCTTGTTCGCCTTCGACGGCGTGTTGAACCCGGTCAGCTTGCGCACGAACTGCAGCGAAGCGTTGCGGATCTCCTCGTCCGTCGCCGGCGGCTCGAAGTTGAACAGCGTCTTGATGTTCCGGCACATGGGTCTGGCTCCAGATCTCTCGCCGGGACGTTTACTCCCACCGCTCATCGCCGCGAAAGTGGGATTGGCCCCCTCAGGCGTCCGCGAAGTGGGGCTCGCGTTTCTGCAGGTTGGCCATGACCGCTTCGACCTGGTTCTTCGAGCCGATCAGCCGGCCCTGTTCAACGGACTCCTGGGTGAGGCCGCTCTGGACGTCGGTCAGCACCGCCTGGTTCAGGATCCGCTTGGCGGCGCGGACGGCGTCGGGGCTCTTTCCCGCGATCTCGCGCGCGGTCGCCATCGCCTCGGCGTAAGGGTCGGCGCAGACGCGGGTGGCGAACCCGTACTTGTAAGCCTCCTCGCCCGAAAAGATGCGGCCGGTGAAGGTGAGCTCGCGCACGATGTCCTCGCGCGCCAGGTGCCGCATCAGCTGGGTGCCGGCCATGTCCGGGACCAGCCCCCACTTGATCTCCATGACCGCCAGCCGCGCGTCGGGCGCGACGTAACGCATGTCGGCGCCCAGCGCGACCTGGAAGCCGCCGCCGAACGCCACGCCGTGCACGGCGGCGATCACCGGCACGGGCACTTCGCGCCAGACCCAGCAGGCATATTGCGCCCGGTTGGCCGGCCCGTGGGTGCGCGCGCCAAGACTCTCGTCCGAGCGCGAGGCGGGGTTGCCGCCGCCGCTACCCTCGGCCATGCGGCCGAAGTTGCCCATGTCGAGCCCGGCGCAGAAGGCGCGGCCCTCGCCCGAGAGCACGACTGAGCGCACGCCCTTCTCGGTCTTCAGCCGCTCGCCGGCGGCGACCAGCGCCTCGAACATGGCGTTGTCGAGCGCATTCATCTTGTCCGAGCGCACGAGCCTGACGTCAGCGACGCCGCCCTCGATCTCGATCCGCACGCGGTCGTTCATCACTCGTCCTCCAGAAGCTCGAATTGGTCCTTCGACATCCCGCAGTCGGGGCAGCTCCAGCTTGCGGGAATGTCCTCAAACCGTGTCCCGGGCTGAAAGCCCTCACTCGGCAGGCCCAGCTGTTCGTCGTAGATGAAGCCGCAGGTCCCGCATTGGTACTTTCGATAAGGCTGGTCGTTCATCCGTCCTTGCCGCTCGGTCGACCGTCGACGATCTGGTCGAGGTATTCCGAGAGGCCATAGCCGACCAGATCACCACAGCGGTACTCGGTGAAGCCTTCTGTGATCCGCGTCTGCAGGTCCTTACCATCGGGCGTCGTGCGTCGATTGCGCAGCGGAATCAGCGAGATGACCTTGCCGTCGACTTCGTAGGACTTTCCACCGCGGGTCTTCACCTTCGCGCGCAGGCCCGTCTGGTAGCCGTTCTCGTCCCAGTCGGTGTCCATGACGCACTCGGCGATCATGTCGTAGACGCCATCCTTGAACACCATGCCGCCCTGGCGCGGTACGCCGTCTTCGCCGGCGATCACCGAGAGCATCATCCCGAAGTCGCGCCCAAAGTTCATCGGGCACCAGCGATACCAGTTGATCGACGACCAGTGCCGGGGACCCCACGACTTGTCGCGCAGGCCATAGCCGTCGATCGGGTAGGTCTCTTCGCCGATGGTGAAGCTGCCCTTGGCGGCGACGTGCTGCTCGTAGTGGGCGCGGGCGAAGGACTTCTCCGGGTCGATCTCGCGCGGCTTGCCGTCGGCGCGCACCGTTTCGCCGCCCATCATCGGGCTCACGCCCTCGTAGTCGAGGTCGACCTTGCACGCGACATGAGGGTTGCTACGGAACGCCTTTGAGGGATCAGCCATTTCGAAAGGTCGATCGAGCAGGCAGAGCTTGCCGTCGAAGGTCAGCTTCAGCCGCTTGAACGGCTCGACGACCTCGATCTTCAGGCCGCCGGCGTTCATCTCCTTGTTGTCGGCGATCTTCGGCCGCCCGAACATGAAGGCGATGCGCCCGTTCGGCAGGTAGAGGCAGACGCTCATCTCGGCATAGTGCTCGTTCGGTCGGTTGCCGAGCCGGAACCAGCCGCCAAGCTTCGATTTGTGGTCGAAGACGTTGAAGTACATGCTTTCGTTATAGTTCGCCGCCGCCTCAGGCGTGTGGGTGTACTCGTCCTCCGGCAGCAGGCGAGTGATCATCTTCGGCGCGTCGTCGGCCATGCGTGAGCTCCATTTCCGCCCGATCATGGGCGCCGCCGCGAAGGGCTGGCAAGCCTGCCGCGAGGGCAGCGGCGCGCTAGATTGCGACGGTCGCCATCTGGTCCGGATGGGTGACGTAGTAGTCGAGGTCGGCGAGCAGGCGGGCCCAGGCGGCGTCGGTCTCGCCCGTCCAATCGGCGCCGAGCACCTCCTTCAGCGTGCGCGCGACCACCCCGAAGAACAGCCGGAAGACCTCGGGCGGAACGTCGTAGCCCGCGTGGGTGACCACCTCGCACTGGATGAAGTGGTGGGCGTAGCGGCGCGGCCCAATGAAATCGAGGATGGCCTCGAACGCGCGGGCCAGCATCTCGCCCTTCACCAGCCCCTTGGCGTCGCGCAGGAACAGCGCCTCCATCTCCCGGTGCTCCGCGAACAGGCGGCGATAGACCAAGGGCGTCAAATCCTCGCAGCGCTCGGCGGCCAGCTCGAGGCTGCCCTCGACAACCCGCGCGTCGGCCTCCGGCGTCACTTCGCCAACTCCGCCTCGGCCAGGATCGGCATGGCCACCCCGAAGGCGCGCATGTCGCCCAGCGTGGTCGCGCCCATCTTGTTCATCGCGTATGCGATCGTCGTGTGCGCGTCCAAGTCGATCAGCACCAGCGAGCCGCCGTAGCCGCCCCAAAAGATCGTGCCCTTGGAGAGCGGCAGCCCGGACCCGGGCAGGCCAAAGCCCATCCCGAACTTCATCGGCGCGTCGAACACCAGGTCCTTGCCCTCGATCTGCGGCTCCAGCGCCTTGCGGACGCCGGCTTCCGACATGAAGCGCTTGCCGTTGACGGTCCCGCCGTTGGCTAGGATCGTGTGGGCAAGCGCGATCGAGCGCGCGTTGCCCGTGCCGCCGACGGCCGGGAGTTCAGCGCCGCGCCAGGCCCGGGTCTTCGTCGCGCCGATGTCCAACTTGGGGCTCTTCGACATCTTGATGACGAACGGGTTTGTCGCGCCGTCGCCGAACTCGGTCCCCGGCGGCGGGGGGATCAGGTCGGCGACGCGCGCGTCCTCGCTGGCCGGCAGTCCGATGTGGAAGTCGGCGCCCAGGGGCTCGGCGATCTCCTCGCGGAACACCGTCCCGACCGTGCGGCCGGTGATGCGCCGGATCACCTCGCCGACCAGGAAGCCTTGCGTCGTCGCATGATAGCCAGACGCGGTGCCGGGTTCCCACCAGGGGGCTTGCGCGGCGAGCAGGGACGTCACCTTCTCCCAGTCGTACAGGTCCTCCGTCGTGATGGTCTCCTCCCAGCCGGCGAGGCCGGAGGAATGGCTCATCAGGTGGCTGACCTTGATGTCCGCCTTGCCGTTTTGGGCGAACTCCGGCCAGTACTTGGCGACCGGCGCGTCGAAATCCAGCTCGCCGCGGTCGGCGACCAGCAGCGCCGTCAGCGCCGTCATCGTCTTGGTCGTGGAGTAAACGTTGACGATGGTGTCCTTCTCCCATGGCCGGGTCTTGGCCTCGTCCGCCCAGCCGCCCCAGAGGTCGACGATCATCTCGCCGTCCTTGGTCGCCGCGAACGAGGCGCCGACATCGTCGCCCGAGTTCAGGTTCCGCTCGAACGCCTCGCGCACCGCCGGGAAGCGCTCGCCGACAAACCCGCCGACCGATCCATCCGCCATGGGAAATCTCCTGTCGCTGGCGCCCGCACCCTAGCCCGGCGACGCCGCGGAAACCAAGCTCCGCCCCTCAGGCCGCTTTGGCCAGGAAGCGTTCGATGGCCGGGTTGACGACCTCGGCGTGGGTGAGGTTGGCGGCGTGGCCCGCGCCGGGGACGACGACGAGCTCGGCGTTCGGAATCTCGCCTGCCAGCACCTCGGCCAGCTTGAGCCGGATGGCGGCGTCGGCGTCGCCGTGGATCACCAGCGTCGGGACCTTGATCTCCTTCAGCCTGGCTGTGACGTCGTCGCGGTGGGACAGGCAGTCCCAGCAGCCGGTGAGGTCGTGCGGCGCAATCTTGCGCCACTTGGCCTTCCACGCGTCCGCGCCCGACCAGCTCTGGCCGAGGATGATCGCCGCGACGACCTCGGCGGTTTCGTCGGAGAGGCCGCCAGCCAGCCAACCGTCGACGAGTTGCTGGTAGCCGACCAGGGTCGCGGGCTCCTCCACCCCGGCCTGAGTGTCGATCAGGATCAGCGCCTTGACCATTTCTGGATGCGTCAGCGCGGCGCGCATGGAGAGGAAACCGCCCTGTGACATGCCCGCCAGCACCGCACGGTCGATGCCAAGGTGTTTCGCGAGCGCCGCCAGATCGTCAGCGGAGTCGTAGTAGGTGAAAGGCTTGAGGTTTGGGCCGGCGGTCTTGCCGTGCCCGCGCTCGTCCCAGGTGATCACGCGGTAGCGGCCCTTCAGCGCCTCGACCTGCGGCGCGAACATCTCGTGGTCCATGAAGAGGCCGTGCGAGAAGATCACGGGCGGGCCGGAGCCGCCGGTGTCCTCGTAGCAGAGCTCCTGGCCGTTGACGGCGGCGATCGGCATGGACGTCTCCCCTTCGCGGCGCTCGCGACGGCGCTTGGAGTTCGCATAGGCGCTGCTTGACGCGCCTGGCGTCAAGGCCCGCTCGTGCGAGGCGGTCAATCGGCCGACCGCAGGCATGATCACGACTCGCATCACGGACATGCGCGGCGTCCGCTATCGCCGGCCTGACGCGGAGCGGCGTTAGGCCGCCACAAGCTCGGCGGTCACCGGGTCGCCGATTGCCGCGCCTTCGGCCCAGCGGGCGGCCGCCGCGTCGCACAGCGCGAGCTCGAGCCGCAGCTCGTCGGGATCGAACGCCTCGACGCGGCCGACGCGGCTAAGCGACCCGCTCTGCGTGGGCAGCGTCAGCCTCAGCAACTGGCCGGGCCGGCAGGTGAACGCCTCGCATTCGTCGGCGACCAGGCTCAGGCGACCTGCGTTCGGCGCGATCACCCGGCAGCCGGCCACGAGCAGCGACCAGACCCGCCGCGCCGCGGCTTCTGAAAGCGCGAGCCTCTCAACCATCACCACGTCCTCCTTGGCGTCAGGCAGAGTAGCGGTCTGGGTTGTCAGTTCATGTCAGCAGGCGAGGGCCCGGTCGGACGGGCGTGACGGAGGTCGCGTTAGACCGAAAACGCCCGATCGGTGGCGCGCACGAGGCCGTCGATGATGCCGGGTTCGGTCGAGGCGTGGCCTGCGTCCCAAACCACCTCGAACTCCGCCTTCGACCAGGCGGTCTTCAGCCGCCAGGCGGCTTCCATCGGCGTCACCACGTCGAAGCGGCCCTGCACGATCCAGCCGGGGATGTGCCGGATCTTGCTGGCGTTCTTCAGGATCCAGCCATCTTCGGGGAAGAAGCCCTTGTTGGCGAAGTAGTGGCACTCGATGCGCGCGAAGGCGACGGCGAAGTCGACCTCGTTGAACTTGGCTGGCCGCGCCTCGGGCCCGCGCAGCGAGATGGTGTCGCCTTCCCACTGGCTCCAGGCGGCGGCGGCGCGCGCCTGCACCTTGGGATCGGCGTGGGTGAGGCGCCGGTGGTAGGCGGCCAGGAGGTCGCCGCGCTCGCGCTCGGGGATCGGCTCGATGAACCTGGCCCAGGCGTCCGGGAACATCATCGAGGCCCCGTCCTGGTAGAACCACCGCGTCTCCCGCTCGGTGAGCAGGAAGACCCCGCGCAGAACGAGCGCATCGACCCGCTCGGGGTGGGTGATGGCGTAGGCCAGCGCGAGCGTCGATCCCCACGAGCCGCCGAACACCGTCCACTTCTGGACGCCCATGTTCTGGCGCAGCCGCTCGATGTCCTCGATCAGCGCCCAGGTGTCGTTGTCCTCGAGCAGGGCGTTCGGCCGCGACTTGCCGCAGCCCCGCTGGTCGAACAGCATCACGCGCCAGCGCGTGGGGTCGAAGAAGCGGCGCATCGTGGGATTGATCGCCCCGCCGGGGCCGCCGTGCAGCACCACAGCCGGCTTGCCGCCGGCGCGGCCGCACTCCTCGTAGTAGATCTCGTGCCGGCCGCCGGTCTCGAGCCAACCGAACGTCGCCGGCTCGATCTCCGGGTAGAGGCCCCGGCGCGCGCCGTTGGCGATGGCGGGGGCAGGCGGCGCTGACGAGCGTTCCATGAAAGCCTTCTACTTCGGAAAGCGCCGGTCCAGCCAGCCGATCATCGCCGCATTCACCGCCTCGGGCTTCTCCTGCTGCGTCCAGTGGCCCGAGCCCTCGATCAGAGTCTTCTCCAGGTCGGCGACGTAAGTCTCCATGCCGTCGGCGGCAGAAGGCGGCAGGACGGCGTCCTTTTCCGCCATGACCATCAGGGACGGGACGCTGACCTTGGCCGCAATGTCGGCTGACCGCTCCCAGTTGCGGGTGAGGTTTCGGTACCAGTTGATGCCGCCGGTGAACCCCGTCCGCTTGAAGCTCGACACGAACACGGCGAGCTCGTCGGCGGTGAGGAACGGCTCGCGCGGATCGAATTGCGGGCTGTAGGCCTTCAGGATGTTGATCAGCGCGAATGCGGACGGATCGCCAGGCTTGCGCTCGGTGGCGAGCCCGGCTGAGGGGAGAGCCTCGCCGGGCAGCGGGCGGCGCAGGAAGAAGCTCATCGCCTTTGCCGGATCGGCGTCCAGGACCGCGTCGGCCTCGCCGGGCGTCTGGAAGTGGACGATGTACATCTGATCGCCCAGCCGCGCGCGCATGATAGCGATCGGGTCGGCCGGCGCCCGCGGCATGAAGGGCGTGTTCAGCCCGATCACGCCGGCAGTCCGCTCCGGGTCGCGCAGCGGCATCTGCCAGACGACGATGCCGCCCCAGTCGTGGCCGGCGAAAATCGCCTTTTCCACCTTGAGGTGATCCAACAGCCCGACGAGATCGGCCGTCAGGTGCTCCATGTCGTAGTCCTGGACCGCGGCCGGCCGATCGGTGAGGCCGTAGCCGCGCTGGTCGGGCGCGATCACCCAGCGTCCGGCTTCGCCCAGCGCCTTGATCTGATGCCGCCAGGAGAAGGCGAGCTCGGGAAACCCGTGGCAGAGAATGAGGGGGACGCCCTCGCGCGGCCCGGCTTCGTAGTAGGCCATGCGGATGCCGTTCGTTTCGGCGTACTGCACCGGCGGCATCTGCTCGAGGAGCGCATCAGGCATCGCGTGTCCCCTTCAGGGCCGGTGGGAGCGTCGCCTGCATTAGCGGTTTCGCCGTTGGCGAAATAGAGGGGCGCGGAGACGGTCAGGCGTCCGGCTTGCGCGCGCCGGCGAACGCCGAGATGGCCAGCGCGAGCCAACCGGCCAGCATCAGCGGCCCGCCAACTGGCGTGACCATGCCGAACGCCGGCGCGCCGGTTACCGCCATCAGGTCGAGCGACCAGGAGAAGACGATGGCGCCGGCGAGCAGCAGCCATGCGGCGACCTCGGCGAACCGCGCCTCGGCGCGCATGAGCGCGAAGGCGGCATAGACCGCCAGCGCGTGCGCCATCCCGTACTCGGCGCCGGTCTTGAGCCAGTCCTTCGCCACCGCGTTGGTCTCGCCGTGCTCGCCGAAGGCCCCCGCGGCGACCGCGACCATGCCGCTCAGCGCGGCAAGGCCCAGCATCGTGCGAACGCGCGCCTGCATGCAAGCTCCCCCTACCGCGCGTCGATTATCGCCGAGTCGAGCAACAGGTACGCGCGGCCCTGGTCCGAGACCAACAGTCCAGCCGCCGCTGCATCGCCACCTTCGCGGCCGGCCGCTTCGTTCAAGAGCGCGGCATAGCGGCGGACGTAGTGCTCTGCCTGAGTGCGGAAGCTGGGATCGGTCATCAGCCGGCGCGACAGTCGACGCACTGCCGCCGGCGCGAGCCGGCGCACGATGTCGCGGCCGCCTTCGGCGGCGCCGGCACGTTGTAAGGCCACGATCTCGTCCACGCGTACGCGCGGCACGAGCGCGCCGGCGTCGATGCCCATCGCTTCGATCTCGCCGAGGATGGCGGCGGTCACCGCCGCCTCGTCGCCCTCGGGCTTGTCCATCGAGGACAACAGTTCCTTCCAGGTCCAGCTGTCGCCGATGGTCTCGGCGGCCGGCTCGCGCCCACCCGCCGCTTCGAACACCTCCTTGAACTCCTCGTCGGTCGCGGTAGGCGTGAGCTTCAGCCTTGGCCGCACGCCGGGTTCGGCGGGCGGCCGCGGCGCCGGCGGCGTCTGCGCCGGAGCGGTGGCCTGAGCTGGGGCGTCGGGCGGTTCGGCGGCCGGCGTCCCGTTCTGCGCCGGAGGAGGCGGCCCGGCGACCGGCGGCGCCTGGCGCGCCCGCGCTCTCTCGCCAGACGACCCCGCGGCCACGACCCCCATCAACCGGACGGCCTCGCTCAGCATGTCGTAGTTGCGCCGCACGCGCTCCTGGAAGGCGGCGTCGATGCTGCGCGTCTCCTCGGCGGCTTGCCGCGCTGAGGCCATCAGGGCCTCGATGCCGCGTTCGACGTTCTGGCGGATCGCGGCGGTCTGCGCCTCCGCATCGGCCGGCGCGCGCGCCAGCCGCTGGTCGACGTGGGCGAGCAGCGCCTCCAGCGCTTCCAGCGCGCGGCGCGCCTCCTCGGCGCCAGCCGCGAGACGCTCGTTGATCCGCGCGCCCGCCTGGTCGACCAGCGCGGTTGACTGCTCGATCATCGCGCGGGCCTCTGCGAGCCGGGTCTCGAACGCCGTCTGCGCCCGTTCCTGCGATTCGGCGGTCGCGCTGGTCAGAAGGCCGCGGGCGGCGCGCGCCTTGGCCTCCAGCGCTTCCCGCTCGCGCCCGGCGATCTCGGCGACGGCGTTCAGCGCCTCAGCAGCCTGCGCCGCCAGCTTGTCGCGCTCTTCGCTCGCGGCGCTGGTCAGGGCGCGCAGCTGCTCGCCCGTCGCCTCGACCATCTGGCGCAGCACCTCGGCGCTTTGCGTGGCGGTCTGGCTGAGTTCGGCTGCCCCCTCGCGGGCCTGGGTGGCGATCCCGACCAGCTGCGCCCGCTGGGATTCGGACTCGGCGGCGTAAGCCTCGTGATCGGCGCGCATGCCGTGCGCAGCCGCGACCAAAGCCGCCCGCTGCTCGCCCATGCTCTCCTCGATCGCGCGCGCCTGCTCGCTGGCGCTGGCGTTCACTGTCTCCAGGCGTTCGAGCTGGCCGGAGAGGGTGTCGCTGGCCAGCCGCGCGGCGTCGCCGGCCTCGCCTGCCGCGGCCGCCAGGTCGGCGGCCCGGGCCGCGAGCGCAGCCTCGGCTTCGCGGATCTGCGTCTCGGCGAGATCGGAGGCTTCGCCCACCATGCGCGCCTGGGCGGCGATCGCCTCCGCCACTGTCTTCGCCCGCGCCTCGAGGCGGGCGGCGAGCGCCTCGAGGCGGTGGCTCTCCGACGCCAGTCCTTCCGTGAGTGCGTGGGCGGCGCGGCTGGAGTCGGCGGCGGCCGCGGCCAGCCTCGCGCTGTCCCTGGCCAGCGCTTCGCGAAGCGCTGTCAGGCCGGCTTGCGCGTCGGCGGCCGCGGCGCTGGCGCGCTCGATTTCCGCCCGGACCGTGGCGACGGTCGCGCCTGTCTCGCGCGCCGCAAGCGCGGCGGGCGCGAGCAGGCTCTCGGCCAGCGCCCTGGCTTGGCGGGCGTCGGCGGCCAGCCGCCGCCCCTGTTGTGCGAGATAGGCCGCGACCCAGACGAAGACGATCGCGGCCAGGGCCAGCAGGGACAGCTCGACCAGCACGCCCGGCGTCCGCTCCAGCGCGGCGAACTGGCCGGGCGCGGCAAACGCGTACGCCAGCGGCGCGGCGACCGACACGATCGTGAGCGCCCATGCGGCCAGATAGACGGGCAGGCCGCCGGGTTCACGCGATGGACGGAGCGCGCTCTTCGCCCCCGGATCCAGCGGGGCTAGGTCAGCGGAGGCTGCGGTCGGCGGGGCAACCTGTTCGGCGCCGCCCGCTGCAGGCGCGTCGGCCTTGTTGGCGGGGGCAAGCGCGAACTCGTCCTGAGCCGCCTTCGGCCCGGAGAGATCGAACGGTTGCAACCGGTTGCCTGACATCGGCGGCGACGGTCCCCTGGCGATGGCGCGAGCCCAAGCGCGGCGGCGGCATGCCTTCGCGCGACCCGGCGAAACCTAGTGGCGAATGGGGCAGACGCAAAGCGGCATTGCGCCGCTGCGCGCTCGCCCGGGTGGGTTTTCAGTTCGTCCGTATAGGGAATATATGCCTGTCGCCCACGCCCGGGTCACATCCTCTTCGCGCCACCGTCACAGGCGTGAATGGCAATTGTCACTAAACTGACAAGTCCGCTCTTTATTCACGCGGAAGCGGATGGCGGTCGATCTCGGCCGCGGACCAACGGGGACATAGGATGCTCAAGAGACTCACAGCGGTCGCCTGCGCGACGACGCTGGCCTTTGGCTTGGCCGGCGCGGCCACGGCTGGCCAGATCACCGGGGCGGGCTCGAGCTTCGCCGCGCCGATCTACAACAAGTGGGCCCAGGATTATGGGGCGCATGGTGGCGACCAGCTGAACTATCAGTCGATCGGCTCCGGTGGCGGCATCAAGAACATCGAGGCCAAGACGGTGGACTTCGGCGCCACCGACATGGCGCTCAGCGTCGCCGACCTCGAAAAGAACGATCTCGCCCAGTTTCCGACCGTCACCGGCGGAGTCGTGCCGATCATGAACCTGCCGGGCATCAAGCCGGGCCAGATCAAGCTCACCGCCCCGATCCTCGCCGGCATCTACCTCGGCGAGATCAAGAAGTGGAACGATCCACAGATCGCCGCCATCAATCGCGGAGTGCCGCTGCCGAACCTGCCGATCACCGTCGTTCACCGCTCGGACGGCTCGGGCACGACTTTCATCTTCTCGTCCTACCTCTCGCTCGAGAGCGGCGAGTGGAAGTCCAAGGTCGGCGCCGGCACCGCGGTCTCATGGCCGACCGGCCTCGGCGGCAAGGGTAGCGAGGGTGTATCGGCGTTCACGAAGCAGACCCTCGGCTCGATCGGCTACGTCGAATACGCCTACGCGCTGCAGAACCACCTGACTTACGCGCTGATGCGCAACAAGCAGGGGGCGTTCGTTCCTCCGACGGCGGCGGCGTTCAAGGCGGCGGCATCCGGCGTGGATTGGGGGGCCGCTGCGAAGAACGGTTTCAATGTCATCCTGCTGGATGAACCGGGCGCCCAGTCCTGGCCGATCAGCGGCGCCACCTTCGTCCTGGTCCATAGGCATGGGTCCGCTAACGCCAAGGCGGTGCTCGCCTTCTTCGACTGGGGGTACAAGAACGGCGACGGCGATGCCGAAGCGCTGGACTACGTGCCGCTGCCAGCGAAAGCGAAAGCCCTGATCCGGCAAAGTTGGACTGCGGTCCACTGAGCACGGCTTTTGCTCTAGAGTTGCGACGGGCGCCGGTCTTGTGGCCGGCGCCCATTGCCTTGAGCACCATTCGTCTATGACCGCCGCACAGCCCATCAGCCGGTCCAGACCATCGCCGCGCGGCGCGGCGATCGATCCGCTCTTCAAGGCGGCCTGCCTGGCTGCGGCGACGATGCTTCTGGCCGCGTTGGCTGGTATCCTGATCACGCTCACGATCGGCGGCTGGCCGGCGCTCTCGACGTTCGGTTTGAACTTCTTCACGACCGCCCGTTGGGACCCTGTCGCGGGAGTCTTCGGCGGCCTTGGCCCCATCGCTGGCACGCTGATCTCCTCGGTGCTGGCGCTCCTGTTCTCGCTTCCGATCGCCTTCGGCGTCGCGGTCTTCCTTGTCGAGTTCTGCCCGACGCTTCTCCGTCGCCCGATCGGCGTCGCGGTCGAGCTGCTGGCGGGCATCCCGTCGATCGTCTACGGCATGTGGGGACTCTTCGTGTTCGCGCCGTTCTTCGCCAACACGATCGAGGTGCCGATCATGACCGCTGCACCCGACGGTTCGTTCTGGCAGCAGTTGACCACCGGCGTTCCGA
>DATNJB010000042.1:0-3622 GCA_035604135.1 Caulobacteraceae bacterium | reverse complement strand
ACGGAGCTCGCCATCGGCATCGACCTCGGCACGACCAACACGGTGGCCGCCGTGGCCACGCAAGAAGGCCCGGAAGTGCTGCGCGCTACCGACGGCGCCGGCCTGCTTCCCTCGGTCGTGCATTACCGCGCCGACGGCGGGGTCGAGGTGGGCGTGCAAGCCGAGGCCGCGCTCATCGACGATCCCACCCATGTCGTCTCCTCGATCAAGCGCCTGATGGGCCGCGGGGCCGAGGACGTGCCGAGCCTCGCCGGGCAACTGCCCTTCGAGATCCTTCCCGGCGCCGGCATGGTCCGCCTCAAGATCCGCGACCGGCAGCTCACACCCGTCGAGGTCTCGGCCGAGATCCTGCGCGCCGCCAAGGCGAGGGCCGAGCAGGCCCTGGGCCGCGCGGTCGCCCGCGCGGTCGTCACCGTGCCGGCCTATTTCGACGACGCGGCCAGGGTCGCGACCAAGGACGCGGCAAGGCTCGCCGGGCTCGAGGTGCTGCGCCTGGTGAACGAGCCGACGGCTGCGGCGCTGGCCTATGGCCTGGACAAGCAGGCCGAAGGCGTCTTCGCCATTTACGATCTCGGCGGCGGCACCTTCGACATTTCGCTGCTGCGCCTGGAAAAGGGCGTGTTCCAGGTGCTGGCGACGGGCGGCGATACGGCGCTTGGCGGCGACGACTTCGACCATGCGATCGCCGAATGGTTCCTTGCCGAGCGCGGCGGCAAGCTCTCGCCCGGCGAGGCGAAGCAGGCGCTGGCGCTGGCACGGCGGGCCAAGGAGGAGCTGAGCGGCGCCGAGCGCGGAAGCTGGACCCTCGAGCTCGGCGGGCGCGTATCCAGCCATTCGCTGACCCGCGCGGCCTTCGAAGCGATGATCGAGCCGGCGGTGAACCGGAGCCTCGCGATCGTGCGCAGCGTGCTGGCGGACGCCGGGCTCGAGCCCGGGCAGATCGACGGCGTCGTGCTGGTTGGCGGCTCGACGCGCCTGCCGCTGGTGCGCCGCAGGGTCGCCGAGCTCTTCGGCCGGCCGGCGCTGGCCGACATCGATCCCGACGAGGTGGTGGCCCTGGGTGCTGCCCTCCAGGCTCGCGCGCTCACCCGCGGCTCCGACACCTTGCTCCTCGACGTGATCCCGCTTTCCCTCGGCCTCGAGACCATGGGCGGCATCGTCGAGAAGATCATCGACCGCAACACGCCGATCCCGGTTTCCAAAGCCCAGGTGTTCACGACTTACCAGGACGGCCAGACCGGCATGCTGCTGCATGTGGTCCAGGGCGAACGTGAGACGGTGGACCAATGCCGGTCGCTGGCCCGCTTCGAGCTGAAGGGTTTCCCGCCCATGACGGCGGGGGCGGCACGGATCAAGGTGACCTTCGCCGTCGATGCCGACGGGCTGTTGAGCGTCGAGGCGGAAGAAGAGACACGGCACGTGCGCGCAGGCATCGAGGTCAGGCCCTCCTATGGCCTCTCCGACGACGACATGGCGCGGATGCTGCGCGACAGCATGGAGAACGCGGAAGACGATATGCGCCGGCGCCTGCTGATCGAGGCGCGGGTGGATGCCGAGCGCGTGCTCCAGGCGCTGGACGCGGCCATGGCTGTCGATCGGGCGCTGGCGAGCGAGGAAGAGCAGGCGGCGATCGCGGCCGCGGCCGAGCGGCTCAAGGCCTTGAAGGTCGGCGAGGACCGCGAGCTGATCACGGCCGCCATCGAAGCCTTGGAGAAGACAGCGCTGCCTTTCGCCCAGCGCCGGATCGACCGCGCCATCGGCCGGGCGCTCAGCGGCCGGAGCCTTGACGAGGTGGAGGCCGATATGGCAACAGGCGCCGCTCCCGCGGCGCGGGGGGCTATTGGCGCCGCCTCCGGACGAGCCGGTTCGTAGTGGAATTGCAACGAGGAGTCTTGGCGGGATGCCGAAGATGACGTTCATCAAGACCGATGGCACCCGCGTCGAGGTGGAGGCCCCGCTCGGCCTCTCCGTGCTGGAGATCGCGCATCGCAACGACATCGACCTGGAGGGCGCCTGCGAAGGCTCGCTCGCCTGCTCGACCTGCCATGTGATCATCGACCCCGAGTGGTACGAGCTTCTGGAAGAGGCGAGCGAGGACGAGGAAGACATGCTCGACCTCGCCTTCGGCCTCACCCACACATCGCGCCTGGGCTGCCAGATCAAGATGACGCCGGAGCTGGATGGGCTCACGGTCTCGCTGCCGTCGGCCACGCGCAACATGATGGTCGAGAAGTAGCATGCGCTGGACCGACGTCCATGACATCGCCGCCGAGCTGGAGGCCCAGCATCCCGACGCGGACGTGGTCAACCTGCGCTTCACCGACCTGTGGAAGTGGGTCCAGGCCCTGCCGGGCTTTGCCGACGATCCCAACAAGTCCAACGAGAAAATCCTGGAAGCGATCCAGGCCGCCTGGCTGGACGAGCGCCGGTGAGCGAGGGGACGGGCATCGCGCGGATGGAATCCCTGGCGCCGGGTGCGCGCGTGGTCGCCGCCATGTCGGGCGGGGTCGACAGCGCGGTCGCCGCCGCCTTGCTGAAGCGCGCCGGCTACGACGTGATCGGCGTGACCCTGCAGCTCTACGACCATGGCGCGGCGGTGCGCAAGGGAAGCTGCTGCGCCGGGCAGGACATCTATGACGCAAGGCGCGTCGCCGACCGTCTCGGCATCGCCCACTACGTGCTGGACTACGAAAGCCGGTTCCGCGCCGCGGTGATGGAGGATTTCGCCGCCAGCTATGCCGCGGGCGAGACGCCGATCCCCTGCGTGCGCTGCAACCAGCGGGTCAAGTTCGCCGATCTCATGACCATGGCGCGCGAACTCGGCGCCGAAGCGCTCGCCACCGGCCATTATGTGCGGCGGATCGAGGGACCGGACGGGCCGGAACTGCATCGCGCGGCCGACGAAAGCCGCGACCAGAGCTATTTCCTGTTCGCCACGACCCGCGACCAGCTCGATCGCCTGCGCTTCCCGCTCGGCCATCTGCCCAAGAGCCGGACCCGCGCGCTTGCCGCCGAGCTCGACCTGCCCGTGGCCGAGAAGCCCGACAGCCAGGACATCTGCTTCGTGCCCGAGGGCCGCTATGCCGAGGTGGTAGAACGCATCCGGCCGGGTGCCGCCGAGCCCGGCGAGATCCGGCACAAGGACGGGCGCCTGCTCGGCCGGCATGCGGGCGTGATCAACTTCACCGTCGGCCAGCGCCGGGGCCTGGGAATTGCCGCGGCCGAGCCGCTCTACGTGGTCGGGATCGATGCCGGACAGCGCCAGGTGATCGTGGGGCCGAGAGCCGCTCTCGCCGCCACGGGCGCGCGGTTGCGCGAACTCAACTGGCTCGCGGGCGCGCCCGCGCTGGGCGAAGGCGAGGCCGTCGAGGTCAAGTTCCGCTCCACTACGCCGGCCGTGCCGGCCGCGGTCTTCACCGACGGGGAATTGCGCTTCGCCGAGCCGCAGCAGGGTGTGGCACCCGGCCAGGCTTGCGTCTTCTACCGGGGCGAGCGCTTGCTCGGCGGCGGCTTCATCGCCGCGGTGCAGGCGGCCGAGGCGGCATGAGCGCCGCCGAGTTCGCCGAGGCGCTCGGCAAGCGCCTGGCTCAGGCGCCGAAGCTGGGTTACCGCGTCAAGTTCC
>DATNJB010000041.1:0-75417 GCA_035604135.1 Caulobacteraceae bacterium | reverse complement strand
CGGCCCAGGAGCGCTCAGGAAATCGCTTAGCCCAATTGCCGAAGCGCCGCTTCCAGTGCGGCGTAGTCGGCGAAGCCGGTCGCTGGCGCTACGAGCCGGGTCCAGGCGGCATCCATCTCCGTGGCGATCTCGGGCGGGAGCTCGCGCACGTGTCCGCCCACGCGCCCTTCGCGCACCTTGGCCGTGTCGCTGCCCGGCGGCAGGTTGCAGCGCGCTTCGGACAGCTGGCGCATCATCAGGTCGTCGAAGCGGTCCTTGTGCGCGAGCATGAAGGCGAGCGACGTGCGCTCGAGCGTCAGCGCCATGAGGGCGTCGTCAAGCGGGATGCCGCAGAAGGCCGCGAGCCGGCGGATCGTCGCCTCCGGCTCGTCGCTCATGTACTCGTATGAAAGCAGCAGCACGTCGGGATTGTCGCGCTCGGCCCACCAGCTCAGCAGATGGCTCCAGTAGCTCGTGGGCTCTTCGGGCTTGGCCAGCACCCGCGCCCTGGCGAAGTCGGCGATGGAGATCGCGGCCGGCTCGAAGAACCAGCCCTCCGTGAACCGGTACATCGAGACCATGGCGTCCTTCGGGTCGCGCAACGAGACCACATAGCGCGCTCCCTTCGGAACCGCCGCGTAGGAGAGATGGCTCTTGAACCCGCGCGGTTCCGCCCGCTGCGGCGCCTCCAGGTCGAGGCCCAGCATGCGCGAGGTCTCGATCCAAGGCACGACGCGCGAGATGTCGTCGAAGTCCATGTCGCCGCGCGTGCGCAGGGTGTGGAAGCTCTGCTGCAGCCAGGTCGTGCCGCACTTGCCGAACGGCGAGATGACCACGTCGGATGGTCGCGGGCGATAGTTCTTGAACCCACCGACCCAGTCCTCGGGCGTGGCCATCCGCCCCTGAATCTCAGTCAGCTCGGCCAGGCTGCGGGCCCGGTGGGGCGCGACGACGTCCATTGCTCTTCCCCTCTGAAACGCGCGCTACATTCAGGGCCGGCGGCCGGACGTCAACCGCCCGCGCAACCAGGGCTTGGTTGACAAGGCGCGCCGCCACGTCTCCATGGTCAAGCTCAGCCATGTCCTCGGGGTTTGAGGTCCGGCCGCGTGATCGTTTCACGCAGCGTTCATCGTTCCCAAAGTGAGTTGAGATCGCGATCCGATGGCGGACGTCTTCGTCTCTTACTCCTCTCAGGACCGCGAGCGGGTCATTCCGCTCGTCGAGGCGATCGAACAGCGCGGCTGGAGCGTCTGGTGGGACCGCAAGATCGACGCCGGCACAACCTTCGACCGCGAGATCGAGACCGCGATCGACGAGGCCAAGTGCATCGTCGTTGTCTGGTCGGAGAACTCCGTCGCCTCCGACTGGGTGCGCAGCGAAGCGCATGAGGGCCTGACCCGCGGCATCCTGGCGCCGGTGGCGATCGACGCCGTGCGCCCGCCGCTCGCCTTCCGGCTCACCCAGACCGTCGACCTGACCGCCGCCGACGTCGGCGTCGAGCCGCTGCTGGAGGCGATCCGCAACTTCTGCCCGCTTGGGGTCAGGGCTGGGCGCAACCAGTCGCCGTTCATCGGCCGCGCGGCGGAGTTCGCCCGCCTGAGTGGCCTCGTCGCCCGCGCCCGAGAGGGCTCGGGCAGCTTCATCCTGCTGTCCGGCGAGGCCGGCGTCGGCAAGACCCGCCTGGTGCACGAGACCGAGGCCCACGCGCGCAACGAGGGCATGCTGGCGCTCACCGGCCGCTGTGTGCTGGCCGAGGGGTCGGCGCCGTACCAGCCGCTGATCGAACAGATCGAGCAGGCGTCCAGGCTCGTACCGCCGGCCAACCTGCGCGCAGCGCTGGGCGAGAATGCGCCCGAGCTCGCCAAGCTGATGCCGGAGCTAAAACATCAGTTCCCGGACATTCCCGAACCGCTAGCGCTGCCGCCGGATCAGGAGCGCCGCTTCCTGCTGCACGGCTGTGGCGAGTTCATCGACCGCGCCGCCCGCATCCAGCCGATGATGCTCGTCTACGAAGATCTGCACTGGGCGGGTGAGTCGACCTGCCGCCTGCTCCGCCACCTGGCCGAGCGCCTGCGCGATTCGCCGGTGCTCATGATCGGCACCTATCGCGCCACCGATCTTGATCCCACCCAGCCCTTCGCCGAGACGATGCACGAGCTCCTGCGCGAGCGCCTGGTCGAGGACATCACGCTGGAGCGCCTGGCGGAGACGGACGTCGCTGCGCTGCTCGAGGGTCGCGCCGGCCAGACGCCGCCGAAGGAGCTAGTGCGCCTCATCTATTCGGAGACGGAGGGCAATCCGTTCTTCGTGGAGGAACTCTACCGGCATCTGGATGAGGCGGACAAGCTGTTCACGGAGGATGGGAAGTTCCGCTCCGGCGTCTCCATCGCCGACACCGAGGTGCCGCGCGGCGTACGGCTGATCATCGAGCACCGGCTGGCCAAAGTCAGCGAGGAATGCCGCAAGCTGCTGACCGCCGGCGCCGTGGCGGGGCGGGTGGTGAGTTTCGATCTGCTCTCGCGGATCGGCGACCTCGCTGACGATCCGCTGTTCGACGCCCTCGACGAGGCGTCCGGCGCGTCGGTCATGGAGGAGATTCATGTCGGGCGCGAGGCGCGGTATCAGTTCGTCCACGAACAAATCCGCCAGACGCTGATCAGCGCGCTGTCGCTGCCGCGCCGCCAGCGGCTGCATCTGCGCATCGCCGACGCGCTGGAGCAGGGTCCGCCGGCGCAGGTCGAGAAGAATGTCGGCGAGATCGCGTACCACCTCTATCAGGCGGGCGCCGCGGCGGACCCGGAGCGGACGGCCAAGCACCTCCTGACCGCCAGCCAGCGCGCGATCGACGCGGTCGCGTTCGAAGACGCGATGAAACTGCTCGACATGGCGGCAGAGGTGGCGACGGAGGACGACCGGACGTCGCTCGCGCGCGTTCAGTTCCTGCGCGGCCTGGCGCTACGCGGCGCGGTGCGGATCGACGACGCGCTGACCGCGCTGGCCGAGGGCCTGGCGCTCGGCGAGGATGTCGAGGGCTACGTGCCGCTCCTGCACCAGCGCGGCGCCCTCTACGTCGACCTCTACCGCGGCGCCGAAGCGCTGCCGGACCTCGAGAAGCTTCTGGGCATCGCCCAGGCGAACGGTGACAAGCCACTGGAACTGACGGCGCAGCGCCTGCTCGCCGACGCCCACTACAAGCTCTCGCTCGACCAGCCGGCGCACGCTCAGCTGGCGCGCGACGCCTGCGAGCGGACCATCGAGCTTGCCCGCGCCGCCGGCGACAAGCCGGCGCTGGCGCGCGCGCTCCTGCTCTCCACCCACTTCATCGACTACTGGTCCGACTACGGGCCGACGGCGGTCAAGAACATCGAAGAAGCGAAGGCCATCGCTCAGAGCCTGAAGGACCAGGACCTGCTGCTCGACCAGGCGACCATGGAGCTCAGGGTCCGGCTGCTCACGACGACGGAGTACAACGCGCGGGCGGAGGAGGTGCTCAGCCGGCTCGAGGCCAGGCGCGACCCGATCCGCACCAAGGAACACCTGTTCTGGATGATCATGCCGACGCGCAACGCTGGGCGGCTGGAGCGCAGTGTCGAGATCTGCGACCGCGCCATCGAGCTTGCCGCGCGCCTCGACGTGCCGCCGGTGCAATACCCGACCTTCAAGTCGGCCGCGCTGACCGCGCTCGGCCGCTACGGCGAGGCGTGGGAGGCGATCGGTCAGGAGGTCACCCACGGCGGCTACCGCTTCGGCGCTGCGTTGCAGCGCTACGGCTATTTCGGCCTCAAGGGCCAGCTCGGCGCTATCCACGAGATGATGGGCGAGGCGGAAGAGCTGATCGCCGAGGGCCGCGCGTTGAATCGCGTCTGGATGGTCGGCGGCCTTGTCGACGCCCTCGTGCTCGCCGGGGTCCGCACCGGTCTGCACGGCGAGGCCGCGGCGCTGGCCGAGAAGGCGGCGCCGGAGGCGAAGCCAAGCCGCTTGGCCGCCGGCTTCCTCGCGCATGCCGAAGGCGATGCCGAGGGAGCGCTCGCAAGAGCGCGCCGCCAGCAGAAATCGTTGCAGGAGGGCGGCGTTCGCCTGTTGGAAGCCGACGCCACTGAACTTGCCGTCGCCTGCCTGCTCGCTTTGGAGCGTTGGGCTGAGGCGCGCGACGAGGCGAGCGTCGCGATCGCCTTCTGCGAGGAGACCGGCTACCGCAACCTGCATTGGCGGCTGCTCGCCCACCGCGCCGCCGCCCACGCCGGCCTGGGCGCCGACAAGGAAGCCCGCGCCGACCGCGCCGCCGCCGAAGCGCTGCTCGAGCAGCTGGTGGAGACCATCCCGACCGACGCCCTTAAGGCGACGTTCCTGGCCCAACCCCTGGCGAAGCAGGCGCTGGCATGAGCAGCGAGATCCAAGGCATTTGTGACGAGCGCTTCCAACCGCTGAAGGACGCCTTCGTCGCCAACTTCGAGGACGGGCTCGAACTTGGCGCTTCGCTCTGCCTGATGGAACGTGGCCGCCCCGTGGTCGACCTCTGGGCGGGCTGGGCGAACTTCCGGCGCACGCGGCCGTGGGAGGCCGACACAATCGTCGGCATCGCGTCAAACACCAAGATCGCCACCGCCCTCTGCCTCCTCATGCTGATCGACCGCGGCAAGGTCGACCTGGACGCCACGGTCGCGACCTACTGGCCCGAGTTTGCCCAGGGCGGGAAAGGCCACGTGACCGTGCGCCAAGCGCTCAGCCACCGTGCCGGCGTTCCAGGCTACGAGCCACCGGTCGCTTGGGACGCCCCGCACGATTGGGAGCGGATCACCGCCCACATCGCGGCCGAGCCGCACTGGTTCGGCGGCGAGCCCAGGCTTTGCTACCACGCTCACACCTACGGTTTTGTCCTCGGCGAGATCGTCCGCCGGGCCGCCGGGCGGCGGCCGGCGCAGTTCTTCGCCGAAGAGGTCGCAGGGCCCGGCGGCGTCGACCTGCAGATCGGCTTGCGCGTCCAGACCGAGGTCGCGCGTTCGTCGCTGCCCTACGCCCTCCGGCCGGTCGAGCCGATGCACTTCGACGATCCGCTTGCGCAGCGGGTCTGGGACTGCCTCGAGCCAGCCCCGATCGAGGCCTACATGACGTGGGAACACCAGCACTACGCGGGTCCGAGCGGCAGCGGCTACGCCAGCGCTCGCGGGGTTGCACGGCTGGTCGCCATATTCGCCGCCGGCGGGACGCTCGACGGCGTCCACTTCCTCTCCAAGGCGTTGGTCGACGAGGCGACGCACGAGCAGGTCTTCGCGCCCGACCCGTTCTTCGGCATGCTGCGCATGGGCCTCGGCTTCGGCCTGGATAGCGAGGGGTTCCCTGCCCCGTCGCCCACTGCCTTCCACTGGGGCGGCTCGGGCGGCTCGCTCCAGTGCGGCGATCAGCGGACCGGCCTCAGCTTCGGCTACGTCACCAACAACTTCATCATCACCGCCGAGCCCTTCGCCGAGCGGCGTTTCGACCGCCTGTGGACCGCCCTTGGCGCGGCGATGACGGCGGCGGCCGCCGAGACGGGCGCATGAGCGTCGAGCTGCATGGCTTCTGCGACCCGCGGTTCCAACCGCTGAAGGATGCGTTCGCCGCCAACTTCGAGGACGGGCTCGAGGTCGGGGCCCCCGTGGCGATGACACATCATGGCCGGCCGGTCGTCGACCTCTGGGCCGGGCACGCGGACTTCGCGCGAACCAGGGCCTGGGAGAAGGACACCATCGTTTTGGTCTTCTCCTCGACCAAGGTCCCGTTGGCCCTCTGCATGCTGAAGCTGATCGATGAGGGCCGGGTCGAGCTGGACGCGCCGGTCGCGACCTACTGGCCGGAGTTCGCGGCCGGCGGCAAAGACCACGTGACCGTGCGCGAGGCGATGAGCTACCGCGGCGGCGTTCCAGGCTTCGAGCCTCCGATTCCGTTCGAGGCGCTTCGCGACTGGCGAGCCATGACCGCGAACTTGGCAGCCCAGACTCACTGGTTCGGCGGCGAGGCCCGCCTCTGTTATCATCCGGTCACCCACGGCTTCCTCCTGGGCGAGATCATCCGCCGGGTCGACGGCCGCATGCCGTCGCAGTTCTTCCGCGAAACGTTCGCCGAGCCGGCCGGCGACCAACACCTCTCCCTCTGGGAGAGGTGTGCGGGGCGCGACCCGCATGACCGCGGCCGAGATCCACGGCTTCTGCGACGAGCGGTTCGCGCCGCTTAAGGAGGCGTTCGCGCAGAACTTCGAGGACGACCTGGAGGTCGGCGCGTCGATCGCTGCGACTTGGCAAGGCGAGCCGGTGGTCGACCTCTGGGCCGGCTGGGCCGATGGAGCCAGGACACGCCCCTGGGAGATCGACACGATTGTCCCGGTCGCGTCGACGACCAAGATGATGGTCACGCTCTGCCTGTTGATGCTGGTCGATCGGGGCCGGATCGACCTCGATACGCCGATAGCGTCCTATTGGCCGGAGTTCGCGGCGGGCGGAAAAGACAGCGTGACAGTCCACGACCTCCTCACGCACCAAGCGGGCGCCCCAGGGTTCACTCCGCCTGTGCAGGCGACGCTTTTCTTAGATTGGGAGGGCTCGGTCGCGCGCATCGCCGCCGAGCCGCACTGGTTCGACGGTGAACGGCGCGTCATCTATCACCCGGCGACCTACGGCCTGATCGGGGGCGAGCTGGTCCGGCGCGTGGACGGGCGAATGCCAGCGCTCTTCTTCCGTGAGGAAGTAGCCGACCCAGCTGGGCTCGACTTTTATCTCGGCGTCGCTGAGATTCCGGACCCCGACCGCATCGCAGACGTGGTCGTGCCCCCCGCGCCGCCCCTGGTGCTGCCGCCGGGCCTGTTAGAGCGGCTGTTTCATTCTGTCGTCGGCATCGAGGGGACACCCTTCGCAACGACGATGAACGTGAGCGGCAACGGGGTGACCAACGCCCGCGCCATCGCCCGCGGTTGTGCGATTTTCGCGTGCGCCGGCGCGCTCGACGGCGTGAGCTACCTCTCGCGGGAGATGGTGGACGCTGCCTGGAGCGAGCAAGCCTATGGCGAGTGCCCCTATCTCGGCTGGATCAGGCTCGGCCTGGGGTTTGGGCTCAACGGCCGGGACTTCCAATACTATCCGTCGCCGGACGGTTACGGCTGGGGCGGCCACGGCGGCTCGATCGGGTGGATGGACACCCGGCTCGGCTACAGCATCGGCTACACGCCCAACCACTTCCTCGCCGACCCGCACCTCGACAGCCGCGTCGAACGCATCAGCAACGCGATGAGGGCGGCCCTGGCCAAGCTGACGCCATGACAACCGAAATCCACGGCTTTTGCGATCCGCGCTTCCAGCCGCTGAAGGACGTGTTCCGCGCCAACTTCGAGGACGGGCTCGAGCTCGGCGCGTCGCTGGCGGTGACCCATATGGGGCGGCCGGTGGTCGACCTTTGGGCCGGCTGGGTGGACCGCAAACGCACGCGGCCATGGGAAAAGGACACCATCGTCTGCGTGTTCTCGACCACCAAGATCATGGCGATCATCGAGACGCTCATGGTTCTCGACCGCGGGCTGATCGAACTCGACGCGCCGGTCGCCCATTACTGGCCGGAGTTCGCCCAGGGGGGAAGGGCGCGGTCACCGTCCGCGACGCGTTCACACACCAGGCCGGCGTGCCAGGGTTCCAGCACCCGGCGCCGTTCGACGTCTTGCTCGACTGGGAAGCCGTCACCGCCCGGCTCGCCGCCGAGCCGCACTGGTTCGATGGCGAGCGGGTCATGTGCTACCACGCGATGACCTACGGCTTCCTGCTCGGCGAGCTCATCCGCCGCGTCGACGGGCGCATGCCCGGGCGCTTCTTCGACGAGGAGGTCGCGGTCAAGGCATGCGCCGACTTCCACATCGGCCTGACATCCAGCGCCGACCACGCGCGCATTGCTCAGCTTCGTCATCCTGACAGCCCGCTGAGCTTTCCCCGGAGCTCTATCTACGAGCGGGTGTTTGACTCCGTCGGCGCCGGCGACTGGGAATGCTGGGAGACTCTCTCGGCCGACATGCCGGCCGCCAACGGATGCGGTAACGGCCGCTCGATCGCGCGGGTGTGCGCAATCGTTGCCATGGGGGCGCGCTCGACGGCGTGCGCTACCTGTCGGAAGCGACGGTCCGAGAGGCTGTAACAGAGCAGGTCGAAGCGGTGGACGATTACCTCGGCGGGATCAGGCTTGGCCTTGGCCTCGGCCTGCACTCGGAGGCGTTCCCAGCGCCCAGTCCGACCAGCGTTCACTGGGGCGGGTACGGCGGGTCATGGGGCTTGATGGACCCGCGGGCCGGCGTGAGCCTGGGCTATGCGCCGAACCAGATGTTCGCCGACACCGCGGAGATGTTGACCAACGAGCCTAGGCTCGAGCGCTTCAACAGGGCGCTCGCGGACATCCTGCCCCGGCTCTGAGCCCAAGCGTTGCCGCAGAGCTGGCACGGGCGTACCGATTGGACGGGAGACGTCCATGGCGATCGAGATCCACGGCTTCTGTGAGGAGCGCTTCCTGCCTCTGAAGGAGGCGTTCGCGGCCAATTTCGCCGACGGCCTCGAGGTGGGCGCGTCGTTCGCGGCGACGCTGAAAGGCAAGCCGGTGGTCGACATCTGGGCCGGCCACGCGGACTTCGCGCGGACCCGGCCGTGGGATCGCGACACGACCGTGGTCGTCTCTTCGACGACAAAGATCCCGCTCATTCTGTCGTTCCTGATGCTCGTCGACCGCGGCCTGGTCGATCTCGACGCGACCGTCGCCACCTACTGGCCGGAGTTCGCGGCCGGCGGGAAAGGCCACGTGACCGTGCGCGAGGCGCTCACCCATTGCGCGGGCGTACCCGGCTTCGAGCCGCCGGTGCCGACGTCACTCCTATACGACTGGGGCGCCGCTTGCGCCTATATCGCCGGCGAGGAGCACTGGTTCGGCGGCGAAAGCCGGTTCTGCTACCATGTCGCGACCTACGGCTACCTGCTGGGCGAGGTCATGCGCCGCGTCGACGGCCGCCTCCCCTCGCAGTTCTTCCGCGAGGAGATCGCCGAGCCGGCCGGCATCGACTTCGTGTTCGGCATGCACACGGAGGCCGAGGCGGCGCGGACGGCCGAGATCGACTTCCTGCACCCGCCCGGACCCTTCTTGTCACGCAACGAACTGGCGGCCCGGGTGTTTGATAGCTCCGGCGAGCTCGATCTTGCCGAATGGCGGACCTGGCCTTTCCGCCGCGCCGAAACACCAGCGTTCAATGGCTATGCAAACGCCCGGTCGATCGCGCGCCTTGGCGCCATGGCCGCCATGGGCGGCGTGCTCGAGGGTCGGCGCTACCTCTCGCAGGCGATCATCGACGAGGCGACATCCGAGCAGGCGGACACGGTCGACCCGCGCCTGGGCCGGATCCGGCTTGGCCTCGGCTTCGGCCTCAACAGCGAAGGGTTTCCGACGCCCACGCCATCCACCTTTCATTGGGGCGGGCTAGGCGGCTCGATGTGCATGATGGACCACGCCAGCGGCTTCAGCTGCGGCTATGCGATGAACGCCTTCTTCATGCCGGACGACGCCACGCCTGTTGATCGGCGCGGCATCCACCTGATGGGGGCGCTCTACGCCGTGATGCCCGGCTTATGACAGCCCGCCGGTTCTGAGCGTGGCGCTTGACCGTTATCCCGCCAGCGCTTCGTTCCACTTGGCAGTGTCCGTATACTGAACGAAGCGCTGGACCTTTCCATCCGCCACGACACCGATCCAGGTCCCGCTGTAGTAGGGATGGCGTTCGGCTTAGGTCCATTCGATGTCGGGCGAGAGCAGGCCGAGCGCGCCAGGCACGTTCCCCTCGGCCATGGCGCCGTAGAACTGTTTTGCCGTGCTCAGAGCGTCGCTCATTGGCGTTGCCTCGTCGGTGGGGTTGCCGTGGGAGGCCACCTTTTGGGGGCCGCGCCCCGAAGCGGCAGTGAACCCAGGTAGCTGCCCCTACCAGATGGGTTCGAAGGCCGCGTCTATGGCGTGGCGGAGGTCGCAGGTCTCGTCGATCACCATGCAAGCCTTGCCACCGGCGTCGTAGGCGGGCCAAGCGGGCGCGCCGGGGATCGCCGGCGCTCCGGTCTTGGCGAAGCTGGTGACGGCGGCGTGCATCGCGTCGCCGGCGGGGCGCGCGGCCTTTGCAGGCCCGACGACCGCGGCCATCGCATCGTAGGTCTGGAACACCCCCGGCACGTCGATGGCGTGGATGGCGCCGAACGCGCCGCCGAGCACGGGCGAGGCCCAGTCGAAACGATACAGGAAGGCGTGACCGGGGTTCGCGCTCGCGACGGCGTCGGCGAAGCCGACGGAGGGACGGCGGAACAGGCTGTCGGTCATCGCCCGCTCGCGGACTAGCGTGCCCGACGCGCCGGGCATGGCCGCCCTGTAGGCCCTGAACGTCTCCGTCGGCCGGCCGCGGGGCTTCATGACGCCGGCGTGCAGGTTGAACATGGTGCGCGCGGCCATGCCATCGGGGAGCGGCAAGGCGATCGTCCACAGCCGGCATTCGTCCTTGCAGGTGCCGATCAGGAGCTCCAGGCCGGGCTTTCCGCCGCCGGCGACGAACGCGAGCGGCGGCGCGGGGAAGAGGTCCGTGCCCGTCGCTGCCACCATCGACGCTAGCCGATCGGCGCCCAGCGAGCCATAGCGCTCGGCGTGGCGGTAGAGGAACGGGCCGGGCTGTGGGCGGGCGGCGAAAATCCGCTGCATGGTCAGCGACATCAGGGCCTCGCCGTCGCCCGGCTTTACGCCAAGGCTCTCGAAGTAGTCGCGCGCGAAACGGCTGCATTCATCGTGCGGATAAGCCAGGGGCGCGCCGCTCATGCTGACCGCTCGCCGCATCAGGCCGTTGGTCGCCGGCGTCGCGGCCATCATCAGCACGCTGGTTGCGCCTGCGGACTCGCCCGCCACCGTCACACAGTCGGGGTCGCCGCCGAACGCCGCGATGTTTTCGTTCACCCAGCGCAGCGCCTGCACCTGGTCGAGGAAGCCGCGGTTGGCGACGCCGAGGCTGTCGGGGAAGAGATCCTCGCCGCCGACGAACCCGATCACGCCCAGCCGGTAGTTGATCGTCACCAGCACGAGCCCGGCCTTGGCCAGCGCGCGGCCGTCGTAGAACGCCTGCGCGCCCGAGCCGCCGGTGAAGGATCCGCCGTGGATGAAGACCAGCACCGGCAGCTTCGCTTGCGGGTCGAGGCTGGGCGTCCAGAGGTTGAGGTTCAGGCAGTCGCCGCCCGTGGGCGCGTTCAGCTGGCTGATTGCGTCCAGGTACACGCGCCCGGTCCGCTTCCAGCGGATGAGCCGCGTCGCCAGGCCCTCGCCGGTGAGCAGGGCGGGTTGCGGACACGCCTGACCGAAGCGAGATGCGTCGCGGACGCCATCCCACGGCGCGACCGGTTGTGGCGCCCGCCAGCGGTTGGCTCCGGCTATGGACGCGGCGAAAGGCAGCCCCCGGAACACGTGCACGCCATCCTCGAGCGTCCCGGCGACGCGCCCGCCGGTGACGGCCACGACCGTCGGGTCAGACGCGTCGCGCAGCGCCCCGTCCCTCAGCTGTACCAGCTGCGCACGCTGCCGGCCGCCTCGCGCCGGCGGGCGTACATTTTCAGCGGCCCTTCGTCGGTCCACCCGTGGATCAGGTCGGCGCCCAGAAGGCGCGCGAGCCTGGCGTCCGTTTCGCCGTCGAGGAACCCCTCCGGCACGTGGTCGCGGTAGTTCTCCTGCGGCTGGATGTATTCGCGGCAGTAGTAGCAGGAGAGGTTGATCCTCAGCCCAGGGACCTTGCGCGGGAAAGAGCCGTGCCAGGTGTTGCCGTGCCAGAGGATCGCCGTCCCGGCCGGGACCTCGATCGGGATCACGTGCTCGTAGCGGCGGTTGCCGTCCAGCCAGACCTCGAACTTTGTCGGCTGGCGCGCGTTGCGGTGGCTGCCCGGCACCATGGCCAGCGCGCCGCGCTCCTCGGTGTAGTCGGTCAGCGCGTAGTTGCAGTTGCAGACCTGGGCGTAGGGGGTGAAGGGGTCGGGCGTGCCGTTGCCTGTGTCGCTGTGCAGCAGGAGGCCGGGCCCGCCCGGCCCCTTCAGGTGCGAGCCCAGGCTGGAGAGAATGGCGTGCTTGCCGAGCAAGTAGTCCACGAGCGGCAGGACCTTGGGGTTCACAACCGGCGCCTTGAACATCGGATCCTTGAACAGCAGGTAGGGGATGAACTCGAGCTCCTGGTGGGTGGTCTCGTTCTCGAGATCGAGCCGCTGGCCCTTCCGCGCCGCGGAGATGTCGACGATGCACTCGCGCAGCGCCTTCACCTCGGCCGGCGCGAGCGCGTTCTCGATGACGGTGAAGCCGAACGCTTCCAGCTCAGCGAGGTTCGCCTCCAGCCCCTGGGCGCGGATCTCGCGGTAGATGTCGACCAGGTCCGGCGTCGCCGACCAGTTGCCGATGTCCATTGAGCGTTCTCCTGGCGGACACGGGTTGAGCGTCCACCCCAGTTTGGCCGCAAGCCGCGGTGACGGAAAGCCGTATGTGTCCGGCTACGCCCTGCCCGTGTGGGCGGAGAGCTGGTGGGGGCCGATGCCGATCTTGGCCAGCGCCATCGACCACTTGTGCTCGTGGTCGTCGCCGAACAGCAGGGTCTCGTCCGGCTCGCAGGTCAGCCAGACGCCCTCGCGGATCTCGTGCTCCAGCTGGCCGGCGCCCCAGCCGGCATAGCCCAGGGTCAGGATCGCGCGGCGCGGGCGGCGGTCGTTGCTGCCGATGGCGGTCAACACCTCGCGCGTCTGGGTGAGCGTCACGCCGCCGCCGACGGCGACGCTCGAGTCCTCGCAGCGGTAGTCGTCGGTGTGCAGCACAAAGCCGCGCTCGGGCGAGACCGGCCCGCCCAGGAGGACGAAGTCAGGCGGCAGCTCGATCACCGGCTTCACGCCCAGCCGCTCGAGCAGGCCGGGCACGGTCAGGCCCTCCACCGGGCGGTTCACCGCGATGCCCATCGCGTGCTGTTCGTCGTGGCTGCAGACCAGGAGCAAAGCGCGTTCGAAACGCGGATCCTCGATCCCCGGCATGGCGATCAGCATCCGACCGCCCAGATAGCTCGGCCCGCTGGCGGACCGAGGCGGTTCGCGCTCAGACATGAGTCGGATGATCGGTGTTTGCCGCGGCCGCATCAAGGCCATTGCGCGCTTGGCTCGCTCGCGGCTTTTGCCTATCTAGGTTTTGCCCAGCGGCCCATGGTCGCAAGGGCGATCCATGCAAGGGAGACGGGCCAGATGGCGATCAAGGTCGGCGACAAGCTGCCGGATGCGAAGTTCATGGTGTTCAAGGACGGCGCCCCGGCCCAGATCACCGGCGACGAGGTGTTCAAGGGCAAGCGCGTCGCGCTGTTCGCCGTGCCGGGCGCGTTCACGCCCACCTGCTCGGCCAAGCACCTGCCGGGATTCAAGCAGCACGCCGCCGACCTGAAGAAGAAGGGCGTCGACACGATCGCCTGCGTTTCGGTCAACGACGTGTGGGTGATGAAGGCCTGGGCGGCCGATCAGGGCATCGGCGACGAGATCCTGATGCTGGCCGATGGCTCCGGGGACTTCACCCGCGCGCTCGGCCTCGAGCTCGACGCCAGCCGTTTCGGCATGGGCGCCCGCTCGCAGCGCTACTCGCTGATCGCCAAGGACGGCGTCGTCGAGCAGCTCAACGTCGAGCAAGGCGGCGAGTTCAGGGTCTCCTCCGCCGAGTACCTGCTGGAGCACATCTAACGGCCGCAGATCCTCCCCCTACGGTGGAGGACTAGCTCAGCGCTTCCTCGCTGAGCGCGGCGAGGCGCTTGCCGGCGGCCACCGCGCCCGAAGATAGCGCGGCGCTCTCGGTCATCACTGTCTCGGCGTAGTAGCCGGCGATTTCGATCCGCGCCTTTGCGTAGGCGTCGGTCTCCGCTCGCTCGGCGCAGGCCTTGGCGCCCCTGGCCAGCAGCCAGCCGCCGACCACGTCGCCGAACTGGTTGAGGAAGGGCGTCGCGGCGGCCAAGCGCTCGGGCTCGCTGGCGTCCTGCAACAACAGAGCGAAGTTCCGCACCCCGTCAACGGCGCCGGCCAGCCTGAGGCCGATGTTATCCAGGGTCCGGTTCGGGTTGTAGATCAGGCTCTGGGCGAAGGCGGCCATCTCACCTGTGAGCGACCGGAACCCTTCGCCGCCCGCCATGGCGAGCTTGCGGCCGACGAGGTCGATGGCCTGGATGCCGTTCGTGCCCTCGTAGATCGGCGCGATGCGGGCGTCGCGATAGGACTGGGCCGCGCCGGTCTCCTCGATGAAGCCCGCTCCCCCGTGCACCTGCAGCGCGATCGAGGCGACCTCGACGGCCATGTCGGTCGACCAGGCCTTGGCGATCGGCGTCAGCAGCTCCTCGCGCAGCTTGGCCGCGGCGCGCGTTTCCTCGTCCGGCGCAGCGCGGGCAACGTCGGCGGAGAGGGCGGTGAGCAGGCAGATGGCGCGCGCCGCCTCGATCCGCGCCCGCATGTCCGCCAGCATGCGGCGGACGTCCGGGTGGTCGAAGATCGGCGCCGAGCGATCCGTGCTCCACGGCGAGCGGCCTTGCCGGCGCTCGAGCGCATAGGCCAGCGCCCGCTGGTAGGCGCGCTCGGCGACGCCGACGCCTTCGACGCCGACGTTCAGGCGCGCGGCGTTCATCATCGTGAACATGTGGGCGAGCCCGCGGTTGGGCTCGCCGACCAGCTCCGCCCGAGCCCCCTCATAAAGCATGACGCAGGTGGGCGAGCCGTGGATGCCGAGCTTGTGCTCGATGCCGCCGGGGCGAACCGCGTTCGCCTCGCCGAGCGAGCCGTCATCGCCGACCAGACGTTTGGAGGTGACGAACAGCGAGGTGCCGCGGCTGCCTTCCGGAGCGTCGGGCAAGCGGGCCAGCACCAGATGGACGATGTTGTCGGTGAGGTCGTGGTCGCCCCAGGTGATGAAGATCTTCTGCCCGTGCAGCCGATAGCCGCCCTGGCCGTCCGGCTCGGCCCGGGTGGTGAGCGCCGAAAGATCGCTTCCGGCCTGCGGCTCGGTGAGGTTCATCGCCCCGGTCCACTGGCCGGAGATCATCTTCGGCAGGTAGAGCGCCTTCTGCCGCTCGGAGCCGTGCGCGTGCAGCGCCTCGATCGCGCCCGAGGTCAGCATCGGACAGAGGCCGAACGCCATGTTGGCGGCGTGAACCATCTCGAATACCGCCAACTCGAGCGACTTGGGCAGGCCCTGGCCGCCGTACGCCGGGTCAGCGGCGAGCGCGCCCCAGCCGCCGTCGGCGAAGGCGCGGTAGGCCGCGGCGAAACCGGCGGGCGCGCGCACCTGGCCGTTCTCGAACGTCGCGCCGGCCCGATCGCCGGTCTGGTCGAGCGGGGCAAGCACGTCGGCGGCCAGCGCGCCCGCCGTCTCGAGCACTGCGGCGAGCAGCTCGACGTCGAACTCGGGAAAGGCCGGCGATCCCACGAGCTGTCCGACGCCAAGAACGTCGTTCAGCGTGAACAGCAAGTCGCGCACCTGGGGTCGGAAGGCCATAGGGGCTTTCTAGCGCAAGCAGGGCGGTCGCTGAAATATCCGCGCCCACTCGTGCGTCTCTGAAGTCGGACGCGCCGAGTCGGCGGTTCGTGCATCCGCCAGCCAGGAACGGCCAAGGATAAGTGCCCGCATGGCGACCAGAGCCCAGAGCCGTTACAACGCAGGGGCGATCGTCCTGCACTGGGCGATCGCTCTGCTCATCCTGACCAACATCGGGCTCGCGTGGTGGTTCAACGCCCTGCACGGCGAGGCGAAGATCGAGCCGGTGCAGCTGCACAAGTCGATCGGCATCACCGTGCTGATCCTGAGCCTCGTCCGCCTGGGCTGGCGCCTCGTTGTCCCGCCGCCGCCGTTGTCGCCGACCTTGCGGGTCTGGGAACGCTGGCTGGCCCACGCCGTGCACGCGCTGTTCTACGTCGTGATGATCGGGATGCCGCTGACTGGCTGGGCTTTCACGTCGGCCAGCCCGCTGATCCACGTCTTCCCGATCGTGCTTTTCCACTTGGTTCCATGGCCGGCGATCGCGCCGCTCACCAACCTGCCGCACGACCAGATGAAAGAGGCGCACGGCGTTTTTCTGGCCAGCCATCATCTGCTGGCCAAGTTGGCCTATGCGCTGATCGCGCTCCATTTGGCTGGCGCGCTCAAGCACCAGTTCTTCGACCACGACAAGGAGCTGGCGCGGATGCTCCCGTTCCTGCGCCGTGGGCCGGCGGAGGCGGCCTGAGCCATGCGCATGACCGTGCTCATCCTCGCTTTCCTGCTGAGCGCCTCGGCTGTAGCCGCGGCGCCGCCGCAGTGGACGGTGGATCCCGCCTCCAAGCTCCAATTCCAGGGCCGCCTGAACGGCGACGCCTTCACCGGAACCTTCCGGCGCTGGTCGGCGGCCATCGTCTTCGATCCGAACGCGCTCGCGGCATCGAAGGCGGTCGTTACGGTCGACGTCGGCTCGGCCGCCACCGGCGACGCCGATCAGGACCAGGCGTTGCCGAGCAACGACTGGTTCGCCGCCCAGCGCTTCCCGAAGGCGGTGTTCACGACCACGGCGATCTAGGATCTGGGCGGCGGCCGCTATCAGGCGACCGGCGACCTCGCCATCAAGGGCGTGCACAAGCCCGTCGTCCTGCCCTTCACGCTCGCGATCGCCGGTGATACGGCCCGCATGAATGGCCAGCTCGTGCTCAACCGCACAGCGTTCGGGATAGGTCAGGGCAAGTGGAGCACCCCCGACGTGGTCGACACCAAGGTCGTGGTCATCGTCCAGCTGACGGCGCATCGGGCGCGCTGAGCGACGTCGAAAAGGCTGCGCGCGCCCTGGCGGCGGGCAAGCTTGTCATCCTGCCGACCGAGACGGTCTACGGCCTCGCCGCCGACGCCGCCAACCCAGCCGCCGTCGCGCGGTTGTTCGAGGCCAAGGGGCGGCCGCGGTTCAACCCGCTGATCGCCCACGTCGCGGATCTCGCCGCCGCCCAACGCTTCGCCAGCCTCGATGAGCGCGCGGTCAAGCTCGCGGAGGCGTTCTGGCCCGGCGCGCTCACCATCGTCGCGCCACTCTCCGATCCGGTCGCCGTCTGCGACCTCGCGCGCGCCGGGCTGGACACCGTCGCCGTGCGCGCGCCGGCGCATCCGCTCGCCCGGGCGGTGTTGCACAGCTTCGGACGGCCGGTCGTCGCGCCGTCGGCCAACCGATCCGGCCGACCGAGCCCGACGACGCTCGCCGACGCGCTGGCCGAGGCCGGCGCCGCGGCGGCGCTCGCCCTCGACGGCGGCCCTTGCGCGATCGGTCTTGAGTCTACCGTGGTCAGCCTGCTCGACGGCCCGCCGCGGCTGCTCCGCCCCGGTGCGGTGACGCGCGCGGAGATCGAAGCCGTCGTCGGCCCGCTTGGCGCGGCGGAAGCTGATGCCGGCCGCTCGCCTGGCCGCCTCGCGCGCCACTATGCGCCGGAGGCGCCACTGCGCCTGAACGCTTCCGCGCCCCGCGTTGGCGAGGCCTTCCTGGCCTTCGGACCGGCGCCGCCCGGTCCGCTCGTCTTCAACCTCAGCCCGACCGGCGACCTGCGCGAGGCGGCGGCCAATCTGTTCACCGCCCTCCGCGCCGCCGACGCCGCCAAGCCCGCCGCCATCGCCGTTGCGTCGATCCCCAAGGACGGCCTGGGCGAGGCGATCAACGATCGCTTGGCGCGCGGCGCCGGTCTGGTCGGCTGACGCGGCCGGAGGTAGGCTCACGTCATGACCGCACCCGTTCCCGCCGACGTCATCTCGCGCCTGAAGTCCGTCCTCGGCGAGGACGGCTGGAGCACCGAGCCTGCGCGCCTCGCGCCGAAGCTGGTCGAATGGCGCGACCGCTGGAGCGGGACGACGCCCCTGCTCGTTCTCCCGAAGACGACGGCCGAGGTCGCCGCGGTGATCGGGGTCTGCGCCGCCTCGGGCGTCGCGATCATCCCGCAGGGCGGCAACACTGGCCTCGTCGGCGGCCAGATTCCGCAAGGAGAGATCCTGCTCTCGACCGAGCGCCTGCGCGCGGTCCGCGACGTCGATCCGATCGACGACGTCATCGTCGCCGAGGCGGGCGTGACGCTCGCCGCGGCGCACGAGGCGGCGCTGGCCGCCGGCCGCCGCTTCCCGCTGAGCGTGGCCTCTGAGGGCTCGGCGACCATCGGCGGGCTGGTGTCCACCAACGCCGGCGGCACCGCGGTGCTGCGCTATGGGAACATGCGCGACCAGGTGCTGGGGCTGGAGGCCGTGCTGCCGAACGGCGAGATCTGGAACGGCCTGAAGCGGCTTCGCAAGGACAACACCGGCTACGATCTCAAGCAGCTGCTGATCGGTGCGGAGGGGACGCTGGGCGTCGTAACCGCCGCGGCGCTGAAACTGCAGCCGTTGCTCGTCTCACGCGCCGTCGCGGTTTGCGGCCTGGAGACGCCGCACGACGCCATCGCGCTGCTAGGCCGCGCCAAGGCCGAGAGCGGCGGCGCGCTGGAGGCGTTCGAGCTGATGGGCGCGCTGGGCGTCGAGCTCGTCGTCCGTCACATCGCCGATCGGCGCAAACCGCTCGAAGGCGAGCACCCATGGTACGTGCTGATCGAGATCGCCTCGGGCGAACCCGGCGCGGCCGAGGCGGCGATGGAGCGGCTCCTGGCGCGGGCGCTGGAGGACGAGCTGATCCAGGACGCGGCCATCGCTCAGAGCGAGGCGCAGGCCAAGGCGTTCTGGGCCGTGCGCGAGGACCAGTCGCCCGGCCAGAAAAAGGAAGGCGCGGCCTGGAAGCACGACATTTCCGTTCCGGTGTCGCGGATCGCGGATTTCATCGACCAGGCCACCGCAGCGGTCACGCGCGTCTCGCCCGGCGCGCGGGTGGTCGCCTTCGGCCACGTCGGCGACGGCAACGTCCACTTCGACGTGCTCACGCCGGCCGGCGGCGACCAGGCGGTGCACGCGGCGCTCAGGGACAACGGCGCCGAAGTGGTGCACGACATCGCCGACGCAATGGACGGCTCCATCTCCGCCGAGCACGGGCTCGGGTCGATGAAGTCGATCGAGGCGCTTCGCTACAAATCGCCGGTTGAAGTCGAAGCGATGCGCGCCGTCCGCGCGGCGCTGGATCCAGGCCGGATCATGAACCCGCGGGTCCTGTTCTAGCGCGCTGCGCGCGCGTCCGAGTTAACCGAGGCACGCTGCCGAGCGGCGCGGCTTCATGACGCGACCTCTTACCCCGCTTGGCGTTCGCCAAGCGTCCGAGGCTGCCCGCGGCGCTTGCGGCCTGCGCTTCTTTGCTGTGCGCGCGCTCTTGGCTGGCGTCGGTGATCGGGGGTTAATGCCAGACCATGCTGATGGTCCTCTCGCCTGCGAAGAAGCTGAGCTTCGCGCCCGCGCCCGCGGGCCTGGCGCTCACCATTCCGGAGCTCACGCGCGACATCGCCGAACTCGCCCAGGTGACGCGCAAGCTGAAGCGGGCGGATCTGAAGCGGCTGATGTCGATCTCCGACGCGCTGGCCGATCTCAACTACCACCGGTTTCAGCGCTTCGACCCGGCAGGCGAGGACGGTCTGCAGGCGGTGATGGCGTTCGCCGGCGACGTCTACGATGGCCTTCAGGCGCGCACGCTCGACAAGAAGGCGCTGGCCTGGGCGCAGGTCCGCCTTAGGATACTGTCTGGCCTCTATGGCGTCCTGAAACCCCTCGACGCCTTGCAGCCCTACCGCCTGGAAATGGGAACGCGGCTGAAGACGCGCCGCGGATCAAGCCTCTACGACTTCTGGCGGACCCCGATCGCCGAGGCGCTCAGTCGCGACGCCGAACGGCGCCCCGACCCGACCCTGGTCAACCTGGCGAGCATCGAATACTTCGGCTCCGTCGACACCGAAGCGCTGAGAGTCCCCTACGTCACCTGCCACTTCAAGGAGCACAGGGTTAGGGGCGAGGCGCCGCAGGCGCTGATGTTGTTCGCCAAGCGCGCCAGGGGGCTGATGGCCCGCTACGCGATCGATCATCGCATCGAAAGAGCCGAGCAGCTGAAGGCTTTCGATACCGCCGGCTACGCCTTCGATCCGGCGCTCTCGACCGGGAACGATTGGGTCTTCACCCGGCAGCTGCCTCCGAAGGCTTCGAGCGCGAACGAGCCCGCCGCGCGCGACTCTCGCGCCGGGGCCGGCTAATCTTGCAGCCGTTTGAAACGCAAGCGAGCGAGCGTCTCACATGGCCGATGAGCATGCAGGATTGAAGGGTCACGTCGCGGTCGTCACCGGCTCGACCAGCGGTATCGGCCAAGCGCTGGCCGGCGCGCTGGCGGCCTCCGGCGCCGACGTGGTGCTGAACGGCCTGGGCGAGGCGACGCAGATCGAGCACGACCGGGCGGCGCTGGCCGAAGCCTACGGCGTGCGCGTGCTCTATCACCCCGCCGACATGACCAGGCCGGCCGAAATCGCCGACCTGATCGCGTTCGCGCACGGCAAGTTCCGCCGCATCGATATCCTGGTGAACAACGCTGGCGTCCAGCACGTCTCGCCGATCGAGACCTTCCCAATCGAGAAGTGGGACCAGATCATCGCCATCAACCTGACCTCGGCCTTCCACACCATCCGCGCCGCGGTCCCAATCATGAAGGCGCAGAAGGCCGGGCGCATCGTCAACATCGCCTCGGCGCACGCCCTGGTCGCCTCGCCGTTCAAGGCGGCCTACGTGGCGGCCAAGCACGGCCTGTTGGGCCTCACGCGCACCGTGGCGCTCGAGGTTGCGCTCGACGGCGTCACCTGCAACGCCATCTGCCCCGGCTATGTGAAGACGCCGCTGGTCGAGGCGCAGATCGCCGATCAGGCGAAGGCGCGGAAGATGCCGCCCAACCAGGTGATGCGTGACGTGATCCTGGCCGCGCAGCCGACCAAGCGCTTCGTCGACTTCGGTGAGCTCGCCGGTCTGCTGCTCTATCTGGTCAGTGACTTGGGCGGCTCGGTCAACGGCGCCGCACTCTCCATCGACGGCGGCTGGACCGCGCAGTAGAGCGTATACGGACGGTTTCGTCAGGAGACAGAGCAAGATGGCTGAGGCGGTGTTCGATCAGATTAATCTCGTCGTGTGCGACATGCAGCGGACGCTGGCCTTCTACCGCAGGCTGGGCGTCGAAATCCCCGACTCCGCCGCCTGGAGCACGCCCAGCGGGATCCACCACGTGTCGATCACCACGAAGGAGCCTTGCGATTTCGCCTTAGACAGCCAGCCGCTCGCCCGCCACTACAACCAGGGCTACGCCGCCGAACGCGGCCGGGTGCTGATCGGCTTCCGCCTGCCCAGCCGCGAAGCGGTTGACGAGACCTACGAGGAGCTGATCAGCCACGAGCACCAAGGCCTGCAGCCACCGTACGATGTGTTCTGGGGCGCGCGCTTCGCCATCGTCGAGGACCCGGATGGCAACCCGGTCGGGCTGATGAGCCCGAGCGATCGCGCCTTGGGCGGACCGCCGCCGCAGCTATGAGCCGCCATCCCGTTCCGTGCGCGGGCGTTGTCTGCCTGCGCGGCGACGACGTCTTGCTGATCCGGCGCGGAAAGCCGCCGCGCGCGGGCGAATGGAGCATTCCGGGCGGCCGGGTGGAGCTGGGCGAGAGCGTCGCCCAGGCCGCCCTGCGCGAGCTCGCCGAGGAAACCGGCGTTATGGCCGCCATTCTCGGGCTCATCGACGTCGTCGATCATGCGAGTGAAGTGCGTCAGGCGGTCCTGATCGACTACGCCGCGCGCTGGGTCTTGGGCGAACCCCGCGCCGGCGACGATGCGGTCGAAGCGAAGTTCGTCGGCGTCGCAGAGGCGATGCGACTCGTGGACTGGTCGGAGACGCGCCGCGTGATCGCCCTCGCGGTCGAGCGCTATGCTACTGGCGCGGCCGCCGGCGGCGAAGGGGCCATCGGCGTCGACCGACCGATGCGCGATCCGGTCTACATCGTGACCGACATCGAGTGCGATGGGTCGCGGCCGGGCCAGAACTCGATGATCGCGTTCGCGTCCGTAGCGGTGACGGCCGATGGAGTTGAGAGGGGCGTGTTCGAGGCCGTGCTCGAGCCGTTGCTGGGCGGCTCGTCCAATTCCAACACGCTGGCCTGGTTCAAGACCCAGCCGGCAGCCTGGGCGGCGGCCACCGCCGATCCGCGCCCGGCGCAAGCCGTCATGCGAGATTTCGAAGCCTGGGTGCGCGGGTTCGCGCAGGGCCGGATCTTTGCGGCCTTCCCGCTCGCCTTCGACGGCGCGTGGATCGACCACTACCTCCGCCGTTTCACCGACCATGGCCTGATCGAGGGGCCGTACGAAAAGGACCGCCTGTTCGACGGCTCCGGCCTTTGCCTGCGCACCCTGGCCGCAGCGCGGACCGGGCAGCCGGTCTGGGATTGCCGGCCAGCGACGCTGCCCGCGGCATGGCTCGGCCTGCACGCACATACCCACCGAGCGATCGACGACGCGCGCGGCTATGCCTACCTGCTGGGCGTGCTCCTTGGGCGATGGGAAGCCGCATGAGGCGGCGCCTCCTGGTCGCGGCGCTGGTCCTCGCCGCAGCGGCGCCCGCGGCGTTCGCGGAGGAACGCAGCCCGGCGGAGCGGCAAACGCTCGTCGCGCTCGCCTATGTGCTGGGGGAGAGCCATGCGATTCGCCAGCTCTGCAACGGGGTGGGCGACCAATACTGGCGCACGCGCATGCGGGACCTCATCGCCGCCGAGCAGCCGGACGCCCCGTTCAGCCGTCGCCTCAGCGATTCCTTCAACGATGGATTCGTCGCCGGCCAGCAGGCCTACACGGCTTGCGACGAGCGCGCGAAGCGAGAGGCCGCCCGCGCCGCGGCGAAGGGACGTGAACTCGCCGTAACCTTGAGCGGCTCTGTGGCGGACGACGCGCCGACGCGCTAGGCTCGCCCCCTTGGGCGGCCGGGAGAGAACACACAATGGGGTTTATCATTGCGGCGATCGCGCTGGCGATTGTGGCGCTGTTCCTGGTCACCAGCGTGATCAAGATCGTGCCCCAGGGCCGCGAATACACCGTTGAGCGGTTTGGCCGCTACGTGCGGACGATCCGGCCCGGCATGACGATCCTGACCCCGTTCGTCGAGGCCATCGGGCGGCGGGTCAACATGATGGAGCAGGTGCTGCCCGTCGCCCAGCAGGAGGTGATCACCAAGGACAACGTCTCGGTCCAGGTCGACGCCATCGTCTTCATCCAGGTGATCGACGCGGCGAACGCGGTCTATCGGGTCGACAACCTGACGTACGCCATCGGCCAGCTGGCGCAGACGAACCTGCGGACCGTGGTGGGGTCCATGGACCTCGATGACGTATTGTCGCAGCGGGAATCGATCAACACACGCCTGCTCGCGGCCATCGACCAGGCCACCGAGCCGTGGGGCGTGAAGGCGACCCGCATCGAGATCAAGGATCTGCAGCCGCCGCCCGACATCACCAACGCCATGACCCGGCAGATGAAGGCCGAGCGCGAGCGGCGCGCGGTGATCACCGAGGCGGAGGGGGAGAAGCAGGCGGCCATCACCCGCGCCGAGGGCTCGAAGCAGTCGACGGTGCTGGAAGCCGAGGGACGGCGCGAGGCCGCCTTCCGCGCGGCGGAGGCGCGCGAGCGCTCGGCCCAGGCCGAGGCCGCCGCCACCAAGATGGTCTCAGACGCCATCGAGGCCGGTAGCGTGAACGCGCTGAACTATTTCATCGCCCAGAAATACGTCGACGCCTTCTCCCTGCTCGCGCAGTCCAATCAGCAGAAGACGGTGATCGTGCCGGCGGAGTTCTCGGCGCTGGTCGGCACGCTGGCTGGCATCGGGGCGCTGGTGGAAGCGACTGGGCTGCCCGGCGGCGTCGCGCCCCGATCGGGCGTACCGCCCACGCGGCCGGCCGGCGGCTGAGCGCGCGCCATGCAGACCCTGCTCCTCATCTACGAGAGCCACCCGTTCTGGGTCTGGCTTGCGATCGGCGCGGTCTTCCTGGCGCTCGAGGTCCCGACCGCGTCGGGCTACCTGCTCTGGCCGGCGGCTTCGGCGGGCGCGGTCGCGGTGCTCACGCTCTGGCTCGTGCTGCCGCCAGGCTACCAGTTGATCGCTTTCGCGGTGCTGACGATCATCTCGACGATCGTCGGGCGGAGGCTGATGCCGCGGCATGCGGCCGCCGACGGGCCGGACATCTCCAATCGAGCGTCCGGGCTGGCGGGCCGCTTTGGCCAGGCTGTCGCGCCGTTCGCCGCCGGCCAGGGACGCGTGTTCGTCGACGGCGCCGAGTGGATGGCCGAGCTCGAGCCCGGCCAGGCCCCGCCCGAGCCCGGAGCGCGCATCGAGGTGGTGTCGGTCCAGGGCGGCGGCCGCCTGATCGTCCGCGGCGCCTGATCGGCTAGCGGTTCTCGGCCAGCCACTCCCTGAGAGCGGTCAGGAAGGGGAGGGCCGTTTCGCACTCCGCTTCCGTGAAGCGGGCGCGCAGCTGCTCGATCAGCGGCCGAGTGGCCACGACTGCCGCGTTCGTCGCCGCCTGACCTGCCAGCGTCAGGGCCACGCGTTTCCGCCGCCCGTCCGCCTCGTCGCCGATGACGCGCACGAAGCCTTGCGCGGCCAGCCGCTGCACGGAGTTGGTGATCGCCCCTTTTGTGAGCCGGAAGCTCGCCGCGAGAGCGGCCGGGCTCTCCTCGCGGCCCTGGCGCGCCAGGTGAACAAGCACGTCGAACTGCGCCTGGCTCATGCCGTCGGGCAGGGCGCGTTCGATGCGATTGCGCGCCAGCTGGTCGATGGCGCCGATCTCGGCGAACACCTGCACGTCGGCGCGGCTGCGGGGCGTGCGCGCCACTGGCGGCCTCCATCGTTCGAGATTGAACTATTCGCCGCGGGGCGAGTCGGTCAAGCGCTCGGTGTCGCCCAACGCCTCCAGCATCCCGCGCCGGGCCAGAGCATCGGCCCGCTCGTTCAGCGGATGGCCGCTGTGCCCCTTCACCCAGCGCCAGTCGACGTCGTGCCGGGCGCGGGCGTCGTCGAGCCGGCGCCACAGGTCCTCGTTCTTCACCGCGCCCTTGCTCAGCGTGCGCCAACCGCGGCCCTTCCAGATCGACAGCCACTCGGTGATCCCGCGCCGGAGGTACTGGCTGTCGGTGTGCAGCTCGACCTGGCAAGGGCGGTTCAGGGCGGTCAGCGCCTCGATGGCGGCCGTGAGCTCCATACGATTGTTGGTCGTGTCGGAGTCGCCGCCGAAAATCTCGCGCTCGCGGTCGCCGAACATCAGGATCGCGCCCCAGCCGCCTGGCCCCGGATTCCCCCGGCAGGCGCCGTCGGTATAGATCACGACCTTGGGCGTCATGCCTCGCCGCCGAACAGCACAAGCCCGCCGCCGGCCTGGGCGGCGCGATGGACCGCGAGCTTGCGCTCGTATTCCAGCGGGTCCTTCGGCCGAACGAGCGCGCCGTCTGGCGTCGCGCGCCAGTCCGCCAGGCGGGTCAGGAAGAAGCGCATCGCCGCGCCCCAGGCCAACACGGGCAGGGCTGCGCGCTCCTCAGCCGAGAGCGGCCGCCGCTGCTCGTAGCCCGCCACGAAGGCGCGCCCGCTGGTCACGTTGAACGTCCCGTCCGGCTCGAAGCACCAGGCGTTCAGGCCGACACCCAGATCGTAGGCGAAGAGGTCGTCGCAGGCGAAGTAGAAGTCGATCGCCGCCGTGAAACGGCCGTTCACGAAGAAGACGTTGTCCGGAAAAAGGTCGGCGTGGATCACCCCGCCGGGTAGCCCGGTCGGCCAGGCGCGTTCGATCGCGTCCAGGTCGGCCGCCACCGTCCGGGAGAGGCCGGGCTTGAGCGCTTCGGCCTCGTCGACGAGCCGCTCGGCCAGGCCGCGCCAGGCGCTGACGCCGAGATCGTTGGCGCGATGATTGGGATAGCCTTGGCCGGCCAGGTGCAGCCAGGCCGTCCCGCCGCCCGCCTCGCGACACAGCGCGGCATCTGGCCGCCTGACCGACAGCCCCTGCATGAACTCGGTGATCGCCGCCGGCTTGCCGCGCAGGCTGCCCAAGAGCCGCCCCCCGCGATCGGCGATCGGCCGCGCCGAGGGGAAACCGTGCTCGGCCAGCCAGAGCATGAGGCCCAGGAAGAAGGGGAGGTCGTCGGCCTTCACCCGCCGCTCGTAGACGGTCAGGAAGAAGCGCCCCTGGCTCGTCTCGAGCAGGAAGTTCGAGTTCTCCACCCCCTCGGCGATGCCCTTGAACACCAGCGCTTCGCCGATGTCGTAGCCGGCCAGGAAGTCCTCGAGCTCGGTGTCGGTGATGTCGGTGTAGACGGCCACGCCCGATGAATCAGGGTGCCCGCAACGCCGGTCAAGGCCGAAGGTCAGGCGCGGAGGAAGCCGCCGAGCAGATGGGTGTACGCCTCGGGCTCTTCGTTCATCGTCAGGTGCGAACAGCCAGGCATGATTTCGAGCCTCGCGCCGGCGATGCCATCGCGGATCGTCTCGTGGCAGTCCAGCGTCACCTCGTCGAACTCGCCCGTGGTGATCAGCGTCGGCAGGCGGATCGCGCCGAGATCCGCGCGGCGGTCCCAGTTCTTGATCACGCCAACAATGGTGAACTCGTTCGGGCCGTTCATGACCCTGTAGGCAATGGACTTGCCGACGATTTCGACGGTCTGGTTGACCTCGGGCGGCCAGGGCAGCCGGCGGCAGACGTGCAGCTGGTAGAACGTCTGCACGAGTGCGTTGTATTCGTCGCTGTCGGGCTTGCCGGCCGCCTCCAGCGCATGGATTCGTGCGCCGTCGCCGTCCGGCATCGCGGCGATCAGCCGCTGCATGCCAGCGACGGTTTGCGGGACGCTGGCCAGCGCGCCGCCCAGCACCAGCTTCTCGACCCCATGACCGCGACCCTGGCATAGGTACTCTATGGCGAGCACGGAGCCCCAGGAGTGGCCGAAGAGCACGATCCGCTCCAGTCCGAGGGCGCGGCGGACCGCGTCCACCTCGTCGACGGAACGCTGGATCGTGTAGATGGCCTCCTCCGGCGGGCTGTCGGCCTTTCCGCAGCCGAGCTGGTCGTAGAAGATCACCGGCCGATCCGTGGCCAACGCCGTCAGCGGCAGCAGGTAGTTGTGGCCGGCGCCCGGACCCCCGTGCAGCGTTAGCAGCGGCGTCTTCGGCCCGTCACCGACGCGCTTCCACCACACGCGGCCGCCGGGGACGTCAACGAAACCTTCGCTCTCAGGCATCGTAGCGCTCCTGGCGGCCGCCGCGGCGAGGGCGGCGGCCCCAAAACCCAGCATCGCGCCGCGACGAGTGGTCAGTGTCGTCAGCCCCCGACAGTCGCCTCCGGTCAGGGGGTCAGACCCTGGCCGAGATGTTGGCCGAAATACTGCGCAACGTAGACCATGGCAAATCCGGCCAAGCCGATCGTCTGCCACCAGCGGTTCTTCCAGAGGGCGAGCAGGAGGGCGGCGGGCAGCACCAGCCAGGCCGGAGACAGCAGATCGAGATGCGCCTTCTCGATCGCCACCTGCGCCCAGGTCGAGACGGCGGTCAGCAGCAGCCATTGGGCCGCGAACAACAGCCAGAAACGGCGCTGGACCGTCGCGTAGTGTGCGCGCAGGTCGATCCAGCCTTCGTGCAACTCGTCGGGCAGGGCGTCCGCAGCCAAGAGGAACAGCAGCACCGATGCGACCAGAACGCCCAGGAACATCTCGAACGTCAGCCCTTTGGCCAGCGGTCCGGCGTTGAAGAAGGTCCACCACTGGCTGACGATCTTGAGGAACGCGACCAGCGCCGCCAGAGGCGCGAGCCAATCCCAGCGCACGCGAGCGGCAGCCGCGAGCAGGCGGTGGACCGAGACGGCTAGATCGCAGACGGCCAACCCCAGGATGACCGCCGTGAACATCATGAGGTACTCGAACGGGCCCACCGGCCGACCCTCCCACGCCCGAACAGGACGCTAGCACGCTGCCGCCGCCCGCGCGCTGCAGCCGCGGTTGTTTCGGACCCCCGCCGAATCCGGCATGGTCGCGGCCGTCATGAGCAACGAACCCTTCTTCACCCGCGAAGGCGCGGGATTTCAGCCGACGCTGAGCAGCCGCGGGCCCTGGGACCCCAAGTCGCTGCACGGCCGGGTGATCGCGGGCCTCCTGGGCTACGAGATCGAGCGAACCCTGAACGATCCGGCCTTCATGCCGGGCAGGCTCACGGTCGACATGTATCGGCTGCCAGACCTGTCGCCGGTTAAGGTGACCACCCGGGTCGTGCGCGATGGCGGTCGGCTGAAGGTGATCGACGCGGAGTTCTTTTCCGCGGGGGTCAGCATGGCGCGCGCCACGTGCCAGCTGCTCCGCCGCACGGAGAATCCGGCCGGCGTCGTCTGGGAGCCCGCGAACTGGGACGCGCCGTTGCCTGCCTCGATCCCGGACCCCGAGGATCGGCGCAGCGGCATGGGCGGCATGTGGGCGACCAAGCCGATCGCCGGCGGCTTCGGCCAGCCTGGCAAGCGGAGGGTCTGGATGAGCGAGGTGCGCGAGCTGATCGGCGGGGTTCCGCTGACCCCTTTCACGCGCGCGGCGCTGGCGGCGGATTTCGCCAGCCCGTTCGCCAACTCGGGCGACCAAGGGCTGGCCTACATCAACAGCGACCTCACGCTCTATCTTCACCGGGCGCCCGTCACCGAATGGGTGGGCTTCGAGGTGGTGAACCATCACGCAACCAAGGGTGTGGCGATCGGGGAGTGCTGGCTCTACGACGAGCAGGGGCCCATCGGCTCGTCCACCGTCTGTGCGCTGGCGCAGCGAAGGGGCATGGGCTAGCGGCGCCCGGCCTGCGCCCGTAAGCTTCGCCACCATGAAACTCTCGCTCCTCTGCGCCGGAAGCTACGAGGGCCGGGTTGCGGGCCGCGCCGCGTGGCCGGTGCCGCCCGAGGCCTGTGATCCCGAGGTCGCGCGGCGCAGCCTGACCGACAACCTGTCGCTTGCTCGCCACGCCGACGAGGCCGGATTCGACTGGATCAGCGTCTCGGAACACCACTTCGGACCGATCATGCTGACGCCGAATCCGCTGGTTTGGGCGGGCGCGCTCACCCAAGCCGTGCGGAGGGCCAATATCGCGCTGCTGGGCCCGGTATTGCCGCTGAACAACCCCGTGCGGGTCGCGGAGGAAGTCGCGATGCTCGACGCCATCAGCGGCGGGCGGATCGTCGTGCTCTTCCTGCGTGGCGTGCCGAACGAGACGCGCACCTATGATGGCGAGGAGCCGAGCGATGCGCGCGGGGCGACGCAGGAAGGGATCGAGCTCATCCTCAAAGCCTGGACGGCGCCCAAGCCCTTTGCCTGGGAGGGCGAACATCACAAGTACGGTCTGGTCGCCGTCTGGCCGCGGCCCTGCCAGCAGCCGCACCCCCCGGTGTTCGGCTCCGGCAACAGCGAGGACTCGGTCGTCTTTGCGGCAAGGAAGCGGCTTGGACTCGCGATCTCGTTTGCGCCACCGGAGCAGGTCGCCCGCGCGGTCGCGCTCTACCGCGCGGAGGCGGAGAAGGCGGGATGGGCGCCGACCCCGGGCCACATCCTCTATCGCGCTGTCGCGCAGGTGGGCGAGACCGACGCAGCCGCGGAAAGCGCGGCGGGCGGCGAGGGCCGATTCCGCCCGTACTTCTTCGGCGGTCCGCAACGCGTGCTGGACCAGATCGCCCGGCTCGCCGCGGCCGGCGTCGGCATTGTTGACATGGCCTTCGCCGCTGTGGGTCATGCCCGCGCGATGGCCGCCGTCGACATCCTCGCCGAACAGGTGCTGCCCACGATGCGGACGATGTAGGCCAAACGGCCGGTAGGCGGCGCCTAAACTCTGAACCGGATGAAAGAAATCCTGCGTTTGAGCCGATCGGCTTGCGCGTCTATCTTTCGATGACACGCCCTGGCGGCAGCCATGTCCGATGTCGCGCTCGAGGCCCGCACCGTCGAGGCCAGCGTCAACTACATGCTGAAGACCGAGGAGAAGCCGGTCAGCGAGACCGGCGGGCAGGACGGCCTCGTGCGGCGCTACACCGGCACGCCCGATCCGCACGTCGTCAGGATCGCCGACGGCCGTGGTCAGGGCTTCAGCCTCGATGTGGCGGGGTTCGAGCTCACCGACCATCCGACCCGGATGCGCGACTTCTATGACCCGGCCGAGCTCGAGCGCGTCTACTACCCGGAAATGCAGCGGCTGATCGCGGCCCGCGCCGGCGCGCATCGCGTGCATATCTTCGACCACACGCTGCGCCACTCGGACGAGGCGGTGCGGCTGGAAAGGAAGATCCGCGAGCCGGTCCGCTCGGTGCACAACGACTACACCGAGTGGTCGGGCCCGAACCGGGTGCGCGAGATCCTGCCCGACGAGGCCAACGCGCTCTTGCAGCGGCGCTTCGCCGTCATTCAGGTCTGGCGCGCCACAACACGCCAATCGAGCGCAATCCGCTCGCCATCGTCGACGCGCGCAGCGTCGCGCCGGAGGACTTCATCGCCGCCGAGCGCCGGTTCCCGCACCGCGTCGGCGAAATCTACATGTTCCAGTACAACCCCGACCACCGCTGGACGTACTTCCCGCGTATGCGGCGCGACGAGGCTCTGGTGTTCAAGGTCTACGACTCGGCTAAGGACGGCCGCGCCCGCTGGGGCGCCCAAACCAGCTTCGAGCACCCTGACACCCGTCCGGACGCCCCGCCGCGCGAGAGCATCGAGATCAGGGCGTTCGCGTTCTTCTAGCTCGCCAGCGCCCGGGGCAGCTTGAAGGTCACCGTCTCGCGCGTGGGGGCGACTTCATCGATCGAGACGGCGAAGCGCTCGGAGAGCGCCGCGATCAGGCCGTCGACCAGGCTCTCCGGGGCGCTTGCGCCAGCGGTGAGGCCGAGCGTGCGGCAGCCTGAGAGCCAGTCCCAGTCCATCGCATCCGCGTCCTCGACCAGCCGGGCGTCGGCGACGCCGGCGCGGAGGGCGACCTCGACCAGGCGGAGCGAATTGGACGATGTCGGCGAGCCGACGACGATCAGGCGGTCGCAATTTGAGGCGATGCGCTTGACCGCCTCCTGGCGGTTGGTGGTGGCGTAGCAGATGTCTTCCTTGTGCGGCGCGGCGATGGCCGGGAAGCGGCGCTTGAGCGCATCGACGATCTCGGCGGTGTCGTCCACAGAGAGCGTGGTCTGGGTGACGAAGGCGAGCTTCGCCGCGTCGCGCGGCTGAAACGCCTCGGCGTCGGAGACGGTCTCGACCAGGCTCATCGCGCCCTGCGGCAGCTGGCCGAGCGCGCCCACGACCTCCGGATGGCCGGCGTGGCCGATGAGCACGATCTCGCGTCCCGCGGCGTGATGTCGCTCGGCCTCGACGTGCACCTTGGAGACCAGCGGGCAGGTGGCGTCGAGGTAGATCATCGATCGCCGGGCGGCCTCGGCCGGCACCGATTTCGGCACGCCGTGGGCCGAGACGATCACCGGCCGGTCGTTGGGGCACTGGTCGAGTTCGTCGACGAAGACCGCGCCCAAGGCCCGCAAACGCTCGACCACGTGGCGGTTGTGCACGATCTCATGGCGCACGTAGACCGGCGCGCCGTACTTCGAGATCGCCCGTTCGACGATCTGGATCGCCCGGTCGACGCCGGCGCAGAACCCGCGCGGACTGGCGAGCAGCAGCGTGAGCGGCGGGCGGTCTGCGCGGACGTTGGACATGCCCGGCAAGTCTAGGGCGTGGGCCGCTTACCCGCCAGCCGCGTTGCGGGGGCGCCTGGAAGCCGGTATCTAGGCCATGCAAAAGCCCGCATCGCCGGCGTAAAGGGCGGCGGGTCTTGGAGTGCTCCGCATGCGTCATCAGCCCCTGCTGCTCGCGGCCATCATCAGCTCGCTCGCGCTGTCTGCGGCGCCGGCGTTCGCCCAGTATGGCGGAGGGCCGCAATCCGGCCCGCAGGGCGGCGACCAAGGTGGCGACCAGGCCAAGAAGGACGACTCCTGGGAAACGCCCAAGCAGCTCAATCTGCCGGGCAAGAAGAACGCCGGCCCCTGCCCGTACGTGAAGACGCTGTGGGATGCCGCTCGCTATGTCGAGCTCAAGGACAACCGCGAAGCCTTCGACGCCGTGGGCTACACCGGCGAGATCGAGAACCTGCACGCGGGCTGTTCCTATCGCGGGACCCAGCCGATCCAGGTCGGCATGCAGATCCTGTTCGAGTTCGGGCGCGGGCCTGCGGCCGAAGGGTCCAGCAAGGAATACACCTACTGGGTCGCGGTCACCGACCGGAACTACGCGGTGCTCGACAAGCAGTACTTCACCATCCGCGCCAACTTCCCGCGCGGCGCCGACCGGGTCACCATGACCGACAACATCGACGGCATCCTCATCCCGCGCGCCAACAGCCAGGTCTCGGGCGGCAACTTCGAGGTGCTGGTCGGGTTCGACGTGACGCCGGAGATGGCGGCGTTCAACCAGGCCGGCAAGCGGTTCCTGCCCAATATCGGCGCCCCGACGCAGACCGCGCAGACGCAACCCGCCGCTCAATGACGGATCTGGCCGCGGCGCTCGGCGAAGCCGCGTCCGAGGCGTTTGTCAAACTGGGGCTCGAGCGCCGCTTCGGCCGCGTGACGCCGTCGGATCGTCCCGAGCTGGCCGACTTCCAGGTGAACGGCGCGCTGGCCGCCGCCAAGGCCGCGGGGCGTCCCCCCCGCGAGATCGCCCAGGCTGTCGCCGAGGCGCTCCGCCAAGACGCGCGGCTGGCCAGCGTCGAAGTCGCGGGGCCCGGCTTCGTCAACCTGTGCGTGACCGATTCTGCGCTGGGCGTGCGCGCGGCCGAGGTCGCGGCCGATCCGCGCGCCGGCGCGAGCCCGGTCAGAACCCGGCGGCGGGTGCTGGTCGACTACGGCGGTCCGAACGTCGCGAAGGAGATGCACGTCGGGCACCTGCGCGCCTCGATCATCGGCGAGAGCGTCAAACGCCTTTACCGCTTTCGCGGCGACCAGGTGGTCGGCGACGCCCACTTCGGCGACTGGGGCCTGCAGATGGGGCTGCTCATCTGCGCCGTCTTCGATCAGGAGCCGGAGATCAAGGCCGCGCTCGAGCCGCTGGTCGAACAGCCGCCGGGCTTCGGCCAGGCCGACGAAGACGCCATCGACGCGCTCCTGTCGCGGGTCGGCCTGGACGATCTCGATCGGCTCTACCCGGCCGCCGCGGAGCGCAACCGCACCGAGCCCGCCTATCGCGAGCGGGCGCGAAGGGCGACGGCCGAGTTGCAGGCCGGCCGCTTCGGCTATCGGCTGCTCTGGAAGCACTTCGCGCGGGTGACGAGGGGCGCGCTGGAACGCGACTTCCATGCGCTGGGCGTCGATTTCGACCTTTGGAAGGGCGAGAGCGACGTCGACCACCTGATCGCGCCGATGATCGAGGACCTTCAGCAAAAGGACCTTTTGTTCCCTGACCAAGGGGCGGAGATCGTCCGTGTGAACCGGAACGACGACAAGCGCGACCTGCCGCCGCTGATCGTGGTCTCCTCGGAAGGCTCGGCGATGTACGGGACGACGGATCTCGCCACCATCATCGACCGCAAGCAGAGCTTCGACCCAGAACTTGCGCTCTACGTCGTCGACCAGCGGCAGGCGGACCACTTCGAGGTGGTGTTTCGCGCCGCCGTGCTGGCCGGCTACGCAGCCGAGGGCGTGCTGCAGCACATCGGCTTCGGCACCATGAACGGGACCGACGGCAAGCCGTTCAAGACCCGCGCAGGCGGGGTGGTGAAGCTGCGCGACCTGATCGACATGGTCGGCGAGCGCGCCCGAGAGCGCCTGCACGAGGCGGGATTGGGGACCGAGCTTTCTCCCGAGGCCTTCGAGGCCACGGCGCTGAAGGTGGCGGTGGCCACGCTCAAGTTCGCCGACCTCTCGAACTTCCGCGGCACCTCCTACGTGTTCGACCTCGACCGGTTCTCCAGCTTCGAGGGCCGCACCGGGCCTTACCTGCTCTACCAGGCGGTGCGCATCAAGTCGCTGCTGCGCAAGGCGGCGGAGGAGGGGGCCGAGGCCGGCGCCATCGCGATCGGCGAGCCCGCCGAGCGGGAACTCGTGCTGGTGCTCGACGCCTTCGACCACGCGGTGGAGGAAGCCTACGACAAGCAGGCGCCCAACGCCGTCGCCGAGCACGCCTACCGCTTGGCGCAGGCGTTCTCGCGCTTCTACCAGGCCTGCCCGGTGCTGGCGGCGCCCAACGACGCGACCCGCGGCTCCCGTCTCGCGCTGGCGGCCGCCGCGCTGGCCCAGCTGGAGACCGCCCTGGACCTCCTCGGCATCGAGACGCCCGAGCGGATGTAGACGAATCAATTGACTGACCGTCAGTCAGTATGAGATAAAGCCTCTCTCGCTGGGATCTTGAACCTGGAAGGGGGCATGCCGACGATGGTCGAGAGGTATCGGAGACCGCTCCTCTTCTACGGTCTCGCAACAGCGATTCCGTGGACCCTCTGGGTCCTCGCCGGCCGCGTCAGCCACATCGAGCCAAGCACGCCGCCCCTGGTCCTGGTCGAAAGTGCGCTCGGTTTCCTCGGACTGCTCGGTCCGGTGATCGTGGCCTTCGCGTTGATCGCCGCAGATCCCGTGCTCAAGAGCGATCTCATCGAACGCCTCTTCCGCTTCCGAACCTTCAAGCCGCTGTACTGGATCCTGGCGTGCTTGCTGATGCTGGCCAGCATTCTGCTCGCGACGGCGATTTCACTTCTGCTCGGCTACAGCCCTTCGCAGTTTCAGCTGGCTGCCCACGCCTCCTTCTCGTCAGGCGTTGTCCCGGTGTGGTTCCTGCTGATCCTCGCACCAATCATCGAGGAACTGGCCTGGCACTCGTATGGCACCGACTGTCTCCGCAGCCGGTTCAATCTCTTCGCCACTTGCATGATTTTTGCGCTGTTCTGGGGTCTCTGGCATGCGCCCCTGGCGCTGATCAAAAACTACTACCAAGCCAATCTGGCTCAGGCCGGACTACTCAGTACCCTGAACTTTCCGATCAGCATCATTCCATTCGTGCTTATCATGAACTGGCTCTACTATAAGGCCGGACGCAATGTCTGGATTGCCGTCATCTTCCATGTGACGGCCGGGTATTTCAATGAGCTGTTCAGGACCAATCCCGACACCAAGGTGATACAGACTGGCTTGCTGATGGTGGTCGCCGCCTTTCTCGTGCTCCGCGAGCGGGACTTCTTCTTCAGGCGAAGCCAGCCGGCGGCCGCTGCGTTCGAACCGGCGATGGATCGGTCCGCCCATTCATGAGGCGCGGCGTCATTGACCCGCCCTTGGCCGATTTGACAGTCTCGCGCCAATGACCAGGACGGTTAAGCCCGCGGACGTGCGGCGCTCCGAAATCCTCGATGCGGCCGCCGCACTGTTCGGCGCGCGCGGCTATGCCGCGACCTCGGTCGACGAGATCGTCCGCGAACTCGGCGTCGCCAAGGGCACGTTCTACTACCACTTCCGTAGCAAGGAGGACGTCCTGACCGCCCTGGCGTGGCGGATGGTGGACGAGATGGCCCAGCGGTCGCGCGCGGTGGCGGAGGACCGCACGCTTGGCGCGATCGAGAAGCTTCGCGCGATCTTCGCCGAGCAGCGACGCGTGCGCGCCGCTGGATCGAGCGTCGTCGAAGACCTGCATCGGCCCGAGAACCGCGAACTGCATGACCGCAGCAATGTCGAGACCGTGCGGGTGTTTGGCCCGATCCTGGCCGACGTCGTCGAGGAGGGTCGCCAGGCGGGTGTGTTTCACCTCGATGACCCGCTCGCGACCACGCAGTTCGTCCTGGCCGGATCGCTGTTTCTGTTCGGCGAGGGAGTCTTCGACTGGACGCCAGAGGAGGCGGTGGCGCGCATCCGGGCGATGGTGACGTTGGTCGAGCGGGCGCTCGGTGCGGCGCCCGGGTCCTTCGAGGGGCTGCTGCAGGATGCTCTGCATGAAAACCTCCTCGGCATCAAAACGCCGGAGCGGACGTAGATGGCCGACCCGCCGATACCGCCGCACAAGATCCTCTTTGGCCCCTGCTGTTTCTGCGGCGCGCCCATCGAACCTGGGGGCGCGGACCCGTGCACCGTCACGGCCGAGACCGCAGGCGGGAAGTGGCAAGCCTGGAAGGCGCACGGCGGCTGCTTCAAGGCCCGGCTGGCGCAGCTCCCGGAAGCGTCCGGCCTGTTCGATCCGGCGCACTTCTAGGGGTCAATGAACGCTTCAGGCGGCGGGCGGGGGTGAATCGGGCAACCTTGGAACGCCGCTGATGTCCATCGCCCACGGCATGGCGGAGCGGCAGAACCCCTGCGACTTGGGGGCCAGCTGCGCCCGCTGGGTCACCGAACCGATGCGCAGCCACACGAATCGCGGGGTCTCACCCTTGGATGAGTAGAGCGCCGCGCCGCAGCCGCCGCAGAACTTCGTCACGACCTCATCGCCGCTGTCACCCCGTTTCCGGTAAGTCTTCGGCGTCCCGCGCAGATGGAACCGCTCGACGAGCACCGGTACGTTGACGCGATAGGGCGCCCCGGAAATCGTCTGGCAGTCGGTGCAATGGCAGATGATCACGTTGTCCGGATTGACCTCGGCGTCATACGAAATCGCGCCGCAGTGACACCGTCCGTCGATCTTCATGGCTCGCCCCCGTTTCTGAGCACCACGCCAGTCTAACCCGACCGGTTGACTCTCCCCACCGCCGAGACCACCTTCCGTCGACTCTCGCGGGAGAGGCCGGGATCCGTCCCGGAGCCGAAGGCGCAACCGCCCCGGAAACGCTCAGGCAAAAGGACCGCGAGAGCCGATAAAACGCTGGAAAGCAGCCCTTGGAAACGAGGGCTCGCCGAAGGAGCAAGGGCTCTTCGAAGAGCCCGGAATCTCTCAGGCCATGGGACAGCGGGGGCGTGACCGAGGGCGGAGGGTCTCCGCTCGCCACGCCGCCGGAGTCCATCGCGTTTGTCGGGTAGCCTCAAACACACGCCGCTCCATTCCGCCCACGTCGCGCAAGGCGCGCGCATGGTGGAATTCGCCGGCTATGACATGCCGGTCCAGTACAGCGAGGGCGTGCTCAAGGAACACCTCTGGACCCGCGCGCACGCCGGGGCGTTCGACGTTTCGCACATGGGTCCGTCGTTCCTGACCCTGAACAACAAGAGCGGCGATGGCGACGCAGACCATCAGGCGATCGCGGCTGTCATCGAACCTCTGGTCAGCGGCGACATCGCCCGGCTGAAACCCGGTCACATCCGCTACACACTGCTGCTCAACGAGGACGGCGGGATCATTGACGACCTGATGGTCGCCCGCCCGCTCCGGCCCGAGCGCCAGGGCATGCTTTACATCGTAGTCAACGCGGGCGCGAAGGAGGGTGATTTCTCGCTCATCGCCGCCGCGGCTCGAAACAAGGCCACGCTCGAGCGCGCCGACGACCGGGCGCTGATCGCCGTGCAGGGCCCGGACGCCGCAGCCGTCGTCGAGGGCTTCTTCCCCGGCGCAGGCGAGTTGGTGTTCATGACCCACCGGCGGTTCGACGACCGCGAGGGCGGCTGCGTGGTCGCCCGCTCCGGCTACACCGGCGAAGACGGGTTCGAGATCCTGACGCCGGCGCTGGCGGGACGCGCGCTCTGGGATCGGCTGCTGGCCGACCAGCGGGTGAAGCCGATCGGCCTCGGCGCGCGCGATTCGCTCCGGCTCGAGGCAGGGTTGCCGCTGAACGGCCACGACATCGACGAAAGCGTCTCGCCGGTCGAGGCCAGCCTCGGCTTCGCGCTGGCCAAGTCCAGGCTGAAGACCGGCGCCTTGCGCGGCGCGGCGCGGATCGCCCGCGAGTTGGGTGGCGCGCTTCGGCGCAAGCGCGTCGGCTTGCGCGTCCTCGAAGGCGCGCCGGCCCGCGAGGGGGCGGAGATCGCCGACGCTGCCGGCGAGGTCGTCGGCCGGGTCACCAGTGGCGGGTTCTCCCCATCGCTCGGCGCGCCGATCGCCATGGGCTTCGTGCCGCCCACGCTCGCCGGGCCGGGCGCGCCGCTGAAGGTGATCGTCCGCGGCAAGCCGCAACCCGCCGAGGTGGCGCCCATGCCCTTCGTCCCGCATCGCTACGCCCGCGCCGCCTGAAGGATTGTCCATGCGTTTCACCAAGGATCATGAATGGGTCGAGGTCGACGGCGATGTCGCGACCATCGGCGTCACCGCCTATGCGGCCGAGCAGCTGGGCGACGTGGTGTTCGTCGAGCTGCCCGATGTCGGCAAGAGCGTGAAGACCGGCGACGGGCTGGCGGTCGTCGAGAGCGTCAAGGCCGCCTCCGACGTCTATGCGCCGGTCACCGGGGAGGTGGTCGCGGTCAACGAGGTGCTCACGTCCGAGCCGGAGACGGTCAACGCCGAACCGGAAGCCGCCGGCTGGTTCGCCAAGCTCAAGCTCGCCGATCCTGGCGCGGTCGATCAGCTGATGGATCGCGCGGCCTACGAAGCCTTCCTGCAGACCCTCTAGAGGACGCCGCATGCGCTACCTACCGCTGACGGAAGACGACCGGGCCGCGATGCTGGCCGAGATCGGTGCTCCGAGCGTTGACGCGCTTTTCGCCGACGTGCCCAAGGCCGCGCGCATCGCCGGCCCCGTCGACCTGCCGCCGCATCAGGGCGAGATCGAGGTCGAGCGCCAGCTCGCCTCGCTGGCGGCGAAGAACCGCAGCGCCGGCCAGGGGCCGTTCTTCTGCGGGGCCGGCGCCTATCGCCACCATGTGCCCGCCAGCGTCGACCATATTATTCAGCGGTCGGAGTTTCTTACCTCTTACACGCCCTACCAACCGGAGATCGCCCAAGGCACGCTGCAGGCGCTGTTCGAGTTCCAGACCCAGGTCGCGGCGCTGACCGGCATGGAGGTCGCCAACGCTTCCATGTACGACGGTTCGACCGCCGCCGCCGAGGCGGTGATGATGGCCCATCGCGTCACGCGCAGGCCGAAGGCGATCCTCTCCGGCGGACTACACCCGCATTACGCCGCGGCGATCCGCACGCTGGCGCACGTCGCGGGCGTGGAGGTCGTTCGCCAGCCGGCCGCCGTCGACGCCGAAGCCGACGTCATCGCCGCCCTCGATGCCGAGACCGCCTGCGTCATCGTGCAGACGCCGAACGTGTTCGGCACGGCCAGCGACCTCACGCGCATCGCCGAGGCCGCCCATGCCGCCGGGGCGCTGATGATCGCGGTCGTCACCGAAGCGGTGTCGCTCGGCCTCATCAGGTCGCCCGGCGAGATGGGCGCCGACATCGTGGCCGCCGAGGGTCAGTCGATCGGCAATGCCCTGAACTTCGGCGGGCCTTACGTTGGCCTCTTCGCGACCCGCGAGCGCTTCGTCCGTCAGGCGCCCGGGCGGCTTTGCGGCGAGACCGTCGACGCCGACGGGCGCCGCGGCTTCGTGCTGACGCTCTCGACGCGCGAGCAGCACATCCGGCGTGAGAAGGCGACGTCCAATATCTGCACCAATTCAGGACTTTGTGCGCTTGCCTTCACTATACACATGTCGCTCCTCGGCGAGGTCGGTTTGCGCAAGCTCGCCGCCGTCAACCACGCACAGGCGCGCAAGCTCGCAAGCGCGATGGCCGCCATCCCGAGGGTCGCAGTGCTCAACCCCCGCTTCTTCAACGAGATCGCCGTGCGCCTCCCGAAGCCGGCGACAGCCGTAGTCGAGGCTCTCGCCGCGGAGGGGATTCTGGCCGGTGTGCCGTTCGCCCGGCTCGATCCGACCGCCGGGCTCGACGACGTGCTCCTGCTCGCCGCCACCGAACTCACCACCGAGGCAGACATCGCTGCGCTTGGCCGCGCGCTGGAAGGAGCGCTCTGATGACCATGCAAACCATCGGGCGCCCCACCCGCGCAGAGGCGATCGTCGGGAGCGTGCCGGCCACGCTCACCGGCGGTCGCGGTCTCTTGCAGGACGAGCCGCTGATCTTCGAACTGGGGGGCTGGTCGAAGACCGGCGTCGACATCGACGAGCCCGCGCTCGACGCCGGCGACCTGGGGGACCTGGTTCGAGCCGCGCCGATCGGGCTTCCCGGCCTCTCAGAGCCCGAGACGCTCCGCCACTACGTGCGGCTGAGCCAGAAGAACCACGCCATCGATCTGGCGCTCTATCCACTCGGCTCGTGCACCATGAAGCACAACCCGCGCCTGAACGAGAAGGTCGCCCGCCTGCCGGGCTTCGCCGACATCCACCCCCTGCAGCCGACCTCGACCGTCCAGGGCGCGCTTCAGCTGATGGAGACGCTCGCCCACTGGCTGAAGACGCTCACCGGCATGCCGGCGGTGGCGCTGCCGCCCAAAGCCGGAGCGCAGGGCGAGCTCTGCGGCCTGCTCGCGATCCGCGCGGCGCACGAGGCCAGGGGCGATGGGCGCAAACGGGTGCTCACGCCCACCTCGGCGCACGGCACCAATCCGGCCACCGCCGCCTTCGTCGGCTATGCGGTCGAAGAGGTCGGTCAGACGGCGTGCGGCCGTGTCGATCTCGCCGATCTCGCCGCCAAGCTCGGCCCGGACGTCGCGGCGCTGATGATCACCAACCCCAACACCTGCGGCCTCTTCGAGCGCGACATGCTCGAGATCGCGCGCCTGACCCACGCCGCCGGCGCCTACCTCTACGCCGATGGGGCGAACTTCAATGCCATCGTCGGCAAGGTCAGGCCCGCCGATCTCGGCGTCGACGCCATGCACATCAACCTGCACAAGACCTTTTCGACGCCCCACGGCGGCGGCGGGCCTGGCGCGGGCCCGGTCGTCTTCGGCGCTGCGCTCGCGCCGTTCGCGCCGGTGCCATGGGTCGTGCATGGGGCGGACGGTTTAACGCTGAACGAACATGGCGATGGTTCCCAAAGTTTCGGGCGGCTTTCGGCCTTCCACGGCCAGATGGGCATGTACGTGCGCGCGCTTGCCTACATGCTAAGCCACGGCGGCGATGGCCTGGCGCAGGTGGCCGCCGATGCGGTGCTGAACGCCAACTACATCAAGGCGAGGCTCCGGGGCGTGCTGAGCGCGCCGTTCGGCAGGCCCTGCATGCATGAGGCGCTGTTCGACGACCGCTGGCTGGACGGAACCGGGGTCACGACGCTCGACTTCGCCAAGGCGCTGATCGACGAGGGTTTCCACCCGATGACCATGTACTTTCCGCTGGTGGTGCACGGGGCGATGCTGATCGAGCCCACCGAAACAGAGCCGAAAGCGGAGATCGACCGCTTCTGCGACGCCGTCTTGGCGCTTGCCGCGGCGGCGAAAACAGGTGACGTCGAACGCTTCAAGGGCGCGCCCTTTCACGCCCCTTTGCGCCGGCTGGACGAAACCCTGGCGGCGCGGAAACCGAAGCTGCGTTGGACGCCAGACGAGGCGGCCGCCTAGCCGCGTTCAGCCCGCGCTAACCAATGTCCTAAAGGGGGCGGCAAGCCTTCCGCCGTTAAGAAGCCTTCCGCGGAACGCCGTGGGGTGCTGGTGCGACTGCTGAAATCAATTCCGGGCGTCAGAAACCTGTCGACGATCGTTGCGACGTCGTCGTCGGCCCGGGTGCTGAATCTGCATGCCCTTTACATCGAGCAGCCCGAGGATCCCGACTATCGCGGCGCGCCGATGTTCGCCCACCCGCTCCTGAACCGCGCGATCATCGTCAAGCACAATGTCGCGCCCGGCGAAGAGGACCGGCTGGCGCCCCGGCGGTTCAACGCCACCAAGGTGATCTTTCCGCTCGATCCGTCCGACCTGAACCTGGGCGGACAGTTCCTGTTCGTCGACCAGCACGACTTCGTCGGCGTGCTCTCCCGCCACCTGGAATACGGCGACCTGCCGCTCGATCGCGACGTGGCGGTGCTGCGCCTGTTCGATCGCCTGCCGACGCTGGATCCCTTCCTCGTGCGCGAGGCGCTGGCCAAGGAGGAGATCGAGGTCGACCGCTGCTACTTCCGCTTCAGCCAGCCCGACAAGGCGCACATGCTGGGCTTCGTCGAAGGCGAGATGGGTTCGCTGATCAAGCTCTGCTTCGGCGAGCTGCGCGCCGGCGATCAGCGCACCAAGCGGCTGTCGCGCCTCTTGCTGGCCGACTACGACGCGCCCGACCTCGCCCCGCTGCAGACCACGCTGCAGATGGACGACCGCGACTTCTCCGAGGCGATGTTCTCGTGGAAGGCCGTGCTCTACTACCGCTGGCGCATCCACACGCTCACGACGCCGCTCAAGACCACGCTGCGGTCGATCGCCAGGCTTGGGCTCAAGCGGTCGCCCGAGGAGACGTTGCGCTTCACGCTGAGCGCCAAGTCGCTCCTGGAAAGCTCGATCGCCAGCGCGTGGCGCGGGATCGGCGAGACGCTGCAGCTGTACGATCAGGCCTATGGCGCACTGATCGAGAAGCAGGACCCGGCCAGCTTCCGCCAGTTCCTGGCCCAGGGGTCGGGGCTGTTCCTCGACCTCGGCGAGCGGATCGGGCGGCTGGAGCAGGTGATCGGCTTCTGGGCCTATCGCCTGAGCCAGCACGACACGATGTCGGCCGAAGAGGTCGTGGATGCCCTGCGCGACCTTTTGCAGGGGATGTCGATCTGGCCAGGCGCCGGGCCCGAGCCCGAGAAGGCCGAGTCGGCGCCCGACATCTTCGACAGCCACGCGCTGGCCGGCTTTTAGGCCGGCTCTTTGTCCATCGCGTCGACGCGTTCCCAGGTGGTCGCCATCATGCTGGGCCGCATGCTCATGCGCTCGAGCCAGGCGACCAGATTTAGGTGATGCCCGACAAGCGGCGTCCATTCCGGGATTTCGCGGAAGAAAGCGACGTGGCTGGCGAGCAGGATGTCGGCAAGGGTGACCTGGTCGCCGACGAAGTAGAGCTTGTCGCCGAGCTCGCGGGCGAGTTGGTCGAACACCGCATGCGCCTTCGGCATCGCCGCGGCGATGGCGGCCTCGTCCGGCGTCGGGCCCATCAGCTTGGGACCCACGACGCGCTGGAAGCCGATCACATTGCCGACGCCCTGGAAGAGGTACCAGTCGCAGACGTTCATCAGCTGGTCCATCCGCGCAGCGGCCTTCGGGTCGGCGGGAGTCAGCCGCGGCGCGGGCAGCGCGCGGTCGAGATAGCGCAGGATCGCTTGCGTCTCGTACAGCTTGAAGTCGCCCTGTTGCAGGATCGGAATGCGCCCGAAGGGGTGCAGCGCCAGGTGACCGGGTGTCCGCATGGCCACCCGCTTCAGCGCGTAGTTCGCGCCCTTCTCCTCCAGTGTGGCGAAAACGGCGCGGCCGAACGGGCTGCCCGGGATCGAATGGACGACGAACTCGGTCATGGCGGCATTCTCCTCTTTCCCCTGTTCAGACGCTCAGGCGCCCACGAAATCGACAAAGTGCTGGATCACGCCCACCCAGCCGCCGTCGAACTGGTCGGCCATGGCCTGGGCGCGCTCGCCGAACAGCTCGAGACGTCGGTGCTCGAGCGTGACGGCCGTGGTCCCGCCGTCTTGCGGCTCGAACGTCACCTCGACCTCGGTCATCAGGTTCGGGTCATAGGCCCAGTCGGCGCTGATCTGCCAGGCGAGCACGAACCGGCGCGGCGGCTCCCACGCCAGGACCTGGCCCCAATTCGTCTGCGCGCCGTCCGCGGCGCGCTCGTACCAGCGGCCGCCGACCCTGGGCTCCATGACCACCGCTTCGAACGGCGCAGCCCCGATCGTGTGCCCCCTGGGCCACCATTGGCCCATGTTGGCGGTGAAGGCTTCGAACGCCCGCTCCGGCGAGGCCTTCACGGTCACGGTCTTCACCACGGGCTTGATGGTCATTCGTTCGGCTCCTGCGGCTCTTCGACGAAATCCTTGAACGCGGCCAGCGCCCGGTCCCAATGCTGGTCCAGCCAGTCGCGCATGGCGCCGATGCCGCGCGGATCGATCCGGTAGATGCGTCGGGCGCCGTCCGGCGTCTCCTCGACCAACCCAGCCTCCTTCAGCACGCGCAGGTGCTGGGACACCGCCGGTCGGCTGACCGGAAGTCTTGCCGCGAGGGCGCCCACCGACGAGGGGCCTTCCGCCAGACGGTCGAAGATCTCGCGGCGCGTCGCATCGCCGAGGGCAGCCAGTGCGCGAGAAGCGTTCGCCATGACTTACCGTTAGTCTTCACTTACGGACGCGTCAAGAGGCTTTTCAGGGTCCCGCGGCGGGGGCGATGATCGCGCCAGCGCGGAGGCGAACATGGACGAAAGCGGCCTTATCACGGTCGAGAGCCCACATTCGGTCGCCGAGGTGCTGAGCCGGCTTGAGGCTGCGTTGTACGACAAGGGGATCCAGCTCTTCGCGCGCATCGATCATGCGGCGGGCGCGGCCGGCGTTGGGCTCGCGCTTCGGCCGACGACGGTGATGATCTTCGGCGATCCGCGCGCGGGGACGCCGCTGATGCGGGCCGACCAGCGCGTGGGCCTCGACCTTCCGCTGAAGGTGCTGGCCTGGGAGGACGGGCAAGGCCGTGCGCAGGTCACCTACAGCGATCCTCGCTGGATTGCCCGCCGGTATGGCCTAGACGACGGCGCGGCCGACCATCTGACCGCGGCGCTCGACGGCCTGGTCAAGGCTATCGCCGCCTGACGGTTGCGCCTCTGGCCAGCCGCCGCCCGGCGCTCTAAGCAGGCGGCGGCTGCCATGGGGAGGGACCCGCACATGATCGAACGACAGCTCGACATCAAGACCCGGGACGGGGCGACGACGACCTTCATCGTGCACCCTGAGCGCGGCGGGCCGCACCCGGTCATTCTGTTCTATATGGACGCCCCGGCGATCCGCGAGGAGTTGCGGGACATGGCGCGCCGCTTCGCGAGCGCCGGTTACTACGTCGTCCTGCCCAACCTATACTATCGTGCAGGGGTGATGGAGATCGGGCCGCTGGCGAGCTATCCGTCCGTGAGCGGATGATGAAACTGATGGCCGATCTCACGATCGACATGGTGATGTCGGACACCGAAGGCTTGCTCGCCTTCATCGACCAGGACCCGGCGGCGAAGAAGAGGCCGATGGGCGCGGTCGGCTATTGCATGAGCGGACAGTTCTCGATCAACGCGGCGGCGACCTTCCCGGACCGGATCGCGGCGGCCGCGTCGATGTACGGCACCTATCTCGTCACAGACAAACCGAACAGCCCGCACCTCGCCGCGCGTAGGGCCAAGGCCGAGCTCTATTTCGGGTGCGCCGAGACCGACCGCTGGGCTCCGATGGAGCAGGTCGAGAACCTCAAGACCTCGCTTGCCGCCGACAAGATCGACGCCGAGGTCGAGATCTATCCCGGGGTCGAGCGCGGGTTCGCTTTTCCACAGCGCCCGGCCTACGACAAGGCCGCGGCCGAGCGGCATTGGGAGCGGCTGAACGCCCTCTACCGCCGCCGGTTGGGCTGACCGCCCTTGCTGCACGACGCGCTTCATGACCTGGCCGTCGTCGAGGGCGTGTCCTTCGTCGCCGGGCCCACGTGCGGCGTCTATCTGGCTCAGATGGGCGCCGAGGTGATCCGCTTCGACCAGGTCGGCGGCGGCCCCGACTATCGCCGCTGGCCGCTCTCGCCCGAAGGCGACAGCTTCTACTGGGAGAGCCTGAACAAGGGGAAGAAGTCGGTCGCGCTCGACCTCGGCCGGCCCGAGGGCCGCGAGCTCGCCCAGCGCCTCGCCGCCTCCACCGGCCTCTTCGTGACCAACTATCCGGTAGACGGTTTCCTATCCTACCAGCGGCTGAAGCCCCTGCGCGAGGACCTGATCGCGCTCCGCATCATGGGCTGGGCAGACGGCAAGCCCGCCGTCGACTACACGGTCAACGCCGCCGTCGGCGTCCCGCTGATGACGGGGCCGGAGGACGCCAAGGGGCCGGTCAACCACATGCTGGCCGCGTGGGACCTGCTTACCGGCGCCTATGCCGCATTTTCGCTCGTCACCGCCGAGCGGGCGCGGCGCGCCGACGGCCTCGGCCGCGAGGTGCGCATCCCGCTGGCGGACGTCGCCATGGCCAGCATGGGTCACCTGGGCTTCATCCCGGAGGCGCTGATCGGCACGGGTGACCGCCCACGCGTGGGCAACAATCTCTATGGCGCCTTCGGCCGCGACTTCGCCACCAAGGATGGCGAGCGGATCATGCTGATCGCGATCACCCCCCGGCAGTGGACGAACCTGGTCGGGGCGCTGGGACTGAGCGAACAGATCAAAGCGCTCGAACAGGAGGTCGGGGTCGACTTCACCGCCGACGAGGGTCCCCGCTTCACCTGGCGGGCAAGGATCAACCCGCTGTTCGAGGCGGCGATCGCAATGCGCACAATGGCCGAGCTCACGCCTTTGCTGGACGGCGCCGGCGCCACCCACGGCGCTTACCAGCCGATGAGCGCCGCCGCACGCGACCCCAGGCTGGCCGATAACCTGTTCGCCGTCGACCATTCCAGCGGCCATCGCTATCCGACACCCGGCGCCGCGGCGCGCGCGCCGGGCGAAGACCGCCGGCCGCCGGCGCCTGCGCCCCGGCTGGGCCAGCACACCGACGAGGTGCTGAGCGAACGGCTCGGGCTCTCCCCGGGTGAGATCGCGCGGCTGCATGACCGAGGATTGGTCGCCGGTCCTGCGGTGAAGACGCCACGATGACCACCAACCTCTTCACCTTCGTCGCGCTCTACCGGAGGATCGTGCGGAGCACCGCCCACGTCCTCGCCAAGGGCGCGGCGCATGCCGCCACGATCAGCGTCTCCAGCCACGAGATGCTCGATTGGCGTCTCATCGACGACATGCAGCCGCTGCGCTTCCAGGTCGCGGTGGTCTGCAACTTCTCGAAACAGTGGACCGCGCGGGTTGCTGGCATATCGGTTCCCGACGACGTCGCCATCGAGGCGGACGTCGCGGGGTTCCAGGCCTCGCTCGCCGACGCTGAACGTTTCCTCGATGCGCTCACGCCCGAGCAGTTCGCCGGCCGTGGCGAGGTCCCGCTGACGGTCACGATCGGCAACGGGATGCAGCCCACGCTGCCGGCCGAGCGATGGCTGACCGTGTTCGCCACCACCAACCTCTACTTCCACCTCTCGACCGCTTACGACATTCTGCGCAGCCGAGGGGCGCCGCTCGGCAAGGTGGACCTGTTCACCGACGGCCTCTGAGGCGGCTGCAGTGCGGCGCCTTTGCCACGCGCGCGGCGAATCGGCGCACATGCCGTTAGGGTCGCATCAACCGCACCCTTGTTATGCCGCGCTTGATATTCATATCGGGAGCTCTGGCCGCCGCCTCGAGTCGCATCGGGTGAACGTCGTCCTCAAAGCCCAATGACCGAAGCCGTGACCATTCGACCTGAGCCAATCCCCGGCGCGCCGTTCGACGACCTGTTGGCCTCCGCCCACAGCGCCGCGCGCGGCTGGGTCAAGCTCCTGTTCATCGCGTTCGGCTGGCTCTTGATCGCTGGCGGCCTCGTCCTGGCGCTTTTGCCCGGTCACCTGGGCGTTCCGCTTCTGGCCGTCGGCGTGATCGTGGTCCTGCGCAATTCCTATCGCGCGCGGCGGCACTTTATCCATCTGCAGCGGCGGCATCCGCGGTTCGTCTTCCCGGTGCGCCGCCTGATCCGCCGCGAGCCGGAGGTGCTGCCCGTGCTCTGGCAACAGGTCCTGCGCTTCGAGCGCGCGGTGCTGCCGAAGAGTTGGCGCCGCGGCGTCGCCTGGCGCCGGCGCTACTTCAAGCGGGCGGCCTAGCCTCAGCTTCGACCAGATCGGCGAGACGTTCGGCGGCGTCGGGTCGCGCGACGGTGCGCGCCGCGGCCGACATGGCGGCGAGCCGCGCGGGGTCGCCGAGCAGTCCCGCCAGCGTTTCGGCCAGCGCCTCGGCGGTCAGCGCATCTTCGCGCATCACGATCGCGCCTCCGGCCTCGGCCAGCAGGGCGGCGTTCTGCCCCTGGTCGTCGTCGAGCGCGATCCTGAGCGGCACGAGGATGGCGGGCTTTCCCGCCACCGCGAACTCGCACACCGTCGATGCGCCGGCCCGGCCGATCACGAGGTGCGCGGCGGCAAGCCGGCTCGCCATGTCGTTGAAGAAGGGCGCAAGCTCGTACTCGACGCCCGCATCACGATAGAGCTCCCGCGCCGCCGGGATCGACTCCAATCGGGTCTGCTGGCGGACGTCCAACCGCCGGCGGAGCGCGACCGGCAACAGCGCGACGGCCCGCGGCGTGACCTCGGAGAGCAGCCGCGCGCCCTGGCTGCCGCCGGTGATCAGCAGGTTGATGCGGTTGTCCGGCGGCGCGTAGGGCATCTCCGCCAGCTTCTTGATCTCCGGCCGCACCGGGTTCCCGACCACGATCGCGCGAGCGGCGACCCTCGGCGGCGCCTTCTTGAGCGTCGGAAAGGCGCAGGCCACAGCCGTGGCCCTCCCGGCCAGGAGCCGATTGGCGCGGCCCATCACCGCGTTCTGCTCGTGGATCACCGTCGTGCGCCTGTCGCTGATCGCGGCCAGAAGGGCGGGGAGCGACGGATAGCCGCCGAAACCGACGACAATCGCCGGCGAGAGACGCCGGAACGCCCGCCGTGCGGTCATCGTCCCGCGCCCGATAGCGGCCGCCGCGCGCGCCATACCGGCCGGAGAGCCCGGGCGATAGGTCGCCGCCGCGAGCGCGATCCGCTCCTCAGCTGGAAAATCGCCGGCGTAAGCTGCACCGCGCTCGTCGGTGGCCAGCACCACACGCCAGCCGCGTCCGATCAGCACTTCGGCCAGCGCGTGCGCCGGGAAGAGGTGCCCGCCGGTTCCGCCCGCCGCGACGACCGCGAGCTGCGGCCCCGTCACGCAAACGCGCCGGCAGGCGCCTCTTGGGTTTCGTAGGCGCCCGGCCGCTTGCGGGTCAGCGCCAGCGCCATGCCCATGGTGAGCCCCATCGCCAGCATCGAGGAGCCGCCGTACGAGATGAAGGGGAGGGTCATGCCCTTGGTCGGAATCAGGTTCAGGTTGACCGCGATGTTGATGAACGCCTGCTGGCCGACCAGCACGAACAACGCGCCCGCCGCCACCTGCTCGAACGGGTCCGACAGCTTCATGGCTTTGTAGAGGCCGCGCACGATCAAGAGCCCGAAGAGGGTGATCAGGAAGAGGGAGAAAACCAGTCCGTACTCCTCGGCCGCGCCGGCGTAGGCGAAGTCGGTGTGTACGTCCGGCACTTGACGCTTGAGGATCCCTTCGCCCGGCCCGCGACCGAACCAGGCCCCGGCGGCGATCGCCTCGCGTGCGCGGTCGATCTGGTGGGTGTCCGTGGTCTCGGGCGAGAGGAACTTGTTCACCCGGCTCGCGACGTGGTCGAAAACGAAGTAGAGCGAGATCGAGCCCGCGAGCGCCACCCCGCCCAATCCGAGGATCCACTTCATCGGCACGCCGGCCATGAAGAAGGCCGCGCCGAAGGCGATGGTGATCAGGATCGTCTGCCCGACGTCCGGCTGCAGGAGCAAGAGCGCCGCGGCGATGATGTAGAAGCTGAACGCGATCGACACGCCGGGCACGCCCTCGCCCTTCTGTCCCTCGGCGAACATCCACGACGCCAGCACGATCAGCGCCGGCTTCATGAACTCCGACGGCTGCAGCGAGAAGCCGCCGATCTCGACCCAGCGGGTTGCGCCCTTGGCGTGGTGGCCCAGGAACAAGAGCGCCACCATCATCCCGATCGACGCCACATAGATGAAGAACGCCGCCCGCCGCACGCCGCGCGGGTTCAGCATCGAGACCAGGATGAGGATCGCAGCCCCGAGCGCCGCGAAGATGCACTGGCGCACGGCGAAGTGGAATGGATCGCCGATGTTCATCCTGGCCGCAGCGGCCGGGCTGTTGCCGAACGAGAGCAGCACGCCGATCACGATAAGGATCGCGGTCGCGCCCAAGAGAATGTGGTCGGTCGTCCACCACCAGACGCCGAGGCGGGTGCGGTCCGTGCGCGGAAAGGCATGAGTTTGCAGGGTGGTGGTCATCCGGTCGCGCCCTTCTGCGGACGTTGCAGCAGCCCGTGCACCGCGCTGCGGAAGGCGTCCCCCCGGACCTCGAAGTCGGCGAACTGGTCGAACGACGCGCAGGCTGGCGAGAGCAGCACAATGGCCGGCTCGCCCGCGGCGCGGGCGTCGGCGAAGGCTTCGGCCACCGCTGCGTCGATCGTGTGGCTGAGGCGATAGGGCGCCTTGCCTTTCAAAGACCTGGCGAACTCGCCCGCCGCCTCGCCGACGAGGTAGGCCTTGGCGATACGCGGGAAGAGGTCTTCCAGGGGCTCGATGCCGCCGGCTTTCGGCCGCCCGCCGGCGATCCAGTAGAAGGATGGATAGGAGCTCATCGCCTGGCGAGCTGCGTCGGCGTTGGTCGCTTTCGAGTCGTTGACGAAGCGAACGCCGTTGATCTCGCCGACGGTCTCCATGCGGTGGACGAGGCCCGGGAAGGTGACCAGGCCGGTGGCGGCGTCCTCGACCGAGAGGCCGAGCGCGCGGGCCGCGGCGTAAGCAGCCGCCGCGTTCTGCCAGTTGTGCCGGCCGGGCAGGGAGCGGGCGCGCAGCAGGTCGGCGACCTCGATCACCCGCTCTCCGGTCGCATCGTACAGCACCCCCTGCAGCGCATAGACGCCGCGGCCCATCGCGCGCCGGGCCGAAATCGGCCAGATCGTCCGCCGGTTGGCGGCGGTGATCTCGGTGCAGATGCGCTGGCACCAGGCGTCGTCGACGCCGATGACGGCCGTATCGCCAGCGGTCTGGTTCAAGAGTACGCGCCGCTTGGCGTCGACGTAGCCCTCCATGTCGCCGTGGCGATCCAGGTGATCGGGGGTGATGTTGATGAGGATGGCGACGTCGGGCTTGAGACTGGAGGTCAGGTCGAGCTGGTACGAGGAGAGCTCGAAGACGTAGACGGCGCCGCCGTGCATGTCGTCCAAGCCGAGCACGCCAAGCCCGATGTTGCCGCCGATGCGCGCGTCACGCCCGGCGGCGGTCAGCATGTGGCCAAGCAGCGCCGTCGTCGTCGACTTGCCGTTGGTGCCGGTGATGGCGACCACCTTCGGACGCCGGTGCGACGGGGCGGCGTTGACCGCGCGGGCGAAGATCTCGATGTCGCCGATGACTTCGACGTCGGCCGCTTTCGCCTTCTTCACCGTCCAGTGCGGTTCGGGGTGGGTGAGCGGCACACCGGGCGAAAGCACCAGCGCGGCGAAGCCGGACCAATCGGCGCTCGCCAGATCGACCAGCTCGAAGCCTTCCGCCGCCGCGGCGTCACGCGCGGGCTTGGCCTCGTCCCAGGCCGCCACCTCGGCGCCGCCGGCCTTCAGCGACCGCGCGGCGGCAAGGCCGCTCCGCGCCAGGCCGAAGACGGCGACGCGCTGGCCCTCGAAGGTGCGCGCCGGGATCACGCGCCCGGCTCCCGCCGCGGCATGCGTCCGCCGGCTATGCCATGGCGATGCCCCGCGCCCAGCCCCTGCCGCACCATCACCGTTCGTCCTCCGCGCGGGTCTCGAGCGCGGCCAGGGCTTCGACGAGGTCCTTGGCGCGCGAGTCGCGCGATCCCTTCACCATCACCACATCGCCGGGTTCTATGGCCCGTACGAGCCCGGGCGCGAGCGCCTGGGCGGTTTCCGCGTACCCCCCGCGGCGAGTCGGTGGAAGCGCCTCGAACAGCGACTTCATCATCGGCCCGGCGCAGAAGACCAGATCGACCCGGGCGTCCTCGATCGGCTCGGCCAGCGCCACGTGCAACGCGGGCGACTGGGCGCCCAACTCAAGCATGTCGGTCAGCGCCACGATCCGCCGCCCCCTGGCCGGGCGAGCGCCCAGCGTGGCCAGCGCCGCGCTCACCGAGAGCGGGTTGGCGTTGTAGCTTTCGTCCACCAGCGTGAAGCAGCCGCGGGCGGCGTGGATCGCGCGGGTCGCGCCGCGTCCCTCGAGCGGCTCGAAGGCGGCGAGGGCCGCCAGCGCATCGCTCAGCCTGACCTCCAGCGCTTCCAGCAATAGAAGTGCGGCCAGGCTCATCAGGCCCCAATGCGCCCCGGTCTGGCGGAGCGGTATCTCGACCGCGCGGCCGTCCAGGATGCCATTGACCACCATGCCCTGGTCGATGGCGAAGCCGGTCAGGCGGGCGTCCACCCCCTCGCCGGAGCCGAACGTGCGCACGAGCGCGCCGGCGTCCTTGGCGCGGCCCTTGAGCAGATCGAACCACCGATTGTCGGCGTTCAGCACCGCGACGCCGCCCGGCATCAGGCCCGCGAAGATCTCGGCCTTGGCGCGGGCGACGCCCGCCTCGCCGTCGGCGAAGTTCTCGATGTGCGCCGGCCCGACGTTGGTGATGGCGACGGCTTGGGGCGCGACCATGCGGACGAGCGGGGTGATCTCGCCGGCGTGGTTCATGCCGATCTCGAACACCGCCCGCTCGGTCGCGCGCGGCATCCTGGCCAGCGTCAGCGGCACGCCGATGTGGTTGTTGTAAGACTTGACCGAGGCGTGGGAGGGACCGGCGCGAGCGAGACCGGCGGCGATGGCCTGGGTCAGGCTGGTCTTGCCGACCGAGCCGGTGACCGCGCCCCTGAGCGCGCCGCGCGCCCGCTCGCGGGCGGTCAGACCGAGGCGCTCGAGCGCGCTCTGGGTGTCGCCGACGCGGACGGCAGGCCCCGCGACCGGGCGCGAGACGAGGGCGCCCGCCGCGCCTTCGGCGAATGCCTGATCGACGAAATCGTGGCCGTCGCGCTCGCCCGAGAGCGCGATGAACAGATCGCCTGGCTCGAGCGTGCGCGTGTCGATGGAGACGCCGCTCGCGGCGAACGCCTCGCCGATCAGTTCGCCGCGCACGGCGTCGAGGATCTGGTTGGAGGTCCAGAGCGGCTCAGCCATGCGCCGCCTCCGAGCCCAACGCGGCCGCGACCTCGGCCGCGTCGTCGAAAGGAAGCACCGTCTCGCCGACAATCTGGCCCTGCTCGTGACCCCTGCCGGCGACGACCAGCACGTCGCCGTCCCCCAGCAAGCCCACCGCCGTCCGGATGGCCTCGCGCCGATCGCCGATCTCGCGTGCGCCGGGCGCTGCGGCGAGGATCGCGCGGCGGATCTCAGCCGAGTCTTCCGTACGCGGATTGTCGTCGGTGACGATGACGACATCGGCGGCCGCCGCTGCGGCTGCGCCCATCAGCGGGCGTTTCGCCCGATCGCGATCGCCGCCAGCTCCGAACGCCACGATCAGCCGCCGTCGCGTGTGCGGACGAAGCGCTTCGAGCATCGTCTTGAGGCCCTCGGGGGTGTGGGCATAGTCGACGAAGGCTTCGCCGCCTCGCGGGCCCGTACCGATGCGCTGCATCCGGCCGGGTGCGCCGCGCAGACGCGCGAGGGCCGCCAGCACCTTGGCTTGGTCCTCTCCGGCGGCGATGCAGAGGCCTGCGGCGACGAGCGCGTTGGACGCTTGGAAGGCTCCGGCGAGCGGCAGATTGATCTCGGCGCGCGATCCGGCGGCTTTGACGGTCAGGCGCTGACCGTCGGGGAGGGCTTCGCGCGAGGCCAGATGCAGATCGCGGCCCTTCTCGCCGACGGAAAAGACGGTCTGACCGGCCCCGGTGGCGGCGGCCTCGAAGGCGGCGAAGTCGCGAGCGTCGGCGTTCAGCACCGCAGTCGCTCCGCGGGGAAGCAGGGCCTCGAACAGGCGAAGCTTGGCGGCGCGATAACGCGCCATGTCGCCGTGGTAGTCGAGATGGTCCTGGCTGAGATTGGTGAACGCGGCCGCGGTCAGGCGCACCCCGTCGAGCCGGCGCTGGTCGATGCCGTGCGAGGACGCCTCGAGCGCCAGGTGGGTCACCCCCTGGCGGGCGAGGTCGGCTAGGAGCCGCGCGACGTCCCCGGCATCGGGACTGGTCAGGCCCGGCGGGCTGATCTGCTCGGTCCCCGCCTGGACGCCCAGCGTGCCCATGCTGGCGCTCTTGCGGCCGAGCCTCTCGAAGATCTGGCGGCAGAACGCGACCACCGAGGTCTTGCCGTTGGTGCCGGTGACCGCGACGCAGGTCTTGGGCTGTGCGCCCCAGAAGGCGGCGGCGGCGAGCGCGTAGGCGCGCCGCGGGTCGCAAGCGCGGACCACGGGCGCCGCCAGGCCCGGGATCGCCTCGCCGGCCAATACGGCGACCGCGCCGGCCCTTAGCGCGTCGGCGACGAAGCGCCGCCCGTCGGTCTTGGCGCCGGGCAGGGCGGCGAAGAGATAGCCGGGCTTGACCAGCCGGCTGTCGGCGGTGACGCCGGTGACCTCGGGGTCGGGGTCGACATCGCGGCGGACGAGTGCGGACAGTCGCATGCCTCTACCGCGCGGTCTTGGCCGCGGCGAGCGCGACGGGAGCGACCGGGGCGCGCCTGACGCCGAGGATCGGCGCGATCCGCTCGATCACCCGCCCGGCTGCCGGGGCTGCGGTCTGCGCGCCCATGGCGAACCCGGCGGTGTCCTTGGTCGGCTGCGGCTCGTCGAGCAGGATGAAGACGAAGTAGCGCGGCGCGTTCATCGGACCATCGGTGGGGAAGATGGCGGCGAAGGAGGAAACGCGCTTGCCGGCGGCGTAGCGGCCATTGATCGCCTTCTGCGCCGTGCCGGTCTTGCCGCCGACGCGGTAGCCGGGCGCGGCGGCGTCGGCGGCCTTGCCGGTGCCGAGCTGGGCGTTCATCCGCATGAGATCGAGCATGGTGCGGGCGGTGGACTCCGAGATCACCCGACGCGCGTTCAGGGGCTGACCGGGATCGCGCTTGCGGATGGTGAGCGGGATGTATTCCCCGCCGTTCAGTATCGCGCTCATGCCGGTGGCGATCGCGAGCGGCGAGACGGAGATCGCCTGGCCGAACGACATCGAAGCCACGGTGTTGTCGGTCAGCCTCCTGGGCGTCAGTGGCCGGGCGGATTCGATGAGCTCGCTCGGCGCGGCCTGCCAGAGGCCGAAGCTCTTGAAGTAGCGCTCCAGCGTGTCGCCGCCCGCCTTCAGACCGAGCCTGGCCGCGCCCATGTTGGACGAGTGGGTGAACACCTCCCAGAGGTGCAGGTTGTACTTCGACGGCTCGTCGTCGCGTATGTGCTGGCTGCCGATCACGAGCGGGGTGGTGGTGTCCATGACCGTGTTGACGTTGGCCACGCCGGAATCGATGCCCATCGCCAGCGTGAAGACCTTGAATACCGAGCCTGGTTCATAGACCGTCGAGGCTACGTGATTGGTCATGTCGGCCACCGGGACCTGGCCCACCAGGTTCGGGTCGAAGGCCGGGTAGCTCGCCATCCCCAGGATCTCGCCGGTGTGGACGTCGGTCACGATGCCGGCGGCGCCGACGGCGTGGAAATTCTCCGCCGCCTTTTCAACTTCGTCCTGCAGCGCCGCCTGCACGCGAAGGTCGATCGACAGCGCGACCGGCCCCTTGCCGGCGTTGGCGCGGATCAGTTTATCGAGACCAAGCTCGGCGCCCGAAATGCCGACCCCGCCCCGATCGACGAACCCGATCAGGTGGCCGGCGGTGGGGCCCATCAGATAGGCCCGCTTCGGCTCCGCCTCGAACGAGAGGCCCGGAAGGCCGAGGTCGTCGATGCGGTCCCGGTCGGCAGGCGTCAGCCCGCCGACCAGGTATTGCCGCCGATCCGACTTCAGGGCGCGGTCGAGGCGGTCCATCGACAGTCCTGGCACGGCGGTCGGCAGCACGCGTCTGACCTCGTCGGGGTTCCAGTTCTCCCTCGGGTCGTAGTAGAGCCCGAAGTGGGGCAGATCGGCGGCCAGCAAGAGGCCGTTGCGGTCGACAAGCTCCGCCCGCGCGCCCGGCGCCGCCCCGTCGGCCCCGGCGCGGTCGCGATCGGAAAACAGCGCCGAGTGGGCGGCGCCCACCGCCAACGCCAGGAACGCCGTGGAAAAGAGGGCGAGCACGAAGAAGATGCGCAGGCGCGTGTCGTCCTCGGCGCGGTCCTCGGCACGGGCGCGGCCGAACGCATGCTCGACCCGCCAGACCCGGTCGGTGATCCAGCGCCAGGCGTTCGGGAAGCGCGGGAAGGGGATGTCGACCGGACTCATTGCGGCGCATCCGTGTCGGCGGCCGCGACTGTGGCGGGCGCGGGCGCGGGCGGCGCGGCGCTGGGCGGGGCCGCGGGTTGCGGCGTGGTCTTGGCTGCAGGCGCGGGCGCCGGGTGCGCAACGGACGCCAGCGCCTCGGCGCTGATCTCGTGGCTGGGCGGGATCGGCTGCAGGTTGAGGTAGCGTCCGGAGAGGCTCTCGAGCCGCTCTGGCTGTTGCAGCTTGGCCACTTCCGCCCTCAGCAGCGTCACGCGCCCCTGCTCGTCGTCAATCTGGGCCTGGATGTGGTCGATGTCGGCCCGCTCGCCGCCGGCGTGGGTCTTGGCGAGATAGACGACCAACGCGAGCACGAGGAGCACGCCCAGCCCGCCGATCTCTATCACGCGGAAGCCGCGGTAACGCTGGTCGAGCAGGCTGAGCGGGTTCATGCGGCGACGCTCCAGGCCGGGGCGCCGGTCCTCTCCGCCGCGCGCAGTTTGGCCGAGCGGGCGCGGGGGTTTTGCGCGACCTCGGCCGGGTTTGCGGCCTGCGCGCCGTTGAACAACAGCCGGAAGCTCGCCGGGCGCCCGGCTGGCGCCGGCGGACGATGGCGCGAGCCTGACGGCGTGCGCCCGGCGCGCTCGGCGAGGAAGGTCTTGACGATGCGGTCCTCGAGCGAATGAAAGCTCACGACCGCCAGCCGCCCGCCTTCGCGCAACAGCCGCTCGGCCGCGGCCAGGCCCGCCTCGAGCTCGGCCAACTCGCCGTTCACGGCGATGCGCAGCGCTTGGAACACGCGGGTCGCGGGATGCACCTTCGCGCCCTTGCGACCCCCCTGGGCGCGCGCGACGGCCTCGGCCAGATCCAGCGTGCGCGTGAACGGCGCCGAATCGCGACGGCGCGCCAAAGCGCGGGCGATGCGGGTGGCGTTCTTCTCTTCGCCATAGTCGCGGAAGATGCGGGCGAGCTCCGCCGGCTCGGTTTCGTTGACCAGGGTCGCGGCGGTGGGGCCGGAACGCCCCATGCGCATGTCGAGCGGGCCGTCGGCGCGGAAGGAGAACCCGCGCTCGGGCTCGTCCAGCTGCATCGAGGAGACGCCGAGATCGAACGCCACCCCGTCCACGCGCCCATCGACGTGCGCCTCCATCGTCGAAAACGGCGCTTGGATGAGCACGAAGGGCTCGGCGGCGAGCGGCGCCGCGTGGGCAAGGGCGGCGGGGTCGCGGTCGAAGGCGATCACGCGCGCGCCCGCGCGCACGAAGGCTGTGCTGTAGCCGCCGGCGCCGAAGGTCGCATCGACGATCAGTTTGCCGGGCCCGGGCGCGAGCGCGGCCGAGACCTCTTCCAGCATGACAGGGCGGTGCGGCGCGGCGGTCATCCGCCGGCTCCGGCCAAGGCGCGCCTGGCTTCGGCGCGTGCGCGCAAGCCCTGCTGCGCGACGAGGCGTTGGGCGGGGCGCTCGACGAGGAAGGCCTCGCGGCCCCAGATCTGGAAGCGCTCGCCCAGGCCGACGAGCATCACCGCCTCTGCGAGGCCGAACGTCTCGCACAGCGTCTCGGGCAGCGTGACGCGGCCGGCGGTGTCGAAGGCGAGCTGGGCCATGCCGCCGCGCAGGGTGAACTCCAGCGCATAGCGCACCGGGTCGCCGACCTCGAAGTCGTTGATCAGTGCTTCGTTGCGGTCGAACAGGGCCTTGCCCCCCGCCTCGATGCAATCCGCCTCGACCGAGGGGAAGCAGAAGATGCCGTCGAAGGGGCCTGAGACCGCGGCGCGGAATTCCAGCGGCACGACGACGCGTCGCTTGGCGTCCAATGGCCTCTCAAAGGTCGACCGGAACACTTCGCCCACACCCCCTGAGGCGCCGCCGATGCAGCCAGCCCACAGCGCCTCAGCCCCCTAAGGCGCAACGGATCATTCTGAACGGTTAGCGTTAACATGGGACGAAATGGGACGCAATGACACCAATTGCCTATTCTAGGTTCGCGCGAAGATGTCGCACGCTGATTTGGTTAACAGAACCTGTTTATCCACAGAACATACAGCGAACACGTTAAGTATTGGGCGATTATCCTGGACTTGACGGATTGGCTCAGACATGGCACTCTCTAATCATCGAAGGAGAGCCGCCGTGGCCCGCATCCACCAGATGACTATCCCTCAGTTCGAAAAGGCGTTTCCGAACGAAGACGCCTGCGCGGCGTACCTGGTCGCGCACCGCTGGCCCGATGGCGTGCGCTGCCCGCGCTGCGACGGTCGCAAGTGCTACAAGCTGGCGACGATGCCTTGGAAGTGGGAGTGCCCGGAATGCCGCCAGGGCGGCGCTTATCGCTTCTCCCATATCGCCGGTACGATCTTCGAGAACACGAACAAGCCGCTCCGGGATTGGTTTCGCGTCGTTCACATGATGATGACCAGCAAGAAGGGCGTTTCTGCCCTGCAAATTCAACGGGTTATGGGTTTCGGCAGCTATCAGACCGCTTGGTACATGTGCCACCGCGTCCGCGCCGGACTGGCCGACGAGAAGTTCCGGCAGCTCATGGGCATCGTTGAGGTCGATGAGACTTTCATCGGCGGCAAGTGGACCAATAAGCACGTTTCGTTGCGTCGCGGAGACACCGGCAAGCGCATCAAGCGCGGCGTCAACAAGTCCATCGTTGCGGGCGCGGTCGAGCGCGGCGGGAACGTCGTGGCGCGCGTGGTCGAGGCGGCCAGCAAAGAGGTCTTGGGGGCGTTCGTTGCCGAAGCGGTGTCTAACCGCGTTTCGCTCATCTGCACCGACCAGTGGGGCGCGTACACGCATCTGGACCCCCGCCGGCATCGCAGCGTCGATCACTCCAAGGGCCAGTACGTCGTCGGCACGATCCACACGCAGACCATCGAAGGCTTCTGGTCGCTCATCAAGCGCGGGATGGTGGGGACGTTCCACAAGGTCAGCGCGAAGTATCTGCCGCTCTACGTTGCGGAGTTCGCTTTTAGGTACAATAACAGGTTGAACGACGACATCTTTGGCGAGGCCGTGGGGGCGTGCGGAAACTGAGGGTTCTGATCGTTGCGGCCATTGTCGCGCTAGGCATTCCGCCGCTTGCGATTCCGCTCGCATCACAGCCACCAGCCCAAGCTACCGTGCCACAGAGTAGCGCCGAACAAGCACCAGCCAACGAGGGGAATACCTACGGAGGCGGTTACGATCCCGGCACTGAACAGCGGCCGTTCGTTGTCGAAACTCATGCCACTCCAGAGAGCCAAGCCGAAGCCAGCGGCGATGCTGCATATCAGCAGCAGCGCGCGGCGAACGAGCACTCGGAAGAAATTGGCGTCGCCAGTATAATTGTCGGCGGTTTCCAAACTCTTGCTTTGGTATTGACGTTTTTCATTATCAGTTATGTTGCGATTAGACAATTGCGCGCTTACGTCCATCCCGGAATACCTGGAATCGTGAAGTTTAATCTGGCCGAGCCAATAATCGTCTCGCTGACTTTCGTCAATGCTGGCACGACGCCAGCCAAGCACTTCCGATGCGGAGGGGTTGTGTTCGTCGGCAGCCTGCCCCTGCCAGACGACTTCGAGATGACAGAAGGCACTCCCCAACCGGCGGCCGCCCGCTTCAGCAACACCGCGGTATATCCTGGAGAAGCCTCCACTACAGTGACGCTCAGTAGCGTGGAACCGCTTAACGCCGCGCAAGTCGGTGAACTTAAGAAAAGTGATCCCCAAATAGGGATTTTTGTTTATGCCCGGGCCATCTATCAGCACGCCTTCGATCTGCCGTTCACGCATAGAACAACCGAATATTGCCGGTTCATCGATCCTGATTCCGTAAGATATTTTATCGGAGTGCAGGAAGGGACCGTAACCGCTGTTGCAAACCGTCCGGTAGGCTTTACCGCCGCTCATATCCTGAACCGATTTAGCTGACATCGCCCGCGCCTGAGACGCCCACGCGACCAGCGGAAGCGCGAGCGCCCCTAGCACCAATAAGAGCAAGCCGGCCTGTCCAGCCCAGCCTAAAAGGGGCACGATCCATCCGTCAAGTCCAGGATAATCGCCAAGTATTGTGGATAAGAGGGATCAGACGGCCTGTAAGCCGGGTTCTGTGCCGCCCCTTTAAGAAGAGGGACGCGGCGGCCATTCCTCTGGACCGGTCCTTGCGGGCCGGTTCTCGCGACCTACCCGGACGACTCGGGCCGGCGAGGCCCTGCCTGAACCCGAAGGTCAAGGCGCGTCGTCCCTATTCGGTCTTGCTCCAGGCGGGGCTTGCCATGCCGTCCCCGTCGCCGGGTCCGCGGTGGGCTCTTACCCCACCCTTTCACCCTTACCGTCCGCCCCCGAAGGCGCGGGTTGGCGGTTTGCTTTCTGTGGCGCTGTCCCTGGGGTCGCCCCCGGCGGGTGTTACCCGTCGCCATTTCGCCGTGGAGCCCGGACTTTCCTCCCCCGCCCCGAAGAGCGGGAGCGACCGCCCGGCCGTCTGATCCTGCACGTGAAGGTCGGTCGCCGCACGGCTGCCGTCAAGCCTGCGCGCGGAGGAGGGCCATGAGCCTCGCCCGGGTCTCGCCGTCGGCGGCGCCGTCGACCCGGGCGGGACGCCAATGGCGCTGGAAGGCGCTGACCGTGGTGGTCGTCGCCTTGTCATAGGCGCCGGACGGGGCGCAGTCGTAGCCGAGGCGCGTGAGACCCGCCTGCAGCGCAAAGACGGCCGTGCTCTCCTCGCCGGGTGCGAGGGTGGCGCCTGGCGCGGGATCGGGCTCGGCCCACAGGCCGTGGCCGGCTTCGGCGAGCCTCTTCCAGGGGAACAGCTCGCCGGGATCGAGCTTGCGGTCGGGCGCGACGTCCGAATGAGCCAGGATCCGCGCGTCGGGCACGCTCCATCGCCCGCGGATGCCGCCGATGAGCTCAAGCAGGCTCGCGATCTGCGCATCGGGAAACGGCTGGTAGCCCCAGTCGTGGCCGGGATTGACCAGTTCGATGCCGATCGAGACGCCGTTCAGGTTGCGCTCGCCCTTCCAGAAGGAGACGCCGGCGTGCCAGGCGCGCCGCTCCTCCGGCACGAGCAGGAAGACTCGCCCGTCCTCCTCGATCAGGTAGTGGGCCGAGACCTGCGCCGCCGGGTCGCGCAGACGCGCCAGCGCCTCGGCGCCGGTCGGCATGCCGGTGTAGTGCAGTATAATCATGTCGGGGGGCTTCAGACGCGCGTCGAGGTTGGGTGATGGCGCGTCGATCAGCCGCATGAAATCAGAGTCTAGCGCGCCCGCTCATCCCAGCCGTAGGCGACCCACGACCGGCCGCCGACATTGTGCGCTTCGATCACGTCGGAGTAGCGGCGGCGCACGGTCCGCCGCGCGCCGAGCGCAAGAGCGGCGAAGACCACGAGCACCGAGGCCATCAGCCCGATGACGACGAGGGTGGCGGCAAACACAACGGCGAGAAGCGCTGCGACGGCGACGGCGATGGTGGTGGCAACAGCCCCGCCGATCCACGCAATCGGCTTCCACGCGCCAAAAAACAGGGGCGGGCGGACGCTCGACAACCGTTCCATCGCGACCTCTTTCTCCCCGGCCCCACCTTTGTCCGCCGGAAGGTGAGCGCCGTCAACCGCAAGCAGCGCGCCCGAGCGTGCTATGCCATCGGCGCGCGCGTGCGGCGTTTGCGCACCAAACTCTTGGCGGGACGAGGACAATCGGTGTCGGCGGGGAGCGAACGCTTCGACTTCTGGATCGACCGCGGGGGCACATTCACGGACGTCATCGGCCGCGACTCGGGCGGCCGGCTGCACACGCTGAAGCTTCCCTCGATCGCCCGATCCTACGAGGACGCGGCCGTCGAGGGGATGCGCCGCCTGCTCGCGCTCCCTGCCGGCGCACCGTTCCCGGCCGAGCGGGTCGGGGCGATCAAGCTCGGCACGACGGTGGCCACCAATGCGCTCTTGGAGCGGACGGGCGCGCGGACGCTCTTCGTCGTCACGCGCGGGTTTCGCGACGCGCTGGTGATCGGCGACCAGACGCGGCCCAAGCTCTTCGCGCTCGACATCGAAAAAGCCATGCCGCTCTACGCCGGCGTGGCCGAAGCCGGCGAGCGCCTGGGCGCTGGCGGCGAGGTGATCGAGGCGCTCGACTCGGCCGCGCTCGAGGAACGCTTGCGGGCGGCGGTGGCAGACGGATTCACTTCGGTCGCGATCGCCTTCCTGCACTCGGACCTGAACCCGGCCCACGAACTCCAAGCCGGCGTGATCGCGCGTGCGGCCGGATTCGGCTTCGTCGCGCTCTCGCACGAGGTCTCGCCCGCCCCGCGCTTCGTCCCCCGCGCCGAGACCACGGTCGCTGACGCCTATCTGACGCCGGTCGTTCGAGCCTACGCCGAGCGGTTGGCCGAGGCGGTGGGCGGGGCGTCGCTCTATCTCATGACCTCGGCCGGCGGCTTGGTGCGGGCAGACGCATTCCGGGGTCGCGATGCGGTCGTCTCCGGCCCGGCAGGCGGCGTCGTCGGCGTGGCGCGCACCGCCGAAGCCTGTGGCGCGAAGGCCGTGCTCGGCTTCGACATGGGTGGCACCTCGACCGATGTATGCCGTTACGCCGGCGCGCTCGAGCGACGGGATTCAGCGAAGGTGGCCGATGTGCGACTGCGCAGCCCGATGCTGGACGTCGAGACGGTGGCGGCGGGCGGCGGCTCGATCCTGAGCTTCGACGGCCTGCGCGCCCGCGTCGGCCCGGCCAGCGCCGGGGCCGACCCAGGCCCGGCGGCCTACGGGCGCGGCGGCCCGCCGACCATCACCGACGCCAACCTCGTGCTGGGTCGCATCGACGCCGGCGCCTTTCCGGCCCTGTTCGGACCGGGTCAGGACCAGCCGCTGGACGTCGCCGCGGCCCGGGCGCGCCTTTCCGAGCTTGCCGCGCTCATGGGCGCGGAGAGCCCCGAGGCGGCGGCCGAGGGCTTCGTCGCGGTCGCGGTCGAGCAGGCGGCGCAGGCCATCGGCCGCATCTCGACCGAGCGAGGCTTCGATCCGCGCGGTCACTCGCTGGTCGCGTTCGGGGGCGCGGCCGGCCAGATCGCTTGCTGGGTCGCCGAGGCGCTCGGCGCGACCGAGATCCTGTGCCCGCGCTACGCGAGCCTGCTGTCGGCCTGGGGCATCGGGCAGGCCGAGATGCGCAGCCTGCGCCGCGCTCCGATCGAGCGGCGGCTGGACCCCAACGGCCTTGCGGACGCGGAAGACCTCGCCGCGCATCTGGCCGCCGAGGCCGCGGACGAACTGGCGGGGCAGGGCGCGGCGGCGGACTCCATCGGCCGCCGGCTTCGCCTCCGCTACGACGGCGCCGACGCCGAGCTCATGGTCCCGCTGGCCGCGCTCGATGCGGTCGCCGCCGGGTTCGCGGCGGCGCACCGACGCTTGTTCGGATTCGTCGAGCCCGAGCTTCCGGTCCTGATCGCCGGGGTCGAGGTCGAGGCGATCGAGGCGAAGGGCGGGGGAAGCGCCGGCGTTCCGCCGTCCGAGTCCGGGCTGCGCCACGGCGCGGCGCCCAGCGGCGCGGTCTTCGCCGAGGACATGAGCGCGCCGCTGGAGGGCCCGGTGCTGATCCTGCGCGACGACACGCAGATCGCGATCGCCTCGGGCTGGCGCGCCGAGCGTGAGGCCGGCGGGCTGATCCGCCTCAGGCGAATCGAGGGCCGCGCGCGCGCGGCGACCGAGGCAGACGCGGTCGTCGACCCGGTAACGCTGGAGCTGTTCAACCGCCGCTTCATGGGCGTCGCGGAAGCCATGGGCGCGGCGCTGGAGCGCACGGCCCACTCGGTCAACATCAAGGAGCGGCTGGACTTCTCCTGTGCACTGTTCGACGCCGATGGCGGGCTCGTCGCCAACGCGCCGCATATGCCTGTGCACCTAGGCTCCATGGGCGCGAGCGTGCGTGCCGTCGCGGCGCGCCACCCGACGTTTCGGCCCGGCGAGGCGTTCGCGCTGAACAACCCCTTCGCCGGCGGAACCCACCTGCCGGACATCACCGTCGTCATGCCGGTGTTCGTCGGAGGCGAGGCGAAGCCCCAGTTCTACGTCGCGGCGCGCGGCCACCACGCCGACGTCGGTGGCGTGCAACCCGGCTCCATGCCTCCGTTTTCCCACACGATCGACGAGGAAGGCGTGATGCTGGACGCGTTGCCGATCATGCGCGGCGGCGTCTTCCTCGAGGCGGACGTGCGCGCGGCGCTGACCGCCGGACCATGGCCGGCGCGCAATCCGGGCCAGAACATCGCCGACCTGAAGGCGCAGATCGCGGCTTGCGAAGCCGGGGCCGTGGCCGTGCAGGCGATGATCGCCCTTAACGGCGCGGGGCAGGTCGCCCGCTACATGGGCTTCGTGCAGGAGAACGCAGCAGCCAGCGTCCGCCGCGCGATCGGCCGTCTGCGCGATGGCTCGGCCCTGGTCCCCATGGACGGCGGTGGCGAGATCGTCGTGCAGATCAAGGTGGACGCCGCCGCGGGCGCGGCGGTGATCGATTTCACCGGCACGAGCGGGGTGCTGGCCTCCAACTTCAACGCCCCCTCGGCCATCGTCGATGCGGCGGTGCTTTATGTCTTCCGCACCCTGATCGACGACGACATCCCGCTGAACGCCGGCTGCCTGGAGCCGCTCACCATCGTCACGCCGGTCGGCTCGATGCTCGCGCCTGCGCCACCGGCCGCGGTCGTCGCGGGCAACGTGGAGACCAGCCAGCACATCGTCGACGCCCTTTATGCCGCGCTGGGCGTCATGGCCGGGTCGCAGGGGACGATGAACAACTTCACCTTCGGCGACGCGGCGCGGCAGTACTACGAGACCATCTGCGGCGGCGCAGGCGCGACCGCCGCCCACGCCGGAGCCGACGCCGTCCACACCCACATGACCAACTCGCGGCTGACCGACCCGGAGATCCTCGAGCGCCGGTTTGCCGTCCGCGTCGAAGCGTTCGCCGTGCGAGAAGGCTCGGGCGGGGCCGGCGCGCACGCCGGCGGCGACGGCGCGGTCAGGCGCATCCGGTTTCTGGCCCCGGCCGAGGCGGCGCTGCTCTCCACCCGCCGCGAACATTCGCCACAGGGGCTGGCCGGCGGAGCGCCGGGCGCGCCCGGTCGACAGCGTTTGCTTCGGGCGAGCGGCGCGATAAAGGACTTGGCCGGTTGCTTTTCGGTCTCGGTTCAGCCCGGTGACGCCATCGAGATCGAGACACCCGGCGGCGGCGGGTTCGGCCGCCCATGCGCTGCGGCGCGTTCAACAAAGGATGCGGTCTAAGATGTCCCTGGCTCTCTTGATGGCCCTTTCGATCATGCAGGGCGATGCGACGGCAGCGCCGCCTCCGGCGCCCGACGCGTCCGCGGACGCGCAAGCCGCGCCGCCCGGGTCGACCGAGACGGAGGACGTGCCCGCCGGCGCGCCCACCGACGACTACGGCTTCGTGAGCTGGTGCTATGGGGCGCTCGACGAGTACCTCGCCATCTACCCACGGATCCTTCCGGACCTGAAGGATATCGACAAGGCGTTCGGCTCGCCGGTTCAGGAGGATGTGCCTTACGCCAAGGACGTGGCGCTGGAGCACAAGGCGCTGGACCGCTTCGCGGCGGCGATGCAGGCCACGGAGAAGGCTTCCGCGCAGCCGATCGCCGACCAGGGCCAGGCCGACATCGCCCAGGGGCGCGGCATCTGGGCCAAGGTCGAGGCGCTGCCCAGCCGTCAGCTCGCCGATGCCTGGCTGTTCTGGGGCGTACCCGTGCGCTGCGAGACGACGGCCAAGGCGCTGACCGACCACGCGCGGGAGACTCACGCCAGCAACTAACGCGGCGGCGGTCAGCTAGCTGATAAGATTTTAGGCTGTAAAGTCAATGCGTTACCACTGATTCGGGCCAGCTTGACGCTGGACCGCGCCGCCGATAGGGTCCGCCGCGATTCAACCGGGCGCCGGAGCGAAATGGCCGGGCTTCCGGACCGCAATGCCAGAGAGCGATGACCCGAGCGAGCGTCTGGCTCGCGACCTTGCACGGCTCGAAGCCTCTCGCGCGCCGGCCGCGTCGCCGCTCGCGGGACTCGGCGAAGCCGGCGTCGGTTACCGGTTGCTGGCGGGTCTCTTGGGTGGCGTGTTCGGCGGTGTCGGCCTGGGCTGGACCTTCGACCACTTCGTCCATACAAGCCCCCTCGGCTTGATCAGCGGCCTGCTGATCGGGCTTGGGCTGTCGATATTCGCCGCCGTGCGAACGGCTCTGGCCATCAGCGCCGCGGCGCCGACGGCCGGGCCGTCGCCTGCGGCGCCCGATGATGACGACGAGGACTAGGAAGACCGAGAGACCCCGATGGCCGCCATCGAACCGATGAACCAGTTCATGATCCACAAGATCGTGCCCCTCCCCGAGGTGGTGATTCCGGGCGTCGCGCGGCTCGATCTGTCGATTACGAACTCTGTTCTGTTCATGCTGATCGCCGCCGGGCTGCTTGGCGTCTTCTTCCTGGTTTCAACCCGACGCGAGATCGTGCCCGGGCGGCTGCAAGCCCTGGCTGAAATGCTCTACACAATGGTGGACGGAACCCTGACCGGGGCGATCATCGGCGATCGCGGGCGTCCGTTCCTGCCGTTCGTGTTCACGCTCTTTCTGCTCATCGCGATGCTCAACCTGGTTGGCCTGACGCCCGGCGGGTTCAGCGTCACGTCGCAACTCGCGGTCACCGCGACGCTGGCGATCATGACGTTCGCCACCGTCATCATCGTCGGCATCGTGCGCAATGGGCCGGGCGTGGTGAAGCTGTTCTGGCCGTCGGGCGTGCATCCGGTGATGGCTCTGTTCATCGGCTTCTTCGAGTTCATTTCGTTTCTCATCCGCCCGATGACGCTGGCCATGCGACTGTTTGGGAACATGATCGGCGGCCACGTGGTCATCTACATGTTCGCAAGCTTCGTGGTCGGCCTTGGCCTCTTTGGGCTACAGGGCGGGCTCGCCACCCTCGGCCTAGCCGGTTCGGTGGTGTCGTTCGGCATGGTGGTCGGGCTGATGCTGCTGGAACTGGTGGTCGCCTTCCTACAGGCGTTCGTGTTCGCGGCGCTGACCTGCGTTTACCTCAACGAGATGGTCAATCTCGACCACGCTCACTGAACTCCAACCTAACCAAGGGGATCTTCTCGACATGGACGTTACAGCCGCCAAATACATCGGCGCCGGCCTGGCCATGACCGGCCTCATCGGGGCCGGCGCTGGCCTTGGCATCCTGTTCGGCGGCTATCTGCAAGCCGCCATCCGCAATCCGGCCGCGGCCGCAGGCGAGCGCGTCTGGCTCTTCCTGGGCATGGCGCTAGCGGAATCGATGGGCATCTTCGGGCTCGTCATGGGCTTCATCATTCTGTTCGTGAAAGTCTGACGAACGCCCGTCCATGCCCGCCTTGCCGACGCCCGCGACCCAAGCTTCGACCGCGCCCGCAGATGCGGGCGCGAGTGGCCTGCCGCAATTCGACATGGCCCAGTGGCCAGGCCAAGCGGTCTGGCTGCTGTTCATCTTCGCGGTCATGTTCATGCTGTTCGCCCGCGTGTTCGTGCCGCGGATCAGCGGGACGATCGGGGCGCGCGAGGACCGCATCGCCGGCGACATCGGGGACGCGCGGCGACTGAAGGAACAGGCCGACGCCCAGGCGGCCACGGCCGCCAACGAGATGGCCGAGGCGCGTGCTCGCGCTCACCGGATGGCGCTCGGGGCCAAGACGCGGGCGCAGGAAGCGGCTGTCGCGGCGGATGCGCGCGAGCAGGCGCGGCTGGCGGAGACGCTGGCGCACGCCGAAGTTCGGATATTGACCGCACGAGATGAGGCGATGGCCCACGTGCGGGAGATTGCGCTGCAGGCGGCCTCGGCGATGGTGGAACGATTGACCGGCGCCGTGCCGACCGTCGGTCAGCTGCGAGCCGCCCAGGCCAGGGTCGGCGAGCCATGAGCCTGATTACGGATGCGGAGTTTTGGATCGCCGTCGGCCTTTTGGTGCTTTTCGGCATCCTGGTCTACGCCAAGGTCCCTGGGATGGCGCTGAAGGCGCTCGACGCGCGCGGCGCGAGGGTCAGAGCCGAGCTCGACGAGGCGCTCCGGCTGCGGCAGGAGGCGCAAGCCCTGCTCGCGCAGATCACGACCCAGCGCGAGGCTGCCGAGAAGATGGCCGCCGAGATCCTTGCCAACGCCGAGGCCGACGCGGCGCGGCTGCGCGCCGAAGCGGAGGTGAGGCTTGCCGACCAGATCGAACGGCGGCGCGCCATGGCCGAGCGGCAGATCGCCAATGCCGAAGCGAAAGCCGCCCAGGACGTCAAGGCGGCCGCCGCCGAAGCCGCCGCCGCGCTCGCCGAGGCGGTGATGGCCGAGCGGCTTAAGGGGCTCGGCTCGGACCCGCTCGTCGACCGCGCCGTCGACGAACTGGCGCAGCGCCTGGGGTAGCCCCGCGCCCCCGCCCGACAACATGGCCGGGTCGACAACCCCGATCGCCGCTTCGCTGGCCGCGCCCGCCCCACAGCCGGCGCCGTCGCTCGTCGAGTTCGAGCTCGCCATCGCGAGGCGCGAATATGCCAGGGCCGTGCCGATCGCGCTGGCCATGTTGGACTCGATCGATCGCACGATGGGGGCGATCGAGAACTTCGATCTCGGCGGCGTGCCGCCCGGCATCGAGCTGAAGGACTACTACCAGCGGTTCGCCACCCGCTTCGCGGCGGGATTCAGCGACCTGATCGTGAACGGCGGCCACGCCATCTCGCCGATGGCGACCGAGGTGCTGTTCGCCCAGCACCGCTGGCTCGACAACATCTTCGCCATCAGCGGCTTCCAGTCGACGGACCACCTGGCCGCCCACTTCGGGGGCGGCGCCGGCGGGCAGTGGCGGCTCAACGCAACCAACCTCGGCGCCTTCCTGCTCCTCTTCATGCCCTCGTCGTCGATCATGGATATCAACTTCGACGAGAGCCTCGGCGCCAATCGGGCCGCGACCATCGTGGCGCTGATCGCCTATCTGTCGGCGCGCATCTGCGTAACGCCACGCGCCTGCGCCTTCCGCGAGCGCATGCTCAAGTGGCTGCCGGGCAAGTTCGGCGACGTCACGCTCGGCACCGTCCTCATCCAGAAGTTGACCGAGCCCTACTGCCACTCGAGCTATGCGATGGACGCCGACAAGCACAAGCTGAAGGCCGACCTGATGGCGCAGATGCGCCGCGCCTGCCTGGCCGGCGGCTGCGCCGAGTTTGATCCTGGCAAGCCGCGGTCGAAGCGCGAGAAGCCCCGCATCATCATCGTCACCGAACACTATTCGCTCGGCCACGCCATCTACCGCACCCATTCGCGCGCCGTGCGCGCTCTGCGCGAGCGGTTCGAGGTCATTGGCGTCCTGCACGGCGACCCCAAGGAGCCGGACGTCCTGAGCTGCTTCGACGACATCATCCGCTTTCCGACGGCGGACCTGGTGACGGTGACCAAGGCGGTCGGCGACGCCATCCTCGAGCGCGACCCGGACATCGTCTTCCATCTGGGCGTCGGCCTGACGATCACGGCGATCGCCTTGGCGTCGCTCAGGCTGGCGCCGGTGCAGTGCGTCTCCTACGGCCACACCGCGACGACCATGAGTCCGACGATCGACTACATGGTCCTGCCCGAGGACTTCGTGAAGTCCAAGACCTGCTACTCGGAAAAGCTGCTGCTGTTGCCGCCCGACGCCTTCCCTTACACGCCGCGAGCCATCGACCCGGCGGTCGGCGTCGCGCAGGCGGCGGCCGGCGATCCGACGGCCGGCGAGGTGCTGAAGATCGCCATCCCCGCCTCGGTGATGAAGATCAATTCCTTCCTGCTCGGGGCGCTCGCCCGCATCGCGCAGGCGGCCGAGCGGCCGATCGAGTTCCACTTCTTCCCGCTCGGCGCGCGTGGGATCGCCTATTTCTACCTCGAGCGCGAGATCAAGCGGCAGCTGCCGGGCGCGGTCGTGCACAACGAGGTTCCTCACGACGCCTACATGCAGCGGCTGCTCGCCTGCGCGTTTTTCCTTTGCCCGTTCCCGTATGGGAACATGAACAGCATCATCGATGCGGTCTCGCTAGGCCTGCCGGGAGTCTGCCTCGACGGGCCTGAAGCCCATTCCCATGCCGACCTGGCCATCTTCCGCCGGCTTGGGCTGCCGGAAGACCTGATGGCCGAAACCGAGGACGAGTACGTCGCCGCGGCCGCGCGGCTCATAAACGACAAAGCCTGGCTCACGCGCTGTCGCCGGGCCGCCAAGCGGGTCGATCTCGAGGCCCGCTTCTTCTCCGGCGACGAGAGCAAGTTCTGCGAGGCGGTCTACGGCTTGCGTGCACGGTGACGGGTCCAACCGAAGCGCGGCTGTCGCGGATCGGGCAAATCGTCTAGTCAGGATCCGCGATGCATCCCCGCCCGGTCCCCTTCGACCTCGGACCCGTCCACTTCGTGGGCATCGGCGGCATCGGCATGAGCGGCATCGCCGAGATCATGCTGCGCATTGGCTACGTGGTGCAGGGCTCGGACGCGCGCGCGTCCCCCAACACCGAACGGCTGCAGGCTCTGGGCGCTAAGATCTTCATCGGCCACGACGCGGCGCAGCTGGACGGCGCTTCGGCGGTCGTGTTCTCGACCGCGATCAAGCCGGACAATCCAGAGATCACCGCCGCGCGCGAGCGGCGGCTGCCGCTCGTGCGCCGCGCCGAGATGCTGGCCGAGCTCATGCGGCTGCAGCACTCCGTCGCCGTCGGCGGAACCCACGGCAAGACCACGACCACGTCCATGGTCGCGGCCCTGCTCGACGCTGGCGGGCTCGATCCGACCGTCGTCAACGGCGGCATCATCAACGCCTATGGTGCCAACGCGAAGGTGGGCGAGGGCGAGTGGATGGTTGTGGAAGCCGACGAGAGCGACGGCAGCTTCCTCAGGCTGAAGTCGACCATCGCCGTCGTCACCAACATCGATCCCGAGCACCTCGACCACTACGGCGAGTTCGATGCGGTCAAGCGGGCGTTCCAGGATTTCGTCGAGAACATCCCCTTCTATGGCTTCGCGGTGCTGTGCACCGACCATCCGGAGGTGCAGGCGCTGGCCGCCAAGGTCGAGAACCGCCGCCTCGTGACCTATGGCTTGAACCCGCAGGCCGAGATCCGGGCGATCAACATCGCCGCCGGCGCTTCTGGCTCAACGTTCGACGTCGCGGTCACGCCGCTGAACGGCGCGGCGACCGTGATCGCCGACCTGATGCTGCCCATGGCCGGCGAGCACAATGTGACGAACGCGCTCGCCGCCGTCGCCGTGGCGCGCGAACTCGGCGTCGCGGAGGACGCCATCCGCAAGGGGCTGGCCGGGTTTTCGGGCGTGAAGCGCCGCTTTACGCCGACCGGCGAAGCGCGCGGCGTGCGCGTGATCGACGACTACGGCCATCACCCGGTCGAGATCGCCGCCGCGCTCAGGGCCGCCCGCGGGGTCACGAACGGGCGGGTGATCGCGGTGGTCCAGCCGCACCGTTACTCCAGGCTCGCGGGCCTGTTCGAGGAGTTCTGCGCCTGTTTCAACGACGCCGACGTCGTGATCGTCGCCGAGGTCTACCCGGCCGGCGAGGCGCCGATCGATGGCGCGTCGCGCGACGCGTTGGTCGAAGGCCTGCGCCGCTGGGGCCATCGCCGGGTCGTGCCGCTCGGCGGTCCCGACGAACTGGCGGCCGTGGTGGCCGAAGAGGCGAAAGAGGGCGACCTCGTCGTCTGTCTCGGCGCCGGCGACATCACCGGCTGGGCGCACGCGTTGCCGGCTGAGCTCGAGGCGTTGCCGGTTCCATGAGCTGGCGCGACCGGCTGCCGCCGGCGCGCGGCAAGCTCTTGTTCGACGAGCCGCTCGCGCCCTTCACCTGGCTTCGCGTCGGCGGGCCGGCCGACGTGCTCTTCCTGCCCGAGGACGAGGATGACCTCGCCGGCTTCCTGCGCGGGCTGGACCCGGATGTCCCGGTCACGCCTATCGGCGTCGGTTCGAACCTGCTCGTTCGCGACGGCGGGGTCGACGGCGTGGTGATCCGGCTTGGCCGCGCCTTCGCCAGCATCGAGGGGCGCGGCGAGGGCCGCATCTTCGCCGGCGCCGCGGCGCTGGACGCCAATCTCGCGCGCGAGGCGGCGAAGGCGGGGATCGCGGGCCTCGAATTCTATCGCGGCGTGCCCGGGACGGTCGGCGGCGCCTGCGTCATGAACGCCGGCTGCTATGGGACCGAGACAAAGGACGTGCTCGTAGAAGCCTATGCCGTTGCCCGAGACGGCGAGCGCGTCGCGCTCTCCAACGCCCAAATGGACTACGCCTACCGCAAGTCGAAGGCGGCGGCCGCGCGGCCGCTCGTCTTCACCGGCGCGCTCTTTCAGGGCCAATCCGACCACCCCGCCGCTATCGAAGCGCGCATGCAGGAGATCACGGCGCGCCGGGAGTCCACCCAGCCCATTCGCGAGAAAACCGGTGGCTCAACGTTCAAGAATCCCCCCGGCGACAGCGCCTGGCGGCTGGTCGACGCCGCCGGCTGGCGCGGCAAGCCGCGCGGGCAGGCGCGGTTTTCCGAACAGCACGCCAACTTCCTGATCAACGCCGGCGAGGCGAGCGCCGCCGACCTCGAGGGCCTGGGCGAGACGGTGCGCGCCGAAGTCCTCGCCAAGTTCGGCGTCGACCTCGAGTGGGAGATCAAGCGCATCGGCCGGCGCCGCGAAACCTGAACCCGAATTAAGGCCGCCGGCGGCGGGCTTTCGGTTACCCTCGGTCCTGCAAAGACCTTTCAAGGCTTTCAGACCGATGACCGTCGCCGATATCGCCGAAGAACCGTTCCTGGCCGGGACCGCGCCGCCGCCGGCGAAGCCGGCGTCGTTCTGGAGCCTGTTCAAGCGCCAGCCCCCCAACCAGTGGGAGACGCTGCCGGCGGTTGTCTACGAGACGCCGGTCTATGTCTCGAAGTCCGTCCTCGGCGGCGGCGTCTTTGTCAGCGACCCTGACGGCGTGCGCCACGTTCTGCTCGACAACGTGGCCAACTATCCGAAGACCGACATGGAGAAGCGCTTCTTCTCGGCCATGTTCGGCGAGGGGCTGCTGTCGAGCGACGGCGAGAAATGGCGCACCCACCGCAAGGTCATGGCGCCGGCCTTTGACCCGCGCAGCGTCCAGTCCTACGCGCCCGCCATGGCCGAGACGTCGGAGACGTTCCGCAAGCACTGGCAGCAGCTGGGCGAGGGCGCCGAGGTCGACATCTCCGAGGAGATGACCGCACTCACCCTGCAGATCATCTGCAAGACGATGTTCTCCTCCGATGCCGACGAGTTGATCGCGGTGACCGGCAGCGCGCTCGGGCGCACCCAACGCGCGCTCAATTTCTCGATCCTGGACGTGCTGCCCATCATCGGACCGATGCGCATGCAGCGGAAAGAAGACGAGATTCACGCCGACTTCAGCTCGATGGACGCCGCGATCTACCGCCTGATCGCGGCGCGCGAGAAGGCGCTCGATACGGCGCCCAAGGATCTGCTCACGCGGCTGATCGCGGCCAAGGATCCGGACAACGGCGCCGGGATGAACGCCACCGAGGTGCGCGACGAGGTGCTGACCATCTTCATGGCCGGCCACGAGACCACCGCAGTGACCATGACCTGGGTCTGGTACCTGCTCTCACAGCATCCGGCCGCCGCCGAGAAACTGCACGCCGAACTCGACGCGGTCCTCGGCGAACGTGCGCCGACGGCCGAGGATCTGCCAAAGCTCGTCTACACCCGCATGGTCATCGACGAAGCGATGCGCCTCTATCCGCCGGCCCCCGGCATCTCGACCCGCGTCGCGCTCAAGGACGATGTGGTCTGCGGCGTCAAGGTCAAGGCGGGGACCCAGGTCGGCGTCGCGCCCTGGGTCATGCACCGGCACCGGAAACTGTGGGACCGTCCCGAGCGGTTCGATCCCGAGCGGTTCGCACCCGAGAAGGCCGTATCGCGACCAAGGTTCGCCTACATGCCGTTCGGCGGCGGCCCGCGCATCTGCATTGGCGCGGCGCTGGCGACCACCGAGGCGACCCTCATCTTGGCTACGCTGGCCCAGCGGTTCAGCCCGAAGCTGTCGCCGGGCCAGGACATCCGCCTGCAGGCGCGCATCACGCTTCGGCCGCTGAACGGGATGAAGATGATCCTCGAGCGCCGAGCGCCCTGAGGCTAGGCGTACAGGTTCAGCTGGCCGCCGGTCTGGCTGGGCGGGGGCTGGAAGGTGGTCGCGGTGGCGGTTGAACCGTCCGAGGGTTGCACCGCGGCCGCGGCCTGTGTCTGGCTCAAGCTGCCGCCGAATGTCACTGCCGGCGTGCTCTGGGCATTGCTGGACCCCTGCGCGCCGGGTGAGCCATCGCTCTGGGTGGAGGCGCTGGGACTATTCGGCGGATGCGCGGGATTGATACCTTTCTGCGCCAGGGCCACGTCGCTGCAGTCGAGGCAGACATAGCCATTCACGATCTGGAACGAAGACATCCCACCTGGTCCGTTCTGGTCCGCTTTCCCTGCTAGGCGATCGGGCTTAACACCCGCTTACCGCCGCCTTGAGAGATTCGGATTCCGCCATGCCCGGGCGCCTGGAAAGCCAGCACGTCGCCGTTCTGCTCGGCGGACTCTCGTCCGAGCGCGAGGTGTCGTTGGTGTCCGGCGCGGCGTGCGCGGACGCCTTGGAGCGCCTGGGCGCGCGCGTAAGCCGGATCGACGCCGGCCGCGACATCGCCCAGGTGCTGACTGCCCTCAAACCCGAGGTCGTCTTCAACGCGCTGCATGGCGAGTGGGGCGAGGACGGCTGCGTGCAGGGCGTGCTCGAGACGCTCGGCCTTCCCTACACCCACTGCGGGGTGCTCGCCTCGGCGCTCGCCATGGACAAGGTCAGGGCCAAAGCGGTGATGGCGGCCGCCGGCGTCGCCGTGCCCGGCGGGGGCCTGTTCGATCGCCTGGCAGCGGCGAGAGCGCACGTCATGCCGCCGCCCTATGTGGTCAAGCCGAACGCGCAAGGCTCGTCGGTGGGCGTCTTTCTGGTGTTCGAGGGTGCGAATTCACCGCCGACCGAGCTGTTGTCGCCGACCTGGACCTACGGCGAGGAGGTCCTGATCGAGCCCTACGTCCGTGGCTTCGAGCTTGCCGTCGCCGTGATGGACGGCAAGGCGCTGGCGGTGACCGAGATCATCCCGCGCACCGGCTTTTACGACTATGAGGCGAAGTACGGCGAGGACGGTTCCGCCCACGTGGTGCCGGCGCGAATCCCTGATGCGGCAAGGGATCGCGCGCTGCGCATGGCCGAGCTCGCGCATGCCGCGCTTGGTTGCCGAGGCGTTACGCGCGCCGATCTCCGTTATGACGACATTAACGACATTCTGGTCCTGTTGGAGGTCAACACCCAGCCCGGCATGACGCCCACTTCGCTCGTTCCCGAGCAGGCGGCGCACCGAGGCGTGGCGTTCGACGAGTTGGTGGGCTGGATCGTGGAGGACG
>DATNJB010000040.1:0-30111 GCA_035604135.1 Caulobacteraceae bacterium | reverse complement strand
CACTCCTTGAAGGTCATCGCCGTGGCCTGGGCCAGGCGCTTGGCGGCCTTCTCTTTCTTGCGCGCCGCTACGGGGTCGACGTTATCTGATTTCACCCGGCGAGCATCCTCAGCCCGCTTGCGGGCCTTGGCCAACCCCACGTTCGGGAAGGAGCCCAGGCCCATGGTGCGGGCCTTGCCATCAAGCGTGTAGCGAAATACCCAGCTTGCCGCGTGGCTTCGCTTGTCCACGAACAGGTAGAGGCCGCCCCCGTCGTGGTAGAGTTTCGAGACGGGTTCCTTGCGCTCAGCGAAGCTGGCGACCTCAACGGCCGACAGCCGCTCTTTGGACTTCACTAGCTTGGCCATGCGTCCTTCCCATACAAATCGCGTTTTCCGTCCCATACAGAATTCCATACAGATATGGGCGCAATGTGGGCGAACGTCAATGGACACGCCTGGACGGTCTGCCAAGCTACTCCGGTCTAGGACTAGACTAAGTGTGTTTAAACGCTAGTGTTTTGGAGATGCCTGCGGCCATAGATGGACACGCGTGGATAGTACGACCCCGTAGCTCAACCGGATAGAGCATCCGCCTTCTAAGCGGACGGTTGCTGGTTCGAATCCAGCCGGGGTCGCCAGGGTCTTAGTGGCTCTGCTCGCCGGCCTTGATCTCTTCGGCCATGTGGGCGGTGTCGCCCTGCGCCCTCTGGATGCGCGCGATGAACTCGCCGCGGCTGTTCTCAGAGGGGTAGGGGACGTCGGGCACGGGCACGCCGAGGAACTTGCACAGCGGATCCCAGCCGGAGCCGACTTGATAGACCAGCAGGCGCTCCGACGGGAACGCCGCCTTCACTTCCGCGTCGTGGCGGCGGAAATAATCGGTCATCCAGGCGCGGTCATCGATGTGCTGGCGCAGGGTCCCGGCGAAGCTTGCGAAGAACTCGCCCTGAACGCTGCCCGCTTCCGTGCGCGCCTGCGTCGCCGGGCTGTTGGGCGACAGGATCGTCGAGTAGGCGGAGTCATACCACTGGTCGGCGTCGCGGGTCGTGTGCAGCACCTTGGCGTTTGGGTACTTATCCGCGACTTCGCGCCAATAGGCGGCGACCGGATAGTCGACGGCCGAGTTGTAATCCTTGAAGATCTCGTCCCAGACGTCCTCGCCCTTCGACGCCCGCACCCACAGCGCCATGCTTTCGGGGTGAGTGAACACCTCGACCATGTGGTGGCAGGGCCCGAAGCCCAGCATGTTCAGCGCCGTCTGCATCGACTTGGTGCCCGTGCGGCCGAGGCCGGAGCCGACGATCTTCAGAGCCATGGTGGGTCCCCCGTTACCGGCTCAGCCTAGGCCCGCGCCGCCAACGCGTCGAGGCCGTTGCGCAGGTCGGCGATGAGGTCGGCCGGGTCCTCCAGCCCGATGTGCAGGCGCACGAGCGGGCCGGAGAGGTGGGTCGGATGCTGGCGCTTGGGCAGCTGGTCGCCCGAGGAGATGGCCAGGCTCTCAAAGCCCCCCCACGAGAAGCCGAGTCCGAAAAGCTCCAGCCGGTCGAGCATGGCGTCGACGGCGTTCTCGGGCGCCGGCTTGAGCACGACGCTCAGGAGCCCGTTGCCGCCGGCGAAGTCGCGGGCCCAGAGCGCGTGGTCGGGCGAGCGCGGCAGCGGTGGATAGAGCACGTCGACGACCTCCGACTGCTCGAGCAGCCAGTTGGCGATCGCGGTGGCGCTTTCGGCGTGGCGCTGAAGTCGGGTGGCGAGCGTGCGCAGGCCGCGCAAGCCCTGGTAGACATCGTCGGGCGAGACCGACCAGCCGAAGTTCCACACGGCCTCGTCAAGCGCGTGCGCCAGCACAGGATCGTTTGTGGCCGCGGAGCCTAGGAAGACGTCCGAGTGCCCGCAGACGTACTTGGTCAGCGCCTGCACGCTCAGGTCGACGCCGAGCGCGAGCGGCTTCAGCAGCAGGCCGGCCGCCCAGGTGTTGTCGATCAGCGTCTTGACGCCGCGCGCGCGGGCGAGCCGCGCGATCCCGGCTGCGTCCTGCACCTCGAAGGTGAGGGAGCCGGGCGACTCCAGGACGACGAGGCGAAGGTTCGGACCGCCGGCGGCCAGCACCTCGTCCGGCGTTGCCCGCGCCGGATAGTAGCCGACGGCCACGCCGAAGCGGCTCATCACCCGGTCGAAATAGCGGCGGGTGGGGGCATAGACGCTGTCGACGATCAGAACCTCGTCGCCGGCGCGAAGCACCGCGGTGGCCGCGGCGGTGACGGCCGCGAGGCCGGAGGGGAAGAGCCGCACGTGCCTGGCGCCCTCGAGCTCGCACAGCGCCTCGGCCAGGGCCTCGTGCACGCCGAGGCCGGCGCGACCGTAGGTGACGTTCGAGTGGTCGTAGAGCGAGGCGGCGTCGGGCAAGAGCACGGTCGATCCGCGCTGGATTGGCGGCCCCACCGTCTTCAGCAGTCGCCGGTCGCCCGCGCCGGAGCGAATGAGGCGCGTCGCGTCGCTGCCCTTGCCCGGCTTGGCCATCAGGAGCCCGTGACGATGGGGGTGTCGGCGCGCGCGCCCCATTCGCTCCAAGACCCGTCGTAGACGGCTGTCCGCCACGCGCCCAGCCGGGCGAGGGCCAGCGCCAGGACCGAGGCGGTGACGCCTGAGCCGCAAGTGGTGACGATCGGGCTTCCGAGGTCGACGCCGGCGTTTGCGAACCGACGCCGGAGCTCGGCCGCGTCCAGGAGCCGGCCGGTTTCGAGCACTTCGTCGAACGGCAGGTTGAGCGCCCCGGGCATATGGCCCGAGCGCAAGCCCGGCCTGGGCTCTGGCGCCTCGCCCAGGAAGCGCGCGCGGCTGCGGGCGTCCAGCAGTTGCTCGCCACGGCCGGCAAGGGCGGCGCGCACGCGGGCCAGGTCGCGCACCAGCCCCGCGTCGGGCCGAGCCTCGAACCTGCCGGGCGCGGGCGGCCGTTCGCCGGCCTCGAGCGGGCGACCCTCGGCGATCCAGGCGGGCAGGCCGCCGTCGAGCACGCGAACGGCGGCGTGGCCCATGGCGCGGAAGCTCCACCACGCGCGCGCTGCGGAGAAGAGGCCGTGGGCATCGTAGACCACGATCTCGGACTCGGGGTTCACCCCCATCCGCCGGGCGTGGGCCGAGAACACCGCCGGCGAGGGCAGCATGTGCGGCAACACGCTCTCGTCGTCGCTGATCTCGTCGATGTCGAAGAAGACCGCGCCGGGAATCTGCTGCTCGGCGTACTCGGCGCGGGCGTCGCGCGGGGTTGCCGGCATGAACCAGGTCGCGTCGATCACGACCAGATCGTCCGTACCAAGACGTTCGGCCAGCTCGGCCGTCGAAACGATCGGGTCGGGGAAGGGGTCGCTCACAGCCAGGGCGGGGTCGGGAGCCCGCGCTCCTTCAGGAAGGCCGGGTTGAAGAGCTTGCTCTGATAGCGCGATCCGTAATCGGCGAGGATGGTCACGATGGTGTGGCCAGGCCCGAGGTCGCGCGCCATGGCGACCGCGCCGGCGACATTGATGCCGGTCGAACCGCCCATGACCAGGCCCTCGTCCGCGAGCTGGTAGATCGCCTCCATCATCGCCACGTCGTCGATGCGGTAGGGGTAGTCGACCTTGAGCCCCTCGAGGTTGGCGGTGATGCGGCTCTGGCCGATGCCCTCGCTGATCGAGTTCCCCTCCGCCTTCAGCTCGCCGTGCGCGTAGTATTCGTAGAGCGCCGCGCCGCCTGGGTCGGCTAGGCCGATGGCGATGTCGGGCTTCTCGGCGCGCAGCGCCATCGCCACCCCCGCCAGCGTGCCGCCGGTGCCGACCGCGCAGATGAAGCCGTCGATACGTCCCTGCGTCTGCCGCCAGATCTCGGCGCCGGTGCCTTGGACATGCGCTTCGCGGTTCGCGACGTTGTCGAACTGGTTGGCCCAGATCGCGCCAGCCGGTTCCTTCGCGTTAAGTTCCTCCGCCAAGCGACCGGAGTAGCGCACATAATTGTTCGGATTTGAGTAGGGGACAGCGTCGACCTCCACCAGCTCGGCGCCCGTGAGCGTGATGGCGTCCTTCTTCTCCTGGCTCTGCGTGCGCGGGATGACGATCGTCGAGCGATAGCCCAGCGCGCGGGCGACCATTGCCAGTCCGATGCCCGTGTTGCCCGCCGTGCCCTCGACGATGCGCCCACCAGGCTTGAGCACGCCCCGGCGCTCGGCGTCGCGGATGATGAAGAGGGCCGCGCGATCCTTGACCGACTGGCCCGGGTTGAGGAACTCGGCCTTGCCGAGGATCTCGCAGCCGCTTGCATCGCTCGCGCTCCTTAGCCGGACCAGAGGCGTGTTTCCGATCAGCTCCAGGACGCTTTGCGCGGTCATGGGCGCTACATCGCGGGGGAAGCCGCCGCGCGCAAGCCCCCTCGCTCACTCCGCGGGGCGCACGCGCGCGAGCCACATCTCGATGCCGGCGATCGTTACGTCGGCGTCGTTGTAGCCGCGGGTGACCGGGTCGTAGCTGCCGTCCGCGTTCGGGCCGACGATCAGCGTCGGAAAGCCGGTGACGCCGGTGCGCTGGGAGAGCGCGTAATCGCTCAAGGTCTCCTCCTGGAGCGACGGCTGGCCGAGGCCGGCCAAGAAGGAGTCGCGGTCGAACCCCTGTTCGGCGGCGACGTCGGCCAGGACGGCGCGGTCGGTCACGTCGCGACCCTCGGCATAGAAGGCGGTGTGCAGCCGCTCCAGCATGTCGAGGCCGTCGTCCGTGCTGGTGCGCCGCGCGAGGACCACGGCCTGCGCGGCCGGGTCGGTGTCGTAGACGAAGCCCTCGCGCTCGGCGAGCGCGTGCGAGAAGGGGACCCCGGCCATGGCCCCGATCTCATCCCAGTGGTTTACCAGATTGCGCCGCGCCGCCTCCGGCATCGGCTCGGTCGCGCCCGGCCGCAGACCGCCCATGATGAGGCGCATCGGCAGCACCTCGCCGAACCGCCGCCGCATCGCCCGCACGACGGGCGAAAAGCCGTAGCACCACGAGCACATGGGGTCGGCGAAGTAGATCAGCTGCAAGCCGTCCATCGAAGGCTCCCGCACCATCCCCCGTGACTATAACGCCGTCGCGCGATCAGTGGGCGCCGCAAATTCGGCGGGGAGGGGCCGCTAGCCCTTCGCCAGGCTGAGCTGGACGACGTCGGTGCGGCCGGAGCGGAAGCCGGCTTCGCAGTAGCTCAGGTAGAAGCGCCAGAGCTTGCGGAAGCGCTCGTCGAAGCCGAGCGGCCGCACGTCGTCCCATGTCGCCTCGAACCGCTCGCCCCAGCGCCGCAGCGTCTCGGCGTAGTGCTGGCCGAAGCGGTTGACGCCGGTCCAGGCGAGGCCGGCGCGTTCGGTCACCGACTTCAGCCTCTGCTCGCTGGGCAGCATGCCGCCCGGGAAGATGTACTTCTGGATGAAGTCGGCGCGGCTGCGATACTCCTCGAAGAAGTCGTCGCAGATGGTGATGATCTGCAGGCCGGCGCGGCCGCCTGGCGCGAGCGCGGTCCTGATCTTGTCGAAGTAGGCCGGCCAGTAACGCTCGCCCACCGCCTCGAACATCTCGATCGATGCGATGCGGTCGAACGAGCCCTCGACGTCGCGGTAGTCGACCAGCCTGATGTCGGCTTTTTCCGCCAAGCCTTTGTCAAAAAGGCGCTTCCTGGCGAATTCGTACTGTTCGGTCGAGATGGTGATACCGGTGACGCGTGCGCCGACCTCGCGTGCGGCGAACTCGGCGAAGCCGCCCCATCCGCAGCCGATCTCGAGCACATGATGCGAGGGCTGAAGCCCCATCGAGCTGGCCAGCGCCTCGTACTTGTGGCGCTGCGCCTGCTCCAGCGGCTGGTCTTCACGCTCGAACAGGGCCGACGAGTAGGTCATGCTCGGATCGAGCCAGCGCTCGTAGAAGGCGTTGCCCAGGTCGTAGTGGGCGTGGATGTTCTTCTTCGCCCCGCTGCGCGTGTTCGGCCGAAGCAAGTGGGTCAGCCGGTTGATCGTGCGCATCAGGAGGTTGCCGCTCACGATCTCATGCAGCCGGTCGAAGTTCAGGCCGACACACTCCAGCACGGCCGTCAGGTCCGGGGAGTCCCACTCGCCGGCCATGTAGCCCTCGGCGAAGCCGATGTCCCCGGCGGCCATCACCCGGCGCATGCAGCGGAAATCTCGGATCACGACGCGGCCGTCCGGTCCGGGTTGACTGCCGCGGATCGGAACCTCGCGGCCGGACGGCAGCACGAAGGTCAGCGAGCCCCACAGCCAGTTGCGCGCGGCGATGCGGATCGCGGAGCGGAAGACCGCCGGCGCGGACCTCAGGTCCGGCCAGTCGGCGAATGCGCCTTCGGCGGCGCTCGAGCGGGCGATTTCGCTCATGACGCCTTTCCCTAAAGACTTAACCCCAATCCAACATGTCACGAAGCGGCGGGCGATGCACCACCTACGCTCATGCCGCTCTTCGGCCCAGGCGGACGGGCGCCGAACGGCGCCCGTTTGAGCCAGAGCAGCAGAGCTTGCCAGTGGATTGCAAGAACCACCCCGAACGTCATGAAAGGCATGGAAAAAAAGAGCTTGGCTAGAGTCCCATCCGTGAGCGGCTGGCGGGCCGCGCTGAGCGTCGCGGTGAAGTCGGACGCGCCATCGACGACCTTGGTGATGACGAGGCTGAACCGCGCTGCCGGCGGGGTGATGCGGAACCGATAGGCGCCTTCGACGCGATAGAAGGGCGAGACGTAGAGGCGCTTGTCCGCTTCCTGCCGCTCGCAGCCGCTTCCCGCAGCCGGAACCACATAGGCGTGGGTCTGGCCGAAGGTGTTGTTGACCTCGTAGATCACCGCCTCGAGCCGCCCGGCCCGGTCCTCGACGAAGAAGATCGAGAGCGGGTTGAACACGAAGCCCAGAACGCGCGGAAAGCAGAGCAGGCGGATGCGCGCGGCGCTGGCCGCCACGCCGCCGGCGCTGAGCTGACGCTCGACCCAGCCGCGCAGCGGCGCGCCGTCGCGGTCGCCGTGGTCGCGCTCGGCGAACGAGAAGACGCCGAAGCGGCCGCGCCGCAGGAGCGCCGTCGCGCGCCCGGCCTCGGCGAGGTGGTCTATGTCGATGAGGATCTGGAAGACGCCGTAGCCGAAACGGTGCCGGCGGGGATTGGCGCGGGCGTGGGTCGTGCGCCCGACATAGAGGCTCACCGCCGGCGTCACGCCGCCGCTCTCCGGCTCGCCAGGTCGATCACGTTTGCGCGTGGAAGCGCCCCACCCGGAATGCGGTGGTCGACAAAGCGCCAGGGTATCCGGCCGCCCAGGTTCAGCGCGGCGCGCAAACCTGAGGTCAGTCCGTCCTCGTGGAAGCCGTGGCCCAGCCATGCGCCGGCGTACCACACGCCGCCTCGGCCCTGGATACGGCCGAGCTGGCGCTGAGCGGCCAGCGCCGCTGCGTCGAACTGCGGGTGGTCGCACGCGAAGGTCTCGTAGGTGAGCTCGCGCGCCGGCGGCTCGGCCGGGTTCAGGCTCACGAACAGCGGCGTCCGGCAGTCCAGCCGCTGCAGATTGTTCATCCAGTAGGTGACCGCGCCGCCGCCTTCAGCGTCGGCGATCGCGTTCCAGCTGCCCCAGGCGGCCCGGCGCTTGGGCATCAGATGCGCATCGCGATGCAGGTAGCCGCGGTTCGGTGCGTAGCGCACTGCGCCGAGCAGCGCCCGCTCCTCCAGATCGGGACTCTCCAGCAGGCTAAGCGCCTGGCTCGAGTGGCAGGCGAGGATGACGTGGTCGAAACGGTCGCTCCGGCCGTGGTCGTCGGTGACCTCGACGCCAAAAGGCAAGCGCCGGATCCTGGCCGCACCAGCGCCAATGCGGACGCGGTCGCCCAGCCGCTGCGCGATCGCGTCGACATAGCTTCGGCTGCCGCCCTTCACCGTCCACCAGAGCGGCTGCACGAACTGCAACAGATTGTGGTTGGCGAAGAAGGAAACGAACGTGCCGGCTGGCGTGGCGCCGATGCAGGTCGCGCTGGTCGACCAGATCGCGGCGCTCATCGGCAACAGGTAGCGGTCGCGGAACGCCGGTCCGAACCGGCGGCGATCGAGATACTCGCCGATTGTAAGACTTTCCAACTTGCCGGCGGCCAGATCAGCGGTCGCCAGGCGGTTAAAACGGCCGATCTCCGCCAGCATGTGCAGGAAGCGGGGGCTCGCGAGGTTACTCGGTTGGGCGAACACGCCGCGCGGGAAGTTCGAGGACCACTCGAGGCCCTCGCTGGCGAACGCGAAGCTCATGTCGGTCTCGACACTTTCGGCCCCGAGCGCGTCGAAGAGCCCGACCAGGTTCGGATAGTTGCGGGTGTTGTAGACGATGAAGCCCGTATCCACGTTGAGCTGGCGACCATCGTGGGTGATCGTCACGGTGCGCGCATGGCCGCCGAGCCTTGCTTCCTTCTCGTAGAGGACCACCTCGGCGCTGTCCTTCAGCGCAAAGGCCGCACCGAGGCCGGCGACGCCAGAGCCGACAACCGCAATCCGCATCGTTCCGTGTTCCCTGGGCACTTGTGCGGCCACCGCGGCCACGCCAGTTGTACGGGCCGCAAGCCGGGTCGGATCAGGCTGGACGGGAAGCGGGCGTCGGAGTTCACGAAATGGCCAAGCTTGTTCTGAAGCAATGGGAGCTGGCGATCGGCGACGGCCAACCGCTGATGGTCATCGCCGGCCTGAACGTGCTCGAGGACCTGGGCCTGGCGCTGGAGACGGCGACGGAGCTCAAGGAGAAGACCGCCGCGCTCGGACTGCCCTACATATTCAAGGCGAGCTTCGACAAGGCGAACCGCTCGTCGTTGCAGAGCTACCGCGGCCCGGGGCTCGAGGCGGGCCTGAAGATCCTGGCCGAGGTCAAGTCGCGCATCGGCGTGCCGATCGCGACCGACTTCCATGAGATCGATCAGGCCGAGCCGGTGGCCGAGGTCGCCGACGTGGTGCAGATCCCGGCTTTCCTCTGCCGGCAAACCGACCTGGTCGTCGCCGGGGCCCGCGCGACGAAGCGCCGCGACGGCTGGCTGCACGTGAAGAAAGGGCAGTTCCTGGCCCCGTCCGACTGCCGCAACATCCTCGACAAGATCAGGGAGAGCGTCGAGACCGATCTCACCATCCTGTGCGAACGCGGGGTTGCGTTCGGCTACAACAACCTGATCGTCGACATGCTGGGCATCCCCGAGATGCAGGCAATGGGCGCGCCGGTCACGATCGACGCCACCCATGCGGTCCAGCTGCCGGGCGCCAATCCCCTGACCAACGGCGCCTCGGCCGGCGGCCGCCGCGAGGGCGTGCCGGTGATCGCCGCCGCCGCCATCGCCGCTGGCGCAGACGGGGTCTTCCTCGAGTTCCACCCCAACCCGGAACGGGCGCTCTGCGATGGCCCAAGCTGCCTGCCACTGTCTGCTGCCGGCGCTCTCCTCGCCAAGCTGAAGGCGATCCAGACGGCAACGCTCGCCGGCTGATCGGCCTTGGAGCGATGCACTGTCTGGCCCATGATGGCCAGGCGGCGGGCCGGCCTGCCGGAGGATCGGGGGGCCGGTCATGAAGCACGTTTTCCTTGCGGTTGCGGCGATGACGCTCCTCGCGGCCTGCGCGCCGCGCCCTTCGACGTCGGTGCAACAGGCCGCCCAAGCGTTCGGGCTGATCGGGAGTTGGGCGACCGACTGCAGCAAGCCGACGATGCCCGGCGACGACCGCATGATCTTCGCCTTCCAGCCCGATGGTTCGGTGAGCCTGGCGTTTGACAACGGAATCGGAGGGGGCATCGCAGACAACTACACCTTCACCGCGGGCCAGGTCATCGCGCCCGACCAGATCGCGCTCGACGGCGTGTATGGAGGGGTCGGGCAGCACGTTGTGCTGCAATTGGCCTCCGATGGACGGCTGAGGTTTTTCGAGAACAGAGACGCAAACGGGCGCGTGCTCGTGCAGAACGGTGCGCTTGCAAGCGGCGGCCCGGCGCAGTGGTCCACCAAGTGCCACTGACCGCCTCAATGGCTCGGCCCCCATCTTGGCCGGCTCCGGCGATTGGAGCATGTTGCGGGCGCTGGAAACCCATCGGGTGGGGACGATGATCAGGCGCTATCTTCTCGCGAGTGCGGCGCTGCCGCTGTTGTTTGCCTGCACGCCGAGCGGAAACAACCAGGCGTCCACGCAGTCGACGGCCCCGCCGGCGGCGATGACCGTGCAGCAGGCGGCTCAGGCCTTTGGCCTGCTCGGCACATGGGCGCCGGACTGCAGCCAGCCCCCGTCGACCGACAACGAGCACGACGTCTACTCGCTCAATGGCGACGGCACGGTCGGGCTCCAGTACAACGACGGACCGGGCTTCGAGCCCAACACCTACAACTGGACCCAGGCTGTCCTGGTCGACTCCGACACGTTGCAGATCGACGGGGTCTTCAACGGCGACAACACCACCCAGCACACGGTGCTGCAGAAGAACAACGCCGGTCAGATGCGGGTGTTCGGCAACGTCGATGGCACGGGCAAGATCCTGGTGCAGAACGGGACGTTCGCCAACAGCTCGGGCGGACCGCCGTGGGTGACCAAGTGCTCTTCTTAGAGATCCGGGAGGAGAGATGAGGACACTGGCGCTCGCCGTCGGTCTTGCCGGAATCCTGGCCGCGGGCGCGGCCCACGCGTCGCCGGTGCAGGACGCGATGACGGCGTTCGGCCTGATCGGGACCTGGGCCCCCGACTGCAGCCAGCCGCCGTCGGGCGACAACGAATTCACAGTCTATCGGCTGGAATCCGACGGCTCGGTCAGCATGGCTTACATGAGCGGACCGGACATCGAGCCCAACCGGTACCGCTGGGACGAGGCCCAGATCGTCAGCCCCGACCGGATCCGGCTGATCGGCGTCTTCTTCGGAAACGGACTGGAGCAGAACACCCTGCTCGACCGGCGCGACGGGCGCATCCGGGTCTGGAGCAACGCGGACTCGTCGGGGCGCGTCCTTGTGCGGGACGGCGCCTTCCCCTCGGGCGGCGGCCCGCCTTGGGACCAGAAATGCAACGACTGACGGCTTTGCACGCTCAGGGCAGCCGCCCGACGCTCGCGGCTTGACGCCCAAGCCGGCAAGGCCGACACCCGCCCGCGTCATGAACCTGATCAACCTTCAGTCGCTCCTGGGGGCCGCCCGCGCGGCCAAGGTCGCCTGCGTCGGCGACCTGATGATCGACCGCTTCGTCTACGGCGAGGTCAGCCGCATCTCGCCGGAGGCGCCCATTCCGGTGATGAGCCGCGGACGCGAGAGCGTCATGCTGGGCGCCGCCGGAAACGTCGCCCGCAACACCGCCTCCATCGGCGCCGCGACCCGGCTGGTCGGCGTGGTCGGCGATGACGAGGCGGGCCGTGAAGCGCTGCGCCTGCTTGGGCGGGAGAGCGGGATCGAGGGCTTCCTCGTCACGGCCGCCGACCGGCCGACCACGGTGAAGACCCGCTTCGTCTCCGGCAACCAGCAGCTGTTGCGCGTCGACCACGAGACGACGGCGGCGATCGGCGGCGAGACGGAGGCCAATCTCGTGCGCGCCATCGCCGACGCCGCGCAAGGGGCGGGCGCGATCCTGCTCTCCGACTACGGCAAGGGCGTCGTCACGCCGGCCGTCATCGAGGCCTGCCACGCCGCCGCCGCGCGCGAAGGCGCGGTGCTCATCGTCGACTCCAAAGCCCGCTCCTTCGACCGCTACGGCCCTGCCGACGTGGTGAAGCCGAACGCCGCCGAGCTCGCCCACGCCACCGATCTGCCGACCGGCTCCGACGCCCAGGTGGAGATCGCGCTCGCCCGCGCGCTGGAGATTTCGCCCTGCAAAGCGGTGCTCGTGACCCGCGCCGCCGAGGGCATGTCGCTAGGCGCCCGCGGTCGTGGCGTCGCCCACCTCCGCCGCCCGGCGCCGCAGGTGTTCGACACCTCGGGCGCCGGCGATACGGCGCTGGCGGCGCTCGGCGTGGCGTTCGCGGCCGGCGAGACGATCGAAGATGCGGTCGGGTTCGCGCTGCTGGCCGCCCACGTGGTGGTGCAGAAGGCTGGCACCGCCACCGCCTCGCCCGACGAGCTGATCGAAGCCGAGGTGGCCGAGCACCAGGCCCCGGCGGAAGCCAAGATCGCGACGCCCGAGCGCATGTTGCGCGAGGTCGCCGCTTGGCGGCGGCTCGGCCTCAAGGTCGGCTTCACCAACGGCTGCTTCGACATCATCCACCGCGGCCACGTCGCCTACCTCGCCCAGGCGCGGGTGTGGTGCGACCGGCTGATCGTCGGCTTGAACAGCGACCGTTCGGTTCGGGCGCTGAAGGGCGAGGGACGGCCGGTCAACGATCTTGAGTCCCGCGCGCTGGTGCTGGGCGGGCTTGGCTCGGTCGACCTCGTCGTCCCGTTCGATGAGGACACGCCGCTGGCGCTGATCGAGGCTGCGCGTCCCGACGTGCTGATCAAGGGCGCCGACTACGCCAGGTCGGAGGTCGTCGGCCACGAGCAGGTCGAGAGCTGGGGCGGCGAGGTCAGGCTCGCCCCCATTGTCGAGGGTTATTCGACCACGGCCGCGATCGCCAAGATGAGCCGCCGCGCATCCCACGCCAAGGCTTCGGAGGACGCGGGAGTCCAATCCTCCGAAGCTCCGTCGGGAGCGTAGGAGGATGACGGGTCGCGTCGTCTTCGTCACCGGCGGTGCGGGCTTCATCGGTTCCAACATCGTGGCCAGGCTGGCCGAAGACCGCTTCCTCGACGTCGTCGTGTGCGATCGGCTCCGCCAGGTCGAGCTCGGCAAGTGGCGCAACGTCGCCAAGCACCCGATCGCCGACTTCGTGCCGCCCGAGTCGATGTTTGAGTGGCTGGAGACGCACTCGCGCGACGTGGAACTCGTGATCCACATGGGCGCCATCTCGTCGACGATCGAACCTGACGCCGACAAGCTGCTCAACATCAACTTCGGCCTCTCGCGCGACCTCTTCCGCTGGTGCGCCGAGCGGCAGCGCCGCTTCATCTACGCCTCGTCCGCCGCGACCTATGGGGACGGCGCGAGCGGCTTTGCCGACCGCGACGACCTCGACTCGCTGATCGCGCTTCGGCCGCTCAACGCGTACGGCTGGTCGAAGGCGCTGTTCGATGTCTTCGCGGCCCGCGAGGCCGCCCGCGAGGCCGCGCCGCCGCAGTGGGTGGGCCTGAAGTTCTTCAACGTCTACGGGCCGAACGAGGAGCACAAGGGCCCGATGCGCTCGGTCGTTGCGCAGATCTGGCCGAAGGTGGCCGCCGGCGAGCGGGTTCGCCTTTTCAAGTCCGGCCGCGCCGACGTGGCGGACGGCGAGCAGAAGCGCGACTTCGTCTACGTGCGCGACGCGGCTGACGTCGTGGCGTGGCTCGCCGCCAACCCGGCCGTGAACGGCGTCTACAACCTGGGCTCGGGCAAGGCCCGCTCGTTCAAGGATCTGGCGCTTGCGGTCTTCCACGCCGCGAACCGCCCGGCCAGCATCGAATACATCGATCCGCCGCGAACGATCGCCCGCCAGTATCAGTACTTCACCGAAGCCGTCATGACGCGGCTCGCGGCGGCGGGCTACACCGCGCCGCTGACCAGCCTCGAGGACGGCGTCGCAGACTATGTCACCAGCTACCTCGCAACCGCCGACCCCTATCGCTGAGAGCCTGGAGCGGCTCGGCGTCCAATGCTGCATCGCCGGGGGCGGTCCGGCCGGCATGATGGCCGGCTACCTGCTGGCGCGGGCAGGGGTGAGGGTTGTGGTGCTTGAGAAGCACGCGGACTTCCTGCGCGATTTCCGCGGCGACACTGTTCACCCCTCGACCTTGCAGGCGATGCACGACCTCGGCCTGCTCGAGCGGTTCCTGAAGCGCCCGCACACCGAGATCAGCCAGGTCGTTGGCCAGGTCGGCGACGAGACCATCCGTCTGGCCGACCTCACGCACCTGCCGACGGCGGCGAAGTTCGTCGCGCTGATGCCGCAATGGGACTTCCTCGACTTCCTGGCCGAGGAGGGCCGCGGCTTTCCAGAGTTCGAGGTCAGGATGTCGACGGAGGCCGTCGACTTCATCCGGACGGACGCGGTCGTCACCGGCGTCCGCGCCCAGTCGGCGGCCGGCTCTGTCGAGATAGCGGCCGATCTGGTCATCGCCGCCGACGGTCGCGACTCCAAGCTGCGCGACCGCGCGGGGCTGGCGGTGAAAGACATCGGCGCGCCGATCGACGTGCTCTGGATGCGTCTGCCGCGGCATCCCGACGACGAGAACGCCGTGCTGGGGCGCATCGGGCCGGGCTATGTGCTCGTGCTCATCGACCGCGGCGACTACTACCAGTCGGCGTTCGTGCTCAAGAAGGGCGGCTACGCGGCGATCAGGGCCGAGGGACTGGATGCTTTCAAGGCGCGCCTGACCAGGGCCGACCCCAAGCTGATCGGCCGGGTTGACGCGCTCGAGAGCTGGGACGACGTCAAGCTGCTCACGGTGACGGTCGACCGGCTCGAGCGGTGGTCGAGGCCAGGCCTCATCCTCATCGGCGACGCGGCGCACGCGATGTCGCCTGTGGGCGGCGTCGGCATCAACGTCGCCATCCAGGACGCCATCTGCGCGGCGAACATCCTGGCCGCGCCGCTCAGAAGCGGCCGGCCGCCCGAGGCCACGCTCGCGCGCGTGCAACAGCGGCGTCTAGGCCCGGTGCGGGCGATGCAAGCCTTGCAGGTCTTCATGCACCGCTTTGTGCTGACCAACGCGCTGAACAGCACCAAGCCCTTCCGGGCGCCTTGGCCGGCCCGGCTGTTCAACGTCTTTCCGGTGCTCCGCCGCATCCCGGCGCGGGTGATCGGCATGGGGTTCCGCATGGAGCGCGTGCGCACCCCCGACGTGCACACCCGCTAGTGTGCTGGATTTGAAGTTCGCCAGATTTCGGGATCGGGCGGAGAGCGAACTTCAAATCCGAAAAGCACACTCGAAGACATGGCCTTGCTGGCGTGCTTATCGATTCCGAAGTTCGGCCGAGCTCGCCATTGGCCTTTGCGAACGTCGGAATCGGGACACGAGACGCCCTCGCGGGGGCGCGTCGGCCGGTGTAGCGTCGCGCGCGATGGCCGGGCCGAGCTTGAGCGTGAGGGATTGGTTTCGATTGAGCGGGCTGCTCATCCTGGCCCTGGCGATCATCGCCGCCTTCCGTTGGCGTACGGACATCCTGCAGACGACGCTGGACCCCAAGGTCCCGTTCCAGACCTATCAGCCGCCCGCCGCGCCGGACTATGCGCTGCCCAGCGCCTGGGCGCTCCTGCCGCCGCACCCGGATACGACCGCGGCCGACGATCCCGCCGCCGACGTTTTCTTCGTGCACGCGACCACCTATGACGGGGGCCGCAACTGGAACGGGCCGATCGGCGACGCGAAATCCGTCCGCTTCCTGACCCGCGTCATCCTGCCCAACTACGCGGGCCCGTTCGCGCGGGTGGGGCGGATGTTCGCGCCACGTTACCGCCAGGCGTCAGTCTACACCGAGCTCACCCTGCGCGACGATGCGCTCGAGGCGCGCCAGTTCGCCTATGGCGACGTGCGCCGGGCGTTCGACTATTTCCTGGCGCACTTCAACCAGCATCGGCCGCTGGTCGTCGTCGGCGTCGAGCAGGGCGGCACCCTGGTCGACCGGCTGATGGACGAGGAGCTGGCGGTCCACCCCGAGCTCATCCGCCGGCTCGCGGCCGTCTATATCATCGATGCGACGGTGCTTGCCGCCGCACATGGGCCGGGCTCGCCGCTGCCCGCCTGCGTACAGCCCGGGGAACCGCACTGCCTGATCGCCTGGAACCAGGCGTTCGCCTTCGATTCCGCCGACATCCGCGCCGTCGTCGAACGCTCGCTGGTCTGGAGCCCCAGCGACGAGCTCGAGGGCGTCGACGGACGGCCGATCCTTTGCACGAATCCGCTCCTGGGCGGTGTGACCGGCGCACTGGCGCCGGCCAATCTCAACCGCGGCGCCGTGGCGGCGGCTGACGTGGAATGGGGCGTCCGGCCCGCCTTCCTCGCGCGCCAGGTGTCCGCCCAGTGCGTCGACGGCGTCCTGCACGTCTCGGCGCCCCGTTCGCCAACGCTGAAAGAGCAGGGGGGCTGGCTCGACCGGCTGAAGGAGCCGGGGTTCAACCTGTTCTATGCCGACGAGGAAGCGGACGCGGAGGCGCGAGTGGCGAACCTGCTCAAGCTGATGCCGGAGGCGCCGAGGGTGGCGCCATGAGGGCCGTGCCCTGGCTCGTCGCGTTTGCCGCGTGCTCGCTAGCAAGCGCCGGGCGCGCCCAGGGGGCCGTCGGCTCCCACCTCGGCCATGCGCCCGCGCCGGCGAGCCCCTCCGCCGCCCAGCGCGACGCTGAGCTCGACAAGCTCGTCGCCGCCTACCCGGAGTTTCTCGCCGGACGTCAAGGCGACATCCTGATCTGGCGCGACGGGACGCGGATGGCGACCTCGGACGGCAAGACGTCGAAGACGCCGGCCCAGGTCGTTGAATCCCCGGACATCCAGGACATCTTCGCTTGGCCCTATCCCCTGGCCGGCCAGCCGGTTACGGCGCCGGTCGCGGACCCGGGGCGGGAGCGCCCGGCCGCCTTCTTTCTCAAGATGTACGGCAACTGCCACGCCGGCCAGGTCACGGCGAACCTCGTCGGCGTCCGCTGGGTCGACGGGTCGAGCGTGCGCATCACCCGCGTGAACGGCGTGGCGACCGCGCTCGCCGCCGTGGTCGCCGACCTCAAGGCGCTCGGCCCCGCCTACACGAAATACCTCTCGCCCATGGGCGGCACGTATAACTGCCGCGCCATCGCTGGCGCTTCACTCGCCTCCATGCACAGCTATGGCGCCGCAATCGACGTCAACGTCGCGAGCAGCGACTACTGGCAGTGGGCCGACGCCGCGGCGCACGGCCTCGGCCGCTACCGCAACCGCATTCCGATCCAGATCGTGCAGGCCTTCGAGCGCCACGGCTTCATCTGGGGCGGCCGCTGGGCCGACTTCGACACCATGCACTTCGAGTACCGGCCAGAGATCATCGCGGTGGCGAAGGCCCCGGCGGGGCAGCGATAGCTACTCCGGCGGCGGGTCCAGCCGGCGCAGTCCAATCAAAAGCGTCCAGGCGGCTAGCGCGAAGCCAAGCCCGCCCGCGATAAGGAACCCGCCCGAGCCGTGCATCCAGCCGAGCGCCAGCGCCATCCAGGTGACGGCGAGGCCCGAGGCGATGCGCGCCAGGATCGCGCTCACCGTGACGACCCGCGCCATCAGGCGCTCTGGCGTCTCGCGGGCGCGGCGCGTGAGCCAGATCACCAGGAAGAAGCCTTCGCCCGCGCCGATTCCGAGAGCGCCGGCGAGCATCGCCGCCGGCCATCGCGTCGCGACCAGCAGCGCGCCTGCGCCGAACGCGACAAGCGCGCCCGCAACGAGCGCGGCTGCGCGGCGCATGTCGATCCGCCCGGCGAGGAACGTCCCACCGAGAGATCCCAGCGCGTAGGCAGAGACGGCGAGCGAGGCCAGCGCCGCGCCTGCTGTTCCGCCCCGCGAGCCGATGAAGATGAGGCCGGTGACGGCGCCGTAGCCGATCACGCCGTAGAGGCTCCAGGTGAGCTGCATCCGGCGAAGCGTGGGGGAGCGCGCCAGAAACGCGATCCCCTCCCAAACCTGCGTCCAGACTGGCTCGGCGGGGCCGCGTTCGATTCGGCCGATCCGGATCAAGGCGAGGCCGGTTGCGGACGCGAGGAAGGAGCCGGCGTCGATGACGAGTGCGTTGGCCGTGCCCCATGCGGCGGCGATCAGGCCGGCGACCATCGGCCCGGCGACCCACGCCAAGGACTCGGCGCCTTCGAACAGCGCATAGGCCTGCCCCAGGCTCTCGCGCTCGACGAGGTTCGGAATGATCGCCCCGCCGCCGGCGTCGAACACCGACGACAGCAGGCTCAGCGGCGCGGCGACGACGAACAGCGCAACGACGATCGGCCCGTGTAGCCAGGCCGTCAGCGGGATAGCGAGAACGAGCGCCCCGCGCCCGAGGTCGGCCGCCAGCATCGCCCGACGCCGGTCGATGCGATCGAGCTGCGCGCCCATGGGCAGGTGAAAGGCGAAATAGGGAGCGGTCTCGAGGAGCGCGACGGCCGCCACCAGGATCGGCGCGTGCGTGAGCTGCAGCACCAGCAGCGGGATCGCCACGGTGCGCACGGAGTCGCCCAGGTTCGAGAGGCCCTGGGTGAGAAGGAAGATGGAGAAGGGCCGGTTGGCCCTGATGAGCTCGAGCATGGTCGTCGGCAAGACGCGGGTTCGCTCTCGCCGCGGTCGTCGCATGACGAGGCGCAGCGGGGGGCGGATGCGAATGCGGCTTCGGACGGCTCAGCTATAGAAGGCCCGGGCTGTGGTGACCAGCCGCTGAGCGCCGGATTGGTCTGCCTGGGCGAATATGCGCTATGAGGCGCCGGCGCGGATGTGGCGGAACTGGTAGACGCACTGGATTTAGGTTCCAGCGGGGTGACCCGTGGAGGTTCGAGTCCTCTCATCCGCACCATGACTCTTGAGGCGTCGCCCAGGCCCGTGACATAAGGGCGCTCGCTTTCCGCCGCCGCTCCGTCGGCGGCGGCTTGGTTTTGCGCCGGCCGACGAAGCCGCGAGCGCGTGGACTGGTCAGAATGTCGATGCAGGTTACTGAAAAATCAGGTGAAGGCTTAAGCCGTATCTATGGCGTGCTGGTGCCGAGGACCGACCTCGGCCAAAGGCTCGAGGCCCGTATCGCCGAGATCGCGCCGCAGCTGAACCTGCGCGGATTCCGCCCCGGCAAGGTGCCGCCGGCGCATGTACGCCGCCTCTATGGCCGCGCACTGATGGGCGAGGTGGTCGAGCAGACGCTGAACGAGACGAGCCAGAAGGTGCTCGACGAGCGTCAGCTGCGCGTCGCTTCGCAGCCGGACCTGAAGCCCGAATCCGACATGGAACAGGTGCTGTCCGGGCAGGCCGACCTCGCCTACGAGCTCGCGGTCGAGGTGATGCCGGAGTTCGAGCCGCTCGACCCGGCCGGCCTGAAACTCACCCGCCCGGTGCATGAGCCGACGGCCAAGGAGGTCGACGCGGCGCTGGACAACCTCGCCGATCAGAGCCGCACCTACGAGCCGCGGAAGGGCAAGAGCGTGCAGGCGAGGGCCGGCGACCAGCTGGTCATCGACTTCGTCGGCCGCATCGACGGCGAGCCGTTCGAAGGCGGCGCGGCGACGGACGCCCGGCTGGTGCTCGGCAGCGGCCAGTTCATTCCCGGCTTCGAGGAGCAGCTGATGGGGGCCAAGCCCAGCGGCGCGGTCACGGTCAAGACCAGCTTCCCGGCCGACTATCCGGTCGCCGCGCTGCGCGGCAAGGACGCCGAGTTCGAGGTCACGGTGAAGGAAGTCGAGGCGCCCATCGAAGCGGCCATCGACGACGCCTTCGCCAAGCGCATGGGCATGAGCGACCTCGCCACGCTCAAGGAGGCGCTCACCGGCCAGCTGGCCGCCGAGTTCGCGCAGACGTCGCGCTACCGGCTCAAGCGCGCGCTGCTGGACGCGCTCGACAGCGGCCACGATTTCGGCCTGCCGCCCCGGATGGTCGAGGCGGAGTTCGAGGTGATCTGGCGCCAGGTGCTTGCCGACCAGGCCGAGGGCGGGGTGCCGCCGGAGGACGAGGGCAAGAGCGAGGACGAGCTGAAGGCCGAGTACCGCAAGATCGCCGAGCGGCGCGTGCGGCTGGGCCTGGTGCTGGCCGAGATCGGCCGCAAGCACGCCGTCACCGTCTCGGACGACGAACTCGCCCAGGCGATGCGGGCGGAAGCCATGCGCTATCGCGGGCGCGAGCAGGAGGTGTTCGACCAGCTGCGCCAGAGCCCGAACGCCCAGGCCAGCCTGCGCGCGCCGGTTTATGAGGAAAAGGTCGTCGACCTGATCTTCGGCCTGGCGCAGGTCACCGACAAGCCGGTCTCCAAGGACGACCTTCTGAAAGAGGACGACCTGCCCGAGGGCTATGGCGTCGAGGAGGCAAAGCCGGCCAAGGCCAAGGCAGCCAGGGCGAAGTCCGCCAAGGCCAAGGACACGCCCGAAGCCCCCACGGCGCAAGCGCAGGCCGCGCCCAAGAAGGCAGCCCCGAAAGCGAAGGAAGCCAAGCCCGCCGCCGCAAAGCCGGCGCCCGCCAAGGCGAAGGCTGAGAAGCCTGCTCCTGCGGCGAAGACCGCCGCCAAGCCAAAGCCGGCCAAGGCGAAAGCCAAAAGTTAGCGGAGCCGGACGCTCGCGTCCCCACGCCTCGTCGCGCCCGCCTTGCAACGGGGCGCCGGCCACGCGATATCCGGGGCCAGCATTATCGAGGCCGAGTCCGTGCTCGCCTCAGCACCTAGGAAAAGGCAGTCCACTTATGAGCGATCCCGTCAGACCGGCCATGAACCTCGTGCCGATGGTGGTCGAGCAGTCGAGCCGGGGGGAGCGCGCCTTCGACATCTTCTCGCGCCTGCTGCGCGAGCGGGTCGTCTTCCTGAACGGCCCGATCGATGACGGCGTCTCGGCGCTGATCTGCGCCCAGCTGCTGTTCCTCGAGGCCGAGAACCCGAAGAAGCAGATCGACCTCTACATCAATTCACCTGGCGGCCACGTCCATTCGGGTCTGGCGATCTACGACACCATGCAATACATCAAGAGCCCTGTCTCGACGCTCTGCATGGGCATGGCAGCGTCGATGGGCTCCTTCCTGCTGATGGCCGGCGAGCCGGGCGCGCGCATCGCGCTGCCCAACGCGCGCATCATGCTGCACCAGCCGTCGGGGGGCTTCCAGGGCCAGGCGTCGGACATCGAGCGCCACGCCGAGGACATTATTCGCACCAAGCGGCGGCTGAACGAGCTCTACGCCAAGCACTGCGGCCGGACCTACGAGGAGGTCGATCGGACCCTGGACCGCGACCACTTCATGAGCGCCGACGAAGCCAAGGAATGGGGCATCGTCGACCGCGTCGACTCCGCCCGCTCCGACGGCAAGGACGAGTAAGCCCCGCCGTTCCGCTTAGCCCGCGAGAGCGGGAAGGTGTCTTTCTGAGATGATGCGTTCGCTGCGCCGTTCTATTTGACCACGAAGGACACAAAGGACACGAAGATGCCGGGCCTGGCTCCGGCGCTCGGGCCTCCAGCTGATCCTTCGTGTTCTTCGTGTCCTTTGTGGTGAAAATCCCGGGTCCCGCTGTCGCGGGGTGAGCGGACGAGGGCTCAGCCGAGGGCTGCGAGGACCTTTTTGCCTGTTCGATCAGCGCGTCCTGCTCCGCTGGCGTGTCGACCTTCAGGCGGCGGTCGTCGCGGCTGTCGATCTGCCTGAGGTCGGCGAACATGCCTTTGGGGTCTTCGTGGAAGTGCACGAAGCCCTTCGACTTGAAATAGAAGCAGCCGCGTTTGCGTTCCTTGAGCGCGCCGAGCGCGCGTAGGCGCGCGAGCAGGGGCTCGATGCGGTCCAGATCCTGGTCGCGAGCGTGCCTCACGGCGTATCCTCGAAGACGCGGTAACCGGCCTGGTCGGCCAGCGCCAGCATCTCCTTGTCGCCGTCGGTGTCGCCGAAGGCCGCTTCCAGCCGCACGTCGGGACCGAACGCCTCCTTCAGGCGACTGACCTTCTCGGGCCCCCGGCAGTTCTCGCCGGCGAGGTCGCCGGTCAGCCGGTCGTTCTCGTCGTAGGCGAGGCGCGTGCCGAACAGGCTGTCGGCGCCCAGTCCGCGCGCGAAGGGCGCGACGATCTCCTCGGGGCAGGCGGTGACGATGACGAGACGGGCGCTCTGGCTCTGCCAGCGCCGCCAGGCGCGGATCGCGTCGGGGCGCAGCAAGGTCCGCGCGCGCCCCTCGGCGAAGCGCCGCGAGGCGTCCTCCATGTCGGCCCGGCTCGAGCCCGCCAGGAAGCGGCGCACGGCTGCGGCCTTTAGCCGCCCCCGATCGTGGTCGCGCAGGTAGCGGACCAGGTTGGGAAGCAATCGCGCGAGCCCGGCGCGGTATCGAAACGGCCCGGCGCGCCAGGCCAGAAAGGCGGTAAAAGTATCGCGGACCGTCAACGTCCCGTCGAAATCAAACGCCACGATCGGTCGGTAGATCGAATCCTCCTGGCGAAAGTCGACCGGGTCGCCCATCTCGTGTCTCTGATTGCCGGAAGAAGTGTTGGATTGAAGCCGCAGGGGACGGCTTCTTGTGCCCGGATTCGCGTCGGAGCCTTGTGATCGAGCGACGGATCGGGGAATGTCAAGGATTAGACAACCCGCGGCCCGTATCCTGCATGGTCTGGCCGGAGCGTCCCGCGGGGGTGGCGTCGGCCCGAAGCCCGGCTCGCGCCGCCTTGGAGTGAGAGCGACCATGACCAAAGCCGCGAGCGGCGACACCAAGAGCACGTTGTATTGCTCCTTCTGCGGCAAGAGCCAGCACGAGGTGCGCAAGCTTATCGCAGGCCCCACCGTGTTCATTTGCGACGAGTGCGTCGAACTCTGCATGGATATCATCCGTGAAGAGCACAAGATCGCGTTCGTCAAATCCAAGGACGGCGTACCGACACCGAAGGAGATCCGCGAAGTTCTTGACGACTACGTCATCGGTCAAGATCACGCCAAGAAGGTTTTGGCCGTCGCGGTGCACAATCACTACAAGCGCCTGAACCACGCGCAGAAGAACAACGACGTCGAACTTGCCAAATCGAACATCCTGCTGATCGGCCCGACGGGCACCGGCAAGACGCTGCTCGCCCAGACGCTGGCCCGAATCATCGACGTGCCGTTCACGATGGCCGACGCCACGACGCTGACCGAAGCCGGCTACGTCGGCGAGGACGTCGAGAACATCATCCTCAAGCTGCTGCAGTCCGCCGACTACAACGTCGAGCGGGCACAGCGCGGCATCGTCTACATCGACGAGGTCGACAAGATCAGCCGCAAGTCCGACAACCCGTCGATCACCCGCGACGTTTCCGGCGAGGGCGTGCAGCAGGCGCTCTTGAAGATCATGGAAGGCACCATCGCCTCGGTGCCCCCGCAGGGCGGGCGCAAACACCCGCAGCAGGAATTCCTGCAGGTCGATACGACGAACATCCTCTTCATTTGCGGCGGCGCCTTTTCGGGCCTGGAGAAGATCATCGCCAGCCGCGGCAAGGGCACCTCGATCGGCTTCGGCGCCGAGGTCTCGGACCCGGAAGAGCGGCGCACCGGCGAGATCCTGCGCGGCGTCGAGCCTGACGACCTGCAGCGCTTTGGCCTGATCCCCGAGTTCATTGGCCGGCTGCCGGTGCTGGCCACGCTCGAGGACCTCGACGAAGAGGCGCTGGTCACCATCCTGACCGAGCCCAAGAACGCCTTCGTCAAGCAATACCAGCGGCTGTTCGACATGGAGAACGTCGGCCTCACCTTCACCGACGACGCGCTAAAGTCGATCGCGCGCAAGGCAATCGCGCGCAAAACCGGAGCGCGGGGTCTGCGCTCGATCATGGAGAGCATCCTGCTCGAGACCATGTTCGAGCTGCCGACCTACGAGGGCGTCGAAGAGGTTGTGGTCAACGCCGAGGTCGTCGAGGGCCGCGCCCAGCCGCTGATGATCTACACCGAGCGCCGCAGCGAAAAGGGCGGCGCAGCCTAGTTCCGGTCGAGGAAAAGCCTACCCTCCTGCACTTGGCTGGCTAGCTGCCGGAACTCACGCCGCGACCGCATAACGCCGGTATCATGACGTCGCGTAACGTTGTAATCTCCTAATCGAATCAAACGCGTAGCCGTTGAAGCTGCGCGGAGGGGCCAACTGGGGATTGCAATGGCGGAAGCTGGGCTGCGCGCTCTGCGCGTGCTCGTGATCGATGACAGCCGCGAGATGTGCACGATCGTCGGCACGGTGCTTTCCGCCGCCGGCGTCGGCCATCTCCACTATGCCTCCGACGGCCGCCGCGGCCTCGACGTGATGGCCGCCTACTCGATCGACGTCGCCTATGTCGACCATGAGATGCCGGGCATCAACGGCATGGCGTTCATCCGGGCCGTGCGCGCGATGGAGACCTCGGCCCGCTACATGCCGCTCATCATGCTGACCGGCCATTCCGATGTGACGCACCTCTGTGAAGCGCGGGACGCTGGCGTCACGGAGTTCCTGTGCAAGCCGGTGACCGCCAAGGCGATCCTCAGCCGGCTGAACGCGGTGATCATGGAGCCCCGACCCTTCACGATGTCGGAGAGCTACTTTGGCCCTGACCGGCGTCGCACCAATCAGGCGAACTATTCCGGGCCTTTAAGGCGAGCTGGCGATGCGCGGCGGGACGATCGCGTGGCCTGACCGCCGCCTGCGTCGGCGCGCCCAGGCCGCGCCGCTTGAAACACAGCTTCAAACATCCACATAAAACCCCTGACAAACCGCCCCTGTTGGGCGGCCGCGACGTCCGACTCGGCGCATCGTCGAGTGACCGCGTCCCGGAAAGGCCGCTCGTCTAAGTCCAGACGCCGGCCAGGAGCAAAGCATCATGTCCGAGAGTCCTTCTGCGCAAGACCCTGGCGGCGGCGCCCGCATCGTCCCGGCGCTCCCGCTGCGCAACATCGTCGTCTATCCGCACATGGTCGCGCCGCTGTTCGTCGGCCGCGACAAGACGGTTCGCGCGCTCGAAGAGGCGATGAACGGCGACAAGTCGATCCTCCTCGTCACCCAAAAGCACGAGCACGAGGACGATCCGACGACCGACGCCATCTATGACACGGGCGTCATCGCCAACGTTCTGCAGCTGCTGAAGCTGCCCGACGGCACGGTCAAGGTGCTGGTCGAGGGCCGCACCCGCGCACGGGTGCTGCGCTATACCGACGAGACCGCATTCTACCAGGCCGAGGTCGTCGCGATCGAGGAGACGGGCGGCGATGCGCACGAGGCCGAAGCGCTGTCGCGCGCCGTGGTCGAGCAGTTCGAGGCCTACGTGAAGCTGAACAAGAAGGTTCAGCCGGAGGCGCTGGCCTCGATCCCGCAGATCACCGATCCGGCCGAACTCGCCGACCGCGTCGCCTCGCACCTGTCCGTCAAGATCACCGAGCGCCAGGAGCTGCTCGAGACCGCCGACGTCGTAAAGCGGCTGGAGCGGGTCTACGCCCTGATGGAGGGCGAGATCAGCGTGCTGCGCGTCGAGAAGAAGATCCGCAGCCGAGTCAAACTGCAGATGGAGAAGACCCAGCGCGAGTACTACCTGAACGAACAGATGAAGGCGATCCAGCGCGAGCTGGGCGAGCAGGACGACGCGCGCGACGAGCTGATGGAGCTCGAGAAGCGCATCAAGAAGACCAAGTTCAGCAAGGAAGCGCGCGCCAAGGCCGAGAGCGAGCTCAAGAAGCTGCGCAATATGAGCCCGATGTCGGCCGAGAGCACGGTCGTGCGCAACTACCTCGACTGGATGCTCTCGATCCCGTGGGGCAAAGCGAAGACCAAGCCGATTGACCTGGTGAAGGCCGAGAAGACCCTCGAGGACGACCATTACGGCCTGGAGAAGGTCAAGGAGCGCATCCTCGAGTATCTGGCCGTGCAAGCGCGCACGGGCGCGCTGAAGGGGCCTATCCTCTGCCTGGTCGGCCCGCCCGGCGTCGGCAAGACCTCGCTTGGCCGCTCGATCGCCTCGGCGACGGGGCGCGAGTTCGTGCGCCTGTCGCTCGGCGGCGTGCGCGACGAGGCCGAGATCCGCGGTCACCGGCGGACCTACATCGGCTCGATGCCCGGCAAGATCGTGCAGTCGATGAAGAAGGCGAAAACCACCAACACCTTCTTTCTCTTGGACGAAATCGACAAGCTGGGCGCCGACTGGCGCGGCGACCCGTCGTCCGCGCTGCTCGAGGTGCTGGATCCCGAACAGAACTCGACGTTCAACGACCACTACCTCGAGGTCGACTACGACCTGTCGAACGTCATGTTCGTGACCACGGCCAACAGCCTGAACATGGCCCAGCCGCTCCTGGACCGGATGGAGATCATCCGCCTGCCCGGCTACACCGAGGACGAAAAGATCGAAATCGCCAAGCGGCACTTGCTGCCGAAGCTGGCCAAGAACCATGGCCTGAAGGACGGCGAGTGGATCGTGCCCGACGAGGCCATCCGCGACCTCATCCGCTACTACACGCGCGAGGCCGGGGTGCGCTCGCTCGAGCGTGAGTTGGGCAACCTGGCGCGCAAGACCGTGCGCGACCTGGGACGCGAGAAGCTCCTGTCGATCACCGTCGATGAGAAGCGGCTCGGCGACTACGCCGGCGTGCGCCGCTTCCGCTATGGCGAGACCGACGAGGCCGACCAGATCGGCATCGTCAACGGCCTGGCCGTCAGCGATTTCGGCGGCGACATCCTGACCATCGAGGCCCTGAAGATGCCGGGCAAGGGACGCATGTCCATCACCGGCAACCTCAAGGAGGTGATGAAGGAGTCGATCACGGCCGCGGCTTCCTACGTCCGCTCGCGCTCGCTCCAGATCGGGGTCAAGCCGCCGATGTTCGAGAAGACCGACGTCCACGTGCACGTGCCGGAAGGCGCCACGCCCAAGGACGGTCCCTCGGCCGGCATCGCGATGGCGACGGCCATGGTGAGCGTGCTGACCGGGATCCCGGTCAAGCGCGACGTCGCCATGACCGGCGAGATCACGTTGCGCGGGCGGGTGCTGCCGATCGGCGGCCTGAAGGAGAAGCTGCTCGCGGCGCTCCGCTCGGGCGCGAAGACGGTCCTCATCCCGCAAGAGAACGAGAAGGATCTGGCCGACGTGCCCGAGAACGTGAAGGCGGCGCTGACCATCATTCCGGTCTCGACCGTCGATGAGGTGCTGGCCAACGCCCTTGCGGGACCGCTGACGCCCATCGAATGGACGGCCGAGGATGAGGCGGCCGAACCGCCGGTGAAGGTTGACGACGCGGACAGCGACGCGGTCGTCACCCACTAAATCGACGTGATCAGCGATAACTTAGGGGGCGGCGGGCATTCCGCCGCCCCTGGCGTTTGACGTCAAGCTTCCAGGGCCCCAATAATCCCGACTCGGCGCGTGTCAAACGGGGAACGCCGCCGATGCAAAGGGTTGGGAGACATCAATGACCAAAGCCGAACTTATTTCCGCGATCGCGGAAAAGGCGGGGCTCAGCAAGAACCAATCCAGGGATGCCCTGGAGGCGTTCTTGAGTTCAGTGACGGCGTCTCTGAAGTCGGGGAAGGAAGTGCGGCTGGTCGGGTTCGGCAGCTTCGTGCCGGTCGCCCGTAAGGCCGGCACAGCGCGCAACCCGCGCACCGGCGAAACCGTCAAGCGTCCTGCATCCAAGACGGCGCGTTTCCGCGTCGGCGAGGGCCTGAAGACCGCCTTGAACTAAGGGGCGGTTCCAAGTCACAAGATTAGGGCGGCGTGCGGGGACGGCTCGCGCGCCGCCCTTCTTCGCCCAAACGGCGCCGGCGGAGCGGGCAGGGCGGCTAGCTCAGTTGGTCAGAGCGTCTGGTTTACACCCAGAAGGTCGGGGGTTCGAACCCCTCGCCGCCCACCAGTTTTCTTGCGTTATTTCAGTAAGTTGTACCGTTCGTCGCTAATATCTCGGTAGCGGTCTAGCGGTCCCGATACCAGATCGATACCTGAAGGGCTGATTTCGGGTCGATTCGCGGGGGCAGATCGACGGTGGGAACGGTGGCGCCTGGACGGCTAGCACTCTTGGCGCTGTTGGCGCTGATCACCACAGCCTGCCAGGGAGCGGGCGCAGACCTATCGCGAGGCGGAAGGCTCTAGCGCCTGCACGCAGGACTGCTCGGGCCATGAGGCGGGCTGGCGTTGGGCCAGGGCCCACCAGATCACCGACCCTGATCGGTGCGGCGGCAACAGCGAGTCGTTCATCGAGGGCTGCCGCGCGTTCGCCGAGGACGTCGGCCAATAGCTGCCGGCGCGCTATTCGGGGAAAACTGAGCCTCCACGCAGGGCCGTTTGATTCCCGACCGGGCGCTCAAGTGCCGGCGCGATCTTTCGGAAGTCTGTCCGACGTTTGGGGACGCCTCGTCGGCTCGCTCGAGTGGCCGATCGCATATCGCGCCGCCGTTGCTGCCAGTGGGCTGCGGAGCTAGCGTGAGCGCCCGATTGATGATCCCGGGTTGAAAGCCTGAATGACCGACCCGTTCACTCCCGTCCTAGTCAAAGTGAGCGGCGAGGTCATTGGCGCGATCCTCAATGCGGGCTTCAGAGACCTCTTGCGTGCGCGGGTAAATCAAGCCGAGGAGATCTTGCGCAAGCGAGCCGCCAAGGGACGACCGTGGTTGGTTACCGAAGAGGCGGCTGCAGGGGCGCTATTCGCTTACTTTCGAGCCGCGGCGGAAGGGGTCGCCCGTCGAAATCTCGACCTAATGGCCGAAGCGCTCTCTTCATTGGCTGCTGAGCCGGCGTTTGCGCCCGATGAGTTCCGGCGACAGGCGCTCAGGATCGCCGATCTTACCTATGAGGAAATCGTTCTGCTTGCGGCCTTCCTGCGAGCACCAGCTCAGGAGGAGGGCGTCACTGACCCAAGCCACGCGTGGAATTTCGCCTGCAAAGAACTAAGGGGTAAATCTGCGTTCCCGGACTTGGCGTCGCTGGTTCAATGGGCGACGGCCCTGCAGAGGACTGGATATGTGGTGGTCTGGCCTGTGATGCAGGGCATTCATTTCACGCCGACCCACTTGCTCACCAGCCTCGCGCGATTGGTCGACTTGGAAGAAGCCGCTCGGGACTAGCGAGCCCTCGCGAGCGAGTCGGTTGGGCTGCCGGTCGCCAAGGCTTCCTGCATCCCGCGCTCGATCGCCAGGGCGTAGGCGTGGCCCTGTGACGGCCAGAGGGGCTGCTGCGCAAGCGTGAGGCACGCGGCGCCGGCGAGGCCGCATAGGACCGCGAAGAAGGCTGTCCAGGGGATAGGCGGAGGCTTCATCGCCGGTCGATCGCGGCCCCTAGGCTTGTCGATCGCCGCGTCGGTCGCGCCGGAGCTGCGCACTTGCTCGTCGGTCTAGTTCCCGGTCAAGGTGGTCGCTCCTACCGACACTTGCGAACGGTCTCCTGCTCGTGACGCGCTGCTTCCACCAGCCCTAAAACGGCGTCGTCGCGGCGCCGCTGTAGCTCGGCACGAGCTGCGAGATAGTCATCCGGCATCGTGGATTGCATCAGGCCGGAGACGTAGGCGTCTTCCTCTTGGTCGCACGAGCCGAAGATCAACTGTTCAAACCCCGACGGCGATTGGCAGGTGGTTCTCCCGTAGTCGATTGCGTTGCGTTCGTAGCACTCCTGTACCGGCTGCCAGTCTGGCGTAAGCGGTTCATCGGAATACGCAGCTACTGGCACCGCCAACACGCCCAGCGAGCCCACAAGGACGGCCAGCGCAGTCTTCACCTCTTGTCCTTCGGCGGCCACGACGACACCGGCTTGTGCGGCTGATGTGACGTGTTCACCGGCTTGCCAACTAGCTGATTGAATCGACGTTCGGCCTCTTCGGGCGGTAGCTTGTCGGTGTCTTTCGGGGCGTCCGTCATGGATCCAAATGACCCTTGGTCGATTCCGCCCGTCGTGAAACAGGGCGACGCGGAGCCTAGCACGGTCTGGCGCGCCGTCGGCGAAGCGCTAACAAACTGGGAATGGGTTGAGGGTCACCTCGCGCTGCTCTTCAACGAGATGGTATCGCCCGCGACATGGTCGGCGCCGGCGCATCGTGCCTACGGGTCCATTGTCGCCTATGCCGGCCGTGCGGACCTTATCAAGAGCGCAGCCGAGACGTTCTTTTTGGTTCATCCCGATACGGCATGGCTGCAAGCTAAGTTCGACACGACCATGAAGCTGCTTGGTCGAGCCTCGCCCCGGCGCAACGATATCGCCCACGGCATCGTGCAGCCTCTTCACCCGGAGGGCGACGGGTTCGCTCTTTATCCCAGCTTCTATGCAACGAGACGCCGCGATGTCGCAGGTCTTCCGGCCTACGCCATGTCGTCGGTGCAGATCGGCCGCTTCGGACAGCAGTTCTTTGAACTCCAGATGCCTGTCAAAGAAATCGTGGATGGGCTCGCGGCGAAACGTCTGGCTCGATGAACCTCGCCAACCGGACCACGGCCACCGACGCGGCGCTAGCCCGCCTCAGGGCTGCGCTGAGCTGAGCCCAATGGCGGCCGCCCCTTCCCTCCAA
>DATNJB010000039.1:0-32199 GCA_035604135.1 Caulobacteraceae bacterium | reverse complement strand
CGCGCCGCCGGCGCCGGCGCGCCCGCCGCGTCCGCTGGCCGCCGCGCCTCGCCCGCCGGCCGCGCCGGTTTGGCCGTGCGGCGTGAGCAGAAACGCGACCGCCCCGGCGACCAGGATGGCGACGAAGATCCAGAGCGTGGTTCGCCAGAGCGGCCTTTGTCTCGGCGGTGGCGCCCGACGCGGGCTGGCAGGCCCGAAGCCCGATGGCGTCTCGCTCAAACGGCCCTCCTGGCCTTTGCACGCCTGCCGTCGCGTGGCGCGGCCCCATTGTGGAGGTGCTCTAAGGCGCCATTCCGCCGGTGATATCTCTAAGCTGAAACGTAAAGACAAGCGCGGCTTGGCGACCGGCTGGCGGCGGCGCAATGCGGGCCGACGACGGCGACCGGCTAAGGGCGCGTCTTAGAAGGCGGAGGTTGTGTTCAAGCGGCCTTCGCCTTGGCGGCCTTGGCCAGCGCCGCTTCGATGGCGGCGTGCAACTTGGCCAACTCGATCGGCTTGGCGACGTGCCCGTCCATGCCCGCCGCGAGATACTCTCTGACCTGGTGAGCCATGGCGTTTGCGGAGACGGCGATGATCGGGGTCGGCGCGCGGCGGGCTTCGGCCTCGGCGGCGCGGATGGCGCGGGTCGCGGCGATGCCGTCCATCTCCGGCATCTGAATGTCCATCAGCACCAGATCGAAGGGCTCCGACAGCCAGGCCTCAACCGCCTGCCGGCCGTTGTCGACCATGGTGATCTCCACGCCGAAGCTCTGCATGATGGTCTTGAGCACCAGCTGGTTGGTGGGGATGTCCTCCGCGGCGAGCACGCGCAGCGGCCGGGCGTCGTCGAAGTCGCTCATGCCCTCCGTCGGCGCCTCGCCGCCGGCCGAGGCGGCCAGCCTGGGCGCGGGCAGCGTGACGGTGAAGATCGACCCTTCGCCCTCGGTGCTTTCGACCTCGATCTTGCCGCGCATGAGCTGGGCCAGCTCGCGGCAGATGGCCAGGCCCAGACCCGTGCCCCCGTAGCGCCGCGTGTTCGAGCCATCCGCCTGGCTGAACTTCTGGAACAGCAGCGGCAGCTTGTCGGCGGCGATGCCCGGGCCTGTGTCGACGACCACCAGTCTCAGCCCGTCGCGTCCGTCCTGGCCGAGGCCGTCGACGGTCACCGCGACATGGCCTTCGGGCGTGAACTTGATCGCGTTGGAGACCAGATTGTTGAGAATCTGGCCGATGCGCAGCGGATCGCCGCGCCTGGGGCCGCGCGCCGCGGGCCGGACATCGACCTTGAACTTGAGGTTCCGCTTGGTCTCGACCAGCGGTGCAAACGTCGCCTCGACATTGCCGCCCAGGACCTCGGCGTCCACCTCGCCGATCTCCAGCTCCATCTTGCCGGCTTCGATCTTGGAGATGTCGAGCACGTCGTTGAGCACGTTCAACAGATCCTCGCCCGAGCGGCGGATCACCTCGACGCGCTCGCGCTGTTGCGGGGTGAGCTCGCCGAGCGCAATGATCTGGGCCATGGCCAGGACGCCGTTCAGCGGCGTGCGGATCTCGTGGCTCATGTTGGCCAGAAACTGCGACTTGAGCACGTTGGCGGCCTGGGCGGCGTCGCGCGCCTCGACCAGGTCGGTCATCGCCCTGTGCAGGGCCCCGTCGTTGGCCTGCAGCTGGGTCAGCAGGTCGTTAAAGCTGTCGGTGAGTAGGCCAAACTCGTCGCTCGCCCATTTCGGCACTCGTTGCGAATAATCGCCGGAGTCGGTCACCTCGCGCATGGCCTGCGACAGCCGGTTCACCGGCTGGATCACCAGCCCGGCCAGCCAACGGCCCATGAACAGCGCAAGGCCGGTCGCGGCGAAGAACAGAGCGCCGCAGACGGCCAGGTAGCGCGGAACGATGGACCAACGGTCGAACGCGCGCGAGCGCACAACGAGTTCGCCCAGGTTCTGACCGCCGAGCGTCACGGCGGCCGAGGTGTCGAAGACGTTTGCGGTCTTTCCGCCCGATCCAGGCGAGCCGTCGAGATGGAGCTGCAGCCGTCCCTGCGCGTCGTAGAGGTCGACGGAGCGGACCTCCGGCGCGGCGACAAGCTGGGCGAGCATCTTCTGCGCGGTCGCGCGATCGCCGTGGGCCTGGGCCTGGGCGACCTCTCCGGCCATAATCTGGGTGAGCGCGGCTTCGTTGCGGCGAAGGTCGACCTGTCCGCTCTGCCACTGCTCGACGATGAAGAGCAGGCTGGCCGTCACGAGGACGACGACCGCCGTCACCAGCGCTGAGATCGCGATCCGGTTTTCGAAGGATACGCCGCGCGCGCCGACGCCTGACCCCGTGTCCTGGCCCTGCATTCCGTCCCAGTCCGCCTGAAGCCCCTAGCAGGCTGGCTATAGCCGCTGAGTTCCTAACGCTTCACTTCACGCGGGTAACCATCGCGCGCCCGTCGGGCGTCGGCCCCTCGAGGCAAGCGGCTAGCGCCGTTAACCATAATTCGCACCCGCCTGCCCCTGGGGTAACCAAGTCGAGCGCAAGTCGACGTCCGGGACATTGTAAACATCCGGGGCCTGGCGGCTGGCGGGGCCACCGGTAGCGCCAAGCGCGGTCAGACCCGGTAGGGCCAACAAAAAGTCCTATGTTTCAACTCATTGCTAGATCTGCCGCGGTCGCGACGACGTTCGTTTGTGACCTCACAACCACAGGTGCGACACTTTTACACCTTCGGTTAACCACAACCCCCTAGCGCTACGGTTAGGATTATGTTTACGTTAACTTAGCCGTAGAGGTTTGGAGAGGGACTTATGGACAAGGCGTTTGTTGCGAAGCGTGTGGTCGACAAGCTGCACGCGACCGAGAGGACGGTCGATTCGGCCATTATCGAGGTATCAGAGCTGGTTTCCGAGCTGATCACCGCGCGCCGCGACGTGGGTCTGTCCACGACGGTTGGCGACAAGGAGCTCGCCGCGGTCGTCGAGGCGCTGAACGCGCTGAACACCGCCCGCGCGTCGCTCGTCTCGAGCCACAAGGGCCTGCATCGCATCGCCAAGGCGCTGCACATCCCGGTGAAGATGGACGGCAAGCCGGACATCTCAGAGGAAGAAGACGATCGGATCCTTCGCGTCGCTTCCTGAGCCCAAGTCTCTCGTTTCCCTGATATTAAGGGACGTATCGTAATCGCGCCTCAGTCCCCTGGGGCGCGATTATGCATTTGTTGCTTCTCAAGCATGTCGTCCATCTGACGGCGATGTACGCCACGCCGGTATGCGGCGGGATCGCCATTCTGAAGGGCGGCAAGCCGGAGCGGATCGGCGCGGCGGTGTTCATTGGCGCCATCCTGCTCACCGATCTATTCTTCGCCGTGGGGTCCCACCCAGGGGCGGTGGGCACGGCCGTGACCGCCACCTTCAAGTCGGGCTACGCAGATCCGACCACCGCCGCCAACATCGACCTTGTGTCGACGTTACTTCTGTCCTGCTTCTTCCTCTATCTCGCCATCCGCTACGGCAGCCTCTGGCTCGCAGCGGCGATGATCATCCAGGCCAGCGAACTCTACTTCGCCCGTCTTTACATTGACTCCGGTTTCAACACCTTCCCGATCTATGCGATCGAACTGAACGCCATCTGCGCCCTCGTCCTGTTCACACTTGCCGCCGCGGCGCTGTGGTCGTGGCGCTCGCGCCTGGTCAAACGCCGCGTCGACGCCAAGCGCGCGGCCCTTACGGCTCAACGCCGCCAGGAACAGGAACGACGCTTCCAGGCGATGTTCGAGCATCGCGCGCCGCCGCCCCTAGCGGCCGCCTCGCCTGGCCGCGTCGCGCGGCTCACAATCGAGCCGCCGCCGATCTGAGCCGGCTGCGCAGCCAGTCGATGGCCGGCGACGGCCCGGCGTCCTTGCGCCACAGGGCCTCGACGTGGATCACAGGCGAGCGGTAGGGCGGTTCGAACAGTTTCAGTCCGTATTGTTGGGCGAAGGCGGTCGCCAGCCGCCGCGGCGCGAGCGCGGCCATGTCGGTGCGGCTGACGATGGCGAGCGCGCTCTGCGCGTCCTGCACCGTGAGCGCGACGACCTTCTCACAACCGATGCCCGCCAGCGCTTCGTCGAGCGCGCCGCGATCGTCCCAGACCACCCAGCGCTCGAGCCCGCCCTCGACGATGCGCCCGTCGATCGCGCGGTCCTGCGGTCCGGCCATCAGCACCTGCGGGAGTAGGGCGAGCGCCTCCAGGCTCAGATGCTCGCCGGCCGCGGCCGGGTGACGGGCGCTCATCGCCCAGACCGCCGTCTCGTGGAACAGCACCTCGCGGTCGAAGCGCGGCGAGGCGCGGCCGAACGAGCCGATCGCCAGGTCGATGCGGCCGCTCTCCAGGTCCTCGCCAAGCGACCGGTCGACGGCGTGCACGCGCAGCTCGGCCGCCGGCGCCTCCGCGCGGATCAGGTGCATCACGTCGGGCATCAGGACGGCGCCGGCATAGGGGCCGGCGGCGATGGTGAAGCGGCGGCGGCTCAGCCCCGGGTCGAACGCCGTGGGGCTGAGCGCCTCTTGCAGTTGGCTGAGACCCTGCCGCAGTCGCGGCGCGATCTCCTGCGCCCGCGCCGTCGGGCGCATGCCGTCCGACCCGCGCACGAACAGCGGATCGCCCAGGATCAGGCGCAGACGGCCGAGCGCGTGGCTGATCGCCGACTGGCTCAGTCCCAGGCGGGCGCCGGCGCGCGTAACGCTGCTCTCCTCCGCCAGCGCGTCGAACACGCGAAGCAGATTGAGGTCCAGGCTGGAGAGATGAATTTCCTGCATTTGACCGGTGATAACTTATCATTTGGCGCATGTCGGGCCAACGGTCTAAACGTGATGCGCAAACGCCGGTTTCGGCCGGCCATCCCTCGTCTCGCGAACGCGCCCGGCCCCTGGCGCGGACGCGGGATCGTTCGTATCTGGGTGGACGGCGCCCGCCGCGGCCCGGACAAGGTACCCCATGAGCCCTCCCGATTCGTCCGAAGCGCCGATCAGGGCCGCGACGCCAGAGACGACCTTTGCGCCCCCCCGCGCGCGCGGGCGCGTGGGATGGCTGCGCCGCCTGCGGTGGCCGCTGATGCTCGGCGCGGTGGTGCTGGCGGTCGTCGTCGGCGTTGTGGTGTACCTGACCGGCGGCCGCGAGCAGTCGACCGACGACGCCCAAGTGGACGGCGCGCGCGTGCAGGTCAGTTCCAGCATTTCAGGCCGCGTCGTCTCGATCGACGTTCACGAGGGCCAGATCGTCCGGACCGGCCAACTCCTGTTCCAGCTCGATGGTCGGCCGTATGAGACCGCGTCCGCCGAGGCGGAGGCGAACCTGGCCCAGGCGCGCCTGCAGGTAACGGCGCTCCGAGCGACCTACGATCAGCGCCTGGCCGACCTTGCAGCGGCCAGAGCCAGCGCCGCGTACGCTGCCGGCGAGGCGGCGCGCGCCAGAACCCTCGTGGCCGCCGGGACCGGCACCGCAGCGCAGGCGGCGCAGGCGGTCAACCAAGCCAACCAGGCTCGGGCGCAAGTCGCCGCTGCCCAGGCCGGGGTCGCCAACGCGCTCGCCGCACTGGGCGGCAGCCCGAACCTGCCGGTCGACGAGCATCCGAGCGTCCGCATGCAGGCGGCCCGCGTGGCGACCGCGGCGCTGAATCAAGGCTACATCGACGTCTATGCCTCCCAAGATGGGGTCGTGACCAAGGTCGACCAGCTGCAGGTCGGCGACTACGTGAACGCGGCGCAGCCGGTGTTCGAGCTCGTCTCGGACCACTTCTGGGTCGACGCCAACTTCAAGGAGAACCAGCTCGAATACATGCGCGCCGGCGAACCTGCGCAGATCAAGCTGGACGCCTACCCCCACCTTCGCTTCTGCGCCCACGTGAGCGCGATCAGCCCCGGCACTGGGTCGGCCTTCTCGCTGCTGCCGGCGGAGAATGCCACGGGCAACTGGGTCAAGGTCACCCAACGGGTCCCGGTGCGACTCGACTTCTGTGAGCCGCCGACGGTGCCGCTCGCGGCCGGCCTGTCTTCAACGGCGATCGTCGACACCGGCCACCGCCGCCACCTGTTCGGCGGCGGTCAGACCCAGTGAGCGGCGCTCATCGCGCTCTCGCCGGCGCTGCCGCCGGCGTGTTGCTGGCGGGCTGCACGGTGGGCCCGAACTTCAGCCCGCCGGTCGAGCCGGCCGCGGCGGCCTACGCGATGCCGGGCGACGACGTCAATGAGGGACGAGTGCGCGCGGCGATCGGCGAGAAGGTGGTCAGCGACTGGTGGACACTCTTCCGCTCGCCGGAGATGGACGAGGTGGTCCGCGAGGCGGTCGCCGGCAGTCCCTCGCTCGCCGAGGCCCGCGCCCGGCTGGAAGCGGCGCGTGAGGCGGTGAAGGCGGAGAGCGGCCAGCTGATGATCGACGCCAACGCCAGCGCCGAGCGCGAACGGGCGAATCTGAACGCCTTCTCCGGCGGCGCCTTCTCCAAGACGATCCCGGGCTTCCCGAGCTTCCCGACCAACCCGGAGTTCAGCCTCTATTCGATCGGCGGGACGGTATCGTACAACCTCGACCCGTTCGGCGGCGTGCGGCGCCGCACCGAGTCGCTGAGGGCGAGCCAAGAGGAGCAGGCGCGCGAGCTCGACGCCGCTTACCTGACGCTGACCGGCCAGGTGGTCGCCCAGGCGTTCACCATCGCCGACGCCAACCTGCAGCTCGATGAGCTGGGCGATATCGTCGCCAACGACCAGGCCGATCTGGACATGATCAAGCGGGCGCACGCCGCCGGCGGGGCCTCCGACGCCGACCTGGCCGGGGCCGCAAGCCAGCTGGCTCAGGACCAATCGGAGCTCCCTGGCCAACGCCAGCGGCGGGAGGCGGCCAAGCACGCGCTGGCCATTCTGCTCGGCAAGACGCCGGCGGACTGGACGGCGCCGGAGTTCACCGCCCGCTCCTTCACCATGCCGGAAACGCTGCCTGTCAGCGTACCGTCGGAGCTCGTGCACAGCCGCCCGGACATCCTGGAAGCGGAGGCCAAGCTGCACGCGGCCATCGCCGAGGTCGGCGTGGCGACGGCCAACCTCTATCCGAACATCAACCTGACGGCGTCGCTCGAGCAGACTGCGCTCGCGCCCCAGACCGTGTTCTCCCCCACCTCGACAGCCTGGACGCTGGCGGCCGGCTTGACCGCGCCGATCTTCCACTCCGGCGAACTGAAGGCCAAGCAACGCGAGGCGCAGGCGAACGCACAGGCTGCGCTGGCCGCTTACGAGCTGACGGTGCTGCAGGCGTTCGCTCAGGTGGCCGACGTGCTGAGCGCCATCGCCCACGACAACCAGGCCTATGAGGCGCAGAGACGCGCGCTCGACGCGGCGCAGTCGCGGGTGACGATGATGCGGCGCGGCTATGCCGCCGGCGGGGTGAGCGAGCTCGAACTCGTCGACGCCGAGCGCGACTGGGCGCACACGCGGCTGGCGGTCACCCAGCAAAGCTACAGCACCGCCGGCGATGCGGCGCTGTTGCTGCTGGCGACCGCCGACGTGCCGCCGGGCGCGGCCGCGGGGGCGAAGACCCCCTAACAGACCGGGCAGTGCTCGCCGCGGGCTTGCTCGATCTGCAGCGTCGCGTGGCGCACGCCGAAGCGATGCTCGAGTTCTTCGGCGAGATCGGCGCGGAACGCGTCGCCGCCGTCGTGCTCCGGCCGCACGAGGTGCGCCGTCAGCGCCATCTCGGTCGTGCTCATCGCCCACAGATGCAAGTCGTGCACCTCCGTGACCCCGGCGCTCCGGCTCAGGAAGTCGTGAATGGACTCCAGGTCCGCGTCGGCCGGGGCCGCGTCGAGAGCAAGGTCCGCCGCTTCGCGCAACAACCCCCATGTTCCCCAGACGATGAACGCCACGATGGCGAGGCTCACCACGGGATCGATCCAAGTCCAGCCGGTGAGCAGGATCGCCACGGCCGCCGCGATGACGCCAAGCGAAATCCCGGCGTCGCCGGCCATGTGCAGGAAGACGCCGCGCACGTTCAGGTCCCGCTCGCGCCCGCGGGAGAACATCAGCGCGGTGATCGAGTTGACGACGACGCCGACGCCGGCCGTCGCCATGACCAGCAGCGAGCCCACGCCTTCCGGTCTCATCAGTCGGTTGACCGCCTCGAGCGCAATGCCGCCGGAGACGAAGATCAGGACCACCCCGTTGGCGAGCGCAGCCAGCACCGTCGCCTTGCCGAAGCCGTAGGTGCGCCGGCCGCGGGCGGGTCGCGCGGCCAACCAGGTCGCGCCGCCGGCCAACGCCAGGCCGAGCACGTCTGAGAGCACATGGCCGGCGTCGGCCACGAGCGCGGTCGAGTTGGCGAGGAAGCCGCCGATGGTCTCGACGGCGACGATCGTCAGGCTGAGACCGATCGCGATCAAATAGCGCCGGTCGCCGAGCGCGACCGGCCCACGGTGATGATGGTGACCGCCGTGGTGGTGGTCGTGGCCGCCGTGATCGTGGTCGTGCGCGTTCATGGGAAGCGGCGGTAAAGGTAGATCACAGGCGGCGCTTTCGCCAGCGCGGCCGGTTGCCGGTCAGTAGACCACCTCGGTCAGGCAAAGACCTTCTGGTGGGGCCACTGGCCCGCAGGCCGCGCGATCGCGCGCCTCCAGCGCGGCCTTCAGGTCGTCGGCCGTCCATTTGGCCAGCCCCACCTGCGCCAGCGAGCCGGTCATCGAGCGCACCTGGCGATGCAGGAAGGAGCGGGCGGCGAAGGTGAGCTGCACCTCGTCGCCGACGCGCGCCACCTCCAGCCGATCGAGCGTCTTCACCGGCGACTTCGCCTGGCAGTCGATGTCGCGGAAGGTGGTGAAGTCGTGGTGACCGACCAGGACCTGTCCGGCCTGGTGCATGGCCGGCGCATCGAGCGGCTTCTTCACGTGCCAGACCCGCCCACGCTCCAGCGCCGGCGGGCTCTTGCGATCGAGGATCCGGTAGAGGTAGCGCCGCCCCTTGGCCGAAAAGCGGGCATGAAAGCCTGGCTCAGCTTCCGCCGCATCCAGCACGGAGACCGGCTCGGGGACCAGATGCGCGTTCAAAGCATCCCGAACCACGGCCGGATCCCAGGCCTTGTCCAGGTCGATGTGCACCACTTGGCAGCTCGCGTGCACGCCGGCGTCGGTGCGCCCGGCGGCTTGGAGGCGAAGCGCCTCGCCGGAGAACGCCTTGACCGCCCGCTCCAGCGAAGCCTGGACAGAGGGCAGGTCGCCCTGCGCCTGAAAGCCGTGGAACGGCCCGCCGTCGTATTCGATCGTGAGGCGGTAGCGCGGCATCAGCCGAGCCTCGCGCCAGGAGGGATCGGGAACCCGCGCAGGAAGTCTTCGCCGCCTTGCGCCGCCCGGCCCTCGCGCTGGGCGCGCAGGATGCGCACCGCGCCTTCACCGCAGGCGACGAGCAGGCGGTCGTCCAGCACCGCCCCCGGCGCGCCCTCGCCTTGCCCGACGCGCGACAGCAGCGCCTTGATCCGCACCGGCCGCCCGCCGCTCTCGCTGAAGAACCAGGCGCCCGGGAAGGGTGAGAGCCCGCGAATGCGCCGGTCGACGACCAAAGCCGGCGCGGTCCAGTCGATCCGGGCCTCGGCCGGCTTGATCTTCTTCGCGTAGGTCACGCCGTCGGCGCTCTGCGGCGTCTCGCGCACGGTCCCGCGCTCCAGGCTGGCAAGCGCGCGCGGCAGGAGCTGCGCGCCGACCGCAGCCAACCGATCGTGCAGCGAGCCCGCCGTCTCGGCCGCGTCGATGCGCACGGTCTCGGAAAGCAGGATCGGGCCCTCGTCAAGACCCTCGGTCATGCGCACGACCTCGACGCCGGTCACCGGGTCGCCGGCCATGATCGCGCGCTGGATCGGCGCTGCGCCCCGCCAGCGCGGCAGGAGCGAGGCGTGCAGGTTGAGCGCGCCCAGCCTGGGCGCATCCAGGATCGCCGCCGGCAGGATCTGGCCGAAGGCGACGACCACTGCCGCATCCAGATCGAGCGCGCGGAAGGCCTCGATCTCGGCCGGCTCACGCAGCGACCTGGGCGTCCGCACGGGCAGGCCTTGCCGCTCGCCGAATGCCTGCACCGGCGAGGGTCGAAACGCCTGCCCCCGCCCGCGCGGCGCCGGCGGTTGCGCATAAACGCAGGCGACCTCGTGGCCGGCAGCGATCAGCTCCGCCAGCGACGGGACGGCGAAATCGGGCGTGCCGAGGAAGGCCAGGCGCATGGCAGGCGTTTAGCGGTGCGCCGACGCGGGCGATACCCGCGCGGGCTTACGCCGCTTCCTTTTCCTTCGCCGCCTTCTTGACCTTGGCGACGGCGCGGTCGCGCTTCAGGCGCGACAGGTGGTCGATGAAGAGCACGCCGTCCAGGTGGTCCATCTCGTGCTGGATGCACACGGCGAACACGCCTTCGGCTTCTTCCTCAACGACATCGCCCTGGTAGTTCAGGTAGCGCAAGTGCACGCGGGCTGGGCGCTCGACCTCGTCATAGACCTCGGGCACCGAGAGGCAGCCCTCCTCGTAGGGCTGGGTATCCTCCGACGCCCAGAGGATCTCGGGGTTGACGAAGTAGCGCGGATTCTTCTCGCCGTCGCGGTGGTCGAGATCCATGACGATCGCGCGCACGGGCTCGCCGACCTGGATGGCCGCCAGTCCGATGCCGGGCGCCGCGTACATGGTCTCCAGCATGTCGTCCAAGAGCGCGCGCAAGCCGTCGTCGACGCCCTTCGCAGCCTTGGAGACCAGCTTCAGGCGCTTGTCGGGCACGGTCAGGATGTCGCGAACCGCCATGGCCGCGAGGTAGGTTAGCGAGCCCGCAGCGTCAAGGCCGGCGCCCGCTCCGGCTCGGGCTCGGTGGCCTCGAGTTTTGACAGCTGGCGAACGGCGATCTCGATTGGCTCGATCTCGGGCATGGCCTTGGTTTCGTGGTCGACGGCCAGGTCCTCGAACCGCCGCGCCTGGGTCAGGACCTGGCTCTCGAGCGAGCCCACGAAGGCGTTATAGCGCTTGACCGCGGCGTCGAGCGCCTTGCCGACGCCGAGCACATGGTCGCCCATCACCGACAGCCGCTTGTAGAGTTCGCGGCCGAGGATGGCGATCTGATCGGCGTTAGCCGCCTGCTCCTTGATCCGCCAGCCATAGGCGATCGCTTTGCACAGCGCGAACAGCGTCGTGGGCGTGACCAGCACCACGCGCCGTTCCATCGCCTCGGTCATGAGGTCGGGAAGGTGGTCGAGCGCGGCGGCCAGGAAGCCGTCGCCGGGCACGAACATGGCGACGAAGTCGGGCGAGGCGTTGCGCGGGAACTGGTCCCAGTAGGCCTTCGACGCGAGGCTCGTCATGTGCGCGCGGACGCTCTGCGCATGGCGGGCCAACGCGGCCTCTTTCGCCACGTCATCCAGCGCGTCCTGCGCCTCCAGGAAGGCGTTCAGCGAGCACTTGGCGTCGATGACGAAGACGCCTTCGCCCGGCATGTGCACCACGACATCCGGCCGGCGTCGGCCCTCGTCGTTCTGGGTGGCGACCTGCTCCACGAAGTCGAAGCGCTTGGCCAGGCCGGCCGCTTCCAGCACGTTGCGCAGGGTCTGCTCGCCCCAGCGGCCCTGAACGCCGGCGCCACGCCTGAGCGCGGCCGAGAGCTTGCGGGTCTCGGTTTGCGTCGCGGCCGAAGCCTGCAGAAGCGCGGCGATCTGCGCTTTCAGGCCCCCGGCCTCCTCGGCCCTGGCCTTCTCGGCGGCCACAACCTGCTCCTGAAAGCGGGCCAGCGTCTCGCCGACCGGCTTGAACGTCTCCGCCGCCCGCTTGATCATCTCGTCGGCCGCCCGCTGGGCGGCTTCGGCCGCGTGGGCCGGGACCGCGTCGCCGGCCGCGCCGAGCCGGTCGCGCGCCACGGCGAGTTCGGCATGCGCGCGCGAAAGCGCCAGCAGCGACCAGGCGAGCCCGCCCGCGAGGGCAAGCGCCAAGAGACCCAGAATCACGGCGGCGTTCATGGTCCGTTCGCTTTAGCCGGAGTCGGCGGTCCGGCCAAGCGCGCGCTGGCGTCAGTCCGCCGTCGGTCTCCGCGCCCGAAGGGCCTGGGCGATGGTGCCGTCGTCGAGCCAGTCGAGCTCGCCGCCGACCGGAACTCCGCGCGCGAGGCTTGTCACCACGACGCCGGAGTCGCTGAGGCGGTCGGCGAGATAGTGGGCGGTGGTCTGGCCCTCGACGGTCGCGGGCAGCGCCAGGATGACCTCGCGCACCGCCTCGCCGCGGGCGCGCTCGATGAGCTCGTTCACGCGCAACGCCTCTGGCCCTCGCCCCTCGAGCGCCGACAGCAGCGCGCCCAGCACGTGGTAGCGACCGCGGTAGGCGCCGGCGCGCTCCATCGCCCAGAGCGCGCCCGCCTCCTCGACCACGCAGATCAGCGCCTGGTCGCGCCCCGCGTCGCGGCAGATGGCGCAGGGATCTGAGGTGTCGAGCGCGCCGCAGATCGAGCAGGCCTTCACCCGATCCGCCGCTTCGGCCATCGCCTGCGCCAGCGGCCGAAGCAGCTGATCGCGTTTCTTGAGCAGGGCCAGCGCCGAGCGGCGCGCCGAGCGGGGACCGAGCCCCGGCAGCTTGGCGAGCAGGCTGATCAGCCGCTCGATCTCGGGTCCGGCGGAAGACGCCAAGGTCAGGCGATGCCCGGGAAGCCAGGGAGGCCGGCCAGCGGGCCGGCGATCGTCCGCATGGCCTCGGCATGGGCGGCGTCGAGCTTCTTCTTGGCGTCCGCATGGGCGGCGATGAGCAGGTCGGCGACGATCTCGCCTTCGCCGGGGTTCATCAGCGACTCGTCGATGCTCACGCGGACGAGCTCGCCCGAGCCCTTCAGGGTGACGCCCACCAGGCCGCCGCCCGAGGCGCCGTCGGCGGCGGTCTCGGCCAGGCGGGCTTGCGCCTCGGTCAGCTTCTGCTGCATGGCCTGGGCCTGCTTCATCAATGCGCCCAGATCCTTCATCGGCCATCCTTTCGTCGCGCGAGGAGACATCATATCGGGCGGCGCGGGCTTGAGGAAAAGGCTTTCGAGCGCGAGGGAGGGACGGTCATGAGCGTCGTCATCGCGCTGCTCCGCGCCGTGAACGTCGGCGGCCGCTCGCTGAGGATGGTAGAGCTAGTTTCCCTGGCCCGCGATCTCGGCTTCGCCCAGCCGCGCACGTTTGCGCAGAGCGGCAATCTGGTCTTCGAGACGAAAGATGCGCCGGACGCCGACCTCGAGCGGCGGCTGGAGGCGGAAGCCGAGGTGCGTTTCGGGTTCGCGATCGACTTCGTCGTCCGCTCCGCGGCCGAGTGGCGGGCTCTGATCGCAAACAACCCGTTCCTTGACACCGCGCGGGACGACCCGAGCCACCTTCTGGTCATGCCGCTCAGAGCGGCGCCGCCGACGGACGCGCTCGATGCGCTCAGGACGGCGATCAAGGGGCGCGAAGAGGTCGCGCTGACCGGCCGCGACGCTTATCTGGTCTATCCGAACGGAATCGGGCGCTCGAAGCTGACCATCCAGGTCATCGAGCGCCACCTGAGGACGCGCGGCACGGCGCGGAACTGGAACACGGCGCTGAAGCTGGCGGCGATGGCGGCCGGCTAGTCGTCGTCCTCGTCGTCGGCCACGGCCGGCTCCGGCGGGCGCAGGTTGCGCACGCCGAGGATCTCGGCGCCCGGAAAGGCCTCCATCACCGTGCGCACAAAGGGGTCGCCGGCGACCTCGTCCAGGACCGCGCGTTCCTCGCGCCTCTGCCGCTCCCAGGCCGACTCGGCCCCGCCGCCGCCCTCGGCCGCGACCAACCAGGGCTCGCCGGTCCACTCCTTCAGCCGCGCGACCAGCCGACCGGCGAGGTTCGACGGCGCGCCGGGCGCGGGCTCGAAAGTGATGGCGCCGGGACGGAAGCTGACCGGCCGCATGTAACGATCGACGTCGTACTTGAGCGCGATGTCGCGCCTGGCCTCGATGAGGGCCACGACATCCTCGAACGACTGCGGCGAGGCGAGCGCGGTCGGCGCAATGGCCGGTTGCGGCGCCCGCGCGGTCGCTGGCCCGCCGCCTCCGCCCATTCGGCCAGTCGGCGCCGAGGACGGCCCACCGGCGGACGGCGACGGCTCGCCGTCGCGCAGCGCCTTCAGCGCCTCTTCCGGGCCTGGCAGGTCCGCGGCGTAGCAGAGGCGGATCAGCGCCATCTCGACCGCCGCCTTGGGATCGGGCGCGCGGCGCGCTTCGTCCTGCGCCTTCATCAAGAGCTGCCAGATGCGGCTGAGCGCGCCGGCCGACGCCTGCGCTCCGATCGCCGTGAGCTGCGCCGCCTGCTCCTTCGGCAGCCCGAGCACCTCCGGGCCGAGTGCCTTGGCGAGCGAGGCGGCATGGGCGTGCTCGAGCAGGTCGAGCAGCACGACGACCGGGTCTGCGCTGAGGGCATAAAGCTCGCCGAACGCATGCAGCGCCTCGGCGGCGCGGCCGCGCATGGCGTGCTCGAACAGCGCGATCGTTTGCGCGCGGTCGGCGAGGCCCAGCATGTCGCGGATGGCGGTCCCGGTGACCAGCGCGCCGTCGTCCGCCTGCACGATCGCCTGGTCGAGCAGGGACTGGGCGTCGCGGACCGAGCCTTCCGCCGCGCGGGCGATGAGGGCGAGGCCCTCCGGCTCGATGCGCGCGCCCTCTTTTTCGGCGATGTCGGCCAGGTTCCTGGCGATCACGTCGGCTTCGACCCGGCGCAGATCGAAGCGCTGGCACCGGGAGAGAATGGTCACCGGGACCTTGCGGATCTCGGTGGTGGCGAAGATGAACTTGGCGTGCGGCGGCGGCTCTTCCAGCGTCTTCAAGAGGGCGTTGAAGGCCTGCGTCGACAGCATGTGCACTTCGTCGATGATGTAGACCTTGTAGCGCGCCTGTACCGGTGCGTAGCGGACGCCGTCGATCAGCTCGCGCATCTCGTCGACCTTCGAGCGGCTGGCGGCGTCGAGCTCCAGCACGTCGATGTGGCGGCCCTCGATGATGGCGCGGCACTGGACGCCCTCGACGGCGAGGTCGAGGGAGGGCTCGTGGATGTCGTCGCGCTCGTAGTTGAGCGCTCGGGCGAGCAGCCGGGCGGTGGTCGTCTTCCCCACCCCGCGCACGCCCGTCAGCATGAAGGCATGGGCGATGCGGCCGGTGGCGAAAGCGTTGGTCAGCGTCCTGACCATGCCCTCCTGGCCGATCAGGTCGTCGAACGTCTTCGGCCGGTATTTGCGCGCGAGAACCTGATAGCCAGCGGCCCCCTCGACGGCGGCCGCGCCGCCGAACATGTCCGGCGTCGCTAAATCCGGCTCGCGCGTCTCGACCGGTTCGGGATTCGGATGGTCGTCCATTCAGCGTCCGGCGCGGGTGGGGTGGAGACTGGACGGCGACCCGGAGCGAAACTCGTTACGGCTGCTTCCTTCCGGACCTGACCGGGTTGGCGAGGACTCCGCCCGCCGCCAGCCTCCGCGCCCAATATCGCGGCCGCGAGGGGCGGACGCAAGGGCGGCTCGTCCGGCCAATGCGCCGCCCTCCTCAGTAGCAACCCTGGTACCCGTGCTCGGCCGGCCAAGCCGCCGCCGTTCGGCCTAGCATGGCTGGCGACATCGCGCGGAAGCGACGCCCGACCAACGACGCCATGCTGGTCGCCGCGCTGATGGCGCGGGGCGGCTATCCGTCCAGCCAGGACGCCTGAGCGGCGGAAGCGCAGGCCCCGCACGTTCCCGCCTCGCGCGGGCGGCTTGGCTTTGCTAAGCAGCCGGGATGCCCCTCGACGCCTTCCAGAACACCTTCGCCGGCAATCCGCTCGATCGCGCGAGCTACAAGCGGGCGGACGCCGACTGGTTGAGGGGCAAGATCGCCGATCCGGACACCCTGGCGGTCGCGCTTTGGAACGGAAAGCCGATGGTCGAGGACGCGCCCGGCGGTGATCGGAGCTTGCGCATCGCCTACGTCCCCATGGGCCTGGCGCGTGAGACGGCCGGCAGCGACGAGCGGATGCTGTTCCTGGGGCTCTGGAAAGAGACGGCGGTCTTCGCCATCGACCTCGAGAGCGCCATCGACCCGGCCGAGGGGCCGCTCAAGGGCTTCGGGCGCTTCGAGGATCTGCGCGCGAGCGCCCTTCGCCTGCCCCCCGGCGATGCGGCCATCTGCGCCACAGCCAAGGGCGTGTTCGAGTGGCGGCGCCGGCATGGCTTCTGCCCGGCTTGCGGCGAGCAGACCATCGCCGTCGAGGGCGGCTGGAAGCGGGTGTGCGAGAGCTGCCGCACCGAGCATTTCCCGCGCACCGATCCGGTAGTGATCATGCTGCCGACCATCGGCGAGAAGTGCCTTCTGGGCCGCCAGGCGGTCTGGCCGGAGGGGATGTACTCGGCCCTGGCCGGGTTCCTCGAGCCCGGCGAGACCATCGAGGAGGCCTGCGCGCGCGAGGTGCACGAGGAGGCGGGACTGACCGCGGTGCGTGTGAACTACCACTCGACGCAGCCCTGGCCCTATCCGTCGTCGCTGATGATCGGCCTGATCTGCGAGGTCGAGGACGACAAAGCCGAGCCCGACCTGAACGAGCTCGAGGAGGTGCGCTGGTTCACCCGCTCGGAGGCCAAGTCGCTTATCAAGGGCGAGCTGAACGACGCCCGCGCGCCCGGCGGCATGGCCATCGCCTTCCAGCTGATCAAGGCCTGGGCGGACGCCGGCTGACGCATGACGATGCTGTCGGAGGTGCGTGGGCTCGACCGGCATCAATGGAGCGCGGTCGCGGCGAGCTTCCTCGGCTGGACGCTGGACGCCTTCGACTTCTTCCTGATGGTCTTCATGTTCAAGGCCATCGCGGCCGACTTCCACGCCGACATCGCCCGCGTGGTGGTGGCGAGCTCGCTGACCCTGGCCGCGCGGCCGTTCGGCGCGCTGGTGTTCGGCTTGGTCGCCGACGCCTTCGGCCGCCGCCCGGTGTTGATGACCAACGTGGTGCTCTATTCGGCGATCGAGCTTGCGTCCGCCTTCGCGCCGAGCCTGGCGGCGTTGCTCGTGTTGCGCGCCCTGTTTGGCTTCGCCATGGGCGGGGTTTGGGGCGTCGGCGCGTCGCTGGCGCTTGAATCCATCCCGCCGAAAGCCCGGGGCCTGATCTCGGGCCTGCTGCAGGAGGGCTATGCGGCCGGCTACCTGATCGCGTCAGCGGTCTTCTTCTTCCTGTTCGACCGCATCGGCTGGCGCGGCATGTTCATGGTGGGCGCAATCCCCGCCCTGCTCGCGGTCTTCATCCAGATGTCCGTGCGCGAATCGCCCGCGTTCGAGGCAAGACGAGCGGCACCGCGTTCCCGCAGCATCGCGGCGCTGTTCGCGCTCGGCGTGGTCGCGCTGGCCGTTGCGATCGGGCCCGCGACGTTGGGGCCAATGCTGAAGATTCCGACCCTGACCTGGATCTACGCGGTCGACGCGCCGCTGGCGCTCGCGGGCTTGTGGTTCTTCCGCAGCCATTGGCGGATGGCGCTCTACGTCATCGTGCTGATGACCGCGTTCAACCTGTTCAGCCACGGGACGCAGGATCTCTACCCGACCTTCCTGCAGAAAGGACGCGGGTTCGGCACCGGCTCCACCGGCCTGCTCACCATCATCGGCAACGTGGGCGCGATCGGCGGCGGGCTCCTGTTCGGCGGGCTCTCCGAGCGTTTCGGCCGCCGCCGCGGCATCGTCGTCGCGGCCCTGCTTTCGGTGCTGGTGATCCCGCTCTGGGCGTTTTCGCACGGGACGGCCTTGCTGGCGGCAGGCGCTTTTATGATGCAGTTCATGGTGCAGGGCGCATGGGGCATCATCCCGGCGCACCTGAACGAGCTTGCGCCCGACGACGCGCGGGGCGCCTTCCCCGGCTACGCCTACCAGGTCGGCAACCTGCTCGCCTCGGGCGCCGCCGTCTGGCAGGCGCAGATCGCCGAGGCGCGGCACAACGATTATGGGCTGGCGTTGGCGCTCGTCGCGGCGATCGCGGCTGTCGCGATCGCCGCCTGGACCATCTTCGGTCCGGAGCGCCGCGCGGCGGCGTTTGGCGGGGCCTAGCGCCCGGCGCGCTCGCGATAGGGGTCGGCGGCGTAGACGCCGAGAATCTCGAACTTCTCGCAGAAGAAGCCCAGCTCCTCGAAGGCGTTGGCCAGCGCCTGGTCCTCGGGCCGCCCGTCCACCTCGGCGTAGAAGAACGTGGCGGTGAAGGCCCCGTTCTCCATGTAGCTCTCGAGCTTGGTCATGTTGACGCCGTTGGTCGCAAACCCGCCCAGCGCTTTGTAAAGTGCGGCCGGCAGGTTGCGGACGCGGAAGACGAAGCTTGTCACGCAAGGCGCGCCGGCCGGCGGTCGGGCCGGGTCGCGCTCGGCGGTCATGATCAGGAAGCGGGTGGTGTTGTGCCGCTCGTCCTCGACGTCGCGCTTGAGGATCTCGAGGCCGTAGATCTCGGCCGCGAGCGCTGGCGCGATGGCCGCGCGAGTTGGGTCGGGATGCTCGGCAAGCGCCTTGGCGGCGCCGGCGGTATCGCCGACCGCCTCGGTCTTCACACCCAGCTTGCGCAGCGTCTTGCGGCACTGGCCGAGCGCGATGGACATCGACGCCACCGTCTTCACCTGGCCGAGCGCGACGCCCGAATTGGCCATCAGGTGGAAGCGGATCGGCTTGAACCGCTCGCCGATGATGCGGAGACCGGAGTCCGGCAACAGGTGATGCACGTCGGTGACCCGGCCGGCGATGGAATTCTCGACCGGGATCATCCCCAACGCCGCGGTTCCGTTGCGGATGACCTCGAATGCGTCCTCGAAGGTGGCGCAGGCCAAGGGCTCGTAGTCGGGATAGTAGTCCCTCGCCGCCTCGTGGCTGTTCGCGCCCGGCTCGCCCTGAAAGGCGATCTTCGGTCTGTCGCTCATGCCGCCTGTTCCGCGTACCGGCGCGCGACGGCGAGCTCGGCCGGAGTATTGACCTCGATCGGCATGGCCTCGGCGATCGCCGCCCAGATGGAGAGGCCGAGCTCGAGCGCCCGCAGTTGCTCGAGCTTCTCGCGCCTCTCCAGCGCCGAGGGCGGCGCCGCGGCGAAGCGGTCGAGCGCCTGGCGGCGATAGGCGTAGACGCCGATGTGCCGCCAGACAGGCCCGTCGCCATAGAGGGTCGAGCGAGTGAAGTAGAGCGCCCGCGCGCGCTTGCCGCCCGGCTGCATCGTCACGATCGCTTTCGGGCAGTCCGGATCGGTGCGTTCGGCCGGCGAGCCTTCCGGTGCGATCAGGGTCGCGATGTCGCAGGTGGACTCCTCGTCCAGCAGGCCGACGCAGGCGCCGACCAGCGCCGGGTCGAGGAAGGGGATGTCACCCTGCAGGTTGACCACCACGTCGTGGCGGCGATTCGGATCGAGCACAGCCAGCGCGGCCAGGATGCGGTCCGAGCCTGAGGGCAGACTAGGATCGGTCAGCACCGCCCGCCCCCCAGCGCGCTCGACGGCCGAGCAGATCTCCGCCTCGCCCGCGGCCACGGCGACAGGCCCGACGCCCGCAGCTTCGGCCTGACGCAGGACACGCACGATCATCGGCAGTCCGCCGATGTCGGCGAGCGGCTTGTTCGGCAGTCTCGACGCCGCCATCCGGGCTGGAATGAGCACGATCGGGTGCATGCGTTCCTTGCTGACGGCGGGCGCAAGATCGGCTTGCCGGCGCGCCATTGGTCGGTTGCGTGCGCGCCGGTAGCGTGTCAGAGACGCGAACGCAAGGTTGGGGGCCGCGCGCTGGCTCCGCCTTGGAAAGACGCAGGAACGCGAGGGGCTTCACGGACGGCATGAGCGACCAGTTGAGCTTCAACAAGATCGCCGGCGCGGTGCTGGCGACCGGGCTGGCCGTGTTCGGCTTGGGCGAACTCGCCAACATCATCTGGGAGTACTACCCGCCTGCCAAGCAGGGGTATGCGGTCGACATCTCGGCCGAGGAGTCGAGCGCGCCGGCGGCTGAGGCGCCTGACGTTCCGCCCGATTGGGGCGCGGCGCTGCCGGCGGCGGACGTGAGCGCCGGCGCCCAGGTCGCGCAGAAGTGCCAGTCCTGCCACAACTTCCAACAGAACGGGCCGAACATGACCGGCCCGAACTTGTGGGGCGTTGTTGGCCGCAAGATCGGGGCGGCGGCAGGCTACAGCTACGACCAGCCGATGCAGGACTTCGCCGCCAAGAACCCGGTGTGGACCTATGACCTGCTCTACACCTACCTGAAGAGCCCAGGTACGGTAGTCCCCGGCACCAAGATGACCTTCGTCGGCCTGCCGGAGCCGAAGGACCGCGTTAACATCATCGCCTACCTCCACACCCTGGGCTCGACCCTGCCCGTTCCGCCGCCGCATCCGGCCGCGGCGCCGGCGACGGCGGCCAAGGGCGCGCCAGCCAAGGGCGCGACGGGGAAGACCTGAGCCCTAGCGCTTGGCGTAGCGGCTCTTGATCATTGCGTAGGCGGCGCGGATCGCCTGCGCCTCGGCGCCGATGGGGCGGCCCGGGCCTGCGCGCGCGATCCAGGCGAAGATGTCGAAATGGGCCCAGCCGGTCTTCGGTGCGAAGCGCCTAAGGAACAGCGCCGCGGTCACGGAACCGGCTTGCGCCCAGGCGTCGGGGTCGTTCTTCACATCGGCGATGTCGCTGTCGAGGGCTGGCTCGTAGCCCTTCCACATCGGCATGCGCCAGAGCGGGTCGTCGGTGGTCTCGGCCGCGCGGGCCAGATCGGCGGCCAGCGCCTCATCGTCGGTGTAGAAGGGGGCGACCTCCGGTCCGAGCGCGGCGCGCGCAGCCCCGGTCAGGGTCGCGAAGTCGAGGGTCAGGACAGGGTCGAGCTCGGCGGCCCGGGCGAGCGCGTCGGCTAGGATCAGCCGCCCCTCCGCATCGGTGTTGCCGATCTCGATCGAAAGCCCCTTGCGGGAGGCAAGCACGTCGCCCGGTCGCATGGCGTCGCCGGAGACTGCGTTCTCCACCACCGGCAGCAGGGCGACCAGGCGGACCGGCAGCTTTGCCGCCATCACCATGCGCGCCAACGCCAGCGCATGGGCCGCGCCGCCCATGTCCTTCTTCATCAGGCGCATGCCCGCCGCCGTCTTCAGGTCGAGGCCGCCGGAGTCGAAGACGACGCCCTTGCCGACCAGCGCGACGAGCGGATGGCGCGGCCTTCCCCAGACGATCTCGATCATCCGCGGGGCGCGCCTGGGATCGGCGGCGCGGCCGACCGCGTGCACGGCCGGATAGCCCTGTGCCAGAAGCTCGTCGCCGATGACGACGCCGATCTCGGCGCCGAAAGCCTCGGCCACCTCGCGCGCGGCCATCTCCATCTCGACCGGCCCCATGTCGTTGGCCGGCGTGTTGGTCAGGTCGCGCGCCAGCGCCAGCGAGGCTGCGATGTGGCGGACTTCGGCGAGCTCGACGTTGGCGGGCGCCGCGAGGCGGGCCTGACCATCCTTGGGCTTGCGGTAGCGCTCAAACCGGTAGCCGCCCATCGCCCAGGCAAGCGCGATGGCCTCGAACGTCAGCCCGGCGGGGACCGCCGCCAGCCGATAGTCGCCCGCCGGCAGCCGTGTGGGACCCGCACGAAAGGAGTCGGCTTTTGGCGCCTCGCCGACGCCGAGCGCCGTGACGACCGCGCCCGCCGCGTCGTTCGCGAGCAGGACCTGGCCAACCTTGCCCTTGAACCCCTGAAGGGCGGCGGCCTGCGACACGGGGGGCGACTGGGTGCCCAGGAAGGTTTCGAGGTCGCCCTCGGCGACGGCGTGCAGGGCTCGGACGTCGCCTGTGGGGGCGTCCAGAATAAGGTCGCTCATGAAGGGGCCATATCGTCCGGTAACAATTCGTCAAGCTTAACGCTTCGTTGACGAGCACGGCCGATCCTTCCGGCGCCGAACCCGCAAACGGGAGCCCGAAGCCATGTCGCGCAGAGCCGCCATTGCCACCACCGCCCTCATCGCCGTCTTGCTCGCACCGAGGCTGAGCCATGCCACGCCGGCGCAGGCCGGCCCGGCCAACCCGGCGCCGGCCGCGCACGCCGCCCCGTCGCCGGCGCCGATCAAGGCGACGCCCGAAGAGCGGGCCGCCGCCGATCGCATGGCGCCCCTGGCTCAGGCAGCATTCTGGGGGCGGGAGGCGCAGCTCGATCCGACCGACGCCGAAGCCGGCGTGAAGTTGTCCGCCGCGCTCAGGGCGCTCGGCCAGTACGACGCCGCAATCCAGTCGGCGGGCCGCGTGCTCGTGCTGGACCCGAAGAACTTCGCAGCCCTGATGGAGACCGCGCGGGCCTATGTCGCGGCCGGCCAGGGGTTCTACGCCATCGATCCGCTGCAACGGGCGCAAGCTCTGGCGCCGAAGGACTGGCGGCCGCTATCACTGCTCGGTATCGCCTACGCCGAGGTCAGGCGCCAGCAGGACGCCCAGACCGCGTGGCGGGCCGCGCTTGCGCTGTCACCGGACAATCCCTCGGTACTGTCCAACATGGCGATGGAGATGGCAGCCGATGGCGATGCGGCAGGCGCCGAGCCGCTGTTGCGTCGCGCGGCCGCCCAGCCCACCGCCAGCCTGACCGTCCGGCAGGATCTGACCCTCGTGCTAGGGCTCGAGGGCAAGCTCAGCGAGGCGGAGACGCTGCTGCGCCAGGACCTACCGCCGGAGCAGGCGGACGCGGATCTCGCCTACCTGCAAGCGGCCTATGCCGGGCGCGGGTCGGCCGAATCGACGGCTGCAGCCGCTCGCACCTGGGAGTCGATGAAGACCGGAGGAAGCTAGCCGGCCTTCGCGGCCGCCTCCACCTGCGGCGTGCGGCCGCTTAGCCTTTGTGCGCCATAACGTCCTGGACCCGGATGATCGAGGGTCCAAGCACGACGATGAACAACACGGGCAGGAAGAAGACGATCATCGGCACGGTGAGCTTGGCCGGCAGCGCGGCGGCCATCTTCTCAGCAGACGCAAGCCGCAGGTCGCGATTTTCCTTCGCCATGACGCGGAGCGCCGTGCCGAGCGGGGTCCCGTAGCGCTCGGCCTGGGTCATGGCGGTGGCGACGGACTTGATGCCTGGGTGGTTGGTGCGCTTGGCCAGACCCTCGTAGGCCTGCCGGCGGTCTGGCAGGTAGGACAGCTCGGCCACCAACAGCGACAGCTCCTCGGCCAGCTCGATCGACGAGGGGCCTAGCTCCTGGCTGACCTTTTGCAGCGCCGCCTCGATCGACATGCCGGACTCCACGCAGATCAGCAAGAGATCGAGCGCATCGGGAAAGGCCTGCATGATGGAGGTGCGCCGCTTGGTCGCGACGTTGGAGATGTAGACGTTCGGGGCGTAGTAGCCGAGCGTCAGCCCGCCGACGCAGATGCACAGTTTGGTCAGCCCCGGCAGGTTGAAGGGGTTGAGGGTGTAGAGATAGACGCCGAGGAGCAAGGCGAAGACGAACGGCGTGAGCATGCGGAAGAAGTAGAAGGTGGTGATCGGGCGCGGGCCGCGGTAGCCGGCCTGCGCCAGCTTGTCGGCCACCTGCGGATCCTCGAGCAGCCGACTGAGCTGCAGCCGATCGACGATGGCCTTGAACATGCCTTCGTCGGTCTGGCGGATGCTGGCGGCCTGATTCTTCTTGGCAAGCGCCTCACGCGAGCGTCGCTTTAGCTCCTCGCGCCGGTTGGCGACCGAGTTCAGCCGGGTTTCGAGCGTCGACCGCACCATCAGGGGCGATGCAAGCGTCACGATGGTGGCGAAGGTCAGAACGCCGACGAACCCCATCAGGATCGTCGAGGGATCGGTCAGCGTGGTCGCCAGCGCGGTGAAATCCATGGCTCTCGCGCCTCGCTAGTATTTGAAGTTGATCATGCGGCGCATGACGAAGATGCCGATCGCCTCGATGACGGCGCCGGCGAGCAGCATCAGCTTGCCGCGCGAATCGGTCAGCATGACCATCATGTACGAGGGCGTCGTTGCGATCACGAGCAGCACGACCGCCAGCGGCAGCGAACCGATGATGAAGGCCGAGGTGGTGGCCTCCGACGACAGCGCCTTGATCTTCTCGCGCATCAGCTTGCGCGCGCGAAGCACCGCAGAGAGGTTGCCAAGCGCCTCGGCCAGGTTGCCGCCGGTCTTCGCCTGAATCGCCAGCACGATGGTGAAGAAGCGCAACTCCGGTGTCGGCATGCGCTCGTACATCCGCTCCAGTCCCTGATCGACGGCCACGCCCATCGAAATGTTTTCAACTAGCCGTTGGAATTCGGGACCGAGCGGCGCCGGGCTCTCGCGGGCGATCACGCGCAGACAGTCGTGAACCGGCAGCCCAGACTTGATACCGCGCACGATGATGTCGATGGCGTCAGAGAAGTGCGCGGTGAACTTCTTCCTGCGCTGTTGCGCCAGGAAGCTGATCGCCCAGCGCGGGAGACCGAGCGCGGCCACGAGGCCGAGGAGGAGAGCGGCCCAAGGCGGCGCGCGGAGGATGAAGGCGCTAAGGACGACCACAACGCCCAACAGGCTGCTGGCGATCCAGAACTGCGGCACGCTGAGGTTCAAGCCCGTCTGCTTGAGCCGGGCATTCAGCGACACCGAGACCTTGCGTTGCAGGCGATCCTGTTCCTTCAGCGTCTGCAGCAGCTGCTTGCGGCGGTTGCCGGCGTCCTGCTGCGCGAGCTTGGCCCTGGTGGCCGCCTTCTCGGGTCGGCCGGCGCCGGCGATCGCCCTGGCCCGGCGCGCCACCCGAACATCGCCGGAGCCCGAGCCGGCGACCACGAATCCAAGGCCGCCGAGGGTGAGGAAGGCGACAACCGCCACGAGGATGACAAGAGGGTTCATGGGCTACTCCGCCGCGTCCAACGCCTCGGCCAGCTCGCGCTCGAGCCCGTAGTAGCGGGCGCGATCCCAGAACCTCGGGCGCGCAATGCCGGTCGACCGGTGGCGACCCGCGACGCCGCCCTGTGGGTCCTCGCCGGTGATCTCGTAGACGAACAGGTCCTGGGTGATGATCACCTCGCCTTCGAGGCCGACGACCTCGGTGACGTGGGTGATCCGCCGCGAGCCGTCGCGCAGGCGGGCCGCCTGGATGATTACATCGACGGAGCCCACGATCATCTCGCGGATGGTCCTCGACGGCAGGCCGTAGCCGCCCATCGTGATCATCGATTCGACGCGGCTCAGGCATTCGCGCGGGCTGTTCGCGTGCAGCGTGCCCATCGATCCGTCATGGCCGGTGTTCATCGCCTGCAAGAGGTCGAACGCCTCGGGACCGCGCACTTCGCCGACGATGATCCGCTCCGGGCGCATGCGCAGGCAGTTCTTGACCAGGTCGCGCATCGTGATCTGGCCCGAGCCTTCGAGGTTGGGGGGCCGGGTCTCCAGACGCACCACGTGTGGCTGTTGCAGTTGCAGTTCGGCGGCGTCTTCGCAGGTGATCACCCGCTCGGTCGGGTCAATGAAGGCGGTCAGGGTGTTGAGCAGCGTGGTCTTGCCCGAGCCTGTTCCGCCGGAAATGATCACGTTGCAGCGCGACGCGCCGATAACGCCCAATACGCGCGCGCCCTCCGGGCTGATCGACCCGAAGTCGACCAGGTTGCGCATCGTGAGCTTGTCTTTCTTGAACTTCCGGATCGTCAGCGTCGGGCCATCAAGCGCCAACGGCGGCGCGATGACGTTGACGCGGCTGCCGTCGGGAAGCCGGGCGTCGCAGATCGGCGAGCTCTCGTCGACGCGGCGGCCGACCTGGCTCACGATCCGTTGGCAGATGTTCATCAGCTGCGCGTTGTCGCGGAAGCGGACGTTGGTCAGCTGAACCTTGCCCGCCACTTCGATGAAGACCCGCCCAGCGCCATTGACCATGATGTCGGCGATGTCGTCGCGCGCCAGAAGGGGCTCGAGCGGCCCGTAGCCGAGGACGTCGTTGATGATGTCCTGGACCAAGTGCTCCTGCTCGGCCACCGACATCGAGACGTTCTTGATCGCCACCAGCTCGGCGACGATGTCGCGAATCTCCTCGCCGGCCGATTTCAGGTCCAGCTGGGCCAGCTGAGCCAGATCGATCGTGTTGATCAGGGCGTTGAAGATGGTGGTCTTGGTCGCGTGATAGTAGTCGCTCTGCTCGCGCACGATCTCGGCGGTTGTCGGCGCGCCCTGCGCGGCCCGCAACTGCTCGAAGGCGGAGGTGAGCTTCGGCCCCCCGGTCGCCGCGCTCGCCTGCGCGCCGTGGGTGCCGGCCAGGCGATCGGAAGCGGAGCGCGGTCCGGAATCCGGCTTGGGCGGCCGGGCCGGCGCGAGCGCCTGGCGGGTCGTCGCCGGCTCCACGCGCTGCGGACGCGTGGCGATCGACGGGCCGCCCTTGGGCGGCGGAGGCGGGGCGTCCGCCGGCTTGGTCGGCTCGCCGTCCCCTGAGCGTTTGCCGAACACGGGCCTGGCCTATTTGAACTTGAACAGACCGGCGAGCGGCGACTTCTTCGGTGCGGGCGGCGGGTCACGGCGCGTAATCAGCAGCGCGAGCCGCTGGAACGCCTCGGCGGCCTTCGTCTTCGGGCCAAGTTCTTCGATCATCTGGCCGTTGTTGGAGGCCTGCCCGAACAGCTTGGCGTCGAACGGCACGATCACCGTGGTCTCGAGGCCGAGCGCCTCGCCGAAGTCCTTGACCGGGATCTCGGGGCGGCCCGGCGAGCCCACCATGTTGAGGACGAGCACCGGCGGCGAATCGTTCGGCCTGGCCTGACGCACCAGGTCAACGATGTTCTTGGCGTTGCGCAGCGACGCCAGATCCGGCGTGGCCGTGATCACCACGTCATCGGCGGCCAGCAGGGTGCGGCGCATCCAGCCGGACCACAGATGCGGCAGGTCGAGCACGACGTAGGGCGCCGTTGCGCGGATCTTGCTGGTGACCTCCTCGAAGACGTCGGCGCTGATGTCGTAGTCGGTGTCGAGCGTCGCCGGCGCGGCGAAGAGGCTCAGGCGCTCGCCGCAGCGGGCCATCATGCGGTCGAGCAGGACCGGGTCGAGCCGATCGGGCTGGCTGAGCGCGTCGGCGACGCCCTGCAAGGGGTCCTGGTTGAAATCCAGGCCCGCCGTGCCGAAAGGCAGGTCGAGATCAACGATGACCGTGTTGGTCCGCATCGTCTCCGACAGCAGGTAGGCGAGATTGTGCGCCACGGTCGAGGATCCAACGCCGCCGCGCGCGCCGACGAAGGCGATCTGCCGGCCAACGAAGGGCGCGGCGGGGTCCGCATAGAGCGTCGTGATGGCGCCGATGAGTTGCAGCGGCTGCAGCGGCGGCACGAGATACTCACTGACGCCACGCCGCATCAGCTCGCGGTAGAGCGTGATATCGTTGTGCGCCCCGACCACGACCACCTTGGCGCCGGCATCGCAGACCTGCGCCAGCCGGTCGAGCTGTTCGAGCAGGACCGGTCCGGTCTCTTCGCTCTCGACGATGACGAGCGGCGGCGTCGGTTGATTTTGGTATTGCGCTATGGCCGCGGGCAGCCCGCCCGGCTTGATCTCGGTCGTGGCGCGGGCCATGCGCCGGTCGGCTGCGCACTTCTCGGCCATCTCCGCGGTTTCACTCCGCACCCAGAAGATGTGGATGCCGATGTGCGGGACGCTAGCCTCGCCGAGCACGGCCTCGGCGCCGGCGATCAGGTCGCCCACCGGATTGAGAGAGGGGCCAGCGGCCGGATGACTCTCGTCCTCGGCCGCGAAGGTCTCCATCGGCTCCTGCGGCGTGAGGAACGGGTCGTCCTCGTCCAGGAGCTTGCCGCTGTCAGCGGTCGGCTGCCAGCGATCGCCGGACGCGGCGAACTCGTCGTCGGCTTCGAAGCCGCTGACCACGCTGTCGGGATCGGTTTGAGGAATAGCCAAGAGCCTTGCCCTAATTGATCGCGCCGGAGATCGCGCCGTCGGCCTGCGCATCCTTGGGCGTCGAACCGATGACCCCAAGGTGGTACTTGCCGATGATCGTCTCGCGCCGGCCCGCGTCGGAGGAGTCCATCGGCCGCGGCGCCAAAAGGTCGACCGGGTTGGCGATCATCGCGGCCACGTTCGCCGTTACCGCACAGCCGAAATTCTTGCTGACTTCGTTGTCCCCGGTCTGGGTGAAGTCGTTCCAGTTACGGCCGCACTGCGGCCCGTGCGCCTGGTAGCCGAGGAAGCTCACGCCGATCGGCGCGCCGGGGCCAGCGTCATAGCTGGTCAGCTGGATCTGCTCGGGACGAACGCCGATCGCCTCGAGCGCGGTCTGCACCGCTGTCGTCGCGCGATACATCGCCTCCTCGCCGCTGGCCGGAGTGCGAATGGTGATTGTCGATCCGCTGGCGTTGCGCCAGCGATCGACCAGCTGCGCCAACGCGTGCATCTGTGCGTCGGAGAGTCCGTCGGGATGTGGCGCGAGGAGTATTTCATCGCGCCCCTGGGTCACGGTGATCGAGAACTGCTCGGACGGCGTGACAGGTTGCTTCGGATCCTTCCTCGCAAAGTGCATCAGGTCGGCCTGCTGCGACGCACAGGCGCAGGTCAGCACGGCGAGGCAGGGGACGAACAGCCTGCGGATCATGGCTTTACCCTCAGTCGATGACATAGCCGACGGGCCCCTGATAGGTCTTGCCTGCGGTCGCCGCGGGGCGGTCCTTGTAGGCCTTGTTCATCCTGCCGAGCAGCGTCGTTTCTGCGTCGGTGGCGACCTGGTAGCCGTCCGCTGGCGTCTGCAGATTGGCCGGGCTGGTCGGGTTCACCAGATAGGCGGTGACGATCACGACAAGCTCGCTCTCGCCGGACTGATAGTCGCGCGAGCGGAACAACGCGCCGAGCACCGGCAGGTTCATCAGACCCGGCAGCGAGTCGAGGTCCTGCTTGGTCTCTTCGTTCAACAGGCCGGCGATCATCATCGATCCGCCCGAGGGCAGTTCGACCATCGTTTCGGCGCGGCGGACGGTGAGGCCGGGGATGGAGAGCGTCGGCGAGTTGGGGCCATTCGACAGATTGAACGCGCCCTGGTTGGTAAGTTCCGACACCTCGGTCGAGATCTTCAGCGAGATGCGGCCGCCTGAGAGCACGACTGGCGTGAAGCCGAGTCCGACGCCGAAGGTCTTGAAGTCGATGGTCACCTGGCCAGACGAGCTGACCCCGGTCGGCACCGGGAACTCCCCGCCGGCCAGGAACTTGGCGGCCTCGCCGGAAACGGCGGTCAGGTTGGGCTCAGCGAGCGTGCGGACCAGGCCGACGCTCTCGAAAGCGTCGATGTTGGCGTTGGCCTTGTTCAGGCCGTTCGAGCCGATGACGTTCTGCTGCGTCGCGGTGTTCCAATTTGCGATGCCGGTCGAGCCGTTCTTCACGATCACCGGGCAAAGCGCCCCGGCCGGGAAGCCAGGCCCGCAGGGCTCCTGCATCTCCGGCTGCGTGGTGGTGTCGACCTGATAGCCGGTGCCCGTGAGCCCGCCGAGGACAGAGCCGTTGACGCCGAAGGTGGCCGCTTCGCCCAGCAGGAACTGCGGGCTGCCGACCTGTCCGATCAGGGCATTGAGGTTGAAGCCGAGCTGCTTCACCACGGTGCGCTGCATTTCGACCATCCGCACCCGCAGCAGCACCTGCTCGGGGCCGCCGATCGAGAGCATGTCGACTACCTGCGTCGGCTGGTTGACGAATTGCTGCGCGATCTGGACGGCTTGGTCGGCCGCCTTCAGGTTCGGGACGTCGCCGGACAGGACAAGGCTTGAGTTCACCGCCTCGACGCGAATGTGCGAATCCGGGATCAGCCGCTGAATGGTCTGTGCGACGGCGTCGAAGTCCTGGTCGACACGGATGTTCAGGGCCAGGATGCGGCGGCCGGCGGCGTCGAAAAACGCGGCGTCGGTCATCCCCGGCGAGAGGCCGACAACATAGATCCGCCGCGGCGAGCGGAGCACGGCGTCGGCGACCTTCGGATCGGTGACCAGGACGTCGCGCGCGTCGACCGGCAGGTCGACGATCGCGGACTTGCCCTTGGGGATGGAGATGCTCTGGGCGTTGGCCGTCGCGAGGCCGACGCGCATCGGATCGGTGGGTGCGTCGGTTTGCGCGCGCGCAGCCGGCGACGCCAGCCCAAGGACCGCGAAAGCCGTGACGGCCAGAAGAGGTTTGATGAGGAGCTTCATTGCAGGGTCACCGTCTCGGCAGCTTGGCCGCTTCGGAAGATGCGGACCTGGCCGCTGATCCCCTGGTCCGTCGGCGGCCCGGAGGGCTGGCCGGCGTCGGAGTAGGGCCGCAGCGCCAGAAGGACTTCGCCTTGCGCTTTCGCACGGGCGACCACTTCAGTGTCGGCGGCGGCCACCTCCAGGGTCGCGGTGCCGCCGATCTGGGATTGCTGCCCGTTCTTGGGCGGCTGGCTGTTTTGGTCGATCGCTAGCACCCGCACGTTGCGGAGCAGGACCGCGGCTGCAAAGCCGCCCCGACCGTTTGAAGCATCGGTTGGGTGGGCCTGGACGACATCGACTCGGTCGCCGGGCAGGATGAAGCCGCCGGCGGCGTCTGATGCTGTCACCGGCACCGCGACGGCGCGCATCCCCGGCTGCAGGACCACGGCCATGTAGCCGCCCTCGCCGCCGCGAACGAGCTTGGCGTTGGTGATGGGTTCGTTGGCCAAAATCGCCTCGCGAACGATCGAGCCGGAAAGCTGATCCATCGGATTCGGCCCGCCGGCGACGACGGTGGCGGCTGCGCGAACCGTCTGATTCGCCTGCTCAGCGATCGCGCTGGTCGCGGTCGGCGCTGACAAGTGTGCGCCTTGACCGTCAGTGATGAAGGCCGGATTGACGGCGGTTACCGGCCAGTCCTGCCAGGTCATGTCGTTGGAGGTGAGACGCGCGCCGACGGCAAGATCGTGGCGGGCGACGAGCACGCGGGCCATCGGCGCGGTGGGTTGGGCGGCCACCACCTGCGGCGGCGGCGCTTTGTGCCCGAGCATCGCGCTCACGATGAGCACTAGGCCGATCGAGCCGACGGTCGCGATTGCGAGGACGATGAGGATTCTGGCTCGGCCCATTGCTGGCGGCTCTCTTAATGTGTTCGTCGAGCTTGCTCAGGCCATGGTTAACGACGCGCTAAGCGGCGTGATGAATGCGTCAAAAACTTGCGTGAAGGCCCCGAACGAGCGGGCTTATGGGAAAAGCGACCAGCGCGCCCACCGCGATGGCGACGCCGTAGGGCACCGCTTCTCCGGTTGTGGCGAGCCTCGCGAGCCATGGCGGCGCGCCGGCGAGATAGGGCTTGAGCCAGGCCGCGCGCACGTTGAGCAGCAAGAGCGCAAGCGCCCCTCCAACCAGGGCCGTCGCCATCACGAAGGAGGCCAGCGCTGGCCAGCCGAGCCAGAGCGCAACCGCGGCGAACAGCTTGGCGTCGCCGCCGCCGATCCACCCGGCGGCGAACAGCCCCATCGCGACGATGAGCGCGGCAAGTCCGATCGCGAGACCGACCCCCACCTCCGCGGGCGGCCGGCCCAGCATGAGCGCCGCCACCGGATAAACCGCGGCAAGCGCCAGGTTCAGCCGGTTCGGAATCGTGTAGCTGGCCATGTCGGTCACAGCGGCGGCGATCACCAGCGCGGGGAAGACGCTCAAGAACGCGAGTTGCGCAATCGTCACGGGGCGGCCTGGATTGAAGGTTCGGTCACGATCGATGTGACTGGTGAAGGAAGGGTTGCGGCCGCAGCGGCTTCACGCCAGCGGCGCGCCCAAGCGAGGCCCTGGAGCAGCGCGGCGAGCGGAATCAACCACTCGACGCGCGTCTGGTAGCGGGCTTGGGGCCCTGCCAACGCGCCGCAAATCAGAGCGTTCGCCAGGACGAGAGAGACCAAGATGGCCGAAAAGATCTTGAGATCGTCGTCGATCTTCCCCGCCCTGCCCATCAGACGAAGGGCGATGAAACCTAGCGAGACGGCGACAGCGATGACCTGCAGCGGAGCCAGCAGCCCTATGTCGAGGGCTCGGCAGAATCCGCCAACGCGTACGCACGCGGTCGTCCCCGCCATGAGCGCGACGATTTGTTCGTGTCGTTGGGTCTTCTCCTGCATCAAGCCCGGCAGGCTGTCCAAGTCCGGCCCGACGCGGAAATTCACGAACACCGCCGCGCCGCGCGCCAGCATGAGGCTGGCCAAGTGTGGACCGTCAGCCAGAAGCGCCCCGATGACCAGCTGAGGCTGCTCCGCGACGAAACGTTCGCGCTGGGCCACCTCGGCGTCGGTGATGGCGTGGTATTGCAGCTGGTCGTAGAGGAGCCTCGGGTCGCCGGCGGGCGGGCGCGCG
>DATNJB010000038.1:0-72379 GCA_035604135.1 Caulobacteraceae bacterium | reverse complement strand
CCTCTAGGCGTCGCCACTTAACCGGCAAGCGCGGCGAGCGGCAACCGCCTGCCCGAGCGCTCGACGCGCGGGCGCGACCGCATGGGCCGGCGCGTCCGCAGCGCCCTACCCATGCTGCCAAGGCATGGCAGCAGGGTCCCTGGGATCTATCCCGCAGCAGGGTCCCTCAGAACGAAAAAAGAACATTGCGCAGGGGAACAAACCATGTACACTTCAACCTATGCGGGGGGCGGCGTCCGAACAGGGCGGGCGGTTCCCGGCCTTCGGAATCGTGGGATAAGGACGCCTCTAAATGACGACTCAACCGGTGTTGCGGCTCGTGGGACGGGACGACGCAGACAAACAGCGGGCGCTGGAAGCGGCGCTGGCGCAGATCGACCGGGCCTTCGGCAAGGGCTCGGTGATGAAGCTGGGCGACAAAGGCAAGATCGTCGAGATCGAAGCGATCTCGACCGGCTCGCTGGGCCTGGACCTTGCGCTCGGCATCGGCGGCCTGCCGAAGGGCCGCGTCGTCGAGGTCTATGGGCCGGAGAGCTCCGGCAAGACCACGCTTGCCCTGCACGTGGTGGCCGAGGTGCAGAAGACCGGCGGCAACGCCGCCTTTATCGACGCCGAGCACGCGCTCGATCCGTCCTACGCCCACAAGCTGGGGGTGAACCTCGACGATTTGCTGGTCTCCCAGCCCGACACCGGCGAACAGGCTCTGGAGATCACAGACACGCTGGTGCGCTCGGGCGCCGTCGACGTGATCGTGATCGACTCGGTGGCGGCGCTCACCCCCCGGGCCGAGATCGAGGGCGAGATGGGCGACAGCCTGCCCGGCCTTCAGGCCCGGCTAATGAGCCAGGCGCTGAGAAAGCTCACCGCGTCGATCTCCAAGTCCGGCACGCTGGTCATCTTCATCAACCAGATCCGCATGAAGATCGGGGTGATGTACGGCAGTCCGGAGACCACCACCGGCGGCAACGCGCTGAAGTTCTACGCCTCGGTCCGCCTTGACATCCGTCGCACCGGCTCGATCAAGTCGCGCGATGAGGTCGTCGGCAACAGCACGCGGGTGAAGGTGGTCAAGAACAAGGTCGCCCCGCCGTTCCGCGAGGTCGAGTTCGACATCATGTACGGCCAGGGCATCTCCAAGCTCGGCGAGATCATCGATCTCGGCGTCAAGGCCGGGGTGGTCGAGAAATCAGGCTCCTGGTTCTCCTACAACAGCGAGCGCATCGGCCAGGGTCGCGACAACGCGCGTGAGTTCCTGAAAGCCAACCCCGACATCGCCGCCGAAATCGAAAAGGCCGTGCGCGGCAACGCCGGCGTCATCGTCGAAGAACTTCTCATCGGCGGCCCCGCCGAAGATGAGGACTAGGGGCTAGAGGCCTCCCCCGGGCCTGCCCCGTCCGTCATACCCCGCTGCAGCCGCGGCCTTAACCGCCGCCTGCCCGACCGCGGGGGCTCATGAGCGCGACCCCAGCGGCGACATGAGCGGCCCGTCTCCGACCTCGCCCCTCGGAGACGGGCCATGACGGTTTTCCCGACCTAGCGCCGGCCCGCTTGTGACCGCGGAGCGGTCCTTTTGAACCACGAAGGGCGCGAAGGACACGAAGAGGCATAGCGAGCTGCCGCGCTTGCAGCTTCTCAAACCCCTTCGTGCCCTTCGTGCGCTTCGTGGTTCATTTGGGCGGCTGGCGCCGCCGGATAGCTCGCCGGACGGGAAAGCGCGCTTGGCTCAGGCTCCGGCCATTTCTATATGGACGCGCTTTTCGCGTGGGTTCTTCGTCCAATGCGCAGCCTGAACGACATCCGCAGCGAGTTTCTCAGCTTCTTCGCCGAGCGGCAGCACAAAGTGATTGCCTCTGCGCCGCTGGTGCCGCAGAGCGATCCCACCTTGCTGTTCGTCAACGCCGGCATGGTGCCGTTCAAGAACGTCTTCACCGGCGCCGAGCGGGCGCCCAGCCCGCGCGCGACGTCGGCGCAGAAGTGCGTGCGCGCCGGCGGCAAGCACAACGACCTCGACAATGTCGGCTACACCGCCCGCCACCACACCTTCTTCGAGATGATGGGGAACTTCTCGTTCGGCGACTACTTCAAGGCAGGCGCGATCGAGCTCGCCTGGGAGTTCGTCAGCAAGAACCTCGCCCTGCCCAAGGACAGGCTGATCGTCTCCATCCATCCGAAGGACGAGGACGCAGCCGACCTCTGGAAGAAGATCGCCGGCATCCCAAACGACCGTATCGTGCGGCTGGAGGAGAACCTCTGGTCGATGGGCGACACCGGCCCGATCGGCACCAACAGCGAGATCTTCTTCGACCATGGGCCCGAGGTGCCCGGCGGCCCGCCCGGCAGTCCCGACGAGGACGGCGACCGTTTCGTCGAGATCTGGAACCTGGTCTTCATGCAGTGGGAGCGGTTCGCGGACGGCTCCGAGAAGGACCTGCCGCGGCCGCAGATCGACACCGGCATGGGGCTCGAGCGCACCGCCGCGGTGATGCAGGGCGTCCACTCGGACTACGACATCGATCTGTTCAAAGCGCTGATCGGAGCCAGCGTCGAGCTCACCGGCCGCAAGGCCGAGGGGGACGATCGCTTCTCCCACCAGGTCATCGCCGACCACCTGCGCGCATCGAGCTTCCTGATCGCCGACGGGGTTTCGCCGTCGAACGAGGGCCGCGGCTACGTGCTTCGTCGCATCATGCGCCGGGCCATGCGCCACGCGCACATCCTGGGCGCCGAGGAACCCTTGATGCACCGGCTGAACCCGGTGTTGGTCGAAGGAATGGGGACCGCCTACCCCGAGCTTGTCCGCGCCCAGGCGCTGGTCGAGGACACGCTCCGGCAAGAGGAGGAGCGCTTCCGCCGCACCCTCGGCCGCGGCACGGCGCTGCTCGAAGAGGCGACCGCGGGGCTTAAGTCCGGCGACGTGCTCGCCGGCGAGACGGCGTTCAAGCTGTTCGACACCTACGGCTTTCCGCTCGACCTCACCGAGGACGCGATCCGCGGCCGTGGGCTCAGCGTCGATCGCGCCGGCTACGATGCGGCGATGGCGCGCCAGCGCCAGATGGCGCGCGAGAGCTGGTCCGGCTCCGGTCAGACGGCGCAGTCGGCCGTCTGGCTGGAGCTGAGCGATCGTCTCGGCGCGACCGAGTTCTCCGGCTACGACCACGTGGAGGACTCCGGCGAGCTGATCGCTCTCGTCGCCGACGGCGCGCAGGTCGAGGAGGCTGAGGCCGGGCGGACCGTGCAGGCGCTGTTCGACCGCACGCCGTTCTACGCCGAGAGCGGCGGCCAGGCAGGCGATGTCGGCGTCGCCACCTGGGCGAACGGCCGCGCTGAGGTGCTCGATACGCAGAAGCAAGCCGGCGATTTGCACGTGCATGTGCTCAAAGTGGTCGAAGGCCGGCTCGCGCCCGGCCAGCGCGTGCAGCTCGTGGTCGACCCGGACCGTCGCCTGCGCACCCGTTCCAATCACTCCGCCGCCCACCTGGCGCACGCGGCGCTCCGCCACGTGCTCGGACCGCACGTGGCGCAGAAGGGCCAGCTGGTCGACGGCGAGCGCATGCGCTTCGACTTCGCCCACTCGGGGCCGCTCACGTCCGACGAGATCGACGCCATCGAGGCGGAGGTGAACGCCGTCATCCGCCAGAACGTGCCGGCCGTCACCGAGGAGATGGCGCCGGACGAGGCGATCGCCGCCGGCGCGATCGCGCTCTTCGGCGAGAAGTACGGCGACAACGTCCGGGTGCTGACCCTCGGGCGCACCCTGAACGGCAAGGGCGCCTACTCGGTCGAGCTCTGCGGCGGGACGCATGTCGCGCGCACCGGCGACATCGCCCTCTTCAAGATCGTCAGCGAGGGCGGCATCGCGGCTGGCGTGCGGCGGATCGAGGCGCTGACCGGCGAATCCGCCCGCCGCTGGCTGCTCGACCAGGCCGCCGTCGCCAAGGATCTCGCCGAGCAGTTCAAGGTCCCGGTCGCCGAGGTCGCGGCGCGCGTCGACGCGCTGGTCGCCGAGCGCCGCAGGCTCGAGCGCGAGCTCGCCGACGCCCGCCAGAAGCTGGCGCTGGGCGGCGGGGGAGGGGCGTCCGCGCCTGCCGCAGAGACCGTCGCCGGGGTGCGGTTCGACGGCCGCGTCATCGAGGGCGTCAGCCCGAAAGACATGCGCCCGCTGGTGGACGAGGCGCGCAAGCGGCTGAAAGAGAACGGCGTCGTCGCCTACGCGGCGGTGAACGAGGGCAAGGCCGCGATCACGGTGGCGCTCACCCCCGACCTGGTCGGCCGCTTCGATGCAGCCCAGCTCGCCCGCACCGCGGTCGCCGCAATGGGCGGGCAGGGCGCTGGCGGTAAGCCCGACTTCGCCCAAGGCGGCGCCCCCGACGGCGCCAAGGCAGCCGACGGCGTGGCGGCCGTGAGAGCGGCGCTGGCGGTCTAGACGCGCCCTCGTCTTCCGCGCGCAAGGGGTGGCGATGTCCGAAGTCATTAAGGTGACGAGCTTCATCGTGCGAGGCGCCCCGCGCGCGAGCGAAGTTCTGCTCATCCGCCACCCGTTCGCCGGCGTTCAGTTCCCCGCCGGAACCGTGGAGGATGGCGAGACGCCCATGAGCGCGGCAGTGCGCGAGGCGAGCGAGGAGACGGGGCTCGCCGGCTTCGGACCGCCGAGGGCTTGCGGCGAGATTGTCGAAGAGCTCGCGCCGCCGGCGTGGGTGACGGCATCGGCGACGCCGGTCTACGCGCGCCCTGACGGCTCACGGCTGGAATGGGCGGCGCTTGAGATCCGGCGCGGGCTTCCGGTCGTGGGTGAGCGGATGGAGAACGGTCTGGTCCAGATCACCTACGAGGAGTTCGACCGCGCGCCCGATCCGCAATTCGTCACGTTCCGGCTGACCGGCTGGGTTCGCGAAGGAGCGCTTGCGCGCGTGCGCCGCCGGTTGTTCTTCGTGCTGCCCTTCGATGGCGAGACGCCGGCGGCTTGGGAGCACACCGCCGATGGGCACACCTGGACCCTGTTCTGGCAGCCGCTGGACGCGCTTCCCGCGATCGTTCCGCCGCAGGACGCCTGGATAGAGTACCTCGCGGCGGCGCGTTCCTGGGCGGTCCTCCGTGCCGGGCCGTCGCTAAACGATCTGCTGAGCGGGGCCTGTGAGCAGGCTAAGCCGCGGCGATGACAGTTCTTGTCAGCAGGAGCTACGCCAGCGCCTTGCCGAGGTTGTCGGCGACCTTGTCGATGAAGCCTTCGGTCGAGAGCCAGCCCTGGTTGTCGCCGACCAGCAGCGCCAAGTCCTTGGTCATCGAGCCGGACTCGACCGTCGCCACGCAGGTCTTCTCCAGCGTCGTGGAGAAGTGCTCGAGGTCTGTATTGCCGTCCAGCTTGCCGCGGTGCCTCAGCCCTTGCGTCCAGGCGAAGATCGAGGCGATCGAGTTGGTCGAGGTGCTCTCGCCGCGCTGAAACTGGCGGAAGTGGCGGGTGACCGTGCCGTGGGCGGCCTCGGCCTCCATGATCTTGCCATCCGGCGTGAGCAGCACCGAGGTCATCAGGCCGAGCGAGCCATACCCCTGCGCCACCGAGTCCGACTGCACGTCGCCGTCGTAGTTCTTACAGGCCCAGACATAGCCGCCCGACCACTTGAGCGAGGCGGCCACCATGTCGTCGATCAGACGGTGCTCGTAGGTGAGGCCGGCGTCCTTGAATCGCTGCGCATACTCGGCGTCGAACACCTCCTGGAAGATGTCCTTGAAGCGCCCGTCGTAGGCTTTGAGGATCGTGTTCTTGGTGGAGAGGTAGACCGGGAACTTCCGCGTCAGCGCATAGGCGAAGGTGGCGTGGGCGAAGTCGCGGATCGAGGCGTCCAGATTGAACATGGCGAGCGCTACGCCGCCGCCGGGGAAGTCGAACACCTCCCGCTCGATCACCGCGCCGTCCTTGCCCTCGAACTTGATGGTTAGCTTGCCCGGCCCCGGGACGACGAAGTCGGTGGCGCGGTACTGGTCGCCGTAGGCATGGCGGCCGATGATGATCGGCTCCGTCCAGCCCGGAATGAGACGTGGGACATTCTTACAGATGATCGGCTCACGGAAGATCACCCCGCCCAGGATGTTGCGCAGCGTGCCATTCGGCGACTTCCACATCTGCTTCAGCTGGAACTCTTTCACCCGCGCCTCGTCGGGGGTGATGGTCGCGCACTTGATGCCGACGCCCAGCCGCTTGATTGCCTCGGCCGCCTCGACGGTGACCTTGTCCTCGGTGGCGTCGCGGTGCTCGATGCCGAGGTCGTAGTACTCGGTCTGCAGGTCCAGGAACGGGAAGATCAACTTGTCCTTGATCATCTTCCAGATGATCCGGGTCATCTCGTCGCCGTCGAGGTCCGCGACGGGGTTGGCGACTTTGATCTTGGCCATGCGCGCTCCGGCAAACTCAAACGCCTCCGCCGAGGGCGGAGGCGGCCACGCTATAGACGCTCGCCGCCCCCTAAGAAACCCGGTATTGGCCGGCCATGGACGACCGTGATCCGTCCCCTAGCGTCATCCTCGATCGGCCGCAGCTGGCGGAGAACATCGGCGCCGTTGCGCGGGTGATGGCCAACTTCGGGCTCGCCGACCTCAGGCTCGTCGCGCCTCGCGACGGCTGGCCGCAAGGCCGCGCCTGGGCGAGCGCGTCGGGGGCCGATTGGCCGCTGGATCAGGCGCGCGTGTTCGCCACGATCGCCGAGGCGATTGCCGACCTGAACCACGTGTATGCGACCACCGCGCGGCCGCGGGAGGCGCGCCTGCCCGTGCTCACGCCGCGCGAGGCGGCGGCCGAGCTGCGCACAGCCGACGCCCGCGGGCTGAAAACCGGCCTGCTGTTCGGGGCCGAGCGCGCCGGGTTGGAGACCGCCGACCTCGCCAGCTGCCAGGCCATCGTCACCATCCCGATCGACCCGCGCTTCCGCTCGCTGAATCTCGCCCAAGCGGTGGCGATCGCCGCCTACGAGTGGTGGACGGCGGGCACGGCTGGCGCACCGGCTGCCTTTGCCGATGACACGGCGCCCGCGACCGGCGCCGAGCTCGCCGGCCTCTACGCGCACCTCGAGCGGGAGCTCGACGCCGCTGGCTTCTTCTTCCCGCCGGAGAAGACGCCCTCGATGGTGCGCAACCTGCGCGCCCTCCTCGCCCGCGCGGCGCTGTCGGCGCAGGAGGTGGCGACGCTGCGCGGCGTGGTGACGGCGCTGTCGAAAGGCCGCGGCCGTGTGTTGGCGCGGCTGGCGCGCGAACGGGCGCAGAAGGCGCGCGCCGGATGAGCCTGCTCGACGCCCTGCCGATCCCGATCATCCAGGCACCGATGTGGGGCGCCTCAACCCAGGCGATGGCGCTGGCGGTCAGCCGCGCCGGCGGCTTGGGCCAACTTGCCGCCGCCGGCCTCCGACCCGAGCAGATCGAGACCGCTGTCGCCGAGCTGACGCGCGACGCGCGCGCGCCGTTCGGGGTCAACTTCCTGATGAGCGAGCCCGCGCAGCCGGACGGCGACGAGGTCGAGGCCGCGCTGCAGATGCTGAAGCCCTGGTACGAGGCGCGCGGGGTCGAGCTTCCGCCGACGCCCAACACCTATGCCCTCGACTTCGAGGCGCAGCTCCGCGCGGTCATCGCGGCCGCCCCGCCGGTCGCGAGCTTCGCCTTCTCCATCCTGACCGGCGACCAGGTCGCCGCGCTGCACGCGCGGGACATCTTCGTGATCGGCACGGCGACGACGGTCGCCGAAGCCCGCGCCTGGGAGGCGGTGGGCGCAGACGCCGTCTGCGCCCAGGGGATGGAAGCCGGCGGCCACCGCGGGCATTTCCTCAAGCCCCTCGAGGAGAGCCTGGTCGGGACCATGGCGCTGGTGGCGACCACGCGCCAGGCGGTGAAGGTCCCGGTGATCGCAGCCGGCGGGATCATGGACGGCCGCGGCGTTGCGGCGGCGCTGGCGCTCGGCGCGGCCGCGGCCCAGATGGGCACGGCCTTCCTGCTTGCCAGCGACAGCATGGTCTCGCCCCCCTGGCGGCGCGCGATCGAGGATGCGGGCGACGATCCCACCGCGCTCACCCGCGCCTTTTCCGGTCGCTACGCGCGCGGGATCGAGAACGACTTCATGCGCGCGATGAAGGACGTCGATGTGCCCGCCTACCCGGTGCAGAACCGCCTGACCCAGCCGCTCCGCACCGCCGCGACCGCCGCCGAGGACCCCTCCGTCATGTCCCTATGGGCCGGCCAAGCCGTAAAGCTGGCGACGCCGGGCGAGGCGGGTGCGTTGGTCCAACGATGGTGGTCAGAGGCAAAGGCGGTGGCGGCCGAGCTCGCGGAGCGAACCGGGCGCTCCAAACCGCTCCCTGTGGGAGAGGTTTGGCGCCGCTAGCCCACTACGACACGCACGCGGCCGAGGTTTTGGACGCGGGCGAAGCGGGTCGTGGCGTTGCCTTGCCGCTGGGACGTGGCCCGCAGCGCCGGGAAGTAAGTTCCGGGGGTCTTGAACGCGTAGCTTGCCGTGACCGCGACGCTCGCGCCGTCGGGGCTGAGGAACTCGAGCGGCTCGGAGACCGGGAAGTCGCCGCCGCCCTCGAAGTCCCAGTCCGCGGCGACTACGACGCCCGTGCCCCCGGCACGTCGATGCGAGCCTCGAAGGCGACGGTTTCGCCGACCGCGACGTCCGCACGCTCGGCCCCGTTCGCCGTCATCGTGACGAGCGGCTGGATACCCTTCCGCGCCGCGGCCGTCTTGGGCGTGACCACCTGGCCGTCGGCGACCGCGTATTCGGTGCTTGGCGGCGGCGCCAAGCCCTGCTCGACCCATGCGCTCACGTCGCGCAGCGCCTGCTGCAGCACGCCGACGTAGGGGACGGTGCGCGTCGTCCGCGCCGGCCGGGGCTCGTTGCGCCCGGGGAACGGCCCGGTATGCATGGCCCGATCGACGAACCAGAGCCGGAACGGCTCGCCCAGGCGCGGGCCTAGCGCCTTCTCCACCTGCCTGCGATACCAGTCCGCCTGCCAGGGGTAGGCCGCCTCGTCCATCAGCGCCTCGACGACGATCATCTTGCCGGCGAAGCGGCCGGTCTGCAGCGTGCCGGTCCCGCTCAGCGCATAGCGCGGCCCCATCTGGAACGGGCGTTGAGGATAAATCGGCTGGCCGGCGGCCTTGAACTGATCCCAGACCGGGAACTCGTCACCCGGCGGGATCTGATGGCGATGGTAGGTCTGCGTGGCGAGGTAGATCGCGTTGTCGATCAGGACCTCGTTGCCGGTGGCGACCTTGGCGAGCGCCTGGAAGTGCGCCTCGCCGTAGCTCAGCAGCACCAGATCCCGCGTCGCGCCCGAGATCAGCACGCGCGACCCCGCCGCGCCGCCCGACTTCAGCGTCAGCGTGGCGCCCTGCAAGCTCCCGTTCGGCATCTGCTCGAGCTGCACCGCGGCCGGCGTCTCGGCCTCGCTGTCGGCGAACTTGGCGGACATCGAGACCGGCAGGCCGAGTTTGATCGCTTCCTTCGACATGACGACGCGGCTGATCTTGGTCTCGTGCTGCAGCCGCACCCGCGACAGCGACTCCGGCGCATCGAACCCGAGGTAGCCGGGGACGCTCCAGAAATCCTCGAAGTAGCCCGGATCCCACCGGACCAAGTTGTCGACGAGGGAGCCGAACACGCCCGTGTAGCCCATGGCGATCTGCCGATGGGCGAACCAGGCCGCCGGCGGGAAGCCCATGCGCGTCACCTCGGCCAGCGCCTCGCGCTCCTCGCGGTTCAGGCCCGCGTACATGTCGCCGCTGCCGCCGGGCTCGATGGCGTCGACGATCTGCTCGAACTTGCCCTCGAGCACCCGCAGCGCATGCGCCTGCACGGTAAACGCGTTGGGCATGCTGACCGGCGAGCCCTGCACGAAGGGAACCGAGCCGTCCCAGACGCCCGGCGCATTCTCGACGCAGGCGATGGTCTTGAACGCGCCGCCGCTGCCGCCGAACACGTAGCCGAAGGCGCGGTGGTCGCCGTACATCTCGGCGGCGAGCGTTCGCGCATGCCTCGCCGTCGCGGCGCTGGCGCGATAGCCGGGGATGGTCGGGTCGTCGCCGGGGTACATGACCGTCCGACCCTGGTTCGACTCGACGAGAAAGGCGCCGCTGTCGAAGGCGAACGGGATCATGTGCCCGATCATCGCCCCCATCATCGGCGGCATGGTCGCGGCGTTCTCCGTGCCGGAGACGGCCATCAGCGGCTGGAAGAAGCGGCCCTCGTAGCGCTCGGCGGGCGGGAAGTAGATCGAGAAGCGAAGGTCGCTGTCATGGAAGCCGCCGTGCACGTAGCGGTGCCGCACCGGCTCGTCGCGCCATTCGTCGATGTCGACGTAGGGCTTGTCGTACAACGGATCCGTCGAGCCGCTCGGTCCGGCCATCTGCGCTCCTCCCAAGCGTATGAGCACAACGCTAGCACGGCCGGGCGAGCCCTGGTTCAATGCGATGAGCGAGCTTGCTGAGCACGAGGGGTCAACGATGCCTTACGCCACCGGACGCGTCATCCACGACGCCGACAGCCATGTGATGGAGCCCGCCGATTGGCTGGTTCCCTTCGCCGACGAGCCGTACCGGGAGCGCCTCATGCGCCGCGAGCCCGCGGCGGCGGCCTCGGCTTCGCCGGCCAAGCCCGCGCCCAAGAAGGTGATCGAGGGGCTGATCGCCGGGCCGAAGGGCCGCTTCGCCTTCGGAGCGCGCGATTCCGAGGAGCGCAAACGGGCGCTCGACGAACTCGGCTTTGCGAGCCAGCTGGTGTTCCCCACCTCCGGCCTCCGTCCGTTCCGCACGAGCTCGGACCCGAACGTGGTCTATGCCGGAGCAAGAGCCGCCAACCGCGCCATGGCCGCGTTCTGCGCCGACAAGCGGTTGCTCGGCGTGGCTTACGTCCCGCTGGACGACCCCCGCCGCGCGGTCGAGGAGGCCAAGGAGGCGATCCGCCTCGGCTGCGGCGCGGTCTGGGTCCCCTCGACGCCGGCCGGCGACAAGTCTCCCGGCCACCCGGCGCTCGATCCGTTCTGGTCGCTGCTGAGCGAGACGCACACGCCATTCATGTTGCGCATCGGCGCCGGCTCGCGGGTCCTGCCGCCGGAATACACGAACAACGGCAAGCCCCGCGCGCCTGACCTGCATGGCGGCGGCGAGAACCTGCGCTTCAAGGACTATGTCGTCCTGCCGCACTCGGCGGAGATGTTCCTCGCCGCCCTCGTCTACGACGGCCTCTTCGACCGGCTGCCCGAGCTCAAGGGCGGGGTGATCGAGCACGGCGCTTATTGGGTGCCGGCCTTCCTCCGCCAGATGGACATGGGCCAGCGCAGCTTCGGCCGCACCGACCCCTATCTGCAGGCGCTTTCAGCCAAGCCGTCCGAGATCATCCGTCGGCACATGAAGTTCACGCCGTTCCCGGGCGAGGATGCCGGCTACCTGATCCGCGACTCCGGCGCTGACCTCTACATGTTCTCCAGCGACTACCCGCACCCGGAGGGCACGAACGATCCGATCGGGCGTTTCGAGCGCACGTTCGAAGGCCTCGGCGAAGCCGACCGCGAACTCTTCTACGCGAAGAACTTCGAGCAGATGATGGGCGAGCGCGTTCTGGCGCTCGCGTGACAGACGCCGCGTGAGAACGGCGCGCAAGGGAGGACGATGATGACAACAGCGACCATGGAGGACCTGCGCCAGGGCGCATGGGTGCAGCCGGTCAATCTCTGGCAGGGCGCCGACAACTCCATCCACAATGACGCAGTCGCGCGCTCTGTCGGGATGCGCGGCGGCACGATCCCGGGCACCGTGCACCTGAACCACTTTAGGCCGCTGATGGACGAGCTTTTCGGCGACCGCTGGCTGATCAACGGAACGATCAGCATGTACTACACCTACGCCACGGCCCACCTTGAGGACGTGCGGGCGGTGATCAAGGCGCCGCCGGGCCGCTGCTGGGACCTCGACGCTATCTTCCCCGCCTGGGTCGAGACACCCGACGGCAAGACGGTCTGCAAGGGCACGGTCTCCATCGGCTCTCCCGCCACGCCAAACTATGTCCGCGGCCTGCCGCTGGAGTCGGCGCCCGTGGGCGCCAACCGCATCGCGGCGGGGGTCAAGGCGGGGACCGAACTGAAGCGGATCGACAAGTTCGTCTTCGAGACAGGCGAGGATGGCATCGTCCGCGATCCGCAGGCGATGTACGGCGCACTGATGTCCAACTTCCTTCGCGGCCAGATCGCCCAGCCGGCGGTCGGCTTCTTCGGCGCGACGGAGGTGGCGCTGCGCAATGGGCCGATCCAGACGAACACCCCCTATGTGAAGACCGGTCGCGTGGTCTGCGTCGGCGTCACCGACAAGACCGAGTTCGCGTGGGTCGACTCCGAGCTCACCGACGCGCAAGGGCGGCTGATCGCCGAGATGCGCCAGCTGACGCGCTGGATGAAGGCCTCCTCCCCGCTCTGGAAGGCCTGAGCCGCCGATGGTCAGAGGACGGACCAGCCGCCGTCGGAGGGCAGGATCGCGCCGTTGATGTTGCCCGCCTCGTCGCTGGCCAGGAAGGCGATGGCGGCCGCGATGTCGCCGGCCTCGGCGGGCGGTGGCACGACGCTCTGCAGCAGTGGCCCTTGCCGGGCGACGGCGAGCGCCGACTTCATCGACCCGTCGATGCTCGTGCGGACTCCGCCGGGGGCGATCGCGTTCACGCGAACCCCGTCCTTGGCGTACATGAAGGCCGCGCTCCGCGTCATGCCGATCACCGCATGCTTCGAGGTGGTGTAGGCGAAGCCCGCCGCCGAGCCGCGGAGGCCGGCTTCGGAGGCGATGTTGACGATCGCGCCCTTTCCGGCCCGGACCATGACCGGCAGCGCCGCCCGCATCAGCCGCATCAGCGCCGTCACGTTCACCGCCATGACCCGCTCCCAGGTGGCGTCGTCGACCTCCGCGGCGGGCAGGAAGGCGTCCATGATCCCGGCGACATTCGCCAGAACGTCGATCCGGCCCCCGGCGGCCGCCACGACAGCCTGCACGCTCTCCTCTCGTGCGAGGTCGCCCGCTAAGGTGACGATCGCGCCCCCCGCGGCCTTCGCCTCCAGCGCGGCCAACCGATCGGCGGAGATGTCGGCGGCGATCACCCGCGCGCCCTCGCCAGCGAAGCGCAGGGCCGTGGCCAGGCCGATGCCGGCGCCCGCCCCGGTGACGATGGCCGTCCTTCCCGCAAAGCGCTGTTGTTGTTCGCTCATCCCGTGTCTCCCTCTGCGGTCGGCATTGACAGGATAGTCGGAAGTCCCGCTGGCTACGTCCCTCGCTACAAACCGTCTCGTCGATCGCCACGCCGAATGAAAGGGCCGTCCATGCAAACAGCACTCTCGCGCACGGAGAGCCTCGGCGGGCCCGCCCCGATGTCGTTCGCGGCTTATGACCTCGGCGCCCTGGGCTACGTCGAGGAGGAGTTCCTGCTCGAGGGGCAGGCGTCTTCCTACGCGCTCGCCGGCGAGCGGACCGCTGACGGCAAGTGGCGCGCGAGCCTCGATACGACGGCGCCCTTCGTCACGCGCCTCGTCGCGCGCCGGCCGAAGGATGCCGAACGCTTCAGCGGCGTCGTGGTGGTCGAGTGGAACAACGTCAGCGGCGGGGTCGACGCCTCGCCCGACTGGACCCTGTTGCACCGACAGCTGATCCGGGCCGGCCACGCGTTCGTCGGCGTCACCGCGCAGAAGGCGGGGGTCGACGGAGGCGGCATGGTCGAAGGCCCGCATCTGAAGAAGGCCTTCCCCGAACGCTACGGCGTGCTGGACCACCCGGGCGACGCCTGGTCCTACGACATCTTCAGCCAGGCGGGCGCGGCGCTCAGGGCGCCGAACGGGCCGCTTGGACCGCTGACCGCCAAGCGTCTGATCGCGGCGGGCGAGTCCCAGTCGGCCGTGTACCTCATCAGCTACATCAACGGCGTCGACCCGCTGGCGAGGGTCTACGACGGCTTCTTCGTGCATGGCCGCACCGCGGCCGGCGCCAGCTTCGACGGCTCGCGGTTCCGTCCCAGCTCGGGCGGTCCCGGCGCCGACATGCGCGAGCGGCCCGCCGAGCAGATCCGCGCTGACGCGCGCGTGCCCGTGCTGGTGCTGCAGAGCGAGACGGACGTGATCCTGCTCGGCGGCGGACGGTGCAAGCAGCCCGACGGGCCGCGCCTGCGGCTGTGGGAGATTGCCGGGGCGGCGCACGCCGACACCTACATCCTCATGGCCGGCGGTCGTGACGATGGCAGCCTTCCGGTGGAACGCCTCGCCGAACTGATGCAGCCCACCCGCGAGCTGATGATGGGGCAGACCGAGAGCCTCATCAACGCAGGCCCACAGCAGCACTATGTCGGCGAGGCCGCCCTCGAGGCGTTGGATCGCTGGGTCGCTGGCGGGGCCGCCCCGGCCATGGCGCCACGCCTGGAGCTGACCGCCGATGGCGCTGCCCGCGCGCTCGATCCGCTCGGCATCGCCAGAGGCGGTGTGCGCAGCCCGTGGGTGGATGCGCCGATCGCCGTGCTTTCCGGCCTCGGCCAGGGCGGCGGCGTCTTCGGCTTCCTGTTCGGGACGACCAAGCCGTTCGATGCGGCACAGTTGAAGGCGCTCTATCCCGGCGGCAAGCCCGACTACCTCGCCAAGTTCGGCGCTGCGCTGGATGCGGCGATCGCCGGCGGCTTCATCCTCGCCGCCGACCGCGCCGAAATCCTCGGGCTTGCGGCCGCTTCGTATCCGGCGGGCTGATCGGCCGTCGCCTCGACAGGCCAGCCCCCTCGTGGTCAAGCTCGGCCAAAGAGGGAGCGGGCGACATGGCGCAGTCGGTCGGGACGGTCGCCGAGCTTTGGCGGTTTCCGGTGAAGTCGATGGCGGGCGAGCGGCTGGAAGCGGCCGAGCTCACCACGGGCGGGATCGTCGGCGACCGCGCCTATGCGCTGATCGATGTGGAAACCCGCAACGTGGTCAGCGCCAAGAGCGTGCGGCTGTTTCCCGGAATCCTGAACTGCCGCGCGCGCTTCGCGGAGCCGCCAAAGGCTGGGCGCCCCGCGCCGCCGGTCAGGATCGAGTTGCCAAACGGCCAGGCGGCGACCAGCGAGGGGGGCGAAGCGGAGAAGGCGCTTTCGGCCCTGTTCGGCCGCGCCGTGCGGCTGGCGAGCAGTGCGCCTGAAGACTTCACCATCGACGAGCAGGTCGCCGACGTCGAAGGCGCGGACCCCGAGGGGCGGCGGGGCCAGACGCTGCAGCAGAAGGTCGGCGCCGCCTTCTTCGCCCAGGCGGGCGTGCGCTCGCCGGTGGCCGCCACCGCCTTCTTCGACCTCTTCCCGCTGTCGGTGATCACGCGCGCGACGCTCCGCCGTTTGCAGAGCCTGCAGCCGCAGAGCCGCTTCGACGTGCGGCGCTTCCGCATGAACGTCGTGGTCGAAACCCCCGACGAAGGGTTCGTCGAGAACGATTGGCTGGGCCAGCCGCTGTCGATCGGGGCTGCGGCCGCCGCCCGCATCGCCATCCCCGACCCGCGCTGCGTGATGACGACCCTGCCCCAGGACGATCTCGGGCAGGACACCGGCATCCTCAGCGCCCTCGTCGAGCACAACCGCATGCAGGTCGGCGAAGGCCGCCTATATCCCTGCGCCGGTGTCTACGCCGTCGTCACCGCAAGCGGCGAGATCCGCGTCGGCGATGCGGTGGGGCTGGGCTGAGCCTAGACTAGAACTCACTCACCCGCGGCAGCGGAACCCAGCTTGTCTTACCGCAGAGCACGCGGAGAAGACGCGGAGCACGCAAAGGCTCTGCGCTCTCTGCGCCTTCTCTGCGCACTCCGCGGTTAACTTCGCTGGCGCCCGCTCGCGGGGACCCGCTCAGGTCAACAGCCGCACGAACGGCTCCTTGACGACGCGGTCGAGGTGGGTGCGGGCGGCGGCGAACTCGGGGTCGGCGGGCGCGATGCGACCGACCCGGGGAGTGGCGCCCGCGGCGATCGGCGTGAGCGCGATCGGGGCGGCGACCGGGGTCAGATGGCCGCCGGCGCCCGACTGCAGCGTGCTCAAGATGCCGTAGAGCTCGCCGGTGATCGTCGGGTGGCCGAGCGTGATCAGGCGGAACTGCCCGTGGTGGTTGGTCACCAGGTAGATGTGGCCGGACTGGTTCGACATCGCGACCTGGCCGACCTGCACGAAGGCGGCGTCGGTCCGCTCCGCCTCTCGGAACGCCAGGCACGACTGCGCCTCGTCCCATCCGATCTCGGTGCGGTAGGCATAGATGGCGTCGGTGTTCTCGAACGAGGGGCGCAGCGTCAGGTAGTCACCGGCGAGCCAGGCGGTCGCCGCGCGCGAATAGGCGCCCAGCCAGTCGGGCGCCTGTCCGCTGGAGGCCTCGGCGGGGCGTAAGCGCTCGCCCAGCGCCTGCTCGAGCCGAACCAGCGTCGCCAGCGTGAACGGCCGCCGGCCGGAGAGCGCCTTCTCCAACGTCGAGATCGAGATTTTGGCGTCGTCGGCCAGCCGCTGGCGCGAGATCCGCCGCCGGGCAAGCTCCTCGCGCACGCGGGCGGCGAGCCGCCGGCTCTGCTCGTTGGAGAGTTCGGGGTCTCCGGCCAGCGTCATGGCGCCCTTCGGATCGCGGACATTTGCGCACGTTGCCGCACGGTGGGGCGCCCCGCAAGGCGGCCGGATGCGGGCATGCGCCGATCATCGTGCTGGCGCTGCACGGCGTAGCTTCGCACAATCGGACTCGAACGGACCACGCATGCGAACTGCGCTTGCCATCTCAGCCCTCGCCGCCGCGCTCGCCTGCGCCTGGCCGGCCTCGGCCGCTCCCGCGCTCGTGCTTTGGGCCTGGGAGCGGCCGGAGGACCTGTCGAGCGCCCCGCCGAGCGTCGAGGTCGCGGCGGTCGAAGGGTTCGTGCAGCTTTCCGGCGACCGTCTCTGGGGCCGCGCCAGGCGCTTTCCGCTGAAGACCGCGCCCGGCGCGCGGCGGATCGCGGTCGTCCACGTGCAGATCGACACGAGCCGTCCGCTGGTCTGGTCGCCGGCGTTGAGGGCGCGGACCACCTCGGCCGTGCTGGCCTATGCGACGCGGCCGCGCTTCGATGCCGTGCAGATCGACTTCGAGGTCCCGGCGTCGGACAGGCAGGTGCTGCTCGACCTCGCTCACGACGTGCGCGCCGGCCTGCCGCCGGGCACGCCGCTTTCGATGAACGCGCTCGCTTCCTGGTGCGAGACCGAGAATTGGATCGACTCGGCCCCGGTGGACGAGATCGTGCCGATGGTGTTCCGCCTCGGCCCCGGCGGGGTGAAGCTCAAGGCCAAGCTTGCGGCCGGCGGCGACTTCGCCGATCCGCGCTGCCGGCGCGCCATCGGCGTCGCCACCGACACCCGGCTCGCCCGGTATCCCCGCGACCGCCGCGTCTATGTGTTCAACCCGCACAGCTGGACGCCGGCGGCGATCGCCGGCGCCGTCAAGGACCTCGACCCATGAGAAAGCTCCTCGCCACGGTGAGCGCGCTCGCCGTCCTCGGCGCGTCCGCGACGCCCTCCATCGCCTGCGGGCCGCCGCCGCTGGGGCCCTCTTACGTCGACGTGTTCGGCGACCAGACGGCCGACCTGAACGCCTTCTACAGCGGGCGGATCGGTCTGGTGATGGCCCAGTCGCCCCGGGCGCGGCTCTACATGGACTGGCGGATGCTGCACGGACAGCCGGTGGGGGCGGCCGCGGGCGCCGGGCTCTCCATCCCGTGCTGCGACAACCCCGACCCTTACATCTGGGACGCCACCGACGCCTGGCTGAAGGCGCGCGCCCAGGTCGCGGGCGTGGTGGTGAACACCGATACGACCTCGGTCGTCACCGACCTGCCGCTGCCCGACGGGAGTTCGCGACCGAACTGTTTCCAGGACGCCTTCACCAGCGCGGCGGCGACGCTGAACGCGAGGATCGCGAGTTACGGCGCAACTTCGCCGTTCGTGAAGGCCTGGGTCGACGCGCAGGACGCCGTCTTCACCGCCTGCGGCGGGACGGCCGCTACCCTGCCGCCGTTGCCGGCCAACGCGCCGGATTGGCTGAAGGCCGACCGCGCCTATCAGGCCGCGGCGCTCGTCCTCTATCAAGGCGACAACGCAACCGCCGCGGCCGACTTCGCGGCCATCGGCCATGACGCGTCTTCGCCCTGGCGGCCTATGGCGCCGTACCTGACCGCTCGAGCCCTGCTGCGTCAGGCGAAGCTCAGCGGAACGCCTCAGTCCTACAGCGCCGCGGAGAAGGCCGTCGACGCGTTGATCGCCGCGCCGGCCGGCTCCTTCGGCCAGAGCGACGCGGCCGGCATGGCGCGCTTCCTGCTCGAGCGGGAGGCGCCGCCGAAGGCCCTCGCCGAACTGGACGCCGAGCTGACCCGGCCGGCCTTGACGGCGAACGCGGCCTCGACCTTCCGCGACTATGTCGACCTCAACGCCAAGACCACGCCCCCGCCGGAGATCCTCGACTGGATCGCGACGATCAAGGCGACCACCGAGGGAGCTCCGGCGCCGGATCCATCGACCAACCAACCGACGCAGAACGCGGTCCTGCAGCGCGCCCAGGCGTTCTCGCTCGCGCACGCTGGGTCGCGCTGGCAGGCGACCAACGATCCTGCCTGGCTGGTCGCCGCGCTGAGCTTGGTCGACCCGTCCGACGCCACCGCGCCGGCGCTGGCCGCCGAAGCGGCCAAGATCGCGCCCTCATCGCCCGCCTACGTCACCGCGGCCTACCAGCGGGTGCGGCTGACCATCAACACCGCCCCGGAGGCCGAAACCCGCGCCTTCCTTGACGCGATGCTGGCGCGCACCGACCTCTCGACCAGCGACCGCAACCTCTTCATCGGCCAGCGCATGCAGGTCGCCGAGGACGAGCCGGCGTTCGCCCAGCTTGCCGTACGCATCAGGCTCTGCGCCGACGACACCGGCGCCGACGGCTGCGTGCGCAGCAAGTTCAACGAAGAAGAGGAGTGGACTAATATCTACGACGCCTCGGGCAAGACCGGGCTGGGCCCCGACGCGATGGCGCTGATCGACCGCATGCCGCTCGCCCAGCGGGCGGCGCTGACGACCGATGCCGACCTGCCGGCGGAGTTTCGGCTCGACATCGGGCTCACCACCTGGACGCGGGCGGTGCTCGAACAGGACGACGGGCAGATCAACGCGCTCTCACTCGCGCTCGAGCCGCTGCTGCCGGCCGAGAAGACGAACCTGGCGACGGTGGTCAAAACGCCATCCGGGCCGGCGAAGCGCTTCGCCGAGTTCTTTATCATGGCCCAGATGCCGGGACTGGCGACCGACCTGATGAGCTACGAGCGCCCAAGCGGCAGCGTCGCATCCTGGCAGGGGAACTGGCCCGACTGGATGATCCTGCCCAAGGGCGCGACGAACGGCGACTTCACCCCGCCCTGTCTGCTCGAGTACACGACCGAGGGCATCTGCGAAGGGGAGGGCGATGTGAGCGACGCCGCGCTCTGGCCGACCGCCGACGTGGTCTGCCTGACCTACTGCGGGTCGGGCGCGGCGCCCATGCGGCTGCCCGACTTCATGGCCGCGCGGCGCGACCAGGCGGGCGCCGAGTGGAAGAGCCTCGCCCAGCCCTACCACGACAACGACACCCTCGGCTCACCGGTCTGGGAGGAGGTGTTCGCCTATGCGAACACGCACCCGAAGGACCCGCGCTCGCCTGAGGCCTTCTACTGGCTGGTGCACGTCACCCGCTACGGCCATACCCACAACGGCATCAGCCACAGGTCCTACGACGTCCTCCACCAGCGCTATCCGACCTCGACGTGGACGAAGAAGACGCCGTACTACTTTGACTAGGGGGCGCCCGATGAAGAGCCTGCTGATCAGTGCGTCTGCGCTCGTGCTTGCCGCGACGCCGGCGTCCGCGGCGAGCGGCGACGTCTGCCAGACCGCGGCCGCGCGAATTCGAACGCTGCCGGCCGCGGCCTACGACCCGTCGTCGGACCTGACCCCGGGCCCGATCGAGCGGCTGGCCGACAACCGCGCATCGGGCGTCGTCATTGACGCCTCCAATCCGCTCACGGCCGATCAGGTGCAGGCGCTCGATGCGACGCTGAAGAGCCGCTTCAACACGCCCGCCGCTATCCTGACTGCGGTCGACGGGCTGGATCCCGCCGAGGCCGACAACGTCTGGCTCCGTCGGCTGGGCGCCTCGGACGTCTATGCCGTGGAGACCATGGCCGGCACGATGGACTGCGAGGGGTTCGTCTTCTTCGACGCGCCGGCGGGCAAGGCGGCCACGGCCGTGGCGACGCCGCCCGAGCTCACGGCAATCGGGGACGACGGCGCCTCGTTCTGCGTCACCGCCGAGGGGTTCCCTGGCCAGGTCGGCGCGACGCCCGTCTTCATCGCCGAGGGATGGGACTCGGTCGCTCCGGTCTACGACATCGACATCGCGGCCTGGGGCGGCGGCGCCTGGGCCAAGCCCTGCTCGCTCCACGTTGTCTTCCGGTCGTCCTATCGCGTCGACAAGGTCGATTGCAGCGGCGGCGTCTGCGCGCAGCTGCCGGCGGCGGCGCTCGCCATGGCCGAGCGGCGCGAAGCTCAGATCGTGGCGCATGGTTCCGCGCAGGATGCGCCGCCGACGTTTGCGTGGGGTCCGGCGCTTTCGGCGGCGGCGCGCGCGAGAGTCGCGACCCTGACGCCGCTGATCGGGGATCCGCCCACCCTCGATGTGTCGAGCGTCACCGGCGACACCAGCCACGGCTTTGCCGAGGACACCGTGATCTTCCCGGTCGTGCTCGCCGGCCAGGCCTACGCGGCGGTGCTCAGCCACGGCGGGATCGGCTGGCGCATCTACCCCGACTTCGTGCTCTCGCTCTATGACCTCAAGGCGGGCGCCGCCGAACGGGTCGCCAGCGTCCACGTCGTGCGCGAAGTAGGCCCGGTCCAGTCGATCCGCGTGGCGAACTAGGCCGGTCGGCGGACGAGCCGTTGGACCGCAGTCGCTGGGTGGCCGTTCATGGTCGTGATCTCGATCGCGGCGGTTTCAACCGGTTCGAAGGCCGCCAGCAAGGCCTCGAAGTGGTCGTCGGCGTGATGCCTCAGCACCGCGCCGTCGTCGATTTCGAACACACCGTAGGTCCCAAATCGCCTCACGCCGGCGTTGTAGCGGGCCCTGTTCCTCGCGTCGGTCTGCAGCGGCATGTCGCTGAGGTAGAGGAGGCCGCCTGGGCGAAGCAGGCGGAACAGCTCGGCGAGTAGATGGCTCTGCGCCTCGTCGGAGGCGATGCAGGTCAGGACGGCGAACAGCAGGACCAGATCGAAGCTCTGCTCAGGGAGCGGGGGCTCGTCGATGACCCGCAGGTCGAGGCCGGGGTGCTCACGCCGGCCGCGCTCGATCATCAACGCTGACCTGTCGACGCCGACCGCGTTCGCAAAACCCAAACCGACCAGGTCGTGCAGCACACGACCGTAGCCGCAGCCATAGTCGAGAATGTGCGCGTCCGGCTTCACCCAACGCGTCAGCCAGGCGGCGTGCAACGGGTGGGTGAAGGTCTTCTGCTCGGCGACCCGATCCCAGTAATCCAGCGTGTTACCCACGGCCGCAATCCTTCCGCCCGTCGAACCGCTGCGCCTGGCGGGCAGCGGCGATATTGACAGCCCAGACGGCGAGCGCGAAGCTCGCCCGTGGGTGGATACGGCCCGCCGTCTGCGATCCCGCCACGGGATTGGTGAAACGTATCGGACGTCCCGCTTCAGCCTTTGCCCAGGCGAACGGGTCGGCAATGCAGACGCCGACTTTCCGCGTTCGCTGATGCAAAGGAAGACTTCGCATGCGCGACTATCGCGACGCCAAGGTCATGGCCCGAGCGCTCCGCTCCGGCCTCACCGACCACGACGTCAAACTCACCCACAGCCAGAGCCTCGAATTGATGGCCAAGGCCTTCGGCTACGACAACTGGAACATCCTCGCCGCCAAGATCGAGGCCGAGCAGCCCGCGCAGGCCGAACGGGCAGCCACGAAGACGCTCTATTGCTCCTTCTGCGGCAAGTCGCAGCACGACGTGAACAAGCTGATCGCGGGTCCCGACAGCTTCATCTGCGACGAGTGCGTCGGCCTCTGTAACGACATCATCGAGCTCGGCGCGCTCCTCAAGCTGCTTGAGGAGGACGAAGCGGCGGGCGCGGCCGGTTATCCGAAGCTCGAGGCCTTTCTGGCCCTACATCCGAAGGAGCGGCTGCCCGACGATCTGGCCCGGATGGAGCGAGATCTGACCCGCATGCGCGAGGGCCTCCGCACCTTTGACGACGCGATCGAGGCGCGCCGGGAAGGGCGGCCGCTGCCGGGCAAGATTTCGCAGGACACGTCCGACGCCGAGCTCGCCAAGCGGCGCGACCGTTCCGCCAAAGAGGTCGACGGGACGGTAAAGCTGATCGACATCGTCACTCGAGCGATCGAGGCGCGCGGATGATCGCCGCCTAGGCGTCGCACGCCTCTCGGTCCTACAATCCCGCGAAAAGAACGGGAGGACGCGATGGCGGGAGTGCTCGCGGGGGTGCGGGTGGCCGATTTCGGGCAGTACATCGCCGGTCCCTTGGCGGCGATGCTGCTATCGGACCAGGGCGCCGAGGTGATCCGGGTCGAGACCCCGGGCGGGCCGCGCATGCAGACGCCGGCCAACCGGGTGTGGAACCGCGGCAAGCGCTCGATCGTGCTCGACCTGAAGCAGGCCGCCGGTCACGCGACGGCGCAGGCGCTGATGGAGAGTGCCGACGTGGTGATCGAGAACTTCCGCCCGGGCGTCATGGACCGCTTCGGGCTGGGCGCGGCGGCGATGACCGAGGCGAACCCGCGGCTGATCTACTGCTCGATGCCGGGCTTTGCCGGCGACGATCCCCGGCGGGACATCCCCGGCTGGGAGGGCGTCATCGCGGCGGCCGCCTCCACGGTCGGGCGCGGAGAGTTGGACGAACCGGCGGCGAACGGCGCCACTCAGCGGCCAATTTACACCGCCATCCCCGCGCACTCCTCGTTCGCCGCCTTCTGGACCTCGGTCAGCGTGGCGATGGCGCTGAACGCGCGCGAGCGGGACGGGGTGGGACAGATCGTCGAGGTCCCGCTGTTCGACGCCACCTTCACCGCGCTCGGCTACCGCGCGCAGAAGATCCACGACGGCGCTAGCGGCGTCGGTGCCGACATGCGCGCCGCCATGGGCCGAGCGTTCGGCCGCGCCGGCGCGATCGCCGGTGTCCAGCGCTGCAAGGACGGCCGCTACGTCTACGTCCACCCCGGCAACAAGAACATCGGCGACTTCATGCGCGCGATCGGCGCCGATCGGCTCGCCGGTGACGACCCCGCCGAGCAGGCGAAGGCGCTGTTCCTGACCCGGACAGCGAAGGAATGGGAGGATCTCGGCGCCGAGGTGAGGACCGAAGTCGTCGCCTGCCGGAGCACCGAGGAGTGGATCAGTGGAGAGCAGGCCCAAGCCTCTTCGATGCTGGCCAAGGTCGCCGACGAGATCCACGGCGAGATGGTGCAGCCCGGCCTGCAGGTGCACCTCGACCACTGCGAAGGCGAGGTCCGGCCCGCTTCGGCGCCCGACGCCGACCGCGCGGCGGTGCTGGCGAGCCTCAAGCGCCCCGCGCCGGCCGCCGCGCGGCCTGCGCCGCCGTCGCCGCTCGCGGCGCTCGCCGGCAAGAAGGTGCTCGATCTCTGCATCGTGCTGGCCGGCCCGACCTGCGGACGCACGCTCGCCGAATTCGGCGCCAACGTGATCAAGATCGAGCGCCCGCCGGCGCAGGGCGCGGCGCGACAGCTGGCGCCGGTCAGCCCGCACGCGTTCAACATCGATATCAACCGCGGCAAGCGCTCGCTGGTCATCGACCTGAAGACCCCGGCCGGGCTCGAGGTGTTCAACACCCTGGTCAAGGACGCCGACGTCGTCGTGCAGAACTTCCGCCACGGCGTGAACGAGCGGCTAGGCTTCGGCTACGAGGCGGTGCGGAAGATCAATCCAAACATCGTCTACGCCTCACTCAACATGTACGGCTACGACGGCCCATGGGCGGTGAGGCCTGGACACGAGCAGCTCGGGCAGATGGGGGTCGGGCCCGCCGTCCGCTACGGCGGCGATGGCGAGCCTTTGCTGCAGCACGTGGGCGCGATCAACGACTATGGCACCGGGCTGATGGGCGCCTACGCCGTGGCGCTCGCCCTCTATCACCGCGAGCGAACGGGGGAGGGCGGCCACGTCTGGACCTCGCTCGCCCACACCGCCCAGATCCTGCAGTCGCCGTTCTTCTACGACTACGCCCAGCGCGAGCCATGGGACGAGGCGCGCGGCCAGGACGCCTGGGGCGCAAGCGCGCTGCAGCGCTACTACGCGGCCAGCGACGGCTGGATCTTCTTCGGCGCCGCCTCGGAGCAGACCGCGGCGCTGGCGCGTGTCGAGGGGCTTGAGGGTTTCCCGGTCGCCGGGTCGGACGCCGAGATGGCCGTCTTCCTCGCCGAGCGCTTGGCGCGGGCGCCGGCGGCGGTCTGGACGGCGCGCCTGGCGCCGGCGCGGATCGGCGTGCATGCGCTCGCCCGGTTGGAGGAGGTCATGGCCGACGCCTGGGTGCGCGACCATGGCCTGATCATCAGCCGCGAGCACAAGGGCATCGGCCTCATCGACCAGGCCGGGCCGCCGCCCAGGCTTTCGCGCACGCCGGTCGTTCCCGGCGTTCCGGCGCCGCCGGTCGGCTCCGACGGCCGCGAGATCCTCGCCGAGCACGGCCTTGACCCCGACGCGCTGGCCGCCGCCGGCGCCGTGGTGGTCGACTGATGGCAGCCAAACCTAAATCCTCCCCCTACGGTGGAGGATTGGCCCCGCCAGGGGGAGCGTGATCATGGAAGACCGCACGTTCGAGGACCTCACGACGCTGCTGCCGCCGCTGCTGCGCTCGCTCGAGGGCCTGGGCTTCGTCGCCCGCCATTTCCATCCGCCGAACTTCGGGACGGTGTTGCAGGCGGTAGGGACGCCAGAGGACGAGCTGCGCGAGGCGCGGCCGCGACTGGACGACTGGCCGGGCGAGCTCGCGGGCGTCGCCGATTGCCTCAGGCGCGCCAGTGATGCAGCGCTCGAAGGCTACGATGTGCTGCGCAACATCGAGGAAGGGCCGGGCGGCATGCGCGGCGTCTATCGCGCGCTCGGCCGGCTGCCGCGGGCGCAGGAGGCGCTCTATCCGCTCGCCGCCGACCTGCCGCCGGTCAGCCGCCACTTCCTCAGCCCCGACACGCGCGGCGACGAGGCGCTGATCGCGGCGCTGGCCGCAGCCGGCAATCGCGAGGACGCCGGCGTTTTCCACAGCGACAACGAGCCAGGAACGCGCGGCGGCTACTCTCTCTACGTGCCGGAGACCTACGATGCGGACGCGCCGCCGCCGCTGGTCGTCGCCATGCATGGCGGGGCCGGCAACGGCCGCTCGTTCCTCTGGAGCTGGTTGCGCGACGCCCGCGGCCATGGCGCGATCGTGATCTCGCCCACGGCGGTCGGCGATACCTGGGCGCTGACGGGTCCCGACGTCGATACGCCCAACCTCATGCGCATCCTGGACGAGGTCGAGGGCCGGTGGCCGTTCGACAAGACGCGGATGCTGCTGACCGGCATGAGCGACGGCGGCACCTTCGCCTACGTCAGCGGGCTCGACCCCCGCTCACCCTTCACCCACCTGGCGCCGATCTCGGCCGCCTTTCATCCCATGCTGGCGGCGATGGCCGACGCGGCGCGGCTGGGCGGCCTGCCGATCCAGATCACCCACGGGCGTCTGGACTGGATGTTCCCCTTCTCGATGGCGCGGGAGGCGCGCGACACGCTGGCCGAGGCCGGCGCGAGCGTCACCTACCGCGAGATCCCCGATCTCAGCCACACCTACCCGCGCGAAGTGAACGCCGAGCTGTTGGCTTGGCTCGTCGGGGCTTGAGCTTGCCGTAGCGACAGCCTTTTGGGGGCCTTCCGGCTGCGCTAGGCTAGGCGGCACAACGACGAGGCGAGGAACGCGACATGGCCGACGATGCGGGCGAGCTGAAGCTGGAGACCTTCCGGACCGAGGCGCGCGAGTGGCTGGAGCCGAACTTCCCGAAGTCGCTGCGTGGCGGCGCGGGCCTTGGCGAGCTCATGGAGGGCGGCGAGCCCGGCGGCGATGCGCTCGTTTGGCGCAAGCGCATGGGCGAGAGAGGCTGGGGGACGCCGACCTGGCCCAAGCAATATGGCGGCGGCGGTCTCAGCAATGCCGAGGCGCGCGTCCTGCAGCAGGAAATGACGAAGGTCGGGGCCTACAACCCCATCGCCGGCGGCGGCATGGGCGTCACCATGATCGGCCCGACCATCCTTGACTACGGCACCGAGGCGCAGAAGCAGCGCCACATCCCGCCGATCGCGAAGGGCGAAGTGCGCTGGTGCGTGGGCTACTCCGAGCCCGGCGCCGGCTCCGACCTCGCCTCGCTGACGACCAAGTGCGAGGACAAGGGCGACCACTGGCTGGTCAACGGCTCGAAGATCTGGACGAGCGGCGCGCAGTACTCCGATTGGTGCGGCGCGCTCGTGCGCACGGATACATCGTCGAAGCACGAGGGCATCTCGTTCCTGCTCATCCCGATGCGCCAGCCGTCCGTCGAGACGCGGCCGATCAAGCTGATCGCCGGCGCCTCGCCGTTCTGCGAGACCTTCTTCACCGACGCCAAGGCGGCCAAGGACGACATGCTGGGGCCGCTGAACGGCGGCTGGACCGTCGGCAAGCGCCTCTTGCAGCATGAGCGCGCCAGCCAGACCGGCGGCGGCAATCCCATGGCCGGCGGCCGCGCCGAGCCGCTTCACGAGTTGGCCAAGCGCTACATGGAGGTGGACGAGACGGGCCGGCTCGCGGACGCCGGGCTCCGCGCGCGCCTCGTCCAGCATCAGATGGACGGACAAGCGCACAACCTGACCATCGCCCGCGTGCGCGCCGAGGCGAAGAACGACGGCGCGACCACCACGGCCTCGATCCTGAAGAACTCGGCGACCAACGTCGCGCAGACGCGGGCCGAACTCACGCTCGAGATCATGGGCCACCAAGGGCTGGGCTGGGAGGGCGAGGCGTTCAGGCCCGACGAAGTGCAGGCGGTGCGCGGCTGGCTCTCCGGCAAGGCGATGTCGATCTACGGCGGCTCGTTCGAGATCCAGAACAACATCATCTCCAAGCGCATCCTGGGCCTCCCCGATCCGACCCAGTCGACCTGACGGTCGACCTCACCCAGAGCGAGTACAGCGCGCGGTTCGGCGACCCGGCGTTCGGGCTGGACCTGGCCGAGGTCGTCGCCGACCGACGTCGCCTGCCGCGCCCGCTCGTGCGCAAGGTCGAAGGCTCGAACCTGGTGTTCAGGGCGGGCGAGGGGCCATGGCTCAAGATCTGCCCGCCATTTTGGCCCGACGCGTTCGACGCCGAGATCCGCGTGACCAAGGCCGTGCAGGGTCGGCTCCCGGCGCGGGTTCCGGCGATCATCGAGACGGGCGAGCTCGAGGACTGGCGCTACCTGGTTACGGCCCACGTGCCCGGCATCCAGATCGAAGAGGTGCTGGAGAGTCTGGACGAAGCGGACCTGGAGCGGATCGCCGCCGAGCTAGGCCAGTTCATGCGCGCCTTTCATGCCGTGGCTGTCCCGGGGTTCGAACGGCCGTTCGGCCCATTCCGCGGCCGACGCGGACCCCAGCGCCGGCTCATGGCGGAGGCGGGCGTCAGCGACCCGGATGGATCCTTCTCGGTGCTGTTCATGGCAGTGGCCCTGCAGCATCGCTTCATGCACTTCGACGACTGGTTCGCCCCCGAGATCGCCGCCGGCCGCACGGACATCGGGGACATCGCGCGCGACGCGTTTCCAGAGTAAGGGCCGCCTCCCGTTCAGGGAGACGGGGAGAGGGGCCGGCTTGACCCATCCTATCTCGAGCGACGCCGAGGCTCCGGCCGGGCGCGAAGGGTTTGGATGGCGCCGAGGGCGGCCGCGTTTGCGCGTTTGAGGATGTCGAGCAAGAGGGCGAGCGTGTTGTCGTCGTAGTCCGTGAGCAGCGCCGCCATGGCGTCGTGCATCGGCTTGGCGAGCGCCGCGCCCTTCTTCTCGACCGCCGGCGTTACTCGCAGCATCACCTTGCGCCGGTCCTCGGCGTCCGGCTCACGCTTCGCCAGGCCGGCCCGCTCCAGCCGGTCGGCCAGGCCGGTGATGGCGCCGGTGGTGAGCCCGCTCGCCCGCGCCAGCTCGCCGGCGGTCATCGGACCGCGCATGGCGATGATGTCGAGGCATTCGAGGTCGGTCGCGCTCACGCCCAGCCGCTCGGCCATCGCCTGGCTGTGCAGCACGCCCAGCCCGCTCGACTCGCGTAGCGCCAAGAGCACGGCCGCGGTCAGCTCATCGCGCGAATATTCGTCCATGACATATAATTTAGTTGCTAAGATAAATAGTTTAGATCACGAGGCAAGCGTGTAGCCGAGAAGGAGATCAGGGCCATGGATATCGCGCAGGCAACGGGAAAGAAAGGCGACAAGGGGGTCGTCATGGAAGGCGGCATGGCGCGCTGGTACGCGCGAACGACGGCAAAGAGCATGCGAGAGTTCGAAGCCGATGCGCGCCGGATCGCTGCGCGCCTCGCACCCGGCGCGGCGGTGCTCGAGGTCGCGCCCGGTCCGGGCTACCTCGCGGTCGCGCTGGCAAGGCGGGGCTTTGCGGTCACCGGGCTCGACATCAGCCGCTCGTTCGTCGCGATGGCCAAGGCGCTGGCGGCCGACGCCGGCGTCGGCGTCGATTTCCGCCATGGCGACGTGCAGGCGATGCCGTTCGACGAGGCGCGGTTCGACGCGGTCATCTGCCGCGCGGCGTTCAAGAACTTCGCCGACCCGGTGCCGGCCGTGCTCGAGATGCACCGCGTGCTCAAGCCCGGCGGAGAGGCGGTGATCGCCGATCTGCGCAAGGACGTGACCAACGCCGAGATCGACGCGGCGGTCGAGGAGATGCGCCTGAATCCACTGGACCAGCTGATGACCGGCATCGTGTTCAAGACCACCCTGCGCAACCGCGCCTACACGTCGGAGGACTTTCTCCGCCTCGCCGCCGCCACGCCGTTCGGCGAGGCCGACATCAAGACCGACGGCATCGGCCTCGAAGTCTGGCTGCGGAAGGCGGCTTGAGGCGGCGAACCCACAATCTGGACCCTCACCCCAACGCCGGAAGGATCTCGTCGGTGAGCAGGGTGAAGCTGTCCTGGCTGAGCGGGGCGCAGAGGAGGTAGTTCAGCGCCGCTGACTCCTGGAGCCTATAGATCTGGTCGATGACGTCGTCTGGCGTGCCGTGGATGATGACCTCGTTCACGTAGCGCTCGACGGGATCGGACGCCGTCGTCGCCGACGGCTGGACGTGCGCGCCGCGGTGCTGCGGCCCGATGTACGAGCCCAGCATCCACTCCGCCCCGCGCCGGGCGATTGCTTCCGCTCGCTGCTTGTTGTCCGCGATCGCCAGCAGCCGCGCCATCGGGATGTCGCGACCGGCGTCGTCGAAGCCAGCAGCCTTGATCTGCTCTCGGTAGCGCGTTCGTTTGGAGCCAAGCTCCGTGTGCGTGCAGTGGGGGTCCATCAGGATCGAGAAGCCGCGCGAGGCCGCCCAGTCGATGGCGCTCTCGGACGTGGCGGCCATCCAGACCGGCGGATGCGGCTTCTGCATCGGCTTGGGCAGCACCTCGACGTTGTCGTAGTCGAAGAACTGGCCGTGGTGGGTCAGGCGGTCGTTGTCCCACGCCTCGAGCACGACATCGACGGTTTCGCGGAAGCGCGGCGCGCTCTCCTCGACCGGGATGCCGAAGGCGGCGAACTCGCCGACCGCAAACCCGCGGCCCGCGCCCCAGTTCACCCGGCCGCCGGAGAGCACGTCGAGCAGGGCGACCTCTTCGGCCAGCCGCAGCGGGTTGTAGAACGGCGCGAGCGAGACGGCCGTCCCAATGCGGAGCTTCTCGGTCTGCGCCGCGGCCATCGTCCCCATCATGTGCACCGAGGGGCAGACCGAAAAGCTGGAGAAGTGGTGCTCGGCCAGCCAGACCGCGTCGTAGCCGGTGCGATCCATGATCGCGAACCGCTCCAGCGCCCGGCTGTAGACTGACTCGAGCGGAATCGCCCGATCCGCCCAGCCGAAGAACTGGAGAACGCCGACCTTCAACCTACTGCGCCGGCTCCATCGCCGCGGCGCGGTCGGCGACGCTCTGCACGTAGGCGCGGCGGGCGTCGAAGTCCTTGGCGATGGTGTCGTCGGCCTCCTGCAACGCCTGCACGTCGGTCTCGGCGAAGCCGATGATGCCCATCTCTTCGTAGCCCTTGCGGATGATCGGGCCCCAGAGGCCGATGTCCTTCACGATCGGCACGATGCGGGTGAACAGCGAAGAGCGGAACATCTCCATGAAGCCGGAGTCGTACATGTGCTCGGCGCATTTCGCCGGGTCGAGGCCCAGCGTCTTCCACACCTCGACCGCGTCGAAGCGGTCGCGCATCAGGTAGCAGGCCTCGAGCAGGAACTGCTCGCGCTCGTCGCGCTCCTTCTGCGTCAGCTGCGGATAGTAGTCGCGCAGCGCCAGGCGGCCGAAGGCGACGTGCCGGCTCTCGTCCTGCATGACGTAGGCGTTGACCGCCGCGGCCAGCGGGTTCTGCGCGTGGTCGCGAATCTGCTGAAAGGCGGCGAGCGCCAGCCCTTCGATCACCACCTGCATGCCGAGGTAGGTCATGTCCCAGCGGCTATCGCGCAGCACCTGGTCGATCAGCTCCTGCAGCGGCGGCGTCATCGGGTAGGCGACGCCGAACTTCTCCAAGAGCCGCTTGTAGCTCTCGACGTGCCGCGCCTCGTCGATCACCTGGGTCGAGGCGTAGAACTTGGAGTCGATGTCCGGCACCTGGGTGACGATCTTGGCCGCGCAGATCAGCGCGCCCTGCTCGCCCTGCATGAACTGGCTGATCTGCCAGCCTTGGAAGTGGCGGCGCACCTTGGCCTTTTCGGCCCGCGACATCGCCTCGTACTGCGCCATGCCGCTGATCGGCAGCATCTCTTCCGGCAGCTGCTCGGGATTGTCCTCGTCGAGCTCCTGGCTCCAGTCGATGCGGGTCTCGGCGTTCCACTGCATCTCTATCCCCTTGCGATAGAGACCCATCATGGTCGCCCGGCCCTCGTCGTAGTCCCAGTTGAACTCGACGTCGAAGTCCTGCGGCACGCTCCAGTGCGAGCCTTCGGGGGCGGGGAAGGGGTAGCGGTCGGCAAGCTTGGGCATGGGCGTCCTCGTTCGCGGGGAGCGCTCTTCAGGTGCTCCCGCCGCCACTTAGGCGCAACGGGCCGCTGGCCGCAACGGGGTCGCGTGCGGACGCCCGCCGCTAAAGATTACGCCGCTTTAAGTGCAAAACCCCGGACGACCCGCGTAGGGGTGGAGGCCAGAACGGGCGAGGGCACGCGATGGGCAAGCTGGCAGGACTGGCCGCGGCGGCGGGCGCGCCTTGGCGAGCGCGGGCGCAGCGGACGCGGCGACGCTGGAGATCCAGAATGCGGCGCTGCGCGTCGTGGTCATCCCCGAGGCGAGGGCAGACGTGAGCGTGACCGTCGTGCACGCCAACCCACGCCTGCCGCTGAAGGTCTCCACCGGTCCGCTCGGCGAGGCAGTCATCGACGGCGGTCTCGGCTACGGCTGGTTCTGGCAGCGGCCGGTGACCTGCGGCCCCGCCGGGCCTGGCGGCTGGATGGACATCTTTGGCGTGGGGCGCGTGGCCTACAATGACCTGCCGCAGGTGGTTGCACGCGTGCCGATGGATGCGGAGGTGCGCTCGGACGCGGCCGTCTTCGGCGCCGTCGCGGCCGCCAATAGTCTCCACCTGGATAACGCCAGTTGCGGCGAGTGGGTGGTGGACGACGTCCGCGACCAGCTCTCGGTGCGCAATTCGGGATCTGGCCGCGTACGCGCCGGCGCGGCCGGCGCGATGGCGCTCGCGATGTCCGGCTCCGGTTCGATCATCACCCGCGCAGCCGCGCGCGGGCTGGACGCACGGGTCTCCGGCTCCGGCGGCGTCCGGGTCGAGCAAGCGTCTGGTCCCGTGCAGGCGCGCGTGAGCGGCTCGGGCGACATCGAGATCGACGGCGGGGCGGCGACGGAGCTTGCGGCGCGCACGACCGGATCCGGTAACGTCGTCTTCAAAGGCGTCGCCCAGGACGTGCAGAGCGACCTCTCCGGATCAGGCCGGGTGTCGGTGGGCGAGGTCACCAAGAGCCTCGGTGTCGGGATCAGCGGTGGCGGGGGCATGGCCGTGGCGCAGCTCTCGGGCGGCGCGGTCCGCGCCCACATCAGCGGCTCCGGCTCGCTTCGCATCGCCCAGGGGCGCGCGAGCGACATGGACGCCAGGATCACGGGCTCCGGCGGCATCGCCTTCGACGGGGCGGCGGACGCGTTGCAGGCCCGAACCTCCGGCTCCGGCGGAATCCGCATCGGTCAGGTGCTGGGCGCGATGGATACGGCCTCGTCGGGCTCGGGCCGGATCATCGTCGCCGGCCGCTAAGAGCGCGTTCGTCGCCGCGTGTAGCCGGGCGGCGCGAAAGATTACCACGTCTTAAGTGCAAGACCGCGGACGATGCGCTTAGGGGTAGAGCGCCAGGCGCAAAGCCGGCGAGAGGAGCGAGCGATGGGCAGGCTGGCAGGGTTGGCGGCGGCCGGCGTCTTGGCGAGCGGGGGCGCAGCTCACGCGGCGACGCTGGAGATTCAGAACGCGGCGGTGCGCGTCGTTGTCATCCCCGAGGCGAGGGCCGACGTGAGCGTGACGGTCGTGCACGCCAATCCGCGCCCGCCATTGAAGGTCTCGACCGGCCCCCTTGGCGACGTCATCGTCGACGGAGGCTTCGGCTACGGCCGACTCGGACCGCCTCTTGCTGGGATCCAGCTCTGGCTCTGGCAGCGGCCGGCCACTTGCGGCCCCGCCGGGCCTGGCGGCTGGATGTGGGTCCTCGGGTTGGGCCAAGTGACCTACGAGGACCTGCCGCAGGTGGTCGCGCGGGTGCCGATGGACGCGCGGGTCTCAGCCGACGCCGCGGTATTCGGCGAGATCGGTCCGGCCGGTCGGGTGGAGTTGAAGGCCTCCCGCTGCGGCGCGTGGACCATCGCCAATGTTCAAGGCCCGCTCGTGATCCGCAATACGGGCGCGGCGCGCATCCGCGCTGGCGACGCGGCGCGGATGACCCTGATCGCCACCAGCTTGGGCTCCATCGAAGCGCGAAACGCGAGCGCCGACCTCGACGCAAGGAACACCGGCTCCGGCGACATCAAGGTGGCGCGGGCGTCCGGCGCGATTGCGGCCCGCGTGACAAGTTCGGGCTCGATCCACATCGGCGGCGGCGATGCGAGCGACGTGCACACGCTGACGACGGGCTCGGGCGATATCCGCTTCGGTGGCCGGGCCAAGACGGTCCAGGCTGGTATTACGAGTCTTGGCGGCATCGACCTGGCGAGCGTGTCCGACACTCTTGACGTCAGCATCACTGGCAGCGGCAACATGGGTGTCGATCGCGCGGACGGCGCGGTGCGCGCCCGTCTCAGCTCGCTGGGGGCGCTGCGTGTCGCCGACGGGCATGCGACGAGCGTCAGCGCCAAGGTCTCAGGCTCCGGCGGGGTGAGCTTTGGTGGTACCGCCGACCGGCTCGATGCGCGCACGTCAAGCTTCGGCGGCGTCCGCGTCGGACGCGTGTTGGGCGCGATGGACACAGCGTCCTCGGGCTCGGGCAGGATCGTCGTCGCCGGCCGCTAGCGCTTTCGGGCGTGGGGAACGGACAGCGGTCGCGAGCGGCGACGTCCACCGTGGTCGCCGACCGCTGGTCCCCACGATTGACGCCAGGCCGCTTCGCACGCGAGATGGCCCGTCGTCCGTGGAGAGCGAGCATGAGTGAGCACCGACTGGGCTTTCCGACCCCGGGGTTGAGCGGTCGCCCGCCTTGGCCGGCGCGCCGCATCCTGCCGGTGTTCGGCCGCCGCGGCATGGTCGGCGCGGCGCACCCGCTTGTCGCCTCGGCGGGCGCGGCCGTGCTCGCGCAAGGCGGTAATGCCGTCGACGCCGCGGTGGCCGCGGGCCTCGCCGCCGCCGTCGTGATGCCCGAGATGTGCGGCCTGGGCGGCGACCTCTTCGCCATCGTGCATTCGGGCAAGACCGGCGACGCCCCGCTCGCCTTCCTCGGCAGCGGCATCGCGCCGATGGCGACCAGCCTCGCCATGATGCGCGAGCGCGGCGATCGAGGCGCGGACGGCAAGCCGCGCATGCCGCTGCGGGGCCCGCTCTCGATCAGCGTCCCCGGCATGGTCGACGGCTATGGCGCCGTGCTGGCCCGGTTCGGCTCATGGACGTTCGCTCAAGCCGCCGAGCGGGCGATCGCGCTCGCCGATGGCGTCGCGCTCAGCATGCACGCTGCGGCGGCGATCCGCGCCTGCCAGGATCTGTTGCGCAGGAACGCCCGCGCGGCGGCGATCTTCCTCCCCGGCGGCGAGACGCCTCGGGCCGGCTCCATCCTCGCCCAACCGGAGCTGGCGGCAACCTTGCGCCTGCTCGCCCGCGAGGGGCCGCGCGCCTTCTATGACGGCGACCTTGCCCGCCGCATCGCCGACGGCGTGCAGGCGGTGGGCGGCGCGTTGGCCGCCAGCGACCTCGGCCCCCACGGGACGGTGGTCGAGGCGCCGATCGCAACCGGCTACCGTGGCCACACGATCCACGAGACCGGGCTGCCCAGCCAGGGCCTTATCCTGCTCGAGGCGCTGAACGTCGTCGAGCAGGCCCATCCGGCCGGTCTCGGCGACGACGCGCGCATCCACCTCTTCGCCGAAGCGCTGAAGTGCGCGTTCACCGACAGGCTTTCGTTCGCCTGCGACCCGCGATTTGGGCCGGACGTGACGCCGCTGCTGACCTCCAAGCCCTGGGCGGCGGAGCGCTTCGCCTCCATCGACCCCGACCGGTCCGCGGAGGACGCCCGCGTCCCGGCGATGGCCGACGGCGACACCACCTACATCACGGTCGCCGACGCCGACGGGATGATGGTCTCGCTGATCCAGTCGGTCTCGCTCGCCTTCGGCAGCGGGGTGGTGGCGGGCGACACCGGCGTGCTGCTGAATGACCGCGCCGGCCGCGGCTTCAGCCTCGAGGACTGCGATCCGAACGTCTACGCGCCGGGCAAGCGCACGCTGCACACGCTGAACTGCTACCTCGTCACCGACGACGATGGCGCCCCAGTGCTCGCCGGCGGCACGCCCGGCGGCGACGGGCAGCCGCAGTGGAACCTGCAGGTCCTGAGCGGCCTGATCGACCAGGGCCTCGACGTGCAGCTGGCGGCCGAGGCGCCGCGCTGGGAAATCCATCCAGGCACCGACCCCCACACCCGCCCCCGGCCGTTCGAGCTGGTCGTCGAAGGCCGGATCGAGGAGGGGGCGCTCAAGGGCCTGGAGCGCCGCGGCCATCGGCTTCGCCGCATCGGCGATTGGGCCTCCGGCGGCGCGGTGCAGCTCATCGCCCGCAATCCGAAGACCGGCGTGCTGGCCGGCGGCTCCGACCCCCGAGTCGAAGGGATGGCGATCGCGCTCTAGGTCGCCCACTTGACCCGCGTCATCGTCCTCGGCTGCGCCGGCAGCGGAAAGAGCACCTTCGCCCGCCGCCTCTCGGAGCGCACCGGCGCTCCTTTGATCGACCTCGACGCGCTGTGGCGCAGTAACGAGGATCACGAGCGTTTTCGGGCGACGCTGCGCCGCCTGCATGCAGCCGACGCCTGGATCAGCGACGGCAATTTCGCGCTCGCCACCTTCGACATCCGCGTGCCCCGCGCCGACCTCATCGTCTGGCTCGACCGGCCGCGCATTGTCTGCGCCTGGCGCGCCATCAAGCGCGTCCTCACCCCCGGCGAGGCGCATCACCGGCTTGAGGATCTCGGCAAGGTGCTGACGTTTATCAGAACCTTCGACCGCAGGAACCGCCCGCTGGTCGAGGCCGAGCGCGTCAAGCACGGCCCGGACGTTCCGGTCGTTCACTTCGCGAGCGACCGAGAGACTGACGCTTTTCTCGCGGACGCCGGCTAGCTGAACGCAAGTATCTTTCTGCGCCATCTCCACGTCTTAGTTAGGGCAAGGGAGGCGGTCATGAGCGAACCGATCACCGACGAGACGGCCAGGGCCCTCCGGCGCGCGTGGTTCGAATACCTCGACACGATCGAACCGGTGCGGCCCAAGCTGCACGCCTACTGCCTGAAGCTGACCGGCTCGGTCTTCGACGCCGAGGACCTGGTCCAGGAGGCTCTGCTGCGTGGGTTCGCCGCCACCGCGCGCGGCGACGCGTTCCGGGGACGCGACATGATCCAGAACGCCCGCGCCTATCTCAGCAGAATCGCGACCAACCTCTGGCTGGACGAACAACGCCGCGCCCGGCGGGAGTCCACGGGCGACGCCGCTGACCGGCCCGGCGAACCCCGCGACATGGCCATCGTCACGCCGGCGGCCGGGGCCGCTCTGTTCGAGCGCATGGCGCCGCAGGAGCGGGCGGCGCTGGTGCTGAAGGATGTGTTCGACTTCAGCCTGGAGGAGATCGCGACGATCCTCTCGACCACGACCGGCGCGGTGAAGTCGGCCCTCAACCGCGGCCGCGGCAAGCTCGCCGAACGCCGGAGGCCGGCCACTCCGCCGCGCGGCCAGCCGGCCTCACCGGCGCTCATCGACCGCTTCATCGCCGCCTTCAACGCCCGAGACATCGAGGCCGTCACCGCGGTTCTGTCGGAATCAGTCGTCTACGAGGCGCGAGGCGTCGGCGGCGAGATCGGAAAGGACGGTGCGATCTGGATCGAGGTGAACGTCGCTCGTCCCGCCGGCGTACGTTGGGAGCGCCACACGGTCGAGGGCGAGGACGTCGCGGTCGGCGTGGTCGAGCGAAATGGGCGCAAGACGCTGCTGGGCATCTCGCGCCTCGAAGAGGCGGACGGCGTAATCTCTCGCCACGTCGGTTACTTCTTCGCCCCAGAGACCCTGGCTCTGGTCGCCGACGCGCTCGGCATGCACGCCGCCAACCACGGCTACCACCAGGACCCCGAGACCCTGGAACGCATGATCGCCGACAGCCGCCTGCCTTGGCGCGGGGCCTAGTGTTGCGCGTCGGGGATTTGACCGCAGCGCCGTCCCGTCCTACCCTCTGGTCATCGGCTTAGCTCGAAAAGAGGAGGCTTGTGATCATGACAGATATTGCTCGCGCCGCCCTCGAAGGCGTCGCCGACTAGGGCTTGCGCGGCCCTCTTCAGGTCGGCGGCGAAACGCTGATCCGACTTGAAGGACAACTCAATTGATCGAAGATTTTGGTTGGAGCGAGGCGCTCCAGCATGACTTTGCGCCGCACGCGGCGCGCAGCCTCGAGCCTGGGCGCGTCGTCGTCCAGCAGCGCGGTCTCTACACAACGCTGACCGACCATGGCGAGCTGGCCGCCCAGCTTTCCGGGCGGCTGGTCAACGATCCCGGCGAGGCCAGCCACCCGGCGGTCGGCGACTGGGTCGCGCCCGCCGCCCGCCCCGACGAGGGCGCCGCCACCATCCACGCGGTCGTGCCCAGGCGGACCGCCTTTGTGCGCAAGGCCGCCTTCACCAGCGGAACGCCGCAGGTGGTTGCGGCCAACGTCGATGTGGCCTTCCTGACCGCTTCGATGAACGCCGACTTCAACCCGCGGCGGCTCGAGCGTTACCTAGCCACGGCCTGGCAGAGTGGGGCCAGGCCCGTCGTCGTGCTGACCAAGGCTGACCTCTGCGAGGATCCGGGCGCCATCCTCGACGAAGCCGAAGCCGTCGCGATCGGGGCGCCGGTGCTCGCCGTTTCGGCCCTCACCGGCGAAGGGATTGAGGCGCTGGCCGCACACCTTGCCCCGCGAGAGACCGGCGTGCTCGTCGGCTCCTCCGGGGTGGGCAAGTCGACGCTGGTCAACGCGCTCGCCGGCGCCGAGCTGATGGCGACCGCGGCGATCCGCGAGGACGACGCGCGCGGGCGGCACACCACGAGCCACCGTGAGCTCATCCGCCTGCCGTCGGGCGCGCTCATCCTCGACACGCCGGGCATGCGCGAGCTTGGGCTGCTCGACGCCGATGCCGGGCTGGATGCAACCTTCGCCGACATCGAGGCGCTGGCCGAGCGCTGCCGCTTCCGCGATTGCGGCCATGCGACGGAGCCGGGCTGCGCGGTGCGGGCGGCGCTGGAGAGCGGCGAGCTCGACCCCGGCCGCTGGAAGAGCTTCCAGAAGCTCGGGCGCGAACTCGCCGTGCTCGAACGGCGGGAGGATCCGATCGCACGCGAGGCCCACCGCCGCCGCTGGGCCGCGGTCAACAAGGCCAACCGCGCCCGCGCCAAACAGCGGGAGCGGTGGTAAGTCGACGCCGTCGAGGTCGACGCGCGCGTCCGGCTCGCTATGTTAGGCGCCGACTTTCGCGCCGAGGTTCAAGCTCATGGCCTTTCTTGCTCGCCTCTTGGGCGCTGTCGCGGTTGCCGGGGCTCTGGCGTGCGTCGGCGGGGTGGCCCATGCCGCGGCCGATCCCGCCGCGACGCAGATCGAGCGTTTCGATAGTGCGCTCTCGACAGCGATGCGCGGCGGCGCGTCGTTGGGGGTCAAGGGCCGGGCGCGCGTGCTGGCGCCGACCGTCGAGGCGGTGTTCGACATCCCCGTCATGACCAGGTTCGCCGTCGGACCGAGCTGGGCGACCATGTCGGACGCCGACCACGCCGCCCTGGTCGAGGCGTTTGGCCGCCTCGTCGTCGCCAGCTACGCGCACAACTTCGATTCCGATTCGACCCGCTTCGAGGTGCAGCCGAACGTCGACACGCGCGGGCCCGACAAGCTCGTGCAATGCCGCATTATACCCAATCACGGCGACCCGGCGAACGTCCTCTACCGCATGCGAGAGGACGGCGGCGTCTGGAAGGTGATCGACGTCTTCTACAACAACTCGATCAGCGAGCTGACGACGAAGCGTTCCGATTTCGCATCGACGCTGACCTCGGGCGGCGCCAAGGCGCTAGAGGCGCACATCGACGCGCAGGCCGACAAGCTGATGCGCTGACTAGGTCACTGGCGCGGGCTGGCGAGGCGGGGGCCCCATCAGCGCCGGCTGGAACAGGAGCGCCGAGACCAGCGTCCAGACCAACGAGATCATCAGCAACTTGCCCATGCTTGCCGTACCCGGATGACTTGAGGCCCATAGACTGCCGAACCCTGTTGCCGTCGCCAGTGCACTGAAGAAGACCGCCCGCGTCAGGCTCGACTCGAGCAGGTGCTCACCACCCGAGCGCCAGGCCATCACGAAGTAGATGTGGAAGGCCACGCCGATCCCGAACAGGAGCGGCAGCGCGATGATGTTGGCGAAGTTGAGCGGCTGGCCGATCAGCACGCAGCTACCGAGCGTGAGCAGGCCAGTGAGCACGATCGGGGCCATGGTGATCGCCACGTCGCGCACGCGTCTGAGGATCGCGAACAGGAGCAACGTGATCGCGACGAAGGACAACACGCCGGCCTCGACGAACGCGCCGACCACGGTCTTTCCGCCTTCGCGGATCCCGACCGGGCTGCCGGCGACGTTCGGTTGCACAGCCTCGACCGCGCCGATGAATGCGGTGAGGACGTTGTTGTCGTTCGAGTCGCCCTTCGGGATGATCGAGACCCGGGCGCGTCCGTCGGCCGTCATCCACCGGCTGCGAACATCCGTAGGCAGATTGTCCATCGTCACTGGCTGCGCCTGCAGAGAGTCACGGATCTGGGCGAGCATGGTAGTCAGAGGCGGGATCAGCATGTCGCTCGCCCGCGCCCGAAGCGCTGGTGTGCTCCCGGCGAGCTTGTCGAAGGTAGCGGCCAGACGACGCACGTTCGTCGCGGCCGGGCTTTGGGTCGTCCCGGCGGCGGCGCGCAGGTCGGCGGCCGCCTTGGCCAGGCTCAGCTTCACCTGGTCGTCCGTTGGCGGCGGCTGGGTCATGATCGGGTCGAGGGTAAGCTCGAGCAGGTTGTTGGCGTCGCTGATGGCGGCGAGCTTGGCCGGTTGATCGCTTGGGATGAAGGTCTGCAGCGTCCGGACGCTGTCAACCTCCGGCACGGCAGCGACCCGGTGGGCGATCACCTGCGCCTGTGCGAGCGAGGGGGCGATCACCTCGAGCGTGTTCGGCGACTCGTTGGGATCGCGCATCAGGTCGAACAGCGTGGCGACCGACTCGACTTTGGGGCTGCGCATATGGATGGGGTTGAAGTCGAAGTGCAGCAGCGGGAGCAGGCAGGCGCAGGACAGGGCCGCTGCCGCGCCCGTGCCGACCACCAGCCTGCGATGGCCCAACATGAAACCGTCCAGCTGGCGCAGGGGGGCGGGGACAGTCCCGCGCACTGGCGGCGCGGGCTTGAGCAGGCGCAGCAGCGCCGGGAGCAGCGACAGACTGAGGATCAGCGCGAAGATCAGCCCGAACCCGGCGATCATGCCGAGTTGGGAGATGCCGATGTAGGCGGTCGGACCGAAGGCTAGGAAGCCAGCGGAGATCGCCGAGGCGGCCAGCATCAGCGAACGGCCCATGCCGTGCCCGGCGGCGGTCAACGCCTCTGGAACGTGCTTGCCGTCGAGCTGCTCGGAGCGGAAGCGGACGCTGAGCTGGATGCCGAAGTCGATGCCGAGGCCGACGAACAGCGGAATGAAAGCCACCGAGATGACGTTGAAACGGCCGAAAATGAGGAGACCGAAGGCCATGGCGGTCGCCAGCCCCACGACCGTCGTCGCTAGGATGGCCGCCATGGTTTTGGGCGATCGCACCGCGAACCAGAGCATGGTCAGGATAGCGATAAAGGCGATCGAGCCGATGAGCGGCGCCCGGTCGGCCAGCGTCGCGAACTCCTCGTCCTCGAGCGGCACCGGCCCGGTCAGCCGCACCCGCACGCCGTGGGCGGCGTCGAGGTGCAGCGAGCGCGCGGTCGCGCGGATGTCGGTCGAGGCGTCCGAGCCCGGCTCGAGCTTGCCGAAGTCGAGGGTGGGGTTGACCAGGATGAGTTGGCGCAGCTCGTCCCGATTGGCCTTGCCGCCGCTGACCAGGGTGCGCCAGGAGAAGAAGGCGGGCTTGCCCGCCTCCAGCGCCTCGAGCGAGGTCGCGAGCTGATTCGACGGTTGATCCAGGTCGGAGAGCGATGCCGAGCCGCTCGTCACGCCGGTCGCCAGCGTCGAAAGCGTCGAGGCAACGCCGCGCAGGCTGGGATCGGCGGCGAGCGAGCCCAGGAACGGCTCGGCCTTAATCAACTGCGCCATCTGGTCGCTGACGTCCTTGGTCGACTCGAACAGCAAGCCGTTCTGCCGCCAGAAGCTTCCCCCGTCGGGACGGAGCACTTGCGGGAACAGCTTGGGCCGGCTTTGCAGGCTGTCGGTGATGTCCTGGGCGGCCTGCTCGGCCGACTCCGGCGTCTGCGCGTCGATGACGATGACGATCTGGCCGGGAGAGGGGAAGGCCCTGTCGAACGCAGCGTTGTTCAGCCGCCAAGGCAGGGTCCGCGAGATGAGCTGGTCGGTGTCGGTGCTCATGGCGAAGTGGGTCGCGGCATACCAGGCGGACACCAGGCCGAGCAGCAGGCCGGCGACGACGACCAGGCCGGCGTGGCGGACGCTGAAGCTCGCGAGTCGCCCGCCCAACGACCAGAATTGGGCCAGCTCCGTCAGGAGCCGGCGAAGCACGGTTGGGCCGCGCCCGTCGGCGTCTTCACTGGACGTCATGCGAATCCCGCTTGGCCCTCACCCGTTAAACCTATTGCCAGATCGGCGCCGATCCTGCGAGCCTGCTGCTTCCGCCGGGGCGCCCGGCGCACGGGACCTGACGATGCGGCGCAGATCGCTGGCGCTCCTGCCGGCCTTGGCCTCGGTGCTGGTCGCGACGGCCGCGCAGGCGGCGCCGAGCAACGACGACCCCAACGAGCGGATGAACCGCGTCGGCTTCGCCATCTACGAGTCGCTCGACCGCCGGCTCATCCGCCCCGCGGCCCTCGCCTATCAGCGCGCCCTGCCCGAGCCGGTGCGGCGAGGCATCGAGCATGTGCTCACCAACCTGCACGAGCCGGTGGTGGCGGCCAACGACCTGCTGCAGGGCCGTTTCAAGAGGGCCCGAGCAGCTCTCGTCCGCTTCGCGATCAACTCTACGGACGGGGTGCTCGGCGTGTTCGACGTGGCCGAGAAGCTTGGCGTTTCGCATCACGACAACGGGTTTGCGCTCACGCTCGGACGCGCCGGCGTCAGGCCCGGCCCCTACCTGTTCATTCCGGTGGCCGGTCCGTCCACCGTGCGGGACGCGATCGGAAACGGCGTCGACAGCTTGATGGACCCGTTCCAGTGGCTGGTCGGCTCGCGGCTGACGACCGTGCTCCTGACCCGCACCGTCGTTGGGGGACTCGATCAGCGGGCGAGCGCCGACGCCGGCCTGCAGGCGCTGCTGGCCGACGCGACCGACCCCTACGCCACCCTTCGCTCTGTCTACCTGCAGAACCAGCAGGCGAAGATCGAGGACCGGCCGGCGGACGCCGCGCCCGTCCTGCCGTCGTTCGATGAGGACAGCGCGCCGGCCGCGCAGCCCAGTCCCGCCGCTCAGCCGAGCGCGAATCTGTGGGTTGACGGACGATTGGCTGATGCTCAACTGGATACCGGCGGATTCTCCGCAATAGGAACGGGGGTGACTGTGGACCCGAAATTCGTACCCGGATCGGTCGGCGCGCTGGTGCTGCCGGCCCTCGCGCTCACGGCCGCAGCCTATGGGGTTCCGGCGGCGGCGCAAACCACGGCCGCCCCGCAGGCCGAGCAGTCCGCCGAGGCGGCCGGTTCGGCCTCAAACGGGCTGCCGACGGTGATCGTGCAGGCTAGGCGCGTGCCGGAACGGGCGCAGCGTGTGCCGATCTCCGACACCGCCCTTGGCACGCACGAGCTGCGCGAGGACACCGTCACCCAGATCTCCGACCTGGCGAAGAACGCGCCTTCCTTCGCGGTCGACCCGGGCTCGCTCGGTGGCGCGGCCGATCCGGTCTTCGCCATCCGCGGCCTGTCGGGCGCGCTCGTCGCCGACCCGGCGGTCGTTTCCTATTTCGATCAGGTCGCGCTCGACCCACGCGATTTCGCCTATTCGACCTACGACCTCGCATCGGTCGAGGTGCTGAAAGGCCCGCAGGGCACGCTGTTCGGCAAGAACAGCACCGGCGGGGCTGTCATGTTCGAGCCGATGCGTCCTGGCCCCAAGTTCGGCGGGTACCTCGACGTTCGCTACGGCAACTTCAACGACCGCGAATTCACCGGCGTGGTGAACTTGCCCATCAGCGACCAGGTGCAGGCGCGCATCGCCGCCGATGACGAACAGCGCGACGGGATCGTCAAGAGCGTCACCGGCGGCCCGAACTACGACGACCGCAACCACTACTCGGTGCGCGGCGAGCTCTTGATCACGCCGAACAGCAACTACGAGAACTACCTGCAGGCCACTGCTTACTCGGTACGCGAGCAGGGGAACGAGCCGATCCTGACCTCGGTCGCGGCCTGTCCCAACCCGTTCCCGGCGCCACCGGCCTCGCCCGCGCCGCAATGTTTCTTTGAATTCCCCATCGACCTCGGCTTTGGGGGGGCGGTCAAGGACCTGAACGCGCTCCTGGCCCAGCAACAGACGCTCGGCCGCGACCACACGGTGAACAATTTCCAGTCGCCCTTTGACGTCGACTTCGATGCAGTCACCGACATCGCGACGATTCACTGGGGGCCGGTGACGATCAGGAACATCGCCCACGCCGACGACGCCCGCTACCACATCGCCTTCGACCTCACCGGCACGGGCGCGGGCCTGCTCGACGAGAACGACTTCCAGAACAACCGCAACTACTCCGACGAGTTGCAGGTGCTGGGCAAAGCGTTCGGCGACCGGCTGAACTGGATCGTCGGCGGCTACTACGACAACTTCACGCAGAACGAGAACACCCCGCGCTTCGACGAAGCGACCTTCCCGGGCAACCCGCTCAGTCCCCAGCACTTCACGCTGAACGAGCCGAACACGTCCAAAGCCCTGTTCGGGCAGGCCACGCTCGACCTCTCGGACTGGCTGCGCGGCGTCAGCATCACCGGCGGCTACCGCTACACGTGGGACGACAAGGGCTTTACCCAGAGCCGCTTCCAGCCAGGCATGCCGCCGTTCGTTCCGAGCTGTGCGCTCGCGGGCTTCCCCGGTCTCAACCCGGCGACGTGCGTCGAGCACCTGTCGACCGAGTTCAGCAACTACAACTACAACGTCAGCCTCAACTGGCAGGCGACGCCAAACATCCTGCTCTATGTGGCGAGCCGCCGTGGGTACAAGTCGGGCGGCTTCAACTTCGGTTCGCTCGACCCAGCCTTCGTCGAGTACGCACCCGAGACCGTCACGGACGTCGAAGGCGGCCTCAAGGCCGACTGGAACGTGGCCGGGGTGCCCGTGCGCACGAACCTAGCGATCTACGACGGAAGCTACAGCGACATCCAAAACCAGGTGGTCACCATCGGGCCGACCGGCCAGCCGGAGGAGATCATCATCAATCGCGACCCCGTGACCGGGACGCAGAACCGGGCGACGCTGAAAGGCGGCGAGTTCGAGGCCACCATCGTGCCGTTCAAGGAACTGCGCGTCAGCGGCTTCTATGGCTACGCGACCGGGACCTATGATCAGTTCCTCGTCGACTCCCCGGCCGGCCCGCCGATCAGCCTGGCCGGTCAGGCTATTTCCGGGATCGCGCAGACAACCGGCGGGGTGACCATCGACTACCAGCCAACCCTGGGCGACCGCCTCGGCTCGCCGGAGTTCGTGGCCAACATCTATGGCCGCTCGGCGCTGTCTTCGAACCTGCTCAATCCCGGACTCCTTCCCGGCTTCACCAACCTCGACTTGCGCATCGACTGGCGCGCTGTCGGCGGCAGCCCGGTCGACATCGCCATCTATGGCAACAACGTCACCGACAACCGCCACGTGGTGATCAACAACGACCTCCTGACCGTTGTGGGCGTCGAGGCAGAGCAGTTCGCCGAGCCGGCCTCGTTCGGCGTCGAACTGCGCTACCACTTCGGGGCCAGCTAAGGGCGCCGGCCGCTAGGGCTGCCGCGCGACAGTTTTGTGACAGCGGAGAGCGCTGTCTCTATTGTGCGGTCTCGGACGAAAGCCGGGAGGCGCGATTGTCGGATAGCCGGAGCATGGCCGCGCCGAACCGAGCCTTTGCGTTGCCGGTCTTCCGCTCTCTCGCCGGCTATCGGACGTCCTTTATCGGCGCCGATCTGATCGCCGGGCTGACGCTGGCCGCCATCGTCATTCCCGAACAGATGGCGACGGCCCGGCTGGGCGGTCTGCCGCCGCAGGCCGGGTTCTTCGCCTTCATCGCGGCGGCGGCTGTCTTCCTGGTCTTCGGCGCCAACCGCTTCATGTCCGTGGGCGCGGACTCCACCATCGCGCCGATCTTCGCCGGCGGGCTCATGCTGCTCGCGGCCGGCGGATCGGGCGCCTACCTGGCCGACGCCGCGGCGCTAGCGCTCTTGGTCGGCGTGTTCGTGCTGGCCGCCGGCATCGCGCGCATGGGCTGGATCGCCGACCTGCTCTCGACACCGGTCACCACCGGCTTCCTCGCCGGAATCGCCGTGCACATCGTCGCTTCTCAGGCCCCGGCGGCCATGGGCGTGCCTGCGGTGGGCGGAAGCTTGCCGGATCAAATCGCCGGCCTCGTCATTGCCGCCCCCCGCGCCAGTCTGGCCGCGCTCGCCATCGCCGGCGGCGTCGCGGCGCTGACGACGGTCGCACATCTGATCAGCCCGCGCATTCCCGGACCACTCATCGGCATGGTGCTTGCGACGCTGGCGGCGCAGGCGCTCGGTCTGGAGGCGCATGGCGTCGCCGTCCTGGGCAGAATCCCGGCGGGCCTGCCCCCGCTCGGCGCGCCGACGCTGACGCCGGAGCAGATACTGGCGCTTGCGCCGCTTGCACTGCTGATCGCGTTGGTGGTCATGGTGCAGACCGGCGCCACATCGCGCGCTTTTCCCTCCGATCCGCACGAGCCGCCGGACATCAACGGCGACTACGTCGGCCTCGGCGTCGCGAACATCGCGGCCGGGATGTTCGGAGGCTTCCCGGTCGACGCCAGCCCGCCGCGGACGGGGGTCGTCGCCGAAAGCGGCGGCCGCTCGCAGATCGCCGGCCTCGTCGCCGTCGCGGTCGTTGTGCTTCTCTTGCTGTTCGGCGCCGGGCTGTTGACCAACGTGCCGCGCGCCGCGCTGAGCGGAGTCCTGCTGTTCGTCGCCGCGCGAATCGTTCGCGTTGGGGAGATGCGCAGGGTCCTCGCGACCAGCCCGACGGAGTTCCTGCTGATCGTCGCAACCACCGGCGCCATTGTCATTCTCCCGATCCAGAGCGGCGCCGCCGTCGGCATCGGCCTTTCCCTGCTCTACGGGATGTGGTCGAGCGTGCAGCCGCGCTCCTACGAGCTGCACCGCGTGCCCGGCTCGACGGTCTGGTGGCCGACCACCCCGACGCACAAGGGCGAGACGTTGGAGGGCGTCAGCGTTATCGGCTTCCAGGCCCCGCTCACCTTCATCAACGCCGACACCTTCCGGCGCGTGATGTTCGACCACCTCGACCACGCGGCCGCGCCGCTGAAGCTGCTCGTGCTCGAGGCGACGGGCATCATCGGCATCGACTACACCGCCGCGCAGGCGTTCAAGGCCGTGGTCGAACATTGCCGCGCCGCCGGCGCGACCTTCGCCGTTGCCCGGCTCGAAGCGGTCGACGCCCACCACGCGCTCAGGCGGCTGGGCTTGCGCGACCTTATCGGCGACGATCACATCTTCCCAAGCGTCGAAGAGGCCGTCCGCGCGCTCGCGCCGGACGCCAGGGCCGTGCCGCAGACCTGACCTGGCCGGCCGATTGCTCGATCGCGGCTTGCGAGGACGTGGCCTCTGGCCGCTAGATGCGTCTGGGCAAAGCGCAAGAGCGAAGGGCCAGGGGATGCACCAAGTCGCAACGGGCTATGGGCTGATCGAGGGGCCGGTCTGGGATCCGGACCAGGGGCTCTATTTCAGCGACGTGGTGAACGGCGGCGTCTACCGGCTTGGGCTGGACGACAGCATCTCCGAGGTGATCCCGCGCCGACGCGGCGTGGGCGGCATGGCGCGGCACGCGAGCGGCGGGATCGTGGTCAGTGGGCGCGATGTGAGCTACGCGCCGCTCTCAGGCGCCGAGGGCAAGGTGCTGCTGACGCCGGGCCAGGCCTCGCCGGATGCGATCGGCTTCAACGATCTCACCACCGACGCGCAGGGACGCATCTACGTCGGATCGCTGGCCTTTCGCGTGTTCGGCGGCGATGCGCCAAAGCCTGGTCATCTGCATCGCATCAATCTCGACGGCTCGGTCGAGACCCTTTCCGACGGCGTCATGCTGACCAACGGCCTCGGCTTCTCGCCCGACGGGCGCCGGCTCTATCACTCGGATAGCCGCGCGCCGGGCGTGCGCGTCTATGACGTGGCGGCCGACGGTGCGATCGGGCCGTGGCGCATGTTCGCCTCGCTTGGCCAGGGCACGCCTGATGGGCTGAAGGTGGCTGAGGACGGGTCGGTCTGGGTGGCCGACGCCCGCGGCGGCCGGGTCGCGGTCTTCAATGCGGACGGCTCGCACCGGACCGATCTGAAGGTTCCGCTGCCGATGGTGACCAGCCTCTGCTTTGGCGGCGATCTACGCGACCTCTACGTGGTCACCGGTTCGGACGGCGGGCCGAAGGAGAACTGCGCCACGATCTTCCGCATGCGGGTCGATGTTGCAGGATTGCCACTGTCTGTGGCGCGCGTCGCCGTCTAGCGACGGAGCGGTAACCGACTCCAGGAGGTTCAGCCTCCGTTCAGGCTTGGCAGGATAGCGGCTCATGCGGGGGCGGCGTTTGCGACGGTCTGGAGAGTGATCCGATGATCCGCATGAGTATTCGAACCACGACGTTGGCCCTGGCCGCCGCCACGGCGCTGACGGGTGTTGCGCCCGCCTGGGCGCAGAACGGCTATGGCCCACCGCCGCCCGACCAGAGCGACCAGGGCGCTCCGCCGCCGCCCGATCAGACCTATCAAGGCGGACCCTATAACGTACCGCCGCCGCCGGGCTATTCGCCGGACGCCGCCCAGTACGATCAATCGGCCGAGGCGCGCGACCAGGACGACCGCTACAGCTACGAAGCCGAGCGCTGGGCTGCGGCCAATTGCATCGCGCAGCGCGAGAACAGCACCGCCGCCGGCGCCGTGATCGGCGGCATCCTGGGCGCCATCGTCGGCGGCGCCGCAGCCGGGCGCTACGACCGCGGCGCGGGCATCGTCGCGGGCGGCGCGCTGGGCGCGGTGGCGGGCGGGGCGATCGGCAACGCGTCCGCGGCTGAGAACAACCCCAACTGCCCGCCGGGCTATGTGCTGCGCGACGGCGCCGAGCCGTTCTATCCCGGTCCGGTCTATGGGGATATCGTCTACGAAGCGCCGGGCTGGTACGACCCCTGGCTCTGGTACGGCGGCCATTGGATCTACCGGCCGTATCCGTATCACCGCTTCTGGTTCCACGAGCACGAGGGCGACCACGACCGCGGCTTCGACCACGGCGATCACGACCGCGGCTTCGACCACGACCGCGATCACCACTGACCGAGGCCAGGGGAGGCGGCTAGCCCGAGGCCGCCGCCTCCAGCGCGGCGATGTCGAGCTTGCCCATCTGGAGCATGGCTTCGGTGGCGCGCCTCGCCTTGGCGGGGTCCGGGTTGCCGACCAGCCCGGGCAGCACTTCGGGCACGACCTGCCACGAGAGGCCGAACTTGTCCTTGAGCCACCCGCACGGACCGGGCTCGCCGCCTTCGCTCAGCTTCTCCCAGTACCAGTCCACCTCCGCCTGGTCCTTGCAGGCGATCATGAACGAGACCGCCTCGGTGAATTTGTACTGGGGCCCGCCGTTCAGCGCGTTGAAGGCCATGCCGTCGATCTCGAACGAGGCGACCCTGACCTGGCCCTTCGGCCCAGGCCCGGCGTCGCCGTAGCGCGACACAGGACCGGCTTTGGCGTTCTTGAACACGGACAGATAGAAGGCGACGGCCTCCTCGGCCTGGTTGTCGAACCACAGAAACGGGGTGATCGTCGGCATGGCTGGCTCTCCTTGAAGTGGTTCGCGCCTTAAGGACGTGGCTGCTGACACGTTCCCGACAGCAGCATGAGAACATTCCGTTGCCGACGGTGTTCCCGACAGCAGGCGAGTGTCGGATAATGCCGTCGCCGTTCGTCCTACGCCTGCGACACGCCATGCTGAGGAGATACAAGTGGACGCCAAGACCGAGACGCTAACGCCGGCAGCCCAACTCGCGCGCGACAATCCGGTGCGGATCAAGAACGAAAGCGCGGAATATCGCGCTGCGCGCACGGCGCTGCTCGCCGAGGAGCTCGAGCTCCGCCGCCATATCGAGAGGGTGGCGGCGATGCGCCGGGCATTGCCGCCTGGCGCGCCCGTCAGCACAGACTATCGCTTCGATACCGAAGACGGCCCGAGCGACCTCGCCGGCCTGTTCGGCGACAAAGAGACGCTGGTGGTCTACAACTACATGTTCGGCCCGGAACGCGAGAAGCCGTGCCCGATGTGCACGAACCTGCTGGACGCCTGGGACGGCAATGCTGACGACATCGCCCAGAGGGCGTCGCTCGTGGTGGTCGCGCGCTCGCCGGTGGAGCGGCTCGCGGCGGTGAAGCGCGAGCGTCGCTGGAAGAACCTCAGGGTTGCGAGCGCCCTCAACGACAACTTCTCGCGGGACTATGCGGGAACTCCAGATGACGGGTCTGATCCTGGGGGGCCTGCTGTGTTCACTCGGCGCGACGGCACGATCCGTCACTTCTGGTCGCAGGAGATGATCGCGAGCGACCCGGGCCAGGACCCCCGCGGCGCGCCGGACCCCGCGCCGCTGTGGGCTGTGCTCGACATGACGCCTGAGGGTCGCGGCGCGGACTGGTACCCGTCGCTGGAGTACGAAGACTAGGCGCTCAGCCGCCCGCCGCAATTGACTTTTCGGCGTCTCGTCGCCATACACCCGGCCTTCCCGCACCAGGCCGACCAGCCGCGTTCGGGTCGATGACGGGTGATGCGTGCGCCGCCGTTGAGATCGCCTGGCCGTCCTGGGCCAAGCCGGACTGCATCGAGTTGAAAGAGACGACTTATGTCGAAGCGCCAATCGGCGAAGTACAAGCTCGACCGCCGGATGGGCGAGAACATCTGGGGTCGCCCGAAATCCCCGGTCAACCAACGCTCCTACGGCCCCGGCCAGCACGGCCAGCGCCGGCGCCAGAAGATCTCTGACTTTGGCCTGCAGCTGCGCGCCAAACAGAAGCTGAAGGGCTACTACGGCAACCTCACGGAAAAGCAGTTCGCCCGCACCTATGAGGACGCCGCCCGCAAGCGCGGCAACACCGCCGAGACGCTGATCGCGCTTCTGGAGAGCCGGCTGGACGCGGTGGTCTATCGCGCCAAGTTCGTACCGACGGTCTTCGCCGCGCGCCAGTTCGTCAACCACGGGCACGTGCTGGTGAACGGCAAGCGGGTGAACATCGCCTCCTACCGCGTGAAGCCGGGCGACGTCGTCTCGGTGCGCGAGCGCTCGCGCAACATGGCGCTGGTGCTCGAAGCCATCCAGTCGCCGGAACGGGACGTGCCTGACTATCTCGAGGTGGACGGCAAGGGCCTGTCGGCGAAGTTCGTCCGTGCGCCGGAACTGGCCGAGGTGCCCTATCCGGTGAAGATGGAGCCGAACCTGATCGTCGAGTTCTACGCCTCCTAAAGCGGAGGTTTGGCGACCATCAGCCAGATGATGGCGATCACCGCGGCAAAGGCGGGGAATCCGAAGGCGAACCACACGCGATAGAGCCGGTGGTAGGCGGCGGGCAGCGGCTCGCCAGCCGCCGCGGCCGCGCGTGCGAGATCGCGCACTCGCAGCTGAATCCAGACCACCGGCAGCCAGAAGACGCCTGCGACGAGGTAGAGGGCGAGGCTGAGCAGAATCCAGGGCTGGCCTAGAGGCTGGTGTTCGACCGCCGCCAGAACGATGCCGGTGACTGGCTGCAGCACGATGGCGCTGGCGGTGAACAGGACGTCGGCGACCACGACGACGCCCGCGGTGTGGGCGATGAGTCGCGCGTCGCGCGTCCTGTCCGCCATGACCATGAAGAAGGCGATGCCGGCGCCTGTCCCGAGCAGAACCGTGGCCCCGATCACGTGCAGGGTCTTGATGAGGAAGATCGGGCCCATCAGCGCTCGTCCATGACCGCCAGCACCATCAGCGCCAGGAGCGCGGCCGGAACGGCCTTGACCAGCGGCCCGAGCGGGTCGGTCCAAAGGTCGGGCCGGACCAAGGTCGCGCCGGCGAGATAGGCCGCGCTGAGCGCGACCATGCCTTTCAGCGCCGCCGGCGCGGTGCGGCGAAAGCAGGCGAGGGCGGCGAGCGCGACGTCGAGCAGTCCGCCGGCCGCCACCGCGGCGTTGGCGAGCGGCGGGGCGAGGGGCGGCGTCAGCAGGCCGGCCGCCTGCTGGCGGCCGACGGTCAGGCCGATGACGCCGGAGACCAGCCAGAAGGCGATCAGGGCGACGAGGCCGAAGGGTTTCAGGAAGTAGAGCCGGGCGAACCATCGCTCTTGAACGCCGGAAGGCCAGCCGGCGAGCATCTCGTCCAGGCTCTTCGGCGCAAAGCCGAGCACGGCTTCCGCGCCCGGTCCGCGCGCCTCGACGCCGCCTGCAAGCTGGGCGAGCGAGGTCGAGCGCATGGGGCTGCGCCAACCCAGCGCCGCGACGGCGTCGGCGGCCCAGGCGGCCAGCCGTCCGATCGCCGCCGGGACGGCAATCACGGGGGCGGGCGGCAGGCCAAGCCACGTCCGGAGCGCCAGCAGGATGTCGCGCAGGCTGGTCGCGGACGGCGCGGCGATGTCGAGCGCGATCCGGCCGGGCGCGCCAGGCTGGACGCAGCGGACGACGGCCTCAGCGACGTCCTCGGCGGAGACGACCTGCACAAGGCGGTCGGCGAACAGCGCCGGGATGAAGCCAGGGAATGCGGCCAACCCGCGCAGCAGCGCGCTGCCGCCGTAGGCCGCGGGCGCGAGCACCAGCGCCGGCCTGAGGATCGCCCAATCGAGGTCGGTGCCGCGGAGCGCCGCCTCGGCGTCGCGCTTGGTCTCGGCGTAACGGGTCACTTGGCCGTCGAGGCCCGCGGCCGAGATGTGAACGATCTTGCGCACGCCGGCCGTGGCGCAGGCCGCGAAAAGGGCCCGCATCGCCTCGACGTGGACGACGGCGAGGTCGTCGCGCGGGCTCTCTTGCAGCGCGCCCGCGCAGTTGACCACCGCATCGACGCCGACCAGCAGATGCGCCCATTGGGTTGGCTCACGCATGCGCCGCAGGTCGACCATCACCCAGGCGGCGAAGGGCAAGCGCCGGGCAGCGGGGGCGATCTCGCGGCCCGCGCCGATGATCTTCCAACGCTCGCGATGCAGCGCGGCCATGACATATCCGCCGATCAGGCCATAGCCGCCAATGACCAGGACCCGCATCGGGCTCGCGCCCCCGCCCGCGGCGCTTATCGAGGCTCGGCCAGGGCCGCCGCCTCCCACGCCTTGAACTCGGGCGTCTCAAGCAGCGCTTCGGCATAGGCGCCGGCGGCGCCTTGGTCGCCATAGTCGCTCAAGTGGATGCCATAGCTGCGGAAGCGGGTGGCGACCGGCGTGTAGAAGGCGTCGGCGATCGACCAGGCGCCGACCAGGAACGGTCCACCGGCGCCGAACCGGCTGCGCAGATCGTTCCAAAGCACGACGATGCGCCGGATTTCCTCGGCGGTCATCTCCGAGAGATCGGCCTTGGTGGTCAGAGCAAGGTCCATGGGGCACTCGCCGCGCAGGGAGGGAAAGCCGTTGTGCATCTCCGCGCTCGCCGAGCGGGCCGCCGCGCGAGCGCCTGGATCTGCCGGCCATAGCTTGGCCTCCGGAAACCGGTCAGCGAGGTATTCGCAGATTGCGAGCGAATCCCAGACCGTCACGCCGCCGTCCTTGAGCACCGGGACCAGGCCAGTCGGCGAGCCGGCCGCGTGCGCCTCGGCGCGCGTCTCCGGCCGTCGCAGCCTGATGGGGGTTTCGGTGAACGGCTGACCGCTCCGCTTGAGCGCAATCCAGGCGCGCAGCGACCACGTCGACCAAGACTTGTTGCCGATCAGGATTTCCATGCGCGTCTCCATGCTCGCCCGCCCCCTTGGCGGCAAGCCAAATCCGGGGTCTAGTCCAGCGCAAAGTCGATGAAAAGCGCGTCGTTTGCGGCGCAACGGGTCTCGAGGAAACGCCAGCATGACCGACGCCGCCTTACCGGCCGACGCGTCCGCGCCCGGCCTGCCGCGCGTGGGCCTGCGGCGTTACGTGCTCGCCCTTCTCATGATCGCCTATACGTTGAGCTTTCTTGACCGGCAGATGCTGTCGATCCTGGTCGAGCCGATCGAGAAGGATCTGCACATCTCAGACACCGCCATGGGCGTGCTCACCGGGCCGGTGTTCGTCATCTTCTACACCTTCCTCGGCATCCCCATCGCCTGGCTGGCCGACCGCTGGAGCCGGCCGGCGCTTATCGCGATCGCGCTCGCGGTGTGGAGCGGCTTCACGGCGCTCTGCGGGCTGGCGGGCGGGTTCACAGCGCTGGCGTTTGCGCGCCTCGGCGTCGGCTTCGGCGAGGCCGGTTGCAACCCGTCGTCCCACTCGCTGATCGCCGATATGTCGACGCCTGAGCAACGCGCGTCGGGGCTGTCAGTCTATTCGCTGGGCGTGCCGATCGGAACGCTGCTCGGCCTCGCCGTCGGCGGGCTGATCGCCGACATCGGGCCGCACGGCTGGCGTGCGGCGTTCCTCGTCGCCGCCGCGCCGGGGATCGTGCTCGCCCTCGTGGTCGCTGTGACGGTCAGGGAGCCGAGGCCGTCGCGCTTCGACGCCCCCGGCGTGGCCCAGGCCGTCGTCCAGCCCGTCCACGACCTGGTGGACACGATCAGGGCTTTGGCGGGCAAGCCGACCTTCTGGTTCATGGCGCTGGCCAGCGGCTTCTCCGCCTTCGTCGGCTACGCCCATCTCTTCTTCAACGCGTCCTTCTTCCTGCGCTGCCATCCGGCCGAGCTCGCCGCCCTCGCCGCGGGGTTCGGCCTGAAGTCGAAGGGCTTCCTCGGCCCCGCACTGGGCCTGATGATCGGCGTCGGCGGCTTTGCCGGCACCCTGATCGGCGGCTGGATCGCCGATCGCGCCGCAGCGGGGGATCGGCGCGCTTTCGCGACGGTGCCGGGTGTGGCGGCGATTCTGGTCGTGCCGCTCTACTTCGTCCTCTTCACCATCCAGAACACCCTGGTGGCGCTCGGGCTCGTGTTCATCCCCAGCGTCATCTCCACCATCTGGTACGGCGCCGTCTACTCGACGGCGCAGAGCGTCGTCGCGCCGCATCGGAGGGCGACGGCCGCGGCGCTCCTACTGCTCATCCTCAATCTGATCGGGCTGGGTTTCGGCCCGCCGTTCCTGGGGGCGGTCAGCGACTTCCTGGCCAAGACGGAGCATCTGGGCGCGGCGGAGGGCCTGCGCTGGGCGATGATCATAACCGGCTGCTTCAGCGTGGTGTCCGGCGGCTTCTTCCTCCTCGCTCGCGGCCGGCTTCAGGCGGACGTGGTGAGCTGACGGCCGGGCCACCGCACGAATCACTGGATTGAATGTGAGCGTTCATCGGGAGGGAGCATGACCGACACCGTCGTCGAGCCGGAGATCGTCGTCGCGCCGCCAAAGCCGCTGTTTTCACAGGGCTACTCCCGGTGGGTCGTTGTCCTGCTGATGCTGGTCTACACCTCCAACTTCATCGACCGGACGATCGTCGGCACGCTTGGCCAGGCGATCAAGGTTGACTTGAAGATCAGCGATACCGAACTCGGTCTGCTCGGCGGCTTCGCGTTCGCCTTCCTCTACACCATCCTCGGCATCCCGATCGCGCGGCTGGCGGAGAAGAGGAGCCGCGTCACCATCATCTCTGTTTGCCTGGCCATCTGGTCGGGCATGACGGCGCTGTGCGGCGCGGCGGCCAGCTTTCCGCTGCTGTTGCTCTGCCGCGTCGGGGTCGGCATCGGCGAGGCGGGATGTTCGCCCTCTGCCCAGTCTCTGATCAGCGACTACTACGCGCCGGACAAGCGGGCGACGGCGCTGTCAGCCTATTCCTTCGGCATCCCCCTGGGCGGCATGATCGGGGCGATTTCCGGCGGCCTCCTGGCGCAGACCGTCGGCTGGCGCTGGGCGTTCGTCATCGTGGGCCTGCCGGGCATACTGCTCGCGTTGCTGACCGCGTTCACGCTCAAGGAGCCGCCGCGCGGCTACTCCGAGCCGCCGAAACCCGCCGACTCGACGCCCGCGCCTTCGCTCATCGCGGTGGCCTTGCGCATGTGGCGCAGGCCCTCGTTCCGTCATATGACCGCCGGCCTGACGCTGGTCTCCTTCGCCGGCTACGGCATCGGCCAGTTCGCCGCCCCCTACTTCATCCGGCGCTTCGGCCTGAGCTACGCCGAGGTCGGGATCATCTTCGGCACGATCGGCGGCATATCGTCGGGCATCGGGACCCTGCTCGGCGGGGCGGTGGCCGATCGCCTCGGCAGGAGCGACTGGCGCTGGTATGCCTGGACACCGGCGATTGGCGTCGCCATCGCCACCCCCATCTACCTGGCGATCTACCTCAGCCCGAGCTGGATCGCCGCGGCGGCAATGCTCATCCTGCCGGGGATCTTCGGCTACACCTACCTCGGCCCGACCTGGGGGGTCCTGCACAACCTGGTCGAGCCGCGGGCGCGGGCGACGGCGACAGCCCTGCTCTTTTTCGTCCTCAACATGATCGCGCTGGGCGGCGGACCGGTCTTCACCGGCGTCGTCATCGACCTGTTCGGCAAATCCCTGTGGAGGAGCGCCGGCCCCGGAGACTTTATGGCCCAATGCCCGGGCGGGATCGCCCTGAACCACGCGATGGCCCATGCCTGCTCGGCCACGCTCGCTCACGCGACCCAGTACGGCATCATCCTGACCATGGTCGCCTACGTCTGGGGCGCGCTGCACTACCTGTTGGCCTCGCGCACCATCCGAGCGGACATGGCGTCGGCCGCCGCCTCAGCGGCCTGATCGCGGCGCGGAACCGACGGCCCGTAAGCCGCTTTTCACCGCCGCCAGTCGGCGTAGCATCCGAATGCCGGAAGCTTGTTCGGAGGTTTGCCGTGCCGTCGCCATTTGCCGGTTACGAAGTCGACGAGGAACTCCGGCCCGTCGCGCGATCGCTCGACTTCGACTTGGACCATTGCCTGTCGTCCATCGTCGCGCTCGAGTCGAAGATCAGCGAGGAGGCGTTCTCCGCCAGGACGCTCGGAACCGAGCGCCTCGGCAACGCGATCGTCATCGGCGCCGACGGCCTTGTGCTCACCATCGGCTACCTGATCACCGAGGCCGACGAGGTGACGCTGACCACCAACGACGGGGCGCGCATCCCCGCCCACGTGCTTGGCGTCGACCAGCCCACCGGGTTCGGCCTCGTCTTTCCACTCGAGCGGCTGGCGGCGCCGGCGTTGCCGATCGGCGACTCCAGGACGCTGCAGGCGGGGGCGAGCGTGATCGCCGCCGGCGCCGGCGGCAGGGCGCATGCGCTCGCCGCACAGCTCCTCGCGCGCGAGCCGTTCGCCGGCTACTGGGAGTACGCGCTGGACGCGGCGCTCTTCGTCGAACCGGCCCACCCGCATTGGAACGGCGCGGCGCTCATCGGCGCCGCCGGCGAGCTGATCGGCGTGGGCTCGCTGCAGATGGAGCAACGGGCGCCGGATGGCGCGATAAGCCCGTTGAACATGTTCGTGCCCATCGAGCTTCTGCCGCCCATCCTCGACGACCTTGCCCGCGGTCGACGGGCCAGTCCGCCCCGGCCATGGCTGGGCGTCCTTTCCCAGGAGATCGCCTCCCACGTCGTCATCGTGGAGGTCACCCCCGGTGGGCCGGCCGCACGGGCCGAGCTGCGGCGCGGCGACATCATCCACAGGATCGCCGGCCAGCCCATCGACGACCTCGGCGATTTCTACAAGCGGCTCTGGGCGCTGGGCGAGCCCGGCGTCGTTGTCCCGCTCACGGTCCAGCGGGAGCACGACGTGTTCGACGTCGAGGTGCGCTCGGGCGACCGCGCCACGCGGCAACGGAAACCGCGCCTCAACTGACCCTTGAAGCCGCCGACGCCTTGACTCCCGATCGCGCGGCGCCCATCCCAGCGACATGATCCCCCGCTACGCCAGGCCCGAAGCCGCCGAGATCTGGTCGCCCCAGACGCGGTTCAAGATCATGTTCGAGATCGAGGCGCATGCCGCCGACGCCATGGCCGAACTTGGCGTCATCCCCAAGCGCGCCGCCGAGGTCATCTGGGAAAAAGGCCGGGACGCCATCTGGGACGTCGACCGTATCGACGAGATCGAGCGGGAGGTGAAGCACGACGTCATCGCCTTCACGACACATGTGACTGAAATCGTTGGGCCCGAGGCGCGTTTCCTGCACCAGGGGCTGACCTCGTCAGACGTCAACGACACGGCGCTGGCGGTTCAACTGACCCGCGCCACCGATCTGCTGCTCGAGGATGTCGAGCTGGTGCTTGCGGCGCTGAAAACGCGCGCGTTCGAGTATCGCCACACGCCGACGGTCGGCCGCAGCCACGGCGTGCATGCCGAGCCGACCACCTTCGGGCTGAAGCTCGCTGGCCACTATGCCGAGTTCGTCCGCGCCCGCAGGCGCCTGAAGACCGCCCGCGCCGAGATCGCCACCTGCGCCATCTCCGGCTCCGTCGGCACCTTCGCCAACGTCGATCCGCGCGTGGAAGCGCATGTGGCCAAGATGCTCGGCCTCGCCATCGAGCCGATCTCGACCCAGGTGATCCCGCGCGACCGGCATGCGGCCTATTTCGCCATGTTGGCGGTGGTCGCGGCCTCGATCGAGCGGCTGGCGGTCGAGATCCGCCACCTGCAACGCACCGAGGTCCAGGAAGCGGAAGAGCCGTTCGACCAGGGCCAGAAGGGCTCGTCGTCGATGCCGCACAAGCGCAACCCGATCCTCACGGAGAACCTGACCGGTCTGGCGCGCCTCGTCCGCTCGGCGGTGATCCCGGCGCTGGAGGACGTGGCGCTGTGGCACGAGCGCGACATCAGCCACTCGTCGGTCGAGCGCGGCATCGCGCCCGACGCCTGCGTGCACCTCGACTTCGCGCTCCGCCGACTGGCGGGCGTGGTCGAGCGGCTGGTCGTCTATCCGGAGACAATGCGCAAGAACCTCGACCGGCTGGGCGGTCTGGTGAACTCCCAGCGCGTGCTGCTGGCGCTGACCCAGAAGGGCGTCTCGCGCGAGGCGGCCTACGCGGCGGTGCAGCGCAACGCGATGAAGATCTGGCGCGGGGAGGGGATGTTCTCAGAGCTCCTGATGGCCGACGCGGACGTCCGCCCGCACCTGAGCGACCCGGAGCTGGCCGAGCTGTTCGACCTCTCCTACCACTTCAAGCACCTGGACGCGCTGTTCGAGCGCGCGTTCGCCGACTAGCCAAAACCAATCGTCATCCCCGCTGGAGCGCAGCGGACCGCGAAGCAGAGGCGCGTAGCAGCCAATGCAGGGAACCTATGAACACTCACGCCGCATGGTGATCATGGGTGGCCCGGACAAGCCGGGCCATGACGGAAAAAGGTGGGTTTGGGCCTATTCGCCCGACTGGATCTGGCCGCGGGCGATGGCGAGGAGTTCGTCCATCTTGCCGCGCACCTGGCCCTCGGACACCTTGATACCCGCGCCTTCGAGGTCGCGGCTGACGCGGCGCAGCACGTCTTCGTCGCCCGGCGTGGTGACGTCGGCGCGGACGATGGCGGCGGCGTAGTCGTCGAGGCCCGCCTCATTCAGCCCCATCAGCTCGCCGGCCCATAACCCCAGCAGACGGTTGCGGCGCGCGGTGGCCTTAAACTCAAGCGCCTCGTCTTCGACGAATTTGCGTTCGAAGCCTTCTTCACGCTCGTCGAAGGTGGTCATGCCCACGCTCACAATGGCCTACGCCCGCCGTGTCCAATAAGGGACCTCCGGCCCGGGATCAATGAGAGCCGGCGTCCGGCAGCGGCTTTACGTCGTGAAAGTTGTGGTAATTCACCACCCTGCGTCCGTCGCCGTCGGTGGTCAGCACATCGGCGAACTGACGGTCCCACAGGATCTCGTCGGGTAGGTAGGCGTGGCGCGCGTAGATGCGCTGGGCGAAGACTTCATCGACGCCGTTCAGGGCGACGACGATCTCGGCGCCAATCGCCTCCAGCGAGTCTTGGGTGTGCCCGTGCAGCGGGCTGGCTTCGTCGATGCGGTGGATGAGCGTCCAGGTCAGGGTGAACATCGGCTGGCGGCTGCGCATCAGGTCCAGGTCCTGGAAGCGGCGCATGCGGTGGCCCTCGCTGGTGAGAGCTTCGCCGAACAGGCTGACCGAGGCCTGCGCCTCGAGGATCTGATTGCCGCGCTGGTTGGCGGCGCGGAACATCAGCGACGGCACGCCATCGAAGGCGGTGATCACGGCGACGCGGCTGAACAGCACCCGCGCCGTCGGTCGTGAAACCCTCGCGAAGATGAGACCTGTGGCCACAGCGACGATGCCGAGGCCGACGAACGCTTCGGCGGTCATCACCAGGTTGGCGTAGAGGCTCTTGGGCGTCATGGCGCCGTAGCCGATCGTCGATATGGTCTCGACGGAGAAGAAGAAGTCGTCGGCGAACGAGTGGGGTCGCGCGCCGGCGACGCCCGCGGGGTCAAGCCAGTAGAGGAAAGCGAAGAGCGCGTTGGCGCCCAGGAAGACGCCAAGCACGAGCAGGAAGAAGCCCCACCACGGGATGGTCAGAACGCCATGATAGAGGTCGCGAATCCCGCCGCCCTCGGCCCCGACGACGTGGATGTCCGTCCGCGCCGCGCTGATGTTCGTGAAGCGCGGCCGGTCATCGGGCTTCGGCGCGCCGCGCCGCGCCTGTGGCCGCCGCTCTGTCGCCGTCTTGCCAGCCGTGGGGTTTCGCCGCCCCGTCGCCATTTCTTTCAAACGCTCAGCGCCCTACATTGTCTTGCGTCGAGTCGGTTCCCGCGCGAGCGGCGCGTCCCCGCGCGCCTGCGCCCGGCTCGTCGGGGAAGAGTGCCAAACCCATGACCCGCCGCAAGAAGATTTACGAAGGCAAGGCCAAGATCCTCTACGAGGGACCTGAGCCCGGCACGCTTATCCAGTATTTTAAGGACGACGCGACCGCCTTCAACGGTCAGAAGAAGGCGCAACTCGAGGGCAAGGGCGTCCTCAACAATCGCATCAGCGAATACATGATGACCCGGCTGAACGCGATTGGCGTGCAGAACCACTTCATCCGGCGTCTGAATCTGCGCGAGCAGCTGATCCGCGAGGTGGAGATCATTCCGCTGGAGGTGATCTGCCGCAACATCGCCGCCGGGTCGCTCTCGACCCGCTTCGGCCTGCCCGAGGGTCAGGTGCTGCCGCGCTCGATCATCGAGTTCTGCCTGAAGGACGACAAGCTGAACGACCCGATGGTTGCCGAAGAACACATCACCGCCTTCAACTGGGCCTCGCCGCAGGAGATCGACGACATCATGGCGATGACGCTCAGGATCAACGACTTCCTGAGCGGGGTGTTCAGCGCCGTCGGCATCACGCTTGTCGACTTCAAGATCGAGTTCGGCCGCGTCTGGGAGAACGACTTCTCGCGCATCGTGCTGGCCGACGAAATCAGCCCCGACTCCTGCCGGCTCTGGGACTCGGCCACGAACGAGAAGCTGGACAAGGACCGCTTCCGCCGCGACCTCGGCAACGTGATCGAGAGTTACACCGAGGTGGCGCGGCGGCTGGGCATCATGAAGGAGATGCCGACCGTCATTCAGGGCGGGCGGCCGTCGAGCGGTCCGCGCCTGGTCGAGGACGAAGAGGAAGAATGAAGGCCACGGTGCACGTGTTCCTGAAACCCGGCGTGCTGGACGTGCAGGGCAAGGCGATAGAGGGGGCCTTGCACGGACTGGGCTTCGCCGACGTCTCCGGCGTGCGGGTCGGCAAGACCATCGCCTTCGAGCTCGCCGGCGATGACCGCGCCAAGGCCGAGGCCGAGGTCAAGTCCATGTGCGAGCGGTTGCTCGCCAACACCGTCATCGAAGGCTATCGCGTGGAGCTGGCATGAGCGCGTTTCATCTCGCCCAGATCAACATCGGACGACTTGTCGCGCCGGTCGGCTCGCCCGAAGTGGCGGAGTTCGTCGCCAACCTTGATCGCATCAACGCGCTCGCCGAGGCGCAGCCCGGGTTCGTCTGGCGCCTTACCGGCGAGGGGGACGACGCCACAGACATCCACGCGTTCGACGACCCGCTCGTCGCGCTCAACATGTCGGTCTGGGAGAGCCTGGAGACCCTTGCGGCGTTCGCCTATCGGAGCGGACACCGCGACGTGATGCGCCGCCGGCGCGAGTGGTTCGAGCCGCCTGCCGAGGCCTACATCGCCCTTTGGTGGGTCCCGGCCGGCCACCGGCCCACGCCCGCCGAGGGCCGCGAGCGGCTAGAGGCGTTGCGCCGCGATGGGCCGACGCCGTTCGCCTTCAGTTTCCGCGAGCCGTTCCCCGCCGCCGGCGCCGCACCGCCGGCTCCGGTGCTGGACGAGTGCGCCTAGGATGAAGGCCGCGGTCGTGGTCTTTCCCGGATCGAACTGCGACCGCGACTGCAAGACTGCGATCGAGCGCTCGACCGACGCGTCGGTCGAGATGGTCTGGCACGCCGAGACGGCGTTGCCGGCCAGCGTCGACCTCATCGTCCTGCCGGGCGGGTTCGCCTATGGCGACTACCTGCGCTGTGGGGCGATGGCGGCGCTGTCGCCGGTCATGAAGGCGGTTAGGGCCGAAGCGGAGCGCGGGGTCGCTGTTCTTGGCGTCTGCAACGGCTTCCAGGTCCTCTGCGAGGCCGGCATGCTGCCCGGCGCGCTGTTGCGCAACGCCGGGCTCAAGTACGTCTGCAAGCGGGTCGGCCTCGACGTCGTGAACAGCCAGACCCGCTTCACGGCCGCCTACCGCGGCAAGCGCCACGTCGAGATGACGGTCGGCAACGGGGAAGGGAACTACTACGCCGATACGGCCACGCTCGACCGCCTTGAGGGCGAGGGGCAGGTCGTCTTCCGCTATACCGACAACCCGAACGGTTCGGCGCGCGACATCGCGGGCATCATCAACGGCCGCGGCAACGTGCTCGGCATGATGCCCCACCCCGACCGGGCGTTCGAGCAGGCGCTGGGCTCCGCTGACGGCGCGCTGCTGTTTCAAAGCGTGCTCGCCAGCGCCTGAGGTCGTAACGGTGGCGTCAGAGCCGGTCGTCATCTGCGACTATGACCCCGATTGGCCCGCGCGCTACGAGCGGCTGCGCGCGCTGATCGCGCCGGCGCTCGGCGAGTTGGCGGCGGCGATCGATCACGTGGGCAGCACGGCCGTGTCCGGGCTGGCCGCCAAGCCGACGATCGACCTCGCCGTCAGGCTGCGCTCGGCCGCCGATCTGCCTGCCGCGATCGACCGGCTCGCGCGCCTCGGCTACGAGCACGAGGGCGACTTCGGCGTCGCCGGGCGTGAGGCGTTCGCCACGCCGCCGGGCCACTCGACCCACGATCACCACCTGTACGTCTGCCTGCCTGACTGGCGCGGCTACGACGACCAGATCGCGTTTCGCGACCATCTCCGCGCCCATCGCCGAACGATGCTGGCGTACGCGCGGCTCAAGCGTGCGCTCGCTTTGGAGCACGGGACGAACCGCGCGGCCTACACGAACGCCAAGGCCGATTTTGTCGCCAATGTGCTGCGCAAAGCCGGCCGCGCCCCGCCGGTCAGACTTCGCGGGCGTCCATGATCAGCATCTGCACGCCGCCTTCGGGAAAGCCCATGCCTTGCACGTCGGCGGCCGCGGCCTGCCCTTGCGGACTCGCGAAGGCGTTCTGGATCGCCGCCACGTCGTCGAAATGCAGCGTCGCGATCAGGTGGAACGCTGACGGCCCGGCCGGCGTCATGATCGGACCGTTGTTCACCTCGTACTTGCGAAGGCCCGGGATTGCCTTGGCGATCGGGATGTGGGTTTCGAAATAGTGCTTGTCAAACGCCGCGGCGTCCTTCGGTGCGCTGTACATCACGACCAGTTTGGCCATTGAAGTTCCTCACGGTTCAAGCTTGCCGGCACGGCGGCTTTGAGCGCGGCGAGTGTGGGTCATGCCGCCGGCCGCTACAAGCGCCGTGGTCAGCCTTGCGGGACGGCGTTCGGGTGCGCCGCCTTCCAGTCCATCGCTTTGCGGATGCGATGCTCGACGCTGGGGTGGTCGTAGAAGATGAACTCCTCGAGGTCGGACGGCGAGGCCGCGCGGTAGGCGATCGTCTTCACCAGCGCCTTGGCGAGACCGTCCGGTTCGTGCGCGTGTTCGAGCGAAAACGTGTCCGCCGCGGCTTCATGCATGCGCGTCTGGGTGTTGAAGATTGGGGTGGCGATCAGGCTCAAGCTCGCGACGATCAGATAGGCGATCGGAAGGCCGGCGGGGTCCGCCACCCCGCCTAGGTCACCCGCTCCCAGCCATCCGCGCACGAACGGAAAGAGCAGCATCACGCCGAAGGCGACCAGCGCAGCCATGACCGCCTGGAAGAGGGCGCCCCAGAGGATGTGGTGCAGGACGTAGTGGCCCATCTCGTGGCCGACGATGCCGCGGACCTCGGCCAGGTCCGCGCCTTGTTTGAACATGGTGTCGCTGAGCGCGACGCGGGCTGTCCCGAACAGGCCCGCGACGTTGGCGGTGTAGCGGTTCGACTGCTTCGAGCCGTTGTAGACGTAGATCTTGTCGGTCGGCACGCCCACGCTGTCGCCCAACGTCACGACTAGGTCGCGCACCGGGCCGGGCGGCGCCGGCGTGTAGTGGTTGAGCATCGGCTCGAGCACGGCCGGGGAGGCCCAGGCGCCGAACACGACGAAGGCGCCGCAGATGGCGCCGGTCCAGAGCGGCCAGCTACGCGTGGCGCGACGGACGAGGGCGTAGAGGGCTACGAACAGCAGCGCCAGCACCGGCAATGAGGCGCCGAACAGGATGGCCTGGTCGGTGAGCCAACCGCTCCAGGCCTGACTGGTCATTCCGTACTGCCGCTCCCGCCACCAGTCGGCGTAGCTAGCCCACGGCAGCTCCAGGACCCAATCGGCGACCAGGAAAACGACGCTCGCCACGAAGGCGGCGAGCAGCGGGCGCGGTCGCGTGCGCTCGAGCCCGCGCACCAGGCGAAGAAGCCCGCCCGACTTCAGGATCAGGACCGACTCCGCGACCGTGACGAGCCAGCCCCAGAGCAACAGCCAATGGCCGCCTTGCGTGTAGGCGACGGCCTTCGCCTGCGCCGCCGACGAGAGCGTCGCCAGGTAGGCCGACGTCGCCGCCGCCGGATCGAAGACCGCCATCGATCGCCTCGCTGGCCGGTATCTAGCTCGCCGTCTGCCCAATTCGGCAATCGTCGGTGCGCTGGCGTTCGCCCCCTGGCCGATTCCCCGCTAGAAGCCGGCCATGACCGCCGAAGCCGTTCCGTCGATGGCCGCGCTAGCCCGCGAGTATGGGCTCAAGGACGACGAGTACGCGCTGATCGTCCGACGGCTGAACCGCGAGCCGAACCCGCTGGAGCTCGGCGTTTTTTCGGTCATGTGGTCCGAGCATTGCTCCTACAAATCGAGCCGCAAGCACGTGGCCAAGCTCCCGACCAAGGGCCCGCGCGTGATCCAGGGGCCGGGCGAGAACGCCGGCGTCGTCGATATCGGCGACGGGCAGGCGGCGGTGTTCAAAATGGAGAGCCACAACCACCCGAGCTTCATCGAACCCTATCAGGGGGCGGCGACCGGGGTCGGCGGCATCATGCGCGACGTCTTCACCATGGGCGCGCGGCCGATCGCCATCCTGGACGCGCTCCGCTTCGGGGATCCGAAGCATCCGAAGACCCGGCGCCTGGTCGCTGGCGTCGTCGCCGGCATAGGCGGCTACGGCAATTGCGTCGGCGTGCCGACCGTCGGTGGCGAGACGAACTTTGATGCCGGCTACGACGGCAATATCCTGGTCAACGCCATGTGCGTCGGCCTGGCGGACGCGGACAAGATCTTCTATTCCGCCGCGCCGGCGGCCGGGCTGCCGGTGGTCTACTTCGGCTCGAAGACCGGGCGCGACGGCATCCATGGCGCGACCATGGCCTCGGCGTCGTTCGAGGCGGACTCGGACGAAAAACGTCCGACCGTGCAGGTCGGCGACCCCTTCGCCGAGAAGCTGTTGATCGAGGCGACGCTGGAGCTGATGGCGTCCGGCGCCGTGGCCGCGATCCAGGACATGGGCGCGGCCGGTCTGACCTCTTCTTCGGTCGAGATGGCCGGCAAGGGGGGCGTCGGCATCGTGCTCGACCTCGACCAGGTCCCGCAGCGCGAAGAGGGCATGACGGCCTACGAAATGATGCTTTCGGAGAGCCAGGAGCGGATGCTGGCCATCCTGAAGCCCGGGCGCGAGGCGGACGGGCGGCGCATCTTCGAAAAGTGGGGGTTGGATGCCGCCGTGATCGGCCAGACCACCGACACCGGCACGATCGTGCTGCGTCACCGCGGCCAGGTGGTGTGCGACCTGCCGCTCGGCCCGCTGACCGACGATGCGCCGCTCTACGACCGCCCGTGGGTGACGGCCGCGGCGCCCAAGCGGCTCACGCCGGCCGAGGTTCCACCGCCCGCCGACTATGCGGCGGCGGTGCTCACGCTAATGAGCTGCCCGGACATGGCCTCCAAGCGCTGGCTCTTCGAGCAATACGACCGGCACGTGATGGCCGACACCATCGCCGCAAGCGACACCGGGCACGATGCGGCCATCGTCCGCGTGCACGGGTCGAAGAAGGCGCTGGCGCTGACCTCGGACGTCACGCCGCGCTACGTCGTGGCCGATGCGTACGAGGGCGGCAAGCAGGCGGTGGCCGAGGCATGGCGCAACCTGAGCGCGGTCGGGGCCCAGCCGATCGCCATCACCGACAATCTGAACTTCGGCAACCCCGAGCGGCCGGAGATCATGGGCCAGCTCGTGCGCGCGATCGAAGGGATGGCGGAGGCTTGCCACGCGCTCGACTTCCCGGTCGTGAGCGGGAACGTGTCGCTCTACAACGAGACGGAAGGAGTCGGCATCCCGCCCACGCCCACCGTCGGCGCGGTCGGGCTGATCGACGACTATGACCGCCGCGCCGGTTATGCGGGCCTTAAACCCGGCGACGCCCTCGTGCTCCTGGGCGAGACCCACGGCGAACTCGGCGCAAGCCTCTATCTGCGCGAGCTGCTGGCCCGGCATGACGGCGCACCGCCGCCGGTGGACCTGGCGCGCGAGCGTCGCGTTGGCGACTTCGTGCGCGGCCTCGTCCGATCCGGCGCGGTCAGCGTCGTGCACGACCTGTCGGACGGCGGACTGGTCGCCGCCGCGGCCGAGATGGCGCTCGCCTCGGGCGTCGGCATCGTGCTGAACGCGACCTCGCACGAGCACGCCCACTTCTATCTGTTCGGCGAGGATCAGGGCCGCTACCTCGTCGCGACCGGCGATCCGCAGGCGCTGATGGCGCGCGCACACGTGGCTGGCGTTCACGCCTCGGCGGCCGGCCATGCCGGCGGCGACGCGTTCGCTTCCGCAGAGGGTCTGTTCAGCATCCCGCTCGCCCGCCTCCGCGAAGCGAACGAAGCCTGGCTGCCGCGCTACATGGGCGAATCCCAGCCCTAACGGTCGCCGGCGCGCACCCAGTGTGCGGTGAGCGCCGCATCGGCCCAGAGCCGGCTGGCGTCGGCCGCATTGCGCACCGCCTCGCGCGAGGCGGTCGTGCAATCGCTGTCGCCCGCGTCCATGGTCAGGCCGGGGAAGGGATGCGTCGCCGGCGGAGGGCCGCTGTCGCCGGCCTTGGCCTGGGGCGGCGGCGGGCCGCAGAGCACCGGCCACATCCTGAACGCAGTGATGCGACCGCCGCGGTCGCGGCGCGCGGCCCCCAATCCATAGTAGCTGTAGCCGCTGTCGGTCCCCTTACCGGCCGCGTCCGGCGCTGTTTGCATGATCTGGGGCGACCCGCCGGTCAGCAGCGCGCGCTGGGTCGTCCAGATCCAGCGGCCGTCCTTCTTGTCGAGCGTCATCCAGCGCCCGCCCCTGATGACCAGGCGGCCGGCGCAGTCGGGCCAGTCTGTGATCGGCCGCCGCTCATCGAAAACGCAGTCGCTCGACGGCCCCGCGCTCCAGACCCCGGGGCGCAGCTGGGCTGCGCCCGCCGCGTCGGCGGCGCCGAACAGCGGCGCCTTGGTGACCACCCAGTTGCAGCCGAAGAGCATCAGCGCGGCCGAGACCGCAACGAAGACGCGCATGGTCGCCCCCCAATGATCACGGAACCGTGATGCCGGCTACGTTTGCAGCCTGCGGGCGGCAGAGTCGAGAATTTTTAAGCAATTGCTGTACTGAAATGACCCAGGGCCGTTGTGGGTCGCCACGGCCCGATTCCTGCTTCGGTCTCGCCAATGCCCATCTCAGCCACCGACCTGGAAAGCCAACTGCGACAAGCCTTCCCTGATGCCGAGATCGCGATCGAGGACCTGGCGGGCGACGGCGATCACTACCGGGCGCGAATCACCTCGCGCGCGTTTGCCGGACTTCCCAGGGTGAAGCAGCATCAGCTGGTCTACGCCGCGCTGAAGGGCATGGTCGGCGGTGCGCTGCATGCGCTGGCGCTGGAGACCGCCGCCCCATTGGGTGGGGGCTGACCGATGCGATACCGCCCGCTCGGCAACACCGGCATGGCCATCTCGGCGGTTTCGCTGTCGCTGACGGACTCCAACGCGCGCCGGGCGAACGATTGGATCGCGCTCATCTACGCCGGCCTGGAGAGCGGCATCAACGCCTTCGAGGTCGCCGGCTGCCACCCGTTCCTCGTCGACGGGTTCGGCCAGGCGATCAAGGCTGTCGACCGCAGCCTGCTGTTCATCGCCTGGCGGCTCGGCTGGGTCGTGACCCCCTCAGGCGCGATGGCGCGTGACTTTTCCGCCGACAGCCTCACGGCCACGGTCGAGGCGGCGCTCGCGCGCACAGGCCTTGAGTATCTCGACGCCGGCATCCTTGACGACCCCGCGACGAGCGAACTGGCGCCGCAAGCTCTGGAGGCGATGAAGCGGCTGCAGGAGGCCGGACGCATCCGCATGCTCGGCGTTTCCGGCGGGGACGGAGCGACCGACACCTACATCTCGACCGGCGCCTTCGACGTGGTGGCGACGACGTTCAACCTCACGTCCGGCTGGAAAGAGCGCCACAGGTTGAAGGCGGCGATCGAACGCGACATGGCGGTGATCGGTTTCGGCTACTACCCGACCATCCAGCGCGACCGGTCGCCGGGGAGCAAGCCCACGCTGTGGGGCCGCGTGGCGAATCCACTGGAGGGCGCCGGCAGTTATACCTTCCTGGACGAGACGCCGCAGTGGACGGCCGAGGAGCTTTGCCTGGGGTACGCGATGACCGAGCCTTCGCTGTGCACCGTGCAGGTCGTGGCCGACCGCGTCGAACGGATCGAAAAACTGGCCGCCGTTGCGGAGCGCGAACTGCCACCGAACGTGCCGGCGCAGATCGAGATGGCGCGCTTTTCGCTAACGGCCAAACCGACCGCGGCCGAGGTCGCGCTTGACCGCCGGCAGCAAGCTTCCTAGCTCAGGGGCGCCAGAATCCCGCTGGCGGAGTCAACAATCCATGACAGACGTCGCCGCCACGTCCGACCAGATCGCCGCCTTCATCGCCAGAACGATCGAGGAAAACCCCGTTGTCCTGTTCATGAAGGGCGTGCCAGATGCGCCGCAGTGCGGCTTTTCCGCCATCTGCGTGCAGATCCTCGACCATCTGGGCGCCGAGTTCGTCGGGGTGAACGTGCTGCAGAGCGACGAGCTGCGCCAAGGCATCAAGGCCTTCACCGACTGGCCGACCATCCCACAGCTTTATGTGAACGGCGAATTCGTCGGCGGCTCGGACATCATCCGCCAGATGTTCGAAGCCGGCGAGCTGAAGCCGTTGCTCGTGGAACAAGGCGTTTTGCCGGGCGACGCCACGTCGACAATCGGGACGAGCCCGGCCTAGATATTCGCCTTATCTCGCTGGCCGCCGCCGGCAGGGGGTGAAATGGCTGACGAGTCGCAGCTGCGCGCAGACTTGGTGGCGCAATACCGGCGCGCGGGCGAGCTGCGCTTGAACGAGCTCGCCTCGGGCAACCTCAGCTGCCGGTTCGGCGAGGGCATGCTGATCTCGCCGACGGGCGCCTCTGCCGAGACCATCGCGGAAGACAACATCGTCCTCGTGGGGCCGGACGGCGAATGGAGCGGCGATCACGCGCCTTCGTCGGAATGGCGGATGCACGCCGCGATCTATCGGGCGTGCCCGGATGCTGGCGCGGTCGTGCACACCCACTCCGACTACTGCGTCGCCGTGGCATGCCAGAACCAGCCGCTGCCGGGCTTCCACTATCTGGTCGGCTCGTTCGGCGGCGGCGACGTGCCGTGCGTCCCCTACACGACGTTCGGCGGTCAGGAGCTGGCCGACAATGCCGCCGCGGCGCTCCGCGATCGCACGGCGTGCCTCCTGGCCAACCACGGCATGATCTGCCGCGCCCGCAGCCTGCGCTCGGCCGTCAACCTCGCCTGGAGGCTGGAGATCATGTGTCGCCAGTACGTGCTGACCCGCCAGCTGGGCGAGCCGAGCTTACTGACCGAGGCGCAGTGGGAAGACTTCTTCGCCCACGCGCGGTCGGCCAGTTACGGCGGCCGGCGATAGGCGAGGGCGATGAACTCCGGACTGGTCTGCGTTGGGCTCACCACCCTCGACATCGTTGCCGGCCCGATCGACGAGCTCACGCACACCGAGCGGGCGCGGCTCATCGACGGCATCGCCTGCGCGCCGGCCGGCACGGCGGCGGGCGCGGCGCTGGTCGCGGCCAAGCTCGGCATGGCGGTCAAGCTGGTCGGCGCCGTGGGCGACGACATGATCGGCGGCTTCGTGCGCCTGGGCCTGGAACAGGTCGGGGTCGACGTCTCGCTGCTCGCCGTCCAGCCGGGGCAGAAAACATCGACGACGCTGCTGACAGTCGAGTCCGACGGACGCCGCTCGAGCTATCACATGCCGGGCGCCGGGATCGCGGCGCGGATCGACGATGCGACGCTCGCCGCCGCGACGACCGCGCGGTTCGTGCACTATGCCGCCGTGGGGGGCCGCCTGAGCGACGGCGGACCCGGCGAGGCGCTGTTGCGCGCGGCCAAGGAAGCCGGCGCGATCGTCACCTGCGACCTGATTGGGCCGCGGCGGACCGCCGCCGACGAGATCGCCCGGCTCTTGCCCCACGTCGACTACTTCATGCCGAGCGCCGCCGAGGCGGTGGTGCTCAGCGGGACCGAAGATCTCGCCGAGGCCGCCCAGCGGTTCTTGGGGCTAGGCGCGGGCGCCTGCATCATCAAGAACGGGCGGCACGGCGCGCTGGTATGGTTGAACGGTGAACATTATGCGGCGCCGGCCTACGCCGTGACGCCCAAGGACACGACGAGTTGTGGCGACGCCTTCTGCGCCGGGTTCATCGCGGCGCTGGATCGCGGCTGGGCGCCCAAGGACGCCTGCGGTTTCGCCAACGCGACCGCCGGTCTGGTCGCCGAAGGCTATGGCACGCTGGGCGCGCTCGCCGGCTTCGATGAAACGGTGGAGGCGATGAGCCGCTACGCGGTCGTTGAAGACGCCGCCCCGGTCGCGGAATAGCGCACGCGCGAGCGGGTGCGCGCGGCGGTGCGCCGCGGCGTCGATGCGAAGCGATGCCGTTCTGCGTGGTGATGGTGGTGGTGGTGATGGTGGTGGCACAGAACAGCACTGGCTGCCCATCGTCGGGGACGGACCAGAAACGCTTCACATCGAACGCCGCGGACTGACAGCATCTAACCACACCCGCACGGGCGCTCAGCAAACGGCTTAGCGAGGCGGCGGCTCCAGCCGGGAAGCCTAGAACAACCCCAGCGCCTTGAGGCTGGCGACGCCGTCGCGGCCGACGACCAGGTGGTCGTGCACGACGACGCGCAGGGGCCGCGCGGCGTCGACGACCTGGCGGGTCATCTCGACGTCGGCGGCGCTAGGGGTGGGGTCGCCGGAGGGGTGGTTGTGCACGAGGATGACCGCCGAGGCGGAGAGCTCGATCGCCCGGCGCACCACTTCGCGCGGGTAGACTGGGGCGTGGTCGACAGTGCCGCGGTTCTGCACCTCGTCGGCGATCAGCTGGTTCTTCTTGTCGAGGAAGAGCACGCGGAACTGTTCGCGCGGCTCGTGCGCCAGCGCCACGCGCACGTAGGCGAGCAGCTGGCTCCAGGCGGTGATGACCGTGCGTTTGGCGACCTCGCCGCGGCTCACGCGCAGCGTCGCCTCGTGCAGCAGGCCAAGGTCAAGCGCGACGGACTCGCCGACGCCGTCGATGCGGCAGAGCTCGGCCGGCGTGGCGGCCAGCACCCCGGCCAGACTGCCGAACCGCGCCAGCAGCGCCTTGGCCAGGGGCTTCACGTCCCGGCGGGGAATGGAGCGGGTGAGATAAAGCTCGAGCAGCTCGTAGTCGGGCAGGGCGGCCAAGCCGGCGTTCGCCGCCCGTTCGCGCAGCCGCCGACGATGCTCGGCATAGTGCGGCTTGGGTGCGCACGGCGTGAAGAGGTCACCCAGGCCAAGGCCGATGTCGGCCACCGCGGAATCAGGCGCGCGCGCGAGCATGTTCGTTTTTTGTTCTAATCGCGCGGTCGGTAGTGGGGCAGTTTGAAAAATGTCCACACGTTCCTCCAACTGTGATCGGACAGGCGCCCTCGACTCGCGTACGACGAGCATGCGCCTAGGGCCTACCCTAGCAAATCGAGACTGTTCGCGCTATGTTCTGGGGGAGACGCGAATGATTCTCACCGATCGACTCATTCGGGAAGCCGTCAAAGACGGCCAGGTCGCCATCACGCCATTCGATGACGGGCAAATCCAAGCGGCGAGCATCGATCTGCGCGTGGGTGAAGAGGGAGCGACAACCAAGTCTAAGAAGTTGGTCAACATCCGCGAGCACGGATTTCTGCTTCTGGAGCCCGGCGACTTTGGGGTCATCTCCATCTACGAGGAACTTCAGCTAGACGCTCAGCACGTCGGGCGCATCGGTCTCCGCTCGAAATATGCGCGCAAAGGTCTGATCGCGACCACGGGGCCGCAGATCGATCCG
>DATNJB010000037.1:0-32673 GCA_035604135.1 Caulobacteraceae bacterium | reverse complement strand
CGACTTCACCGGCCCGCATACGGTGATGAGCCGCATCCCCGGCGCCGAGGTCATCGTAGCGTCCGAGCCGGGCGGGACCATCGGCTCCGACGGCGGCCTCTGGTTCGCCCGCACCCGGCGGATGGCGGAGATCGACCGCTGCGACCTGCTGTTCGTGCCCGGCGGCATCGCGGCGACCGAAGTCGCCAACGACGAAGGCTTCATGCGAGAATTTCGCCGCCTCGCGACGAGCGCGCGCTACCTGACCTCGGTCTGCACCGGCTCGCTGATCCTGGGCGCGCTTGGGGTGCTGAAGGGCCGGCGGGCGGCCTGCCACTGGGCCTGGCGCGACATGCTGACCCTGTTCGGCGCCATCCCGGACGCGGGCCGCGTGGTGCGCGACGGCGACATCATCACCGGCGGCGGGGTCACCGCCGGCATCGACTTCGGCTTCGTCATCGCCGCCCAGCTCGGCGGGGAGGCGTTGGCCCAGCGCCTGCAGCTCGCCATCGAATACGCCCCCGCGCCCCCCTACAACGCCGGCCGCCCCGAAACCGCGCCGCCGGAGGTATTGGCCGCCGTGACGGCCCACATGGCAAAGCTGTTGCCGGAGCGACTGGCGCAAGCAAAGGCGGCGGCGGCCTCTCTCGAACTTCTCCCATAAGGAGAAGGGGGGGACCCGCGCCGCGGGCGCGGGGGCGATGAGGGGTTACGGCGCCGGCCGACCACGCGCTAAAGTTGCGGCATGGCGAGGGCAAGCCTGAAGCCTAGAACGTTACGCGCTCGCGAGCTGCGTCGCTTCGCGACCGACGCCGAGCACGTGCTCTGGTCGCGGCTGCGCAACCGCCAGCTCGAGGGCTGCAAGTTCCGCCGGCAGGCGCCGATCGGGCGCTTCATCGCGGACTTCGCGTGCCTCGAGCGGAGGCTAGTGATCGAGCTCGACGGCGGACAGCACGCCGAGCAAACGCGTTACGACGGAATGCGGACACAGGCGCTGGAGGCGGCCGGCTGGACGGTGCTGCGGTTCTGGAACCATGAGGTGCTGCAGAACGTGGAAGGCGTGCTCATCGCTGTTATTGCCGCGCTTAATGCGGCGGCGTCGTAACCCCTCATCGCCCCCACGCCTTCGGCGCGGGTCCCCCCCTTCTCCCTATGGGAGAAGTTCGCGAAGCGGCATCCAGGCCGATGTCGAGCACGGGGGCGGAGTGGGTTAGGGCGCCGACGGAGATGGCGTCGACGCCGGTCTGGGCGATGGCGCGCACGGTCGAGAGGGTCACGCCGCCGGAGGCTTCGAGCACGACGGCGCCGGCGCCGCGGCGGACGGCTTCGCGCAGGGCCTCGAGGCTGAAGTTGTCGAGCATGATGACGTCGGGCTTGGCGGTGAGCGCCTCGTCGAGCTGCTCGAGGGTGTCGACCTCGACCTCCACCTGCATGAGGTGACCCGCCGCGGCCCTGGCGCGGGCGACCGCCTCGGCGACCGGGCGTTCGTGGCCGGCGAGAGCGGCGATGTGGTTGTCCTTGATCAGGATGGCGTCATCGAGCCCAAAGCGGTGGTTGACCCCACCGCCGCATCGCACCGCATACTTCTCGAGCAAGCGCAGGCCAGGGGTGGTCTTCCGTGTACAGACGATGCGCGCCTTGGTCCCTTCCGTCTCGCGCACGTAGGCGCGGGTCAGCGTGGCGACGCCGCACAGCCGGCCCAGGAAATTCAGCGCCACCCGCTCGGCCGCGAGGAGGGCGCGCGCGTCGCCCTCGACGCGGGCGAGCACGGCGCCGGCGGCGAAATCCTGGCCGTCGGCGACCAGCGCCTCGAACCGCGCGGCCGGATCGAGCGCGGCGATGGCCAGGCGGGCGCAGGCGAGGCCGGCCATGCGACCCTCGGCGCGGGCGGCGAAGGCGGCGGAAAGCCGCGCGTCGGCGGGAATGAGCGCCGCCGAGGTGGCGTCGCCGCCGCGGCCGAGGTCCTCGGCCAGCGCGGCGCGCACGGCGGGCTCGATCAGGACGTCGGGCAGGGGCGCAATCACTCGGCGGCAGCTCGCGCCTTGGCTGCGCCGACCTCGTCCAGCGTGACGAACGTCCGCTTGCCGACGGAAAGCGTCTCCAGATGGTCCGAGCGCCAGTGGGCGCCGCGGCTCTCCCGGCGCGCCAGGGCGGGGACGGCGACCAGGCGGGCGGCGACCAGGGCGAGCGCGGGGCCGTGCTCGGCTTCCAGCTGCTCGATGCGGGCGATCAGCTGCGTGAGGCCGGCCGCGTCGCGGACCACGCCAGCCTCGCGGCTCATGACCGCGCGTAAGAACTCGACCGCGTCCTCGGGCAGCTCCGGCGCCGGCTGGGCGCGCAGCGGCTTGGACGTCACAGCCCCTGCCTCGCGGGCCGCCTCGCCGGCGCGGGTCCCGAACACGGCCGCCTCGAGCAGGGAGTTGGAGGCAAGGCGGTTCGCGCCATGCACGCCGGTCGAAGCGCACTCGCCGGCGGCGAACAGGCCGTTGACGCTGGTCCGGCCGTCCGCGTCCGTTTGCACGCCGCCCATGTGGTAGTGGGCGGCTGGCGCGACCGGGATCGGCTGGACGCGCGGATCGAGGCCGCCGGCCATGCAGGCGGCGAAGACGGTGGGGAACTGGTCGGGAAAGCGTTCGCCGATCGCCGCGCGCGCATCGAGGAAAGCGCCGCGGCCGGCGAGGATCTGCTCGTGGATCGCGCGCGCCACGACGTCGCGGGGGGCGAGGTCGCCCAGCGGATGGCGGCCGGCCATGATCGCGCGCCCCTCGGAGTCGACGAGCACCGCGCGTTCCCCGCGCAGAGATTCGCTGGCCAGCGGCGCCGGGTCGGCGTCGAGCGCGATCGCGGTCGGGTGGAACTGGACGAACTCGGGGTCGGCGATGCGGGCGCCGACCAGCGCCGCCAGCGCCAGCCCCTCGCCGGTGACCGCGCGCGGGTTGGTGGTGAGCGCATAGAGGCCGCCGAGGCCGCCGGTCGCGAGGATGGTCGCTGGCGCGATGATCTCGGTCAGCACGCCGGCCTGTTCGACCAGCGCGCCGCGCACGCGGCCCTCTTCGTCGGTGATCAGCGCGCGCACGCGGGTGTTCGCGCGAACCTCGACGTGGGTCTCGGCCATCGCGGCGACGGCGACGGTGCGCATGATCTCGCGCCCGGCCTGGTCGCCCTTCACGCGGGCGACGCGGGCGCGCGAGTGGGCGGCTTCCAGGTTGGTGACGAAGCCGCCGTGGTCGTCGCGGTCGAAGGGGACGCCGAGCGCGGCCAGCCGGCGGACGGCGTTAGGCCCCTCGCGGGTCATCAGCAGCGCCATCTCGGGATCGACGAGGCCCGCCCCGGCGGCGACGGTGTCGGCGGCGTGCAGCTCCGGGCTGTCGTCCTCGCCCAGCGCGGCGGCGATGCCGCCCTGCGCCCAGGCCGAGGAGCAGCCGGAGAGCAGCGGCCCGGCGGAGAGCACCATCGTCTTGCGCGGCGCAGCCGCGAGCGCCGCCGAGAGGCCGGCCAGGCCCGCGCCCACGATCAGCACGCCATCGAAGCGAATACGCTCGGTCACGGCCGGGGCCTCTCGGCGATGCGGTAGTAGATTTCGGTGCGCAGCTTGGCCGGGTCGTCGCTCCAGTCGCCGTAGACCTCCCAGCTGACGTCGGACCGGAGTCCCTGGGCGGCCAGGTGGCGCTGGATCGCCGCGTGGGTCGAATGCATCTGGTCGTAGGGGCCGAAATACGCGGCCGTCGCGGCGCGGCCCGCCGGGGTCTCGGCGGCCACGACCGCGCCCTCCGGCGCGATCGGGGAGGGCGTCTGCACCCCGGCGAGGATCTCGATCGCGGTCTCGGTGAACGACGGATAGACGACGACGTTGTGGCCGAGGCCGGCGACCTCGCGGGCGCGCAGCAGTGTGTAGACCGGGTCGAGGCTGGCCACGATCGCCTTGCCGAGCCCGGCGCGATCGGTGTGTGCGCGGACGGCGGCGAACGGGGTCGACGCGACCTCGACGATGCGGACGTCGACGCTCATGCGTGGCGTCCGGCGAGCAAGCCGGGGCTGGCGCTCGCCAGCACCAGGCTGAGGCAGAGGCCGAGCGCCAGGCACCACAGGCCGACGGCCGCCATCCACTCGCCGGCGGTGAGCGGCCGGGCGGCGTAGCGGGCGACGCCCGTGCGCAGCGCGCCCAGCGTGGCGATGCCGACGAAGGCGCCGAACAGCCAGTTGCCGGTCTCGATCGCCCAGTAGACGGCGGCGGCGCCGACCAGCACCAGCGCGACCCGCTCCAGCAACGGGTTGATGCGCGCGAGCGCCGGGCCGAGCGCCTTGGAGCCGTCGAGCGGCGGCGCGGGCGCGAGGTTGATCAGGTTGATAATGCCGATGAAGAAGGCGCCGCCGATCCAGCGGGCGTCGCCCGTCTGGCGCGCGAGCAGAACGAACGGGATGGCGGCGACGAGGCCGAACACCGGGCCGGCCAGCGAGATGAGGACGCCCTTGAAGTCGGTGTCGGGCGGCCGCGCCATCGTCGCCGCCCCGCCCAGGAAGGGGATGATGCGGATGCGCCCAGGCCCGCAGCCCAGCGCATTCATCGCCAGGACGTGACCGTACTCGTGCACGAAAACGCCGGTGACGCCGGCCACGGCCCAGACCCAGCCCGCCTGCCATCCGATCCAGGCCGCGAGCAGGGCGGTGGAGATGATGCCCCAGACGACCTCGTTCACCGGCGAGCGCGTCGCCGGCGCGCCGGCCTGGGCCGGATGCGGCGCCTCCGGCTCCGCCGTCGGCATCGACCACGGCCCGAGCGGCGGCCCGCTATCGCTCACAGCGCCCGTCCCGTCCGCTCATCCCCGCGCAAGCGGGATGAAGTTAACCGCAGAGGACGCAGAGGAGGCGCAGAGAACGCGGAGGCTCTGCGCACTCCGCGCCTTCTCTGCGTGCTCTGCGGTAAAAAACAGTGTCCCCGCTTGCGCGGGGATGAGCGGATTGGAAAGGCCTGCGGCATGGGTCTAGCGGGGCTAGATCAGCTCCACGTCGACGTGGTGGCGGGCTTTGACCAGGTCGTAGCGCGCGGGCGTGGCCGGCGGAGGCATGTCGATCATGCGCTGGACGGCGAGGCGGGCGCGCGCCGCGACGCCCGGATCGACCTTGACCTCGAACTGCTCGTTCAGGAGCGCCTCGTAGATGTTCTCCAGCGTGATGCGCTTCATGTGCGGGCAAAGGTTGCAGGGGCGCACGAACTCGGTTTCCGGCGCTTCGCAGGCGATGTTGTCGGCCATCGAGCATTCGGTGATCAGCACCACCCGCCTGGGCTTCCGCCGCATCACATAGTCGGTCATGGCCGCGGTCGAGCCGGCGAAGTCGGCAAGCTCGAGCACCTCGGTCGGGCATTCGGGGTGGGCGAGGATCTCGGCCTCGGGATAGGCCTCGCGCAGGTCGCGGATGTCCTGCGCGTCGAAGCGCTCGTGCACTTCGCAGCGGCCCTGCCAGGCGATGATCCTGATGTCGGTCTGCCGCGCGACGTTCTTGGCCAGGAACTCGTCGGGCAGGAGGATCACGCGGTCGGACCCCCACTCGCGGGCGATGTGCTCGACCACCTGCACGGCGTTGGCGCTGGTGCAGCAGATGTCGATCTCGGCTTTCACCTCGGCGGTGGTGTTGATGTAGGCGACCACCGGTGTGTTCGGATAGCGCTGGCGGATCAGGCGCACGTCGGCGCCGGTGATGGAGGCGGCGAGCGAGCAGCCGGCGCGCAGGTCGGGGATCAGCACGGTCTTGTCCGGGCAGATCACCTTCGAGGTCTCGGCCATGAACAGGACCCCCGCCTGCACGATCATGCGCGCGTCGGACTTGGCCGCCTCGCGGGCGAGGCCGAGGCTGTCGCCGACGTAGTCGCCGACGCCGTGGAAGATCTCCGGCGTCATGTAGTTGTGGGCCAGGATGACGGCGTTCTTCTGGCGCTTGAGGTCGTTGATGGCGGCCACCAGCGGCGCCTGCAGCAGCCACTCGAGCGGCGTCACCCGCGCGCGCACCTTCTCCCAGATCGGGCCGGTCGCGGCCTGGACCTCTTCGGTGAACTTCAGCGGGAGTGAACCGTCCGCCATTTCCCCCATCTCCTTTTGCTCAATCTGAGCATTATACGGGGCCGTAAAAACGCCGTGCATCGGATGAGGACGCCGGCGCCGCCCCAGGCTTATGCTTTCTTTGAGCATAAGTTGACTGTTGATATAGGCCCCCACGGCGCGCGTGAAAAGGGGGATTTTGTAAGCAGCGATCACAAAACCGCGCTGTTGCGCTGCAACATTTCGGCGCAAGAACCCTCACCCCGCCCTCTCTCCACGCTGCGCGCGGGCGAGGGCGGGACTCGCAATGGCCGCCGCGCTAGCTTTCGCGGCAGGGGGCGGCATGGCGGTTTTCATTCCGGAACTCGACGACGTGCGGCGCGCGCAGGCGATCGTCGGCGGCTACACGCGATCGCGGCAGGCGATCATCGCCGCGCGGCCGGGTAACCCGATGGGCGCCGAAGCGAGGGACTTCGGCGCCGGCGCGTTCGCGCTGCGCACGCCCGGGTTTCCGGGCTCGGTGTTCAACCGCGCCTACGGGTTCAGCGATGCGCTGATCGACGAGGTTCCCGGCGTCATCGACTGGTTCAAAGCCGGCGTCGGCGGCGTCTTCGAGCTCGCGCCGGGGCAGCCGATCTCGACGCTGGCGCGGCTGCTGGCCGATGCCGGCTATGCGCAGACCGGCTTCCACTCGACGCTGGTGGGTCCGGTCGGCCTGCCCGATGCGCCGGCGTCGGGCGTCGAGGTGACGAAGGTCGAGGACCAGGCCGATCTCGCCCCGTTCTCCGACGTCTATCACCGGGGCTGGGCGATCAGCGATTTCCGCATCCCGATGACGCCTTGGCTCAGTGCGCCGCGCTGGTCGCTGTACCTGGCGCGGTTCGAGGGCCAGCCGGCGGGCGCCGCCATCCTCTATGTCGTGGGCGAGGACGCCTATCTTGCCGATGGCGCGGTCGATCCGGCGTTTCGCCGCCACGGCGTCCACCGCGCGCTCCTGGATCGGCGCTGCGCCGACGCCAAGGCCGCGGGCGCGATGCGGATCTTCTCCGGCTGCGACTTCCTTTCCGCCAGCTACCGCAACCAGCTCCGCAAGGGGCTGGTGCTGCTCTACACCGAAGCGATCTGGGCGAGCGCTTGAGACCCCCGTCCAGGGGGCGGGGGCGAGCGCCGTGAAGGCGCGAGCGGGGAGGGGTTACGGCGTTTCAGGCAAATCCCCAAGCCGCGTAGCCCCTCATCGCCCCCACGCCTTCGGCGCGGGTCCCCCCCTTCTCCCTTTGGGAGAAGTTCGAAAATGAGGCTCACCCGAACGCTCTTGGGTAGTCGACCTTCTGCGGCGCGCTCAACGCGCCGGGCTTCAGCTCCAGGGCCATGAAGGCGGGGCTGCCAGCATAGGGGGAGATCAGCTTGGCCGCCGCGGCGGCCGAGAAGCCGAAGCGCGGGTAATAGGGCGGGTGACCGAGGACGACGACCGCCTCCATGCCCGCCGCGCGGCAGGCTTCGACGCCTGCGCCGCAGAGCGCCTCGCCGATGCCGGTCCGCTGCCTGGCCGGCGCGACCGCGACCGGCCCGAGCGCGGCGATCGCGCGCGGCGGGTCGGCGCGCATGCGGCTGAAGAGGACGTGGCCGACGATGCGCCCGTCGTCCTCGGCGACCAGCTCGACGAGCACGCGGCCCTCGGCGCGCACGCCTTCGATGATCGCCGCCTCGTCGAAGCGGGACTCGCCAAACGCGGCTTCGGTCACCCCGCGGATCATTGCGTGGTCACCCGAGCCCGCCTCGCGGATCACCATTGGCCGATCTTCTGCGCCTCGGCGTGGCTGAGCTTGTGGTGGGCGCGCTCGTGGTCTTCCTCGGCCAGGAAGCGCACCGCCTCCAGCGCCGCCATGCAGCCCATCCCGGCCGCGGTGACCGCCTGGCGGTAGACGTCGTCGGTGACGTCGCCGGCGGCATAGACCCCTTCGATCTCGGTCGCGGTCTTGCCGGCCTTGACCTTCAGATACCCGGCCTTGTCCATCTCCAGCTGGCCCGCGAACAGGGCAGACGCCGGCGCATGGCCGATGGCGACGAAGATTCCGTCGCAGGCGACCTCGCTGACGGCGTGGGTCTTGAGGTTCTTCAGCCGCGCGCCGGTGACGCTGCGCGGCGCATCCGAGCCGAGCACCTCCTCGAGCGCTGTATCCCAGATCACCTCGACGCGCGGGTGGGCGAAGAGGCGGTTCTGCAGGATCTTCTCGGCGCGAAGCTCGTCGCGGCGGTGGATCAGCGTTACCTTGGCGGCGAAGTTGGTGAGGAAGAGCGCCTCCTCGACCGCGGTGTTGCCGCCGCCGACCACCAGCACCTCCTTGCCGCGATAGAAGAAGCCGTCGCAGGTGGCGCAGGCCGAGACCCCGAAGCCCTTGAATGCGTCTTCCGACTCCAGGCCCAGCCATTTCGCCTGCGCGCCGGTGGAGATGATCACGGTCTCGGCCAGGAACACCTGGCCGGAGTCGCACCGGATGCGGAACGGACGCACCGAAAGGTCGGCTTCGACGACGATGTCGTTCAGGCATTCGGCGCCGACGTGCTCGGCTTGCGCGCGCATCTGCTCCATCAGCCACGGGCCCTGGATCACCTCGGCGAAGCCCGGATAGTTCTCGACGTCTGTGGTGGTGGTGAGCTGTCCGCCGGGCTCCAGCCCCGCGATCAGCACGGGCGCAAGCATCGCGCGCGCGGCGTAGACGGCGGCGGTGTAGCCGGCGGGACCAGAGCCGATGATGACGCAGCGGGCGGGACGGGGCTCGGCGGACATGGCGGTCTTTCGCGTGCGGCCGGCGGATTCGGCCGGCCTCGGGCCACTATGTAGCCATTCCGCGGCGCCGGTGAAGTCGCTCAGGGCGCGCGGGCCTTGCCGTCGTGCGGTCCGAGCGCGCGCTTTGGGGCGTCGCGCCAGCGCCACTGCTGCTCCATGGTCGCCTCGCGGGCCGGGTTCACCGGATAGCACGTGCGGTTTTCCGTCTTCGCCGCTTCGCCAACCACGAGCAAGCGCACCTCCTCGGCCGTGTTGTTCAGGAAGCTGTGGCAGATGCCTGTTCCGGCCGGAAAGCTCACCGCATCGCCGGGTTTCAGCGGGTGCAGATGGCCGTCGATCCAGACGTCCGGTCGGCCCTCGAGCACGAAGACGAACTCCTCCTCGGCGCTCTCTGCGTGCGGATAGGAGGTGCGCCGTCCAGGAAGCAAGCGCTCGTGATGGATGCCGATCCGGGTGAGCCCGAGCTTGGCCGCCAGCGGCGCGCCGATGGACATCAGCTCCGAGTCGCCGGGATAGTACGAGTTGTCCTCGCCTTCGAGCTCGGTCCAGTGGGCGATGAAGTCGGGACGGTCGGGCATGGGGGTCTCGGACGATGAGCGGGACGCCGCGCATCCTATTCGTCGCCGACGCGGGCGAGAAGATCGGCGGCGGCCATGTCATGCGCTGCCTGACGCTGGCCGAGGCGGTGATAAGGGCCGGCGCGGCGGCGATCTTCGCCGCGACGCCGTCGGCGGTCGCCGTGATCGGCGTCTTTGCGCGCGCGCCGATCGAGGTGGTTTCGCTGGCCGACGAGCTGAGCGCCGCCGAGCTGGCGGCGGCCGCCGCGGCCGCGGCGCGATCGGCCGGCGCGAGCGCCGTCGTTGCCGACCACTACGGCTTCGGACTCAAGGAGGACGCGGCGCTGGCGGCGGCAAGCCCACGCCTGCTGATCATCGACGACCTCAGGCGGCGCCACGCGGCGGGGATCGTCCTCGATCCCGCCATCGGTCGAAGCGCACGAGACTATCCGGGCTGCGAGCTCATGGCGGGACCGGCCTTCGCGCTCGTCCGCGCCGAATTCGCCGCCCGTCGCGACTGGACGCTGGCCAGGCGAGCGGGCGGCGGGCCGGCCGCGCGCGTGCTCGTGGCGCTCGGGCTCACCGACGCCGGCGCGATCACGGCCCGGGTGGTCGGCGCGCTCCTGCCCGCGCTCGGGGACGCGGTGCTCGACGTGGTCATGGGCGACGTGGCGCCCAGCCGGGCGGAGGTCGAGGCGCTGGCGGCGGCCGACGGGCGGGTTGTCGCGCACATCGACGCGCGGGACATGGCGCGGCTGACGGCGGAGGCCGACGTCGGCGTCGGTGCCGGCGGCTCCAGCGTCTGGGAGCGTTGCGTGCTCGGCCTGCCCAGCCTGACCGTCGTCGTCGCCGACAACCAACGGGAAAACGCCGAGGCGCTGGCGGCGGCGGGCGCGGCGCTCGCAATAGCCCCGCCGTCGGGCGACTTCGACCAGCGGCTGCGCGCCGCCTTCGAGCGGCTGATGGGGGACGCGGGCCTGCGCGCGGCCATGAGCCACGCCGCCGCCGGCCTCTGCGACGGCATGGGCGCCGACCGCGTGGCCCAGCGGCTGCTCGCCTAAGCCACCGGCGGGGGTTGGCCCTCGACGCGCGGAATATCGGGGTCGATGCAGGCCCAGCTCGGCGCCTCTGAAGTCCAGATCGTCGCCGTCGGCGCGGCGATCTCCCGGTCCTTGAGCGCGCCTGCACGGACGAAGATCAGGTGCGGCCGCGGCTCCGCCTCGCTGAACAGCGGCGTGCCGCAGCGGGGGCAGAAGCGGCGGTGCATTCTCGCGCCGCTGTCGGCGAGTGACACATAGTCCGCCGTCTCGCCCGTGATCGCGAATCCCTCGGTCGGAAAGCAGACGTTGACTGTGGCGCTGCCGCCGCCAAGCGCCTGGCAGAGCCGGCACCAGCAGGTGCGGGTTCGCATGGGCGCGGCCTCGGTCCGGAAGCGCACGGCGCCGCACAAGCATGCGCCTTCGATAGCCATGGCGTCCTCCTAGTCGATGATGTTCGGGATGACCTTGTCCGGGTTCGCCGCCTGCCAGTCCAGCACGTCCTCCGTGGTGAACGCCGGGTTCGCCGGATAGAGCGCTTTGTAGACGGCGGTGACGAAGGCGAAGTCCTCGGGCGTGTCGACGGTCCAGCGGAAGCGCAGCGGCGGATCGCGGGCGACGTGCTCGATCCTGAACAGCTCCGGGTGGGTGGCGATGTAGGGCATGACGTGCTCGCGGTCGTAGGCCTTCGTCGCCTCGCGATCGGCGCGCAGAAGGGCGGCCGTCTCGCAAACCTCGACGTCCAGACCCTTGGGCCAGGTCCAGCCGGCGACGTTGTTGGTGTAGTCGGCGCCGGCGCTGTCATGGGCTTCGATGCAGGCGTCGACCAGACGCCAGTCGGCGAGCGGGCAGTCGGCGGTGAGCCGCACGAAGGTCTTCGGGTTTGCGGAGGCCGCAAGGGCGCCGACGAAGCGGGCGAGCACGTCGTCCAAGGGGCCGCGATGGATGCCGACGCCGAGCCGGACGGCTTCGGCCGCGATGACGTCGTCCTCGGCGTTGGCGCTGGTGGCGACGACGATGCCGGAGAGCCGCCCCGCGCGGCCGACACGCTCGATCTGCCGCGCGATCATCGGCTCGCCCAAGATCGGCCGCATCACCTTCCCCGGCAGCCGAGTGGAAGTCATGCGCGCCTGAAGGATCGCGAGTGTCATTGCTTTGGCGCCGCGACAGCGGCGCCGTCGGATTTGACCACGAAGGGCACGAAGGACACGAAGCAGCCGTACGAGCCGCGACGTCGCAGCCTCAACTGCCTCTTCGTGTCCTTTGTGTTCTTCGTGGTTGAAAAAGCCTTGGTCCCCGCTGTCGCGGGGATGAGCGGAATAGAGGAGCCGCGGTGCGACAGGCTCCGCATCTGCTCCTAGCTCACCGCCTTTTTCAGTTCTTCCGTCCAGGCCCATCTTGGGTCGGGGCCGTTGGGGACGGTGAGCATGGTGTTGGCGACGTAGGCGGCGGCGACGCCCGCTTCGGGGTTGGCGAAGCCGACGCGGCCGCCGGCGCCGGCGTGGCCGAACGAGCCCGCGCCCACCATCGGGTTCACCTCGCGGGCGAACTCGAAGCCCAGGCCGTATTGCATCGGCGCGCCGAACTGCAGCTTGGCGAAGTCGCCGGGCGGGACCATGGCCCCCGTGCGCAGCGTGCGGGCTTTCTCGACCGTCTCGGGCTTGACGAGCCGCACGCCGCCCACCTCGCCGATCAGCGCGGCGTACATGCGGGCGAGCGACTTGGCGTCGGCGACGCCGTTGCCGGCCGGGACCTCCGCCGCGCGCGCCTCGCGGTTGTTCATCGTCTCGATCAGCTCGCCGGTGTGCCTGAACGAATTCAGCACGACCTTGGCCAGGCGGGTCTCGGTGTCGATACCCATGCCGGCGATGAAGGCGGTGAGCTGATCGGCGCTCATGCCCGGCGTCGGCGAGAAGTGGGGGGCGACGCGCGGCTCTTGCTCCGCCGGCAACCCGATCCAGAAATCAAGGTCGAGGGGTTCGGCGATCTCTTCGGCGAAGACCTTGGCGACGCTCTTGCCGGCCACGCGCCGCACGACCCCGTCGAGCAGCGACCCATAGGTGATGGGGTGGTAGTGGCAGGACGCGCCCGGCGTCCACACCGGCGCCATGGCCTCGAGCGCGCCGATGTGCCGCTCGTGATAGAGCATGTCGTTGGCGGTGACGCCGCTCTCGGGATCGAGGCCCGGCAGGCCCACCGAGTGGCTCATCAGCTGCCAGATGCGGGCGTCAGCCTTGCCGCCTTGCGCGAACGCCGGCCAGTAGTCGGCGACCCGCGCCTCGTAGTCGATGAGCCCCCGCTCGGCGAGGCGGTGGACGACCGCGGCGGTCGCGCCCTTGGTGCAGGACATGATGACCGTGATCGCGTCCTCGCCGTAGGGACGGTCGTTGACCTTGTCGCGGCCGGCCCAGAGGTCGACCACCACATCGCCGTGGCGATAGACGCAAAGCTGCGCCCCGCCTTCGTCGTTCGCCTGCGCCGCGAGGAAGACGTCGCGCACGCCCTCGAAGCCGCGTGCGACGAACCCGCCTGTCTCGGTCATGCTCACAGCCACTCGATCTTGCGGATCGCGTAGGCCTTGACGCCGCCGGGCGTGTTGACCTCGACCACGTCGCCCTTCTCCTTGCCGATCATCGCGCGGGCGAGCGGCGAGGAGACCGAAAGCTTGCCGGCCCTCACGTCGGCCTCGTGGTCGCCGACGATCTGGTAGCGGGACGCTTCCTCGGTGTCCTCGTCGACGACGCTGACGGTCGCGCCGAATTTCACCTGCGCCCCCGAGAGCTTGGAGATGTCGATGACCTGGGCGCGCGCGATCTTGTCCTCGATCTCGGCGATGCGGCCTTCGATCCAGCCCTGCCGGTCCTTGGCGGCGTGGTACTCGGCGTTCTCGGACAAATCGCCGTGCGTGCGCGCTTCCGCGATCTGAGCAATGACGCTCGGACGCTCCTGGGTCTTCAAACGTTTCAGTTCCTCGTCGAGGACGGCATAGCCCTCGCCGGTCATCGGCACTTTTTCCATTATCGGATTTAGCTCGGTTGGCCCTAAGGGGAGGTGGGTGATCCGGCCGCGGGCGCTGGCGTCCGGGGGGCTGAGACGATAGATGTGAGCCCCGCAAATTTCAAGGGCTCGCCCCATTCGGGTCATCCAGACAGTGGATCAGGTGGAGGTGCGGCGGGCGCGGGAAGCCGATGCGGCGGCCCTTGCCGACTACATGGCCGGCCTCATGGCCGAGCGCCTGGACACCATATCGGCGCGCGAAACCCCGAGCGTTCCCGACGAGCGGGATTGGATCCTGCGCGCGACCATGGCCGAGCGGGGGCTGATCCTGCTCGCGGTCGTGGGCGACGCCGTGGTGGGGGCGCTGGACCTTTGGGCCGGCGAGCGGCCGGACAATCGCCACGCCGGACGCTTCGGCATGTCGGTGGCGCGCCAATGGCGCGGGCGGGGGGTCGGCCGGCGGCTTCTGATGCGGGCGATCGAGGAGGCGCGCGCCTGGCCGGGATTTTGCCGGCTGGAGCTGGAATGCGTCGCCTGGAACGCGGCGGCGATCGCTCTCTACGAGAGTCTGGGATTCAAACTCGAAGCGCGGATGGTCAAGGCGATCAATCTGCGCGGGCGGCCCGAGGACATGCTGCTGATGGCGCGGACCTGGTGAGCGAGGATGGAGCCGCACTGGCGCGGGAACTGTTCGAGGCGATGGACGGCTTTCGCGTCAAGCGCATGTTCGGCGGCCTTGGCCTGTTCGCCCGCGACGTGATGTTCGGCCTGATCGACGACGGCCTGATCTATCTGAAGACCGATCCCGAGTTGGAGGCCGAACTGCGAGCGGCGGGCGCCCAGCCCTGGCTCTACGCCGAACGGCGGGGACCCCGCGCCGGGATCACCGTTGAGACCTCGTACCTGTCGCTGCCCGACGAAGCGTACGACGACCCGGGCGAGGCGTTGCGCTGGGCCGACCGCGCGCAGGCCATCGCCCTAACGGTTCGCGAGACGCGGCGCCCGCGCCGGCGCAAGACGCGCGGCTAGCGAGCCGCCATGCAGGTTGGTTCATCCAATCCGCCCATCCCCGCGAACGTGGGGCGGCGCCGGCCCGGCGTCTTCAGAACCCGGTCAAGGCTGCCGTGCCGCGCTGGCGGGGCTGACCTGCGGCTGGGCGGCCGGCGACGGGTCGGGCGGGTTGTACCTCTCGACGAAGGCGACGGACGCCTTGACCATTTCGATGCGCATGTCCTCGTGCAGCAGCCAGTGGTCTGAGGTCGGCAGGATGAGGACCTCGACCGGTTTGCCCGCGCTCTGGAGCGCCGCCTGCATCTCGTTCATCTGCACAAACGGCACCACCGTGTCGTCGCGTCCGTGGATCAGGAGGATCGGCGCGTCCGCGCGCCTGGCCAGCGAGACCGGGGTGATGTCGGCGAGTTGGGTCTCCAGCGCGCTCTTCGCGCCCATGTAGGATTCCCAGTAGCGTTCGGCCGCATCGCTCGTTTCGCCTCTGGCCCGATCGATCATCTCTCCCGGATGGGAGACGGCGCCGCCGGCGACCGAGCAGCGGTAGAGGCCGTTCTGCACCGTCACGCCGGCGAGCGAGGCATAGCCGCCGTAGCTCCAGCCGACGATGCAGGCGCGCTTGGGATCGACGATGCCGCGTCGCGCAAGGTCGGCGAGGCCGTCGGAAATGTCGGTCTGCATCTTGCGGCCCCATTCGCCGAAACCGGCGTTGCGGAAGGGCGTGCCGAGATCGCCCGAACCGCGATAGTTCGGCCTGAAAACGGCGTAGCCGCGCGAGACAAAGGCCTGCGTCCACCAATCGAAGGTCGGATAGTCGCGCGCCTGCGGTCCGCCGTGAGGCAGCACGACGACGGGCAGGTTCTTCGGCTCGCGGCCGGGCGGCAGATCCAACACGCCGTGCAGCGGCATGCCGTCGGCCGCCTTGTAGTCGACCATCTCGATCGGACCGACGTCGCCTGGGCCGACGTCCGGATAGTCGTAGCCGAGCGCATCGGCGTGGCCCGTCGTCAGGTCGACCAGATAGTGGGTCCCCGAGTCATCCGTGCCGCTAGTGTCCACGATCAGCTTGCCAAAACCGTCGTCGGTCGACTCCAGCGTCACGGTTTCGTTCGGGAACGCCCGCAACACGCTGTCGATCTTTGCCTGCAGGTCCGGCGAGAACATCTTGGGCGCCGGCCGGTCGCCGGGCAGGATCGAGCCAATCCAAAGGTGGGTGCGCTTGTCCAAGAGCGGCGCGGCCAAAGTGTCGCCATCTTGCGGAGGTCCGACGGGCTTGCCGGAGAGCGACATCTCCTGAAGCGTCGTACCCCCGTCGTCACGCGGCTCGACGATGAGTACGGCGTCGGGCGTGCGGCCGCGATAAAGGTCGGCGCCGCCGTACTTGCCCTGACCCGAGGCGAGGAGACCTCCACCCGCGGCTCCGGTGAGCACGCGCCATGCGCCCGACCTTTCGTTGTAGGTTGTCCGGGCGATGACCTGCCCCGTCGCCGGATCGATGAGCCAACTTCCGACGTCCTCGCCGCCGCTCGCGACCTTGACCGCATCGCCGGTGTCGAGATCAACCCGGTAGAGGTCCGGCGCGGTCGCGTTGATCGCCTGATCGCCGCCGCGCTCGCGGGTGAGGACGCCGTAGTACCCGTACCAACGACCGCCTGTCTCGCCGACGCCGAAGTCGCCGAAGGCGTAGGGGACGAACTTGTCGACATCGCTCAGCAGGACAATGCTCTTCTTGGTCGCGATATTGATCGCAACCACCGTCTCCAGCTCCTGACGCTCGACGTTGAATCCGACCATGGGCACGGTCGCGCTGGTGACCACGAGCAGGTGGTCGTCACCCGCCCAGCGCAGGACGCGCACCTTGGCCGTGCCTGTTGCGGCCTGCAGCTCGGGGCGGCCGTCGGTCGTGCCGACGTAGAGCTTGCGCTGGTCGCCCTTGACCCCGATGAACGCAAAGCGGTCGCCTGACGGCGAGAGGCTCATGGCCTCGACCGCCGGAAGTTTGCCGTAGGCCTCGAGCGGCGGCGCGGCGAAGGAGGGCGCCGCGAGGGCCAGACACACAAGGGCGGCGAAGGTGAAGCTTAGAGCGCGGAGCATCAGGCGAACTCCTCTAAATCGGGCGCCATCTTCCGGTTGTCTGACCCCTCGTCAATATGAGCTCCTGGGCGCCCCCCCGCTGTCGCGGGGATGAGCGGCTGAGGAAGGCTGAGGCTCTGGATCAATCCGCGAGCCGTCACGACGCTCACCGCTCGGACAGGCCGCCGTCGACGACGAGCTGGGCGGCGGTCACGTAGCGGGACTCGTCGGACGCGAGCCAGAGCACCGCGTTGGCGATGTCGGACGGCAGGCCCTTGACGCCAAGCGGCACGGCGACGCTCGCCATGGCGTCGAGGTCGGGCGGCGCGTTCGAGCCGGTCGCGGGTGTGATCTGCTCCCAGATCGGCGTCTCGATGATCCCGGGATGTACAGAATTGACCCGAATGCCGTCCTTCATCTGGGCGCATTCCATGGCGACCGCCTTCGACAGCAGCCGCACAGCGCCCTTGCTGGCGCAGTAGCTGGCGAGCAGCGCCGAACCCCGCAGGCCCGCGACCGAAGAGAGGTTGACGATCGATCCGCCGTGGCCGGCTTTGCGCATGAGCTGCAGGCCGTGCTTGCAGCCCAGGAAGACGCCCTCGACGTTGACCGCCTGCTGCTTGCGCCAGTCGGCGAGGGTGACGGTGGTGATGCTGAGGCTGGGCACCGCGATGCCGGCGTTGTTGACCAGCACGTCCAGCCGGGCGTGGCGCCGCTCGATCGCGGCCATGACCTGGATCCAGGCGTCCTCGTCGGTGACGTCGTGGTGGAGGTACTCGGCCTTGCCGCCGGCGGCGACGATCGCAGACACGACGCCTGGCCCCTTGTCGTCCTGCACGTCGCTGATGATCACGGTCGCGCCCTCGCGCGCCAGCGCCTCGGCGCAGCCGCGCCCGATCCCGCTCGCGCCGCCGGTGACCAGCGCCACCTTGCCCTCGACCCGTCCGGCCATCGACGCTCTCCTGTCAGCTTTCGGCTCGCGCGCGTTCTACACTCAGCGCCTGACGCGCCAAGGCTAACCCGGCGTCACTCGGAGACATCGCATGTCCGAAGAGATCATCCTCTATCGTTCGGTCGCCAGCCGCTCCTACACCGCGCTCTGGATGCTCGAGGAGCTTGGGCTCACCTATCGGATGGAGACCGTCGACATCCGCGCCGGAGCAACGCGGACGCCGGCCTATCTCGCCATCAATCCGATGGGCAAGGTCCCAACGCTGAAGATCGGCGATGTTGTGGTGACCGAGGCGCCGGCGATCTGCCTGTTCCTCGCCGACCGTTACGGCTACGGCACGTTCGCGCCGAAGGTCGACGATCCCGAGCGCGGAGCCTACCTGCGCTGGAGCGTCTTCGCCGCCTCGGTGCTGGAGCCGGCGATGACGCTCAAGGCGCGCGATATCGAACTCCCGGCCCGCCAGGTCGGCTGGGGCTCGTTCGAAGACGCCGTGCGCACGCTTTCGGGCGCCCTGGGCGGCCACAGCTTCATCGTCGGCGAGCGCATGACGGCGGCCGACGTCATCGTCGGCTCGGCGGTGGGCTTCGGACTCTTCAACAAGATGCTGCCCGAGGAGCCGGCGCTCGTCGCTTACAACGAAGCTATGAGCGCCCGCCCCGCCCAGAAGAAGGCGGGCGAGCTTACCTGGCCGCCGGAGCTGATGTCCGAACTCGCCGCCCGCCAGTAACGCCGATCAGCGCCACGCCTGCTGGTAGCTCTGCAGCGGGCGCACTTCGAGTTCGCCCTGGGCGGTGATGGCGCGGGCGGCGGCGAGCGCGCCGGCGGTGGTGGTGAAGTAGGGGATCTTCATCATCAGGGCCGTTCGCCTGAGCGAGAAAGAGTCCTCCAGCGATTGGCGGCCCTCTGTCGTGTTGAAGACGAGCTGCACCTCGCCGTTCTTCATCGCATCGACGATGTTCGGCCGTCCCTCGAGCACCTTCTTGATCAGCGCCACATCGAGCCCCTGCTCGCGCAGATGCGCGCAGGTGCCGCCGGTGGCGATGAGGGTGAACCCGGCCTCGAGCAGGCGGCGCGCCGGCTCGACGATGAAAGGCTTGTCCGTCGCCTTGACCGAGATGAACGCGCAGCCCTCGCTCGGCAGCATGACGCCGCCGCCGAGCTGGCTCTTGGCGAACGCGCGAGCGAACGCCGCCCCCGGGTCCTCGCCCGGCCTTCGCCAATCCAGCCCCATCACCTCGCCCGTCGAGCGCATCTCGGGCCCCAGCACGGTGTCGACGCCGGGGAAGCGGGCAAAGGGAAAGACGGCTTCCTTGACCGCGATGTGGTCGAAACTGCGCTCGCTGAGGGCGAAATCCTTCAACCGCGCGCCGACCATGAGCTTGGCCGCGATCGCCGCGATCGGCCGCCCGATCGTCTTGGCCACGAACGGCACGGTGCGCGACGCGCGCGGATTGACCTCCAGCACGAAGATGCGCGGCTCGGCCGAAAGCGGCTCCTCGATGGCGAACTGCACGTTCATCAGCCCGCGCACGTTCAACGCAAAGGCCATCGCCTCGGTCTGCCGCTTGAGCTCCGCGATCGTCGCGTCGGTGAGCGAATAGGGCGGCAGCGAGCAGGCGGAGTCGCCGGAGTGCACGCCGGCCTCCTCGATGTGCTCCATGACCCCGGCCACGAAAACGCTCTCGCCGTCGCAGAGCGCGTCGACGTCAACCTCGGTGGCGCGGCTGAGGTACTGGTCGATGAGCACCGGGCTCGCGCCCGACACCTCGACGGCGGTCTTGATGTAGCGTTCGAGCCCCTCCTCGTCGCGGATGATCTCCATCGCTCGCCCGCCGAGCACGTAGGAGGGGCGGATCACCACCGGCAGCCCGACGCGGCGCGCGGCCTCGAACGCCTCCTCGGCGCTGCGGGCGATGCCGTTCACCGGCTGGGCAATGCCAAGCCTGTGCAGCAGGTGCTGGAACCGCTCGCGGTCCTCGGCCAGGTCGATGGCGTCGGGCGAGGTGCCGAGAATGGGCACGCCGGCTTCTTCCAACGGCTGGGCGAGCTTCAGCGGCGTCTGGCCGCCGAACTGGACGATGACGCCCAGGAACTGGCCGTTCGACCGCTCGACGGCGATCAACTCCAGCACGTCCTCGGCGGTCAGCGGCTCGAAGTAGAGCCGGTCGGAGGTGTCGTAGTCGGTGGAGACGGTCTCGGGGTTGCAGTTGACCATGATCGACTCGATGCCGATCTGGTCGAGCGCGAACGCGGCGTGGCAACAGCAGTAGTCGAACTCGATGCCCTGGCCGATGCGGTTAGGCCCGCCGCCGAGGATGATCGCCTTCCTGCGGTCGGTCGGCTCGGACTCGCACATCGCCGGCTGGCCGAGCGCGCCGGTCTCGTAAGTCGAGTACATGTAGGGCGTGGTGGCGCGGAACTCGCCGGCGCAGGTGTCGATGCGCTTGAACACCGGCCGCACGCCGAGCTCGTGGCGCACGCGGCGGACGTCGAGCTCGCTCTGCCCGGTCAGCTTCGCCAGCCGCAGATCCGAGAAGCCCATCGCCTTCAGGCGCCGGAGCTCGCCGGCCTCGGCGCTCAGCCCATGGCGGCGAAGCCTCTGTTCCTCGGCCACGAGGGTCTGGATCTGGCGCAGGAACCACGGGTCGTAGGCGCACGCCTCGGCGACCTCCTCGACGTCGAGGCCGTGGCGAAACGCCTGGGCGATGGCCAGCAGCCGCTCGGGAGTCGGCACGCCGAGTGCGCGGCGGACCGCGGCGCGACCGTTCTCGGGATCGTCTGCGCCCGGGATCGCGATCTCGTCGAGGCCGGTCAGGCCGGTCTCCAGGCCGCGCAGCGCCTTCTGCAGCGACTCCGCGAAGGTGCGGCCGATGGCCATCACCTCGCCGACCGACTTCATCGATGTGGTCAGGTAGGGCTCGGCGCCCGGATACTTCTCGAAGGCGAAGCGGGGGATTTTGGTGACGACATAGTCGATCGAGGGCTCGAACGAGGCCGGCGTCGCCATCGTGATATCGTTCATCAGTTCGTCGAGCGTGTAGCCGACGGCCAGCCGCGCGGCGACCTTGGCGATCGGGAACCCTGTCGCCTTCGACGCCAGCGCCGACGAGCGCGACACCCGCGGGTTCATCTCGATCACCACCATGCGCCCGTCGCGGGGGTTGACGGCGAACTGCACGTTCGAACCGCCGGTCTCGACGCCCACCTCGCGCAGGACGGCGATCGAGGCCGTCCGCATGCGCTGGTATTCCTTGTCGGTCAGTGTCAGCGCCGGGGCGACGGTGATCGAATCGCCGGTGTGGACGCCCATGGGGTCCACGTTTTCGATCGAGCAGACGATGATGCAGTTGTCCGCCTTGTCGCGGACGACCTCCATCTCGAACTCCTTCCAGCCCAGCACGCTTTCTTCGATCAGCACCTCGCGCGCCGGCGAGACGTCGAGGCCGCGCTCGACGATCTCGTCGAACTCTTCGACGTTGTAGGCGATGCCGCCGCCGGTGCCGGCCAGGGTGAACGAGGGGCGGATGATCGCCGGCAGGCCGACGAACTCGAGCGCGTCCTTGGCCTCGTCCAGCGCGTGGGCGACGCGGGAGCGGGGACTCTCGAGCCCGATCGCATCCATGGCGTCGCGGAACTTCTGCCGGTCCTCGGCCTTGTCGATGACCTCCGCCCGCGCGCCGATCATCTCGACCCCATGCGCGGCGAGCACGCCCTGGCGCTCGAGCGCGAGCGACACGTTCAGCGCCGTCTGCCCGCCCATCGTGGGCAACAGCGCGTCCGGCTTCTCGCGCGCGATGATCTTGGCGACCATCTCCGGCGTGATCGGCTCGATGTAGGTCGCATCGGCCACATCGGGGTCGGTCATGATCGTGGCGGGGTTCGAATTGACCAGCACGATCCGGTAGCCCTCGGCGCGCAGCGCCTTGCAGGCCTGGACGCCCGAATAGTCGAACTCGCAGGCCTGTCCGATGACGATGGGCCCCGCGCCGATGATCAGGATGGACGAAATGTCGGTTCGCTTGGGCATTTCGTCTCGCGCGCAGGCGAACCGCCACGCGAGACCCGCGCGGCGGTTCGCCTGGAATTGAAGGCTAAGCGGCTGGTTTAGAGGGGCCGGGTGCGGGGCGCAACCCGGCAAGGCGGGCGCGATTTCGCCCCACGGGTGAGCGATCTGACCGCCTGACTGTGACTCCAGCGTCACTCATTACATTTTTGTCACGCGACGGTCGAAAAGAGACTTTCGACGACGCCCAGGGCTGGGCTAGATGCCGTATCGGTTTGCGTACCGCCCTTTGCAACCTCTCCGGGCGGGTCGCCGTGCCGTGTGACCTAGGGGCCTGGAGGCACATCCAAATGTCGATTCGCAAGGCGACGCTGTTCGCCGGAAGCATGCTGTTCACCTTCGCCGCAGCCGGCTATGCCGCGGCGCAGACGACGACTCCGCCGAACCAACCGTTGGTGATCGTCACGGGCAGCCGGATTCCGAAGCCCAATCTCGACCAGCCCGTGCCGGTCGCGCTGGTGACGCAGCAGATCATCCAGAATTCCGGCACGCCAGACCTCGGCCAGGTCATCGCCACTCTGCCGTCGATGGGCGTGCAGGGCACGATGCGCGCCAATTCCAACAGCTTTGGAAACGCCGGCGGCCTGACCTTCCCCGACCTGCGGAACCTGGGGATCCAGCGCACCCTGACGCTCGTCGATGGCGAGCGCCATGTCGCGGCCGACCCAGGCAGTTTCGCGGTCGACCTCGGTTCGATTCCCCCGGCGCTGGTCGACCGCGTCGAAGTGGTCACCGGCGGCGCGTCGGCCATCTACGGATCGGATGCCGTCGCCGGCGTCGTGAACATCATTTTGAAGAAGCGCTTCGTCGGATACGAGGCCGAGATCCAGGGCGGTGTCTATCCGGACGGCAACTACGGCTACAACGAGTCTGGCTCCGTCACGATCGGTCACAACTTCCTCAACGACCGGATCAACGTCAACGCCACCGTCCTCTGGGACTCGAACCAGCAGATCCTGGCCAACCAGGTGCCATCCGACCACAACTACGGGCGGATAAACAATCCGTTCTTCGGTGGCGCCAACCCGACACCGACCAACGGTGTGCCTGAGTTCCTTATCGCGCCGAACGTCGAGAGCGAGTTCATCAACAACACCGGCGTGCTGTTCGACCTCGTCACGGGCGGCCTCACCACGTTCACGCCGAACGGGACGCCGTTCCCGCAACAGCATCGCATCGCCACCAACAGCTTTGCCTTCGGTCAGTTCGAGCCGGACTGCAAGACCTGCTTCAGGCTCGAAGATTACGAGCTGATCATTCCCAAGACCGACCGGGTCGGCGGCGATGTCCGGCTCTCATACGAGATCACGCCGCACCTCGAGTTCGACCTCGACGAAAAGCTGATCCAACGCGAGATCTACGACTTCAACCAGCCGTCGATCAGCTTTGCGACGGTCGTTCTTTCGCCGGACAACGCGTTCCTTACGCCAGCAATCCGCGCCCTCGACCCGTTTGCCCTGAACAACGGCGCTATCCTGATTGACCGCTTCCTTGGCGACGGCGGCGCTCGCACCACCTACGCGCGGCGCATCACCGAGCGGGTCGTGCCGACGCTGAGGGGCGACTTCGACGCCAAGTTCGCGGAAGTGAACTGGCAGGCGACGTTCAACTACGGTGAATCGATCAACGATCTGAGCAATCGGAACATCGAGCTTCCGGGCAACTTCGCGGCCTCGATCGATTCGGTGATCGACCCAGCGACCGGCCAGCCCGCCTGCCGCATCAACGTCCCCTCGGCGCCGCCCAACCCATTCAACCCGCCGCCGAGTGGCCTCGTCGGCAGCCCCTCAGCTTGCGTGCCGTACAATCCCTTCGGCCTCCAGAACAGCCGCGCGGCGATCATGTATTCGCGCACGACCGAGATCGAACAGCAGTGGCTCTACCAGGAGGTCGCCCACTTCGACGTCAACTTCGACACCTCGCGCTTCCTGAACCTGCCTGGCGGGCCGATTGGCTTGGCGGCTGGCGTCGAGTGGCGCAAAGAGCGCGTCGTGGATGACCAGGATCCGCTGGTTGCAGCGGGGCTGACGGAAGTCGCCCCGACGCCAAATTTCACAGGCGGGTTCGAGGTGACCGAAGGCTACGGCGAAGCCAGCTTCCCGGTGTTCAAGCACCAGGGCTTCCTGCTCGACGAGCTGACCTTCGACGCCGCCGATCGCTACGCTGACTACACCACTGTCGGAGGCGTCAACGCCTGGAAGGCGAGCGTGGTCTATGGGCCGATCCCGGGTCTGAAGCTGCGCGGTGACTATTCGGTGGCCGTGCGGGCGCCGGACTTGACCGAGGCGTTCCTGCCTCCAAGCGGCACCTTCTTCACCGTCGCCGACCCCTGCAGCTCCGAGAACATCGGGTCGAACCCCAACCGCGCCAAGAACTGCCCGCTGGTCGTCCCGGGCTTCGCACCTGGCTTTACAGCGACCACCAACCTCTCCCCGCCGGGCATCGTCACCGGTAACGACAAGCTCACACCTGAGCAGGCCACAAGCTATACGCTCGGCTTCGTCTTGCAGCCGACGTTTATCAAGCAGCTCTCACTCACCGTCGACTACTACAATATTGATATCAAGAACGCGATTACCGAACCGACAGCGCAGGAAATCGCGGACAATTGCGTCGACGGTCCAGCTCCCGATCCGCAATTCTGCAACCTGATCACCCGCGCGCCTCACAACGAGATCAACTCAGCCGGCGCCGGGATCGTGACGGGCGACATTGCGTTCATCCAGGACACCTTCCTGAACGCCTCGCGCCTCTTCACCGACGGCGTCGAAGTTCAGGGGACCTACGCCTTCTGGGCCGATCCGCTGCACCTGAAGTTGAGCAAGGAAGACGACCTGCCTGGCAAGGTGACGATGAACGTCGACTTCAACTTCTTGATGCATTTGCACGACTTCCCCTTCCAGACGGCGCCCAACCAGTACATCGTCGAAGAAGGAACGGCCGTAAACGGCACGCCCTACGAGCGTGCGCGCGCCGACATCACCTACGAGCAAGGCCCGCTCTCGGTGACCTGGACCATGCGCTACGTCGGCACCACCGCCAACTTCAATCGCAGCCCCGGTCAAGCGGTCTATGCGTCGAACGCCATATCGCCTGCGTACTTCCCGGCGATCGTCTACCACGACGTGGTCGTGCACTATAAGCTACCGACCTGGAAGGGCACGACCGACCTCTTTGCGGGAGTCAACGACCTCCTCAACCAGGTGCCTCCGCCGAGCGCGATCACCGGCAACAACGGCGGCCCTGACGGCAGCGCGCTCTACGACCTCGGCCTCTACGTCTTCGCCGGGGCGCGCGTAAGGTACTAGACACGCGCAGGGTGCGACGGCGCGAGGTCGCACCCCTGCAGCGCCGCCGTGGAGCGCGTCGCCGCTTGCGCGTATGCTCGTGGCCGGACAGGGCCGGAGGGCTCGATCACGCGACACTTCGGGTTCGATCGCCGAGGATTGCTGGCCGGCATGGCGGCGACGGCCGTCGCTCTCCGCGCTGGCGCCCAGGTTGCGCTGGAACGCCGCGAGCCATCACTGATACCAGATGCCTCCGACTACGAACCGCCCCAAACGCTCAAAGCCGTCTTCGACCTTTGCCGGCGGATGACCGCACCCGTGCGGGTCAACGGACAGGGGCCGTATCCGTTCGTGATCGACACCGGCGCGAACCAGTCTGTCATCTCCGAAGGGTTGGTCGCCAAGCTCGCCCTCAGCCGCGGCCCGCTCGAGCTATTGAACAGCACGACCGACGCGCAGATGGCGTCGACGACGTCGGCGCGCCTTTCGCTGGGCGACCGGGTCGACGACGAGGTCGTGCTGTCGATCCTTCCGCAGTACGCGATGGGCGGGGCGGGGATGCTCGGCGTCAATCGCCTCGAGGGGCAACGGCTGATCATGGACTTCGCCCGCCAACGGCTGACGATCGAGTCCGCGATGCGTCCGCTCCGCAATCCCAACGACGTTGTCGTACAGGCGACGCGGCTACGCGGCGAGCTGACGATGGTCCAAGCCGACCTTGCCGGGGTCCCGGTGACCGCTTTCCTCGATTCCGGCGCCGAGAGCACGATCGGCAATCTGGCGCTGAAGGCGATGTGCGAGCGGCGCGAGCCGCACCAGGCCTGGGGTGATGTGCCTGTGATCAGTGTCACCGGGGACACGGTCACCGCCGCGCTGGGCGACGTCGATGGCTTGCGCATCGGCGGGATGCGCCTGCCCACCTGGCCGGTCGCCTTCGCCGACCTGCATGCCTTCTCCCTGTGGAAGCTGGTCGACCAGCCGGCGCTGATGATCGGCGTCGATGTGCTCAGTCGCTTCAGCGTCGTCAGCCTCGACTTCCTGCGCTCCGAGGTGCGCTTTCGCGATGTGGCGCAGGCTTGGTCGCCGCGGGTTGTGTAACGACGGCGGGTGAGCGAGACTCTCGACGAGCAGCAAAGGGCGGGGGCATGCCGAGTCGTCCCCTTGACCGACGCCTATTCCTCGCCAGCCTCGCCGCGTGCGCTACGGCCGCCCCGGCGTCGGCGATGGTCGTCCAGCTGAACGACCCCCTGTCCGACCTCGTCTTGCCGCCGCCATACGTTCCGCCGGCGAATATGAATGCGGTCATGGACATGCACAGCCGCATGAGCGCCCCGGTTCGCGTCAATGGAACCGGTCCGTATCCCTTCGTTGTCGACACCGGCTCCAACCAGTCCGTGATCGCCGATACGCTGGCGGCCGAGCTCGGTCTCGAGCGCGGGCCGCTGGAGCTGGTCAACGGAATCGTCGGCGCCGAGAGCGCGCCGACCACCACCGCCACGCTGGCGTTCGGCAGTCGCACAGAGACCGACGTCGTGCTTTCGATTCTTCCGCGCGCGGCGGTCGGGGCCGTTGGCATGCTCGGCGTCGACCGCCTGGCCGGGCAACGGCTGACGCTGAACTTCGTCGACACGCGGCTGTCGATCGAGGACGCCCGCCACGCCCGACGCGACCCGGCCGACATCGTCATGGCGGCGCATCCCCGCGACGGCCAGTTGACCCTGGTGGACGCCAGCCTGGCCGGCGCGCCGGTGATCGCGTTTCTGGACTCAGGGGCGGAACGCACGATCGGCAATCTCGCGCTTCGCGACCGCGTCACCCAGAAACGCGCGGCGCTGCTCTGGGCAGAGGTCCCAGTCGTGAGCGCCACGGGCCAAACCATCGTCGCCCAGGTCGGGGACCTGCCGGAGCTCAGAATCGGCGGCTTGCGCCTGCCGCATTGGCCGGTCGCATTCGCCAGCCTTCACACCTTCGAATTGTGGGGGGCCGCTGACAGGCCGGCGCTGATCGTCGGAGTCGACGTTCTGAGCCGCTTTGCGTCTGTCGCGCTCGATTTCTTCAGAAGCGAAGTGCGCTTCCGCACGTCCGATAGTCTGTCGGTCTAAGTCGCTACGCGCGCCGGGCACGCGACTTCACTTGTCTCCGCTGGGCTCTCCGCTCGGCCGCCGCGCCGCGCGGACATCCGTGTGACTGGAATGTGACACCGGTGTCGTTTTTGGGCTGACACCGTACGACCATCATTGACCGAAGCGGAGCCACCCCCGAAACATCGCCCCAATCGGGCGCACGCGACCGCGCTTGGGCATATCCATGACCGGCGATGCGGGGACGCGGACGCCGAAACGGGGCGAAAACAGAATGAAACTACACACAACGCGCGAGCGCCTGCTCGCGACGACGATGATTTTTGGGGTCGTGGCGCTGGCCACGCCGGCGCTGGCGCAGACCAATGGCGGCCAGCAGACCGCCGCGAACAACACCGAAAACGCCACAGTCGTCGTCACCGGCACGCTGTTCCGCACCCGCACTGAGACCGCGGCGCCAGTGACCGTGCTCACGGCCAGGAAGATCGCCGTCCAAGGCATCACCAACGTGACCGACGCGGTGCGGTCGATTCCCGCCGACAACAGCGGCACGCTGCCGAACGCGTTCTCGGGCGCGTTCGCGACCGGCGCCTCGGGCGTGGCGCTGCGCGCGCTGACGGTGAACTCGACGCTGGTGATCACCGACGGCATGCGGGACGCCGACTATCCGATCGGCGACGATGGCGTCCGCGACTTCGTCGACTTGAACACCATGCCGCTCGCGGTCGTCGACCATATCGACATCGACAAGGACGGCGCCTCGGCCATCTACGGCGCCGACGCCATCGGCGGCGTCGTCAACATCATCCTGAAACCCACGTTCGAGGGCGTCGAGGGCACCGTCGAAGGCGGGACGACCCAGCACGGCGGCGGCGACAACTACCACCTCGACCTGACCGTCGGCCACGGCGACCTCGAGAACGACCACTTCAACGTCTACATCAGCGGCGAGTACGATCACATCGACCCCATCGGCGTCAGCCAGCGCCCGTTCCCGTTCAACACCTACAACCTGACCTCGCTTGGCGGCGGTGATCCAGGCGACGGCATTCCGGAGACCAACATCGGCTCGCAGTACGGCGCCGTCGCTCCCGGGTTCCTTGGGACACCCGGCAACGTGTTGACCGGCGTACAGACAGGCCCGTGGCAGGTGCTGGCCGCCGGCGGGTGCGGTCCGAAGGGCAAGTTGACGATCGCGCCGAGCGCATTCGGCGGCAACGACAGCTACTGCGCCCAGAACCTGGAAGCGCCCGGGTACGATCAGTCAAGGGAGACTCGGTACGGGGTCTATGCACGCACCACCGTGCAGTTCAATCCGAGCACCGTCGGCTACGTGTCGTTCAGCTACTATCAGAACGACAACTTCAACGTCTTTGACGCCCCGAACGGCGGCGCCTCCGCGCAGATTCAGAACCCCTCGCCGACCAACACCAACACGATCGCGCTGCCGGTCACGCTGCCGGGCGGCGGGCTCAACCCCAACAACCCCTTCGCCGCGCTGGGAGAGGTTGCGCTCATCAACTTCGCGTTTCCGCACTTCCTGACCGAGCAGACCAGCAACCACGTCTACCGCGGCGTCGCCGATCTGCGGGGCACGCTATGGAACTGGGACTACGAGCTCGGCATCGCCGCCGAGCACGAGGACCTGGATTACGCGCTGAACGGCTTCCCGTTCTACCCGGCGCTGATCGCCGCCGTCACCGACGGCACTTACAACTTCCTCAATCCGAGCCAGACGCCGGCGTCGGTGGAGAACGCCATTCAGGGGACGATCTCGAAGGTCGCGACCACCGACCTCGAGTCGGTCGACTTCCGCGCGACCCATCCGCTAATGGATCTCCCCGGCGGCCCGCTCAATTTCGGCTTTGGCCTGCACGCGCACTACGAGGCGCAGAACAACCCGGAAATTAACCCCGGCGGGCTCTACGAGGGGCTCGGTGTCGACCACGCCTCCGGCAACCGCTACGTCCTGTCGGCCTACGGCGAAATCGACGCGCCGGTGTTCAAGACGCTCGACCTGAACGTGGCCGGCCGTTACGACCACTACTCCGACTTCGGAGACTCGTTCTCGCCCAAGGTCGAGATCAAGTGGACGCCGATTCGCCAGCTCGCGTTGCGCGGCACCTACTCCCAAGGCTTCCGGGCGCCGAGCTTCGCCGAAGCGCACACCGGCGCGGTCGGCGGCTTCGAGACGCTTAACCTATGCGCCGGCGATCCGATCCAGGCGGCCTACTGCGCCGCGCACGGCGCGGACGGGTATGTCCAGCCCTACAGCCTGGAAGCGGTCAACATCGACAACCCCCGCATCGGGCCCGAGCACTCGCAGAGCTTCACGGTGGGCTTTGTCGCCCAGCCGACGCCTTGGCTGAGCGCGTCGCTGGACTACTACTACATCGAGAAGACCGATCTCATCTTTCCACCTTCCCCGGGTCCCGCGATTGACGATTACCTGAGCGGCCAGCCGCTGCCGCCGGGGATCATCGTCGTCGCGGACAGGCCGGACCCCGCCGACCCGGCAAGCCCGGGACGTCCGCTCGCAGTCGAAGCGGCGTACGACAACGACAACTCGCTGATCACGACCGGCCTCGACCTCGACGTCCGCGTCAACTTCGAACTGCCCTATGACATGCGGCTGGCGTCGGACCTTAACTTCACCGACATCCTCTCGTTCCGCTACAAACAGCCGGGCGTGCCGACGTTCGACTACACGGGGACGGAGGCGCCGTATAACCTGTCGTCGGGGGCCGGCACGCCAAAGTACCGCATGAACTGGTCGACGACGCTGACCTGGGACAAGCTCGCCGTCACGGCCACCGTCAACTACGTGAGCTCGATGTTCGAGGATGCCGCCGACATCACCGGAGGCTCGTTCTGCATCTCCAACCTGCCGGGGAACTGCACGGCGGGGGACTTCTGGGACGTCGACATGAACGCCAACTACAAGCTCACCAAGAACATCGACGTGTTCCTGAACGTCTACAACGTCGGCGATACGTTGCCCCCGGTCGATCAGATCAACTATGCCGGCATCAACTACAACCCGACGTACGCTCAGGCCGGGATCATTGGGCGCGCCTTCAAGGTCGGCGTGCACTTCAAGTACTAGGTCCAGCTCGGGCCTGGGGGTGGCTTGGCCTCCCTGTCGTCTCTCTTGCGCCGCCCGACTCGTTCGGGCGGCGCTTCTCTTTTCCGCAATCCCTGGCGCCGCTGACGGCGTCGGCTATGTGTGGCGGCAGGACCGAGGGAGACGGGCGAGAGGCGCGATGGACGATCGCAGCGCCGCGATGGAAGCGGCCCTCAAGGAGGCTGCGCGCCGTACGCTTGGCGCCGGCGCCTCCCGCGAGCTTCGCCGCGCCGACGTCTTCGTCGAGCGCATCGTCGGCAGGCGCGGTGTCTATCACCAGCAGCCTTTGCTGCTCAATTATCCCGGCCTGCCCGAGATCGAGTTCTGGGATCGCGATGAGTTTCCCTGGCTTGAGTCGCTCGAGGCCGCCGCGCCCGACATTCGCGACGAGATCGCGGCCATCCTCGCCGAAGACGAAGGCCTGATGGCCCCTTATATAGACTACCCCGACGCAGCGCCCCTGGAGCCGTGGGCGGAGCTCAACCGCTCGCAACGATGGGGGGCCTTCCACCTCTGGTTCGACGGGCGCAAGGTCGCCTGGAACGCGGCGCGTGCGCCCAAGACGATGGCCGCGCTGGCCGGTGTTCCTCAGCCGCAGGCGCCGGGCCGCTCGCCGATGGCGGTGTTCTCGGTGCTGCAGCCGAAGACGCGCATTCCGCCCCACACCGGCGTCTCGAACACACGCCTCGCCGTGCACCTGCCGCTCATTGTTCCGGAGGGCTGCGGGTTCCGGGTCGGCTCGGAGACGCGGGCCTGGCGCGAGGGCGAAGCCTGGATCTTCGATGATACAATCGAGCATGAGGCTTGGAACGAGGGCGATCGGCCCCGCACGATCCTGATCTGTGACGTGTGGAACCCGCGGCTAAGCGAGCCCGAGCGCCAGACGATCGCCGCGCTGATGGCGGCGATGGACGCCTTCAACGAGGCGGAAGCCTAGGGCGGGTTGGGCCTTAGTTGAATCGGTGATTGGCAGATCCTCCCCCGTTGGGGGAGGGGGACCATGTGCAGCATGGTGGAGGGGGCCTGCCGCTCGCGCGGCCGGTCGGCAAGCAAGACCTAGGTCATTCCCGCAACGGGCGCGGCCGGCATCGCTCCCCCTCCACCGCGCTATCGCGCGGTCCCCCTCCGCCTACGGTGGAGGATTGGAGCCCGACGCGCCCAATCTCCCTACGCCTAACGCCCGCGCGCCTCTTCCATCAGCTTCGCGAAGCGCTCGAAGAGGTAGAGGCTGTCGGTCGGGCCGGGCGAGGCTTCCGGATGGTGCTGGATGGAGAACACCGGCCGGTCCTTGAGCGCCAGCCCCGCGTTGGTGCCGTCGAACAGCGAAACGTGGGTCTCGGTGAGCGGCGCGGGCAAGCTGTCGCGGTCGACGGTGAAGCCGTGGTTCATCGACACGATCTCGACCTTGCCGGTGGTCAGGTCCTTGACCGGATGGTTCGCGCCGTGGTGGCCCTGCTCCATCTTGACCGTCTTTGCCCCCAGCGCCAGCGCCAGCAACTGGTGGCCAAGGCAGATGCCGAACACCGGCTTGCCGCTTTCGACCAGCGCCCTGATCTCCGCGACGGCGTATTCGCCGGTCGCCGCCGGGTCGCCGGGGCCGTTCGACAGCAGGATGCCGTCCGGCTTGCGGGCCAGGATCGCTTCGGCGCTTGTCGTGGCCGGGACCACCGTGACGCGCGCGCCAATGCTGGTCAGCGCGCGGAGAATATTCCTTTTCACTCCGTAATCTACGACGACAACCTCGTACCTCGGCTGGCCGGCCTTGGCGTAGCCTTCCGGCCAGCGCCACAGGCCCTCGTCGAAGGTGAACGGCTGCAGGCAGCTGGCGTCCTTGGCCAGATCGAGGCCGACGAGGCCGGGCCAGGCGCGCGCCCGTGCGACCAGCGCGTCGATGTCGAAAGCGCCGGCCGGATCGTTTGCGATCACCCCGTGCGGCATGCCGCTCTCGCGGATGCGCACGGTCAGCGCCCGGGTATCGACGCCGCCCAGCGCGATCACGCCGCGGCGCCTGAGCCAGCCGCCGAGGTCGCCTTGCGCGCGCCAGTTGGCCGGCGGCGTCGGAACGTCGCGGAAGACCGCGCCCAGGGCAGCGGTCGTCGCGCCCTGGCCGAACTGCTCGATGTCCTCGAGGTTTACGCCGACGTTGCCGATATGCGGAAAGGTGAAGGCGACGATCTGCGCCATGTAGGAGGGGTCGGTAAGAATTTCTTGGTAGCCTGTCATGGCGGTGTTGAAGCACACCTCGCCGACCGCATCGCCGACCGCGCCAAGTCCGATCCCATGCAGGACCGTCCCGTCCGCCAGCGCTAGAACGCCCGTCGCGCCCTTCATCAACGGCGGCGGCATGAGTGGTCTCCTCCGGCAGGCAAACGCCGGCCTAGGTAGTGAGCGCGTCCGAATCGGTCAACCGCGCCTCGGCGCGCCCGCCGAACTCCTCCGTGGGAACTAGGATGGACTATGCGAGGGCTGGCGTCCCCAGCGTTCGGGCCGTCTGCGGTGGCGCTCGCAGCTACTTGGACTGGACTGCGCGCGCGATTGGAGCGTGAGTGCTTGTGCTCGCCCGGCTGTGTCCGGGCTCGTGTCGGTGGGAAGCCAGCGGTGGTCGCTGGCAGTTTGGGTCCTGCCGGAGCGTCTTTGATGACGGCGCGCACAAGGAGAGCGACGAGCGATGCAAGGCGCATTGCCGCGCCCC
>DATNJB010000036.1:0-50113 GCA_035604135.1 Caulobacteraceae bacterium | reverse complement strand
ACCGATCTTGCCGAAGAATTGGCCGAGAAGATCAGGGTGCGGGAAGGGGTCCGCGAGCGCTCCGTCTCCAAACAGCGGGCGATGCTCAAGGCGCTCGTCGCCAAGGCCTTGAAGGGCGACACCCGGGCGGCCCACCTGCTGATCGGTCTCGTCGCCGCGCAGGTGGTTACGGCGCCGGCGGCCCAAGACGAAGCCCCCCTGTCCGAGAGCGACCAGCTCATCCTCGAGGACTTCCTGCGTCGCAATGCCCCCGCGGCGCCGATGCCCGGTGGATCCAACGAGGACCAGACCGAAGATACGGAGGCCCGCGATGACTGATATCTCTCCCGCCCCGCCCCGCCTGGACTTTGGCGGCGCGTCCCCGGCCGCCCTGGTGCAGGCCCTGGTGCCGAAGGATTTTCCCAGCTTCGTCGCCAAGGCCTTCGAAGAGCTGGTGCACGAGCCACTGGAGCGTTCGGACTACCTGGAGCTTCTGAGCCGCAAGCTGGAACAGGTCATATCCGGCGAGGTGCGCCGGTTGATCATCTGCCTCCCGCCGCGGGTCCTCAAATCGCACGTTGTCTCGGTCTGCCTGCCCGCCTTCCTGCTCGGGCAGAACCCGAGCGAGAAGATCCTGCTGATCTCACACAAAGAGGGTCTGGCCGAGGATTTTGCTTACAGGTGTATGCAGCTGATGGCGACCGACTGGTACCGGGCCGCTTTCCCAGCCACCGTGCTCGCCGCTGACTTCGCTAGGCGCGACCACTTCAAGACGACGATGGGCGGCGAGCTCATCGCGACGGCTCTCGGCGGCGCGATCACGGGCGAGGGCGGTCGGACCATCATCATCGACGACCCCCTCGACGCCAAGGACGCCAGCACCGAGAGGCGCGAGAAGGTCAACGAACTCTACTACAGCAAGATTCAGTCGAGGCTGAACAACCAGGCGGTGGGGCGTATTCTTGTCGTCGCGCAGCGGCTGCATCCGAACGACCTCTGCGGCTTCCTGGCCGCCCAGGGCGTGTTCGAGCTGCTTTCGGTGCCACTGATCGCCGAGGCGCCGACGACCTATCGTGTGGGCGCTTGGAGCTGGACGCGGCCTGAGGGCGACGTGCTGCGACCCCAATCCCACACGCCGGAAGTGATCGAGATGCTGCGCAGGACCGTGCCGCCGCACGTGTTCCTCACGCAGTATCAGCAGGCGCCGACGCTACTCGCGGCGGGTCTGGTCAAGGCCGAGTGGTTTCCGGAATACGACCCCGTGCCGCCGGCCGCCGAGCAAATGGTCTTGAGCTGGGACTGCGGCCAGACTGCCGGACCAAACTCCAGCTACAGCGTCGCGCTCGTCTTCCGGACAGAGGGCCGCCACCTCTATCTCGTCGACGTCTGGCGGCGCCAGGTCGAATTCACGGACCTCAAGCTCCACGCGCTGGATCTGGCGAGGCGCCACCCGAAGGCCATCCACCTGGTCGAGGAGGCGGCGCTTGGCCGCGCCCTGATCGGCGTCTTCGAGGAGCTCGGCCTGAGGGTGGAGCGGATCAAACAACCGACCGCCAGCAAGCAGGCGCGCTTGGAAGCCGTGCTCGACATGCTCCAGGATGGCCGCGTGCTCCTGCCACGCCATCCATCCTGGCGGACGGCTTTCCTCGACGAGATCACTGAGTTGCCGTTCAGCCGCTTCGACGATCAGGGTGACGCGTTGACCCAGGCGCTCAGCTGGCTGAGGAACGACTTCAAGCCCAAGCCGCCGCCGAGCTTTGGCCACTCGGGGGGCGGCGGCGGCCCCAAGCCGCACCCAATGCGCGACCCTCGTGCGGGGCCGATGAACTACATTCCCAGGGGACGCATTCCACGACGGCGCTGAGAAGTGCCTCCTCCAGCCAACGCGCATATGTAGTTCAGTCACGCTCGTTCTCTCAGAGATTGTGCTGGACTTCACCTGCCAACGAAGCATTGCTTTCCGGGTGCAAGCTGCCGCCCGCCGACCCGGCTAGCGTGATGGAGGCGCCGGAGCGCCGCTCGGACTGATCCGTCGAAACTCCTCGGTCAACCGCCCGGCTCTGGTCCGGGCTCGCCGCGGTAGGGGCGGCGCGTCGCCGCCCACGAGGAGAACATCATGCCGAAGCTCAGCAACGCCCAGCTGGATGTCATCATTAAAGCATCCCGCAAGGGGGGCCTCTTGGTCACCGACGCCGTCGACGGGAGGGTCGTCGAAGAGGTGCGGTGGCACAAGTACGTTCAATCCACCGAGCAGGAAGACGGGTCCATCCTCATCGTGGCGACGGACGCGGGCCGGGCCGCGATCGCGGCCGCCAAGACGTCAGGCGGCCGGAGAGCCGCCGCCAACCAGCCGACCGAACCGGCCGCCCAACCAGCGGTCGCGCCGCGGCCAGATCCGAAGGGCAAGCTTGGCGAGTTGGTGGCGCTGCTGCGCCGTCCTGGCGGAGCCACCATCGCCGAGCTGACCGCCGCGACGGGCTGGCAGGCGCACTCGGTGCGTGGCGCCCTCTCAGGGGCGCTGAAGAAGAAGTACGGCCTAACGATCACCTCGGATAAGACCGCTAAGGGCCGCCTCTATGGCATCCCAGCCGCCGAGGCTCGGTGAACGGTGTGGATCGGCAAGAGGCTCTCTCCGCCGAGATTGCTCTCATCGGCGCGATGTCCTTGGAGGAGCTGCGGCAGGCCTGGCGGGCGAGGGTGGGCGGTTCGCCGCCCAAGCTCCGTTCCGTCGACCTGCTCGCGAGGGCGCTCGCCCACGAGGTTCAGGTCAGGGCGCTGGGAGATCTCCCAGCGCCCCTACGCCGCCGCGCCAGCGAGCTCGCTCGACGCTTCGCGGCCGAGCCAGGCTTCACCCCGACTCCTGGGCCGGCGCTGAAGCCCGGCTCCTCGCTGATCCGCGAGTGGCGCGGAGAACGCCACGAGGTGCGGGTTTTGGAGGATGGCTTCAGCTACCGCGGCGAGCGCGTCCGTTCGCTTTCCGAAGCCGCCCTGAAGATCACTGGGACCAAGTGGAACGGCCTGGTCTTTTTTGGCCTGAAGGATCGGTCGCCAGCGCCCGGGCAGCGTCGATGACCCAACGCCTGCGCTGCGCCATCTACACCCGCAAATCGACCGAGGAAGGCCTGGAGCAGGGCTTCAACAGTCTCCATGCTCAGCGGGAAGCGTGCGCTGCCTACATCCTCTCCCAGGCCGGCGAGGGCTGGCAGGCGGTCGGGACGATCTACGACGACGGCGGCTTCTCTGGCGGCTCGATGGATAGGCCAGCGCTTGCGCATCTGCTGGCCGACATCGGCCGGGGCCAGATCGATGTCGTCGTGGTCTATAAGGTCGACCGTCTCACCCGCTCCCTCGCCGACTTCGCCAAGATCGTGGAGATCTTCGACGCCAGGGGCGTCTCGTTCGTATCGGTGACCCAGGCGTTCAACACCACCACCTCGATGGGCAGGCTGACCCTCAATGTGCTGCTCTCCTTCGCCCAGTTCGAGCGCGAGGTGACCGGCGAGCGCATCCGCGACAAGATCGCGGCATCGAAGACCAAGGGCCTCAGGATGGGCGGACGCCCGCCGCTCGGCTACGACGTCGTCAACCTTCGACCCGTGATCAACGCGGTCGAGGCTGACCGCGTCCGAAACATCTTCCGCCGCTTTCTCGAGCTTGGCTCTGTCGCGGCGCTCGAGACAGAATTGGCGCGCGACCGCATCGGCTCCAAACGCTGGGTCAACCGGCAAGGGTCCGAGGTCGGCGGCCGACCCTTCACGCGCGGCGCGCTCAAATACCTCCTGACCAACCCGGTCTATCGCGGCGCCAATCGGCACAAGTCCGTCGTGCACGAAGCCACCCACGAGGCCGTCATCGAAGCCGCGACCTGGGACGCCGTGCAGGCGCAGCTGTCCGCCGGCAGCGCCACGATGCCGCACGCGCCCCGCGTCGGAGAGGGCGCGCTCCTGGAGGGACTGCTGTTCGACGATCGCGGCCATCCCATGCCGGCCGTCCACACCACTCGCGGCGCCAAGCGATACCGCTACTATCTCTCCAGGCCACGGCGCGCGCGCTCGAGCGAGCCGTTGGGAAGTCTGCCGCGCATCGCCGCCGGCGTGCTTGACGCCTTTGTGCTCGACGCCGTTGAGGGTCGTCTGGCGCTCGGTTGGCGACCCGACGAGGATCTGCGCCAGCGCGTCGCCGCGGCGTTGACCCGCGTCGCCCTAGGGCTGGACGAAGTCACGATCAGTTTGCGGCCTGCCGCTGTTAAGGCGGTGACCGAGTCGACCGACGTCGGCGATGTCGAGGTGCGCCTTCCGATCGCGCTCAAGCGCCGCGAGGGGGCGATCCTCATCGCGCCGACCGGAGCCGGCTCCGCCGCTCCACGGCGCATCGACAAGACCCTGGTCAGGGCGGTCGTCCTAGCCCGTTCCTGGGCGAGCGCTATGACCGCGGGCGAGTTCGACTCGATTAAGGCGCTAGCTCAACGCCACGGCCTGTGCCCGACGCACACCATGCGGCTGGCGCCGCTGGGGTACCTTGCGCCAGACCTGGTCGCCATGGCGCTCGAAGGCCGCCATCCGCCGACGCTCTCGTTGAAGACCATCACCGCTGCGCCGCTGCCGCTCGACTGGCGGGCGCAGCGGCAAATGGTCGAGGCCATCTGTGCGGGCTGCGCCTGAGGCTTAAGGACTGGACGGCGGCCCTCCGACATCACACGACGATCGGCGGCATGTGCGCCTAGGTCGTCCATCGTCGTCTGCGCACGAATTCCCTGTTCTTCCCGCTGCGGATGGCAAAGCGCGCGAATTTGCAGACCCTATTCCCTGCTCCGTCGTCTAGGGAATTCGCCGTCGCTGATCAGCTAGGTTATTGAAATTGCCACGGTTTCGGACGGCTCTGGCGCGACGGGTCGTTCGCTCGACGATGTCTTCCCTGTAGATTTCCCTGATACCAGGGAAAACCTCGAAACTCACACTTTTGGAATTGGGCCAGAGAACGGGCGCGGGAAACCGCCCCCGAACGCTCTCTGACGGTGCCTTGGAGAGCCGAGTTGCAGACGGTCAGGCCGCCAAGGCGCGGTATTGTGGGAGGGAAATCCCTGCTCGGGCGTAGCGGCGGTCACGCCCCAGACTGAATGGTGGAGCTAAGCGGAGTCGAACCGCTGACCTCTTGAATGCCATTCAAGCGCTCTACCAGCTGAGCTATAGCCCCGGATTCCGGGTGTTCGCGGGCAGCCTGTCCCGCAAAGGGGGCGGACCCTATGCCGAGCAGGTCCGCCGATCAAGCCTGCGCGACCCTCAGTCCGGCTCGTCTTCGGGCAGGGTGTCGATCTCGTCCTCGAAGTTGTCGTCTTCGTCCTCGTCCTCGAGGAAGGGAATGTCGGCGGCCTCCTCCTCGAGATCCTCTTCTTCCTCGGCGAAGTCGACGCCCAGCTCCTCGCCGGGCGGCGCGATGCCGCCCTCGGGCGCTTCCTCTTCGTCGGCGACCTCGATCGGCTCGGCGGCGGCTTCGTCCACTTCGGGCGTTTCGTCGACCTCCTCCTCGAAGCCGTCAGGCTCGGCCACCGGCGGGGGCGCCTTCTCCTCCGGCTCCTCGTAGTCGGCGGGCGAGGCGCGGGCGCGCACGCGGCGGTTCCGCATGGCCTCCTCTGGGTCGAACTGGGTCCCGCACTTGGGGCAGGTCGCGGGCCTGCGGCCGAGATCGTAGAACTTGCTCGTGCAGGTGGGGCAAATCTGCTTTGCGCCCAGCTCGGGATTGGCCAAGGAGGAGACCTGTTGCGATTTGAAGGCGATGCGCGAAGGGCGGCTCCCTTGCCACGCGAAATCGCCGCTGTCAAAAGCTAAACCTCCTTCGTTTTCGCGGTTCCGCGCGGAGCCTCCGTCCTCATGGCGCCCCAACATCTAACGGCCCGGCCCGGGTCTGCGCTCAAGGGCCGCACCCGCGCGCCGGGCGACAAGTCGATCTCCCACCGCGCGCTGATCCTCGGCGCGCTGGCGAGCGGGGAGACTGAGATCGAGGGGCTGCTCGAGGGCGAAGACGTGCTGGCCACGGCGCGCGCCATGGCCGCGTTCGGCGCGGTGGTGGAGCGCCTGGGCGAGGGTCGCTGGCGGGTGCAGGGCGCTGGCAGGCTCGCCGAGCCGGCCGACATTATAGACTGCGGCAACTCCGGCACCGGCGCACGGCTGATGCTGGGCGCGGCCGCCGGGTTCGCGCTCACCGCCACCTTCACCGGCGACCAGAGCCTTAGGGGCCGGCCGATGATGCGGGTCCTGCGACCCTTGAGCGAGATGGGCGCCAGGTCCTTAAGCCGCGAGGGCGGGCGGCTGCCGCTCAGTCTTTCCGGCGGCGACCTTGCCGGCATCGTCTACCGCCTGCCCGAGCCCTCGGCGCAGGTGAAGTCGGCGATCCTGCTCGCCGGCCTGAATGCGCGGGGCGTGACCGAAGTCATCGAGCCCGAGGCCACGCGGGACCACACCGAGCGCATGCTTCGCGCCTTCGGGGCGGTGGTCGACGTCGCCGACGCGGCCGATGGCCGCCACATCCGGCTTCAGGGCGGCCAGACGCTCAAGGGCGCCCGGATCGCGGTCCCCGGCGACCCATCGTCGGCCGCCTTCCCATTGGTCGCGGCCCTGATCACCCCCGGCTCCGAGGTCGTGGTCGAAGGGGTGCTGCTCAATCCTCTGCGCGCCGGGCTATTTGAGACTCTGCGCGAGATGGGCGCTGACCTTGTGGTCTCGAACGAGCGCGACGAGGGCGGCGAGCGGGTCGGCGACGTCACCGCGCGCCATTCGCCGCTGCATGGCGTCGAGGTTCCGGCCGAGCGAGCCCCGTCGATGATCGACGAATACCCAATCCTCGCCGTCGCGTCGGCGTTCGCCGAGGGTCAGACCACCATGCTGGGGCTGGGCGAACTGATCGTGAAAGAGAGCGACCGCCTCGCGGCCACGGTCCGCGGCCTGTCGGCTTGCGGCGTCACCGCCCTGCAGCAAGGCGACACCATGAGCGTGCGCGGCGCTGGCGGGGGCAACCATCGCGTCCGCGGCGGCGCATGCATCGAGACCCACGGCGACCATCGGATCGCCATGGCGCACCTGGTGCTCGGCCTCGGCGCCGAGCAACCGGTCAGCGTCGACGAGCCCGGCATGATCGCCACCAGCTTCCCGGGCTTCAGCGAACTGATGCGCGGCCTCGGCGCCAAGCTCGAGGCGGCGTGAGCGGCTTCGTCATCGCCATCGACGGTCCCGCGGCGTCCGGCAAGGGGGCGATCGCCCACGCCCTGGCCGACGCCTACCGGTTGCCGGTGCTCGACACGGGCCTGCTCTATCGGGCGGTTGGCCTGGCGGTGACGCGCGCCGGCGAGGACCCGGACGACGCCGCCGCCTCGGCGCGCCATGCCAGCAGGCTGAACTTGAGCCGACTGGACGATCCGGCGCTCCGCTCGCTCGAGGCCGGGGCGGCGGCGAGCCGCGTCGCCGTGCATCCGGCGGTGCGCGAGGTGCTGCGCGCCGCCCAGCGCGCCTTCGCCGCCCAGCCCGGCGGGGCGATCATCGACGGCCGCGACATCGGCACGGTGATCGTCCCCGACGCGCCGGCCAAGCTCTACGTCACCGCCTCGCCCGACGCCCGCGCCGAGCGGCGCTGGCTGCAGCTCAAGGCGGTCGATCCGGGCATCGGCCGCGAGGCGGTGATCGCCGACATCGCCCGCCGCGACGCCGTCGACTCGGGCCGGGCCGACTCTCCGATGCGCCCGGCGGCCGACGCCGTCTTGCTGGACACCACTGAAATGACTATAGAAGCCGCCGCCGATGCGGCCCGCCGCATCGTCGAGGCGGCGCGCGCCAGATGGGCCAAGGAGCCCTGACGGCGAATCCACCCGCGCCTTGCCTCGGCCTACCGCGGGTTTCTGGCGCCAGGCGGCTTCTGTCCGTTCTTGCGCCCTCGGCGAGACGATCACACATCCTTCGCGGATCCATGGCGCGACCGGAAGTCCGGCGCACGCCTTCCGCCTCAAACACCGACGAAAGACCCTTAAATGGCCGACGACCTGAGTATGACCCCCACCCGCGACGACTTCGCCGCTCTCCTCGACCAATCCTTCGGCGGGCGCGACTTCATGGAAGGGACGGTGGTCAAGGGCAAGGTCGTCGCCATCGAGAAGGACTTCGCCATCATCGACGTCGGCCTGAAGACCGAGGGCCGCATCCTGACCCGCGAGTTCGGCGTCGGCGAGGACGGCAAGCCGACGATCCAGGTCGGCGACGAAGTCGAAGTGTTCCTGGAACGGGTCGAGAATGCGCTCGGCGAAGCGGTGATCAGCCGCGACAAGGCGCGCCGCGAGGAGGCCTGGACCCGGCTGGAAGAGGTTTATTCCAAGAACGAGCCGGTCATGGGCTCGATCGTCGGCCGCGTAAAAGGCGGCTTCACCGTCGACCTCGGCGGCGCCTCGGCGTTCTTGCCCGGCAGCCAGGTCGACATCCGCCCGGTGCGCGACGTGGGCCCGCTGATGGGCAAGGAACAACCGTTCGCCATCCTCAAGATGGACCGTCCGCGCGGCAACATCGTCGTCTCCCGCCGCGCCATCCTGGAAGAGGCCCGCGCCGAGCAGCGCACCGAGCTGGTCAGCCAGCTGCACGAGGGCGAAGTCCGCGAGGGCGTGGTCAAAAACATCACCGACTACGGCGCCTTCGTCGACCTGGGCGGCATCGACGGCCTGCTGCACGTGACCGACATGAGCTGGAAGCGCGTCAATCACCCGAGCCAGGTGCTGGCGGTGGGCGACACGGTCAAGGTGCAGATCGTCAAGATCAACCCCGACACCCAGCGCATCTCGCTCGGCATGAAACAGCTGCAGTCCGACCCCTGGGACGGCGTCGAGGCCAAGTATCCCGTGGGCGCGCGCTTCACCGGCCGCATCACCAACATCACCGACTACGGCGCCTTCGTGGAGCTCGAGCCGGGGGTCGAGGGCCTTGTGCACGTCTCGGAGATGTCGTGGACCAAGAAGAACGTGCACCCGGGCAAGATCGTCTCCACCAGCCAGGAGGTCGAAGTCGTCGTGCTCGACGTCGACGCCTCCAAGCGCCGCGTATCGCTGGGCCTGAAGCAGGCCATGGACAATCCGTGGGAGGCCTTCGTGAAGGCGCACCCGGTCGGCTCGACGGTGGAGGGCGAGGTCAAGAACGCGACCGAGTTCGGCCTCTTCCTCGGACTCGAGAACGACATCGACGGCATGGTGCACCTGACCGACCTCGACTGGAACGCGCCGGGCGAGGAGGCCATTCAGCGCTACAAGAAGGGCGAGGTCGTCCGGGCCAAGGTGCTGGACGTCGACGTCGAGAAGGAGCGCATCTCGCTCGGCATCAAGCAGCTGGCCGGCGACCCGATGGCCCAGGACACCTTCCGCAAGGGCCAGACGGTGACCGTGCAGGTGACCGAGGTCACCTCGGGCGGGATCGAGGTCAAGTTCGGCGAGGACGCCGCGCCGATGACCGCTTTCATCCGCAAGTCGGACCTGTCGCGCGACCGGTCCGAGCAGCGGCCGGAGCGGTACGCCGTCGGCGATCGGATGGACGCCCAGGTGACCAACGTCGACAAGGCCGCGCGGCGCGTGTCGCTGTCGGTCAAGGCGCTGGAGATGGCCGAGGACAAGGAGGCGATCGAAAAGTTCGGTTCCTCCGATTCCGGCGCCTCACTGGGCGACATCCTGGGCGCCGCCCTGCGCGAAAAGGCCGCAAAGGAGTAGGCGCGCGCGCGGCGAACGCCTTAGCGATGGGCGCCGCCGCTTCGCGCAGCAGGCGAGCAAGCGCCGATTCGAATGATTTAATGCGGCTAACCCCTTGAACCTCAACCGTGACTTGGCCATGGTCGGTTTGGGGAAGATGGGGGCAGGCATGATCAAGTCGGAGCTGATCGCCAAACTGGCGAGCGAGAACCCGCATCTGACTCAACGCGACGTGGAACGGGTAGTGAGCGTCGTCCTCGACCGTATGGCGAGCGCCCTGGCCGGCGGCGGACGCGTCGAGCTGCGGGGCTTCGGCGCCTTCTCGGTCCGCTCCCGGCCCGCCCGCACGGGCCGCAACCCGCGCACGGGGGCCGCCGTGCAGGTCAAGGCCAAGCACGTCCCGTTCTTCAAGAGCGGAAAGGAATTGCGCGAGCGGTTGAACGCCGACGAATAGCCGGCGGCGTTGACGCGCCCCGCCGTTTGCGCCGAAATCTTCCGGACACGGACAGGGGAGACCGGTCATGTTCAAGGAATTTCGCGAGTTCATCGCGCGCGGCAACGTCATGGATCTTGCCGTCGGCGTGATCATCGGCGGGGCGTTCGGCGCCATCGTCAAGAGCCTCGTCGACCAGGTCATCATGCCGCCGATCGGGCTGGTCACCGGCGGCGTCGATTTCGCCGCCATGAAGCTCGTGCTGAAAGGGGCCGATCCAGCGAAGAAGGCCGCGGAGGTCGCGATCGGCTACGGCGCCTTCATCAACACGGTGATCGACTTCCTGATCGTCGCCTTCGTCATCTTCCTGCTGGTCAAGGCCATCAACAGCATCAAGCGCGAAGAGGCGGCCGCCGAAGCCCCGCCGCCGGGCCCGACGCCGACCGAGACGCTGCTGACTGAGATCCGCGATCTGCTCAAGGCCGGCTGAGGCGTGCGCCAACGGCTTTCGCTGATCGCCGTCGTCGTTCGCGACTACGATGAAGCGATCGCCTTCTACACCGGCGTCGTCGGCTTCCGTCTGGTCGAGGACACGTCGCAGGCGGACGGCAAGCGCTGGGTGGTGGTCGCGCCGCCGGGCGCGGACGGCCAGACGGGCCTGCTGCTCGCCAGGGCGGCGAACGCGACGCAGGCCGCGCGCGTCGGCGATCAGACCGGCGGGCGGGTGTTCCTATTCCTGCACACCGACGACTTCGCCCGCGACCACGCCCGCCTGACCGCCAACGGCGTCCGCTTCGCGCGCCCGCCACGCAGCGAGCCCTACGGCAAGGTCGCCGTGTTCGAGGACCTCTACGGCAACCTCTGGGACCTGATCGAACCGCCGGAGAAGCCTTAACGGCTCGCCGGCGGACCCGCCGCCTTCACTCGCGCGTAGCTCAAATCGTTGCCGCGGGCGAGATAGATCAGTTCCAGGCGCTTGGCATCGACGCGGTCGACGGCGTAGACCAATGGCCCGTCCTTGTCGCTGACCTCCAGGTAGGTGGACTTCGCATCCAGGGTCTGGTCAGCCACGTCCTTTGGTGGATGACCGCCGGAAAACAGAGTCCAGCGCGAGGTCGTCGTGGCGCTCGGCATGCCGGCATAGGAGTCGATCCACGTCCCGTCCGCCCTGATTTCGACCAGCGCCCGGGAGTCGTCGATGCTTCGCCATTCACCGACCATCATCGGCTGCGCCGTTGGCGCGGCCACCGCCGGCGCGGCGAGGGTCAGCGCGATCAGGGTTGCGATGATGATCTTCATGGCTGCTTTCCTTCGAAGCCATGGTGGCAGGTCTTGGATTGCGCCGCATCATCGGGATGCGGCTGGCGAAACCTGTCGCGAGCCCTTAAGTCGCGGACCCTTGCAGGCGGCGACGCACATGACCGATGTGAAAATCTGCGGCCTATCGACGTCGGAAGCGGTGACGGCGGCGCTGGACGGCCGCGCCGCCTTCCTGGGCTTCAACTTCTTCCCGGCGAGTCCCCGATTGGTTCAGCCGGAGCTCGCGGCGCGGCTCGCGGCGCCGGCGCGCGGGCAGGCGAAGATCGTCGCGGTCATGGTCGACCCGGACGACGAAGGTCTCGACCGGGTCGTCGACGTGCTTCAGCCCGACCTGATCCAGCTTCATGGACGCGAGACCCCGGCGCGGGCGCGCGACGTCGCCGCCCGCACCGGCGCGGGCGTGATCAAGGTGCTGCCGGTCTCCGTCGCCGCCGACGTCGACGCGGCCCAGGCGTTCGACGGGCTCGTCGAGCATCTGATGTTCGACGCCAAACCCGCCGCCGATGCCGACCGCCCCGGCGGCCTCGGCCAGCCGTTCGACTGGACGCTGCTGGCCGGGCGTCGGTTCCAGCGGCCGCACCTGCTCGCCGGCGGGCTCGATCCATGGAACGTGGCCGAGGCGATCCGCCTCTCGGGCGCCCCCATCGTCGACGTTTCCTCTGGCGTGGAGCGAGGGGCGGGGCTAAAGGACGCCGGCCTCATTTCGGCCTTCCTCGACGCCGTCGCCCGCGCCTGACGCTCGCCAGTCAAACGTAAGCCTTGAACGCCCCCGCCAAGCCCAACGACTATTCGGCCTATCCCGACGCGTCTGGGCGTTTCGGCGACTACGGCGGTCGCTACGTGCCCGAGACGCTGATGCCGCTCGTGCTCGAGCTCGACCGCGCCTACGCCGAGGCCAAGGCCGATCCGAAGTTCCAGGCCGAACTCGCCAGTGACATGGCCCACTACGGCGGGCGTCCGAGCCCGCTGTACCTTGCCGAGCGGCTGACCGCCCACTTCGGCGGGGCGAAAATCTACCTCAAGCGCGAGGAGCTGAACCACACCGGCTCGCACAAGATCAACAACTGCCTGGGCCAGCTGCTGCTCGCCCGTCGCATGGGCAAGACCCGCATCATCGCCGAGACCGGGGCCGGCCAGCACGGGGTCGCCGCCGCCACCGTCTGCGCGCGCGCCGGCCTGCCGTGCGTGGTCTACATGGGCGCGATCGACATCGAGCGGCAGGCGCCGAACGTCCAGCGCATGCACTTGCTGGGCGCGGACGTCCGGCCGGTGACCTCCGGCTCGGCCACGCTCAAGGACGCCATGAACGAGGCGCTCCGCGACTGGGTCACCAACGTCCACGACACCTACTACATCATCGGCTCGTCGGCCGGCCCGCACCCCTATCCGGCGATGGTGCGTGACTTCCAGGCCGTGATCGGCAGCGAGACGCGCGCCCAGCTCCAGGCGGCGGAGGGCTGCCTGCCGGACGCGCTCGTCGCCTGCGTCGGCGGCGGATCGAATGCGATCGGCCTCTTCCATCCGTTCCTGAACGACCCCGAGGTCAGGCTCTACGGCGTCGAGGCCGCCGGCCTGGGCTTGCAGACAGGCGAGCATGCCGCGGCGATCAACGGCGGCCGGCCGGGCGTCCTGCACGGCAACAAGACCTATCTGCTGCAGGATCGGGAGGGCCAGATCACCGAGGCCCATTCGATCTCCGCTGGCCTCGACTACCCGGGCATCGGGCCGGAGCACGCCTTCCTGCACGACGTCGGCCGCGCGACCTACCTCAGCGCCACCGACGACGAGGCGGTGGCCGCGTTCAAGCTGCTCGCCAAACTCGAGGGCATCATTCCGGCGCTCGAATCGTCCCACGCGCTGGCGCGGGTCGGCGACATCGCGCGCGAGATTGGCAAAGGCGGGATCGTCGTGGTCAACCTCTCCGGCCGCGGCGACAAGGACCTCGCCACGGTCGAGGCGCGCCAGGATGGCTAGCCGCATCGAGAGCCGCTTTGCGAGCCTGAAGCGCGAGGGCCGCGCCGGGTTCGTCGCCTATGTCATGGCCGGCGACCCGGACGCCGAGACGTCGTTGCAGATCATCGCCGGCCTGCCGGCCGCCGGCGCCGACCTGATCGAGGTCGGCTTCCCCTTCTCCGATCCGATGGCCGAGGGCCCGCCGATCCAGCGCGCCGCCCAGCGGGCGCTGGCCGGCGGCATGACGCTCGGAGGCGTGCTCGACCTCGTGCGGCGTTTCCGCGCGGGCGACGCGGCGACGCCGATCGTCTTGATGGGCTACCTGAACGTGCTGCTGAGCTACGGCCTCGAGGCCTTTGCGCGCGACGCGGCGGTCGCCGGCGTTGACGGCGCCATCGTCGTCGACTGCCCGCCGGAGGAGGCGGGACCGCTGGCCGATGCGCTGGATGGGGCCGGCGTCGCCCTCATCCGTCTCGCCACGCCCACCTCCGACGACGCTCGGCTGAAGATCATCGCGCGGCGGACGGCCGGGTTCATCTACTATGTCTCGGTGGCGGGCGTGACCGGGGTGAAGGCCGTCGACGAGGCCGGCGTCGGGCCGGCGGTGGCCCGCGTTCGCCGCGCCACCGGCCTTCCGGTCGCGGTCGGCTTCGGCATCCGCACGCCCGAGCAGGCGGGCGCGGTGGCCAAGGTCGCCGATGCGGTCGTCGTGGGTTCGGCTCTGGTCGACGAGGTCGCCGCCGCGGCGGCGAACGAAAATGTGACTTCACGGGTTCTGGTAACGGCCGCGCGACTGGCCCAGGCTGTGCGCGCGGTCGGCCAGGAGCGGGTCAAGGCTTAAGGCAGGCATGGCGGAAGCGAAGGATTTCGGCGGCGGCGGCCGCCGCGGCGGGCCGCAAGGACCGCAAACGCCCACCCAGCGCCCGGTGCGCGAGCGCGGCGGCTGGCTTTCGCGCATCGCGCCCGGCGTGCGGCGGCTGGTGGCCAAGCGCGAGCCGCCCGACAACCTCTGGGTCAAGTGCCCCGACACCGGCGAGATGATCTATCGCCCGGACCTGGAGGCGGCGCTCTGGGTCACGCCGGCCGGGCGGCACATGCGGATCGGGCCGGACCTGCGCTTCGCCTACACCTTCGATGGCGGCGTGCACGACGAGATCGCCACGCCGCACGCGCCGGACGATCCTTTGCGCTTCGTCGACGAGAAGCCCTATCGCGAACGGCTTGCCGCCGCGCGCAAGGCGTCGGGCGAGCGCGAGGCGATCTCGGTCGCCGCCGGCGAGATCAACACGGTGCCGGCCATCGTGCTGGTGCAGGACTTCGCCTTCATGGGCGGCTCGCTCGGCATGGGCGAGGGCGAGGCCTTCGTCGCCGCGGCGCAATCGGCGCTGAAGCGCGACGTCCCGCTTGTCGCTTTCACCGCTTCAGGCGGCGCGCGCATGCAGGAGGGTACGCTGGCGCTGATGCAGATGGCGAGGACCACGCTGGCGCTGCAGGATCTGAAGGCCGCCCGCCTGCCTTACGTCGTGGTGCTGACCGACCCGACCACCGGCGGGGTCTCCGCCTCCTACGCCATGCTCGGAGACGTGCACCTGGCGGAACCCGGCGCGCTGATCGGGTTTACCGGGCCTAGGGTGATTGAGCAGACGATACGCGAGACCCTCCCGCCGGGCTTCCAGCGCGCGGAATATCTGGTCGAGAAGGGGATGGTCGACAGCGTCGTGCCGCGCAAGGAGCTGCCGGCGGTGCTGGGCTCGATCCTCTCCACGCTGATGCTGGGGCGAAGCCGCCGAACCGCCGCCTGAACCGCCCGTGAAGCCAGACTACGACGCCATCCGCGCCTCCGACGCGGCGGTCAAGCGCCTTCGGGCGCTGCACCCGTCGCTGATAGACCTGACCACGGGGCGGGTGGAGCGGCTGCTGGCCGCCCTCGGCCACCCCGAGCTTTCGATGGGGCCGGTGATCCATGTCGCCGGCACCAACGGCAAGGGCTCGACCTGCGCCTACCTGCGCGCTATCGCCGAGGCGGCGGGCTTGAAGGTGCATGCTCTGACCTCGCCGCATCTCGTGCGCTTCGCCGAGCGTATCCGCATCGCGGGAAGGCTCATCGAGGACGCCGAGCTCCTACGCCTGATCGACGAGCTGGAGGCGGCGAACCAGGCTGAACCGATCAGCTTCTTCGAGATCACGACCGCGCTCGCCTACTATGCGTTCTCCAAGGACCCGGCCGACCTGGTGATCGTCGAGGTCGGGCTGGGCGGCCGGTTCGATGCCTCGAATGTCTTCGCCGCGCCCGCGGTGAGCGTCATCACGCCGGTCGACTACGATCACCTCGAGCTGCTCGGGCCGGAGCTTTCCAAGATCGCCTGGGAAAAGGCCGGCATCATCAAGCGCGGCCGGCCCGCTGTCGTCGCCCGCCAGCCCGACGAGGCTTTGGCGGTGATCGAGGCCGAAGCCGCCGAGCTCGACGCGCCGCTCATGCTCATGGGCCGCGATTTCGACGCTTACGAAGAGCGCGGTCGCCTGGTCGTCCAGCTGGGTGATCGGCTGATGGATCTGCCACCGCCATCGCTCTATGGGCGCCACCAATTCGCCAACGCCGGCCTCGCGATCGCCGCGCTCGACGTCTTCGACCAGGTGCGGATCGACGAGGCCGCCATCGGCGCGGGCGTGGCCTCAGCCGTCTGGCCCGGGCGGTTTCAGTCGCTGCGCAACGGTCCGCTCGCCGAGCGAGCGCGGCAGCGGGGCGCCGACCTGTGGCTCGACGGCGCACACAATCCGCATGCGGGTCGGGCGCTGGCGGATGCGGCGGCCAAGCTCGCCGCCCGCGACGGGCGGCCGATCGTCCTGATCAGCGGAATGTTGGGGCGCAAGGACGCGCGCGGCTTCTTCGAGGCGTTCGAGACGCTTCGCCCGCGCGTGTTCACGACCAGCTTCGAATCGCCCAGCGCGACGCCGCCGGAAGACCTCGCCGCCGCCGCCCGCGCCGCCGGGCTCGACGCGCAAGTCGCCGACGGCGTCGAGAACGCGCTCGCCCGCGCGCTCGAGGCCACTGGGCCCGCGCCGCACGTCATCATCGCCGGCTCGCTCCATTTCGTTGGCGACGTTCTGGCCATGGCGCCTGAGACCTGGCCGACCTGAGTTCCATGGCCCGGCCGGATCGAAGGATGGAACCACGGAAAACACGGAAAACACGGACTCGGTCGTCTCAGTCTGAGAGAGACAGGTGCTTGACGCGCGCCGCTGGCGCGCATCCAAGAGACCGACCATCCACCGCGCTCGAGAGCAGGCGTCCGTGTTTTCCGTGGTTCACCTCCGATGAGTGGCGCGGCCGCGACGTCGCAGACAGCGTTCTCCAGGCTCTGATGGCATGATCGATCCCCAGGACCTCGCGCAGCGGGCCATCGACGAGCTCGGCCGGCTGGTCGCCTTCGACACCACCTCGCGCGGCTCGAACTTGGCGCTGATCTCCCACGTCGAGAGCCTGCTGGGCGACCTCGGCGTCGCCTCCAAGCGCGTCGCCAACGCCGATGGCTCGAAGGCCAACCTGCTCGCGACCATCGGTCCGGAGGTCGAGGGCGGCGTCGTCCTCTCCGGCCACACCGACGTCGTGCCCGTCGATGGGCAGGCCTGGGCGTCGGATCCCTTTCTCGTCGAACAGCGCGGCGACAAGCTCTATGGGCGCGGGACCTGCGACATGAAGGGCTTCATCGCGCTGGCGCTCGCCGCCGCGCCGGCGTTCGCGCGCGGGCGCCTGGCCCGACCGGTGCACCTGGCCTTCTCCTACGACGAGGAGATCGGCTGCCTGGGCGCGCCGGACCTGATCCGCGAGATCGCCGCCAGCGTGCCGCAGCCCGCCGCCGTCATCGTCGGCGAGCCGACGAGCATGGAGGCGGTTTCAGGGCACAAGGGCGTCTGCTCGTTCCGGGTGAAGATCACCGGCCACGAGGCGCATTCGAGCCTTACCCACCTCGGCGTCTCGGCCAACATGGCGGCGATCCGACTCATGGCCAGCCTGCACGCGCTCGCCGAACGGCTGAGCCGCGACGCCGATCCCGCCTCGCCCTTCCTGCCCAAGGGCGCGACGCTGACTGTGGGCGTGATCAACGGGGGCACGGCGTTCAACATCCTGGCCAAGTCCTGTGCGTTCGGCTTCGACCTGCGCACCCCGCCGGGCATGGATCCGCTTGCGATCGTGGCCGACTTCCTCGCCGAAGCCAGCGCGCTCGACGCCGAGCTCAGGGCCCGCTTCCCCGACGCTCGCGTTCACGTCGAGCGGCGCTCGCTGGTGCCGGCCCTTGCCCCGGCCCCCGACGCGCCAGCGGAGGCGTTCGCGCGGCGCCTGGCCGGCGACAACGGCCCTGCCCGGGTGGTGTCCTATGCCGCCGAAGCGGGCCAGTTCCAGCAGGCTGGATACTCGGTCGTGATCTGCGGCCCCGGTTCGATCGACCAGGCCCACCAGCCGAATGAATACGTCGAGGTCGCTCAGATGGCGCGCGGCGCGGCCTTCATGACCCGGCTGTTCGAGGCCTTGACCGAACCCGGCTGAAGGCGGTTCAGCGCCCAGGCGGCCGCGTCCCGCACGACCGGCGAGGCGTCGTCCAGCCGCGCGCGGGCGGCGTCTGAGAGGCCCAGGTCGGCAGCGTTGCCGATGGCGTAGAGAACGTTGCGCACGAAGCGGTCGCGGCCGATCCGCTTGACCGGGCTCTTCTTGAACAGCGCGCGGAAGGCGGCGTCGTCCAGCGCGGCCAGGGCCGCCAACGGCGGGCTGACCAGCCCAGCGCGCGGGGCGAGCTTCGCCTCGCGTCCCGCTTGGGCGAACTTGTTCCACGGACAGACCGCAAGGCAGTCGTCACAACCGTAGATGCGATTGCCGAGCAGTGGCCGCAAATCCTCGGGCACGGGGCCGGGATGCTCGATCGTCAGATAGGAGATGCAGCGCCGCGCATCGAGCTGATAGGGCGCTGGAAAGGCGTTGGTCGGGCAGATGTCCAGGCAGGCACGGCACTCTCCGCAGTGGTCTTCCTCGGGTGCATCGGGCTCAAGCGCCAGGTCCGTGAGCACGGCGCCCAGGAACAGCCAGGAGCCGAAGCCGCGCGAGACAAGGTTCGTGTGCTTGCCCTGCCAGCCCAGGCCGGCGGCCTCGGCCAGCGGCTTCTCCATCAGCGGCGCCGTGTCGACGAAGACTTTCACCTGGCAGCCTGCCTTGGCGCCGAGCGCGCCGGCCAGGGTCTTCAGGCGCCCTTTGATCAGGTCGTGATAGTCGTCGCCCTGCGCGTAGACCGAGATCGTTCCGCGATCGCCTCGCGCGAGCGCAGCCAGTGGATCATCGGTCGGCCCATAGTTCAGGCCGAGCACGACCGCCGACTTCGCCTGGAGCCACATCGCCCGCGGGTGGCGGCGTCGCGCGGCGGTGGTCGCCATCCAGCCCATCTCACCGTGGCGGCCCAGCGCGACGAATTCCTCCAGACGCGCCGCGGCCGGCCATGGCCGCTCGACGCTGGCGATCCCGCAGCTATCGAAGCCGAGCTCGGCCGCTGTTGTCCGGATCCAGGCTTGGATCGGCTCAGAAGTCGAGGTTGTCATAGTGCGGCGCGGGCGCCAGGCCCGGCCAGCGGTCGGCCAGCAGGGGCCGGAAACAGGGCCTGGACTTGAGTTTCATGTACCAGGTGCGCACGCCCTTGAAGTCGCTCCACGGAATATCGCCGAAATAGTCGATCACCGACAGGTGGGCGGCGGCGGCGAAATCGGCCAGGCTCAATCGCTTGCCGTTCAGCCAGTCGCGCGCCTCGAGCAGCCCCTCGAGATAGGCCAGGTGCGTGCGCAGCGCCTCCCGGCCGGCGCGCAGGTTGGCGTGGCTGGGCGCCCCCATGCCTAAGAGGCGCTTCTCCATCTTCTCGTGCAGCAGAAGCCCGTTCACTTCGTAGTCGAACTTGCGGTCGAACCAGTGCAACAGCCGCCGCGTTTCCGCCCGTTCGGCCGGTTCGCGACCCATCAGGCCGGGCTCCGGCGCCGCCTCCTCCAGGTGCTCGAGAATCGCGCGCGCCTCGCAGACGACGACGGTCTTGCGGTCGTTGATCTCCACCAGCACCGGGGTCAAGCCCGACGGGTTCAGCGCCAGGAACGCGCGGTCGCGCTCCCAATAGCGCTCCTGCACCTCGCTGAACGGCAGGCGTTTTTCCCCCAGCGCCAGTCGGACTTGGCGCGAGGCGGGATCGAGCGGGAAATGATGGACGACGCGTTCGACCGTCATTGCGAACCGATACGCCGGCGCCTCTTAAGGTCTCGTTTACCGAGCCGCCCGCTCGCGAACAGGCTCGTGCACTTCTGGAAAGGCGCCGCCGTGCGGCTCGGCCGCGCCACGCGGATCGGGATGGATGATGATATCGGCGGCGGGGAACGCGTTCAGCACCCGCCGCTCGGCCGCCACCATCACGCGATGCGCCTCGACGAGACTGAGCGAGGGGTCGAGGTCGGCGTGCATCTGGATATGCACATAGGGGCCGGACGCACGCGTTCGCAGCTGATGGACGTCTCCGACCCTCGGGTCCTCGGTCATCAGCTCGACGATGCGGCGGCGCGCCTCGTCGGACAGCTCGTGGTCCATCAGCTCGAAGGCGGCTCGGCGAAAGACGCCCACTGCGCCCCAGACCAGCCACCCCGCCACGACGAGCCCGGCGAGCGCGTCTGGCTCGCCGCGCCGCAAGAGCGCGCTCGCGCCGATGCCGGCGAACGCGATCAGGTTGGAGGCAAGATCGGCGAGGTAGTGCATGCGGTCGCCCTCGACGGCGACCGACTTGGCGCGGCGCAGGGTCCACGATTGGGCGGAGACGAGGCCGGCCGTGAGCAGAATCGAGAGCGCCATCACCGCAAGGCCCCAGCCCTCGTAGGCCAGCCGGTGAGGCGCGATGAGGCGCGGAATGGCTTGTTCGGCCACGAGCGCGCCGGAGGCGAACACCAGTCCGGCCTGGGTCAGGCTGGCGAACGCTTCGGCCTTTCCATGGCCGTAGCGGTGCTCGCGGTCGGGAGGGCTCGCCGCATAGCGGACGGCGAAGAAGGTGACCATGGCGGCGAGCACGTCCAGGCCGGAGTCAGCCAGCGAGGCCAGCATCGCGACCGATCCCGACACGACCCAGGCGACCGCCTTGATCGCGGTGAGCGCCACGGCCACGCCGACCGAAAGCCGCGTGACCTGCCGCGTCAACGCGGACGCCCGGTCGAGCGAGAGTCCAGAAGGAAAGGCGGCGGTCATGGGTGGTTGTGTGGTGTTGGAGGGCGCTCGGCGGTCAGCCTACGCCTCCCGCTGGGCGGCGTCGAACGCCGCGGCCGTGCGGATCAGGGTCTCGACGTCGGAGCGCCGCGGCGCAAAGCCGAGGAGCCGCCGCGCGCGGGTGATGTCGGCGACCAGCGAGGGCGGATCACCCGGCCGGCGACCGAGCATCTCGCGCGCGATCGGCAAGCCCAGCACGCGCTCCGCGGCCGATACGATCTCGAACACCGAAAGTCCCGCGCCGGCCCCAAGGTTCATGGGCTGGCTCGCGCCGCCGCCGGCGAGGTAGGCCAGCGCCGCCACGTGGGCGTCGGCCAGGTCGCTGACGTGCACGTAGTCGCGCACGGTCGAGCCGTCGGGCGTCGGATAGTCGCTGCCGAACAGCTTGACCGGCTGCCTCGCCCTGACGGCGCGCAGGATGTTGGGGATCAGGTGGGTCTCCGGCTCGTGCCGCTCGCCGATCTCGCGGTCGGGATCGGCCCCGGCGGCGTTGAAATAGCGAAGCGCACACCATCCGAGGCCCGTGGCCTGGCCGATCCAGCGCAGCGCCCCCTCGATCACCCGCTTGGTCTCGCCATAGGGATTGGTGGGGTTGAGCGGCGCATCCTCCGGGATCGGCGACCGGTCGGTCTCGCCATAGACGCTGGCGCTGGAGGAAAAGACGATGCGCCTCACGCCTTCGCCCTCAAGCGCCTCCAGCAGGCGCAGCGTGCCGGCCACATTCTTCTCGTAATACAGCACCGGCTCGGCGACCGATTCCGCGACCAGGCTCATGGCTGCGAAATGCATGGCGGCGGTGACGCCGTGGGTGCGGACGGCCGCGCGGACGGCCTCGACGTCGCCGAAGTCCGCCTCGATGAGCGGGCCCCACTTCACCGCATCGGCGTGACCGGTGCGTAGGGTATCGATGGTGACGGGCAGGAAGCCGGCCTGCGCAAGCGCCTTGCACGCGTGCGAGCCCACATAGCCCGCGCCGCCCAACACCAGAATCGCGTCCACGCGTTGACTCCCCGACCGAGCCGTCAACCGGCATTAACCAGCGAAACAGTCGGTTACAGGGATTGTGTCGCCCGATCCAGCCGCCGCCCGCTAAGAGCTGAGCGGTCAGGGAAAGCGCTTTCATGCCTGTTTCGCTTCTTCGTCGCGCACCGGCGCGTGTCTCGATTCCCTTCATCGACCTGGCCGCCCAGCAGGCGCGCCTGAAACCGCAGATCGACGCCGCCATCGCGCGCGTCCTCGCGCATGGCCAGTATGTGATGGGGCCGGAGGTTGGGCTGTTCGAACGCCAGCTCGCCGCCTTCGCCGGCGCCGCGCACGCGGTCAGTTGCGCCAACGGCACCGAGGCGGTGGCGCTGCCGCTGATGGCCTGGGAGATCGGGCCGGGCGACGCGGTCTTCTGCCCAAGCTTCACGTTCGCGGCCACCGGCGAGGTCATCCCGTGGCTCGGCGCGTCGCCGGTCTTCGTCGATATCGACCCCGACACCTACAACATGGACCCGCGGCGGCTCGAGGCTGCGATCCTCGCGATCAAGTCCGAAGGTCGGCTCACGCCGCGCGCGATCATCGCCGTCGACCTGTTCGGGCAGGTCGCCGACTACCCGGCCATTGCCGCGGTGGCCCATAGCCATGGGCTGAAGCTGATCGCCGACTCGGCGCAGGCCTTTGGCGCCACGCTGGACGGCCTGCACCCGCCCCATTGGGCCGACGCCGTGACCACCAGCTTCTTTCCGGCCAAGCCCCTCGGCGCCTACGGCGACGGCGGCGCGGTGCTGACCGACGACGACTGGCTGGCGGAGCGCATCGACTCCCTGCGCGTGCACGGCAAGGCGACGAAGGGCGACGTCGACGGCCACAGCTTCGACCACGACCCCAAGTACCTGAACATGCGCGTCGGCATGAACAGCCGTCTGGACACGCTGCAGGCGGCGATCCTGATCGAGAAGCTCAAGGCGTTCGCCGACGAGATCGCGTGGCGGAACGCCGCGGCGGACCGTTACACCACGGCTCTTGCCGGTTCGCGGGTGCGGACGCCCAAGGTGATCGCTGGCGGCCGCTCGACCTGGGCGCAGTACACGATCGAGCACCCGGATCGCGACGGGCTGATGGCGCACTTAAAGGCGCTCGATATCCCGACGGCGGCCTACTATCCGATGCCGATGCACACCCAGGACTGCTACACCCGCTACCCGGCGCCGGGCGGACTGCCGGTCAGCGAGGCGAAGGCCGACGTGGTGTTGAGCCTGCCCATGCACGCCGATCTCGACGCCGAGACGCAGGACGTCATCGTCGACGCCGTGCTCGGCTACAACGGCTGAGCCGCACCCCGCCGGACACGCCGGCGAATCTCCGCTAGGCTGCCCTGAACGGCTGGGCGGGTGCGCGCGCCGGTTCGGGGGACAAGATTGGCGACAGCACCGGTGCGTCGGTCGTTCCAGACCCTCGATGGCCTGCGCGCCGTCGGCGCGCTCATCATCGTCATGCGCCACGTGCCGCTGTTCGGCCCACTGCGGGTGCCCGAGAGTTTCCTGGCGGTCGACCTCTTCTACCTGGTGAGCGGTTTTGTCGTGGCGCACGCCTACGCCCAGCGGCTGGCCGCGGGCGGCTACTTCTGGGACTTCGTCAAGGTTCGGCTGATCCGCCTCTATCCGTTCTACCTTGCGGGTCTGGCGGCCGGCGTGCTCATGGCTACCGCTTCGATCCTGCAGAGTCCGCACTCGACCTGGACGCTCGCCAAGGTCGCCGAATGCGTCGGGCTCGGGCTCCTGATGATTCCGCGCTTCCCGGGGCTCGCGATCAACGGGACGACGCTCGACGGCCCGCTGTGGACGCTGCTCTACGAGCTCGTCGCCAACTTCGTCTACGCGGCTGCGATCAAGCTCATGCGCGCCTGGGTGCTGGCCGCGATCATGATCGTGAGCGGCGTGGGCGTGATCTGGGCCGAGCTCAGCTTCAAGACGCTCGACGTCGGCTACAACCTCACCGACCAGTGGGCGGCGCTCGCGCGCGTCGGCTATTCGTTCTTCGCCGGCGTCCTCATCTACCGGCTGTTCGGGCGCGGCGAGCAGAAGGCTCAGTGGGCTTCGCTCGCCTGCGTCGCCGTGCTCGGCGTAGGCCTCGCCTGCCACCTGTCGCGCGCGCTGATCGCCCCCTACGAGATCGGGATGGTGCTCGTCGGCATGCCCGTCCTTGTGATCGCGGCCGCCCGCTTCGAGCCCGGTCCGATGATCGGGCGGACGTTCAGCTGGATCGGGCTGATGTCGTACGGGATCTATTGCCTGCACCAGCCGCTGGGAAACCTCGCGGTGATGGAGATCGGACGCTACGTCCCGCGCGGCCTGCCCGGTGCCCTCGTCGGCGTGCTGTTCACCGTTGCCGTCGTGCTGCTGTGCTGGGTGCTGGACCTTTATTACGACGCGCCCCTGCGCCGCTGGCTGCGCGCGCGGCTCTTCCCCGCCCGGCCCCGTCGCGCGAGCGCGTGAGGCCGTGAGCTATTAGGCCGGCGCGAGGGCGGATCGCTGTCGCTAGTGGTCGCGCTTGCGCGTCAGCGTCGGCGCCAGGCCGAGCGCCACTGCGAAGACGCCGGCGGCGATCAGGAAGGACACGCCGGGCATGCGCGAGTGTGGGCCGGCTTCCAGGCTGGCGTAGCTCGCGCCGAACAGCGCCGGACCGATCACTTGGGCGGCGGTTTGAACGCCAAAGACGGCGCCTTGCAGGCGGCCCTGCTCGGCGGGCCCAACGCCGCGCGTGGCGATGGCCAGGAAGCCAGGCCCGAACAGGTCGATTAGGGCGAGGAATGGCAGGCCGAGCCCGAAAAGCCATCCGTTCGGGGCCAGGCCGAAGATCACAAATGCCACGCAACCAAACGCCAGCCCGGCCAGCATGGCGCCGCGTTCTCCTAGCGCGGCGATCACCCGCGTCACCACCAGGGCCTGGACCAGGATGTCGAACACCCCGTAGATCGCGAGCGCCGACCCAGCATACGCCGGCCCAAGGCCATATCGGTTCGCGGCGTAGAGCACGAACAGCGTGGCGACCGCGCCGTGCGCCAACCAGCGCAGGAAGCTGAGCACGGAGAGCTTGGCCAGTCCGGGGCGCACACGCAGCAGAGCCAGCGAGCCGAGCGGATTCGCGCGGCTCAGGCGGAACCCGGCGCGACGTTCCCGTGCGAGGGACTCCGGCAGTACGACCGCGCCGTAGATCGCGCCCACGATGGTCAGGCCGGCTGCGCACCAGAATGGCGCCCGCACGCCATAGCGCCCTAGCCAGCCGCCTAGCGCCGGGCCGGCGATGAACCCGAACCCCCAGATCGCGCCGGCCCAGGCGTAGGCTCTGGCCCGGCCTTCGTCGGACGTCGTGTCGGCGATGTAGGCGCCTGCGACAACCCCGGTCGCGCCTGCCAGCCCGGCCACCGCCCGGCCGGTGAACAGCCATGCGAGGTTCGGCGCGAAGCCCATCGCCAGGTAGTCGAAGCCGAGTGCGAAAAGGCCGATCAGCAGCACCGGCCGGCGCCCGACGCTGTCGGAGAGCACGCCGAGGAACGGCGAGCCCAGGAACGTCATCGCCGCATACGTGGACCCGAACAGCGCGAGCACGCCTGCGGCCGCCGCGGCGTCGCCGCGTTGGAACGACTGGACCAGCGGCGCCAGCACCGGGATTCACGACCCCGAGCGCCAGCACGTCGAGGAAGATGCTGAGCAGGATGAAGCCGAACGCCGCATGGCCTTCCGGTCGCCGAACCCGGCGAATTGCGCGCGCGGCCGCTTCCATCGATGGCATGGATTGGGATCTCCGCATGAAGCGAACAAGCCGGACGCGCCACTCCCGCCGCCGCGAGCGTTTCGGCGCGGGGAGTCGGGCGCGATGAGTCCGGCTGGGGGGCGAACCAAGAGGACGCGCGCCAATGGTACGGCGACTCGAGGTCGTCGGGCGCCGGCGGCTAGAAGCTGGCGGTTGTTCTAATTGGCCACGGCGGGACCGTAGCACGGGCAGACGGAACTTGTCCGCTGACTCCCACGACCGGGCGATGCGCGTGCACGAGCGGGGTCCCGATTGGGTCGAGCCTGCCCGTTGAGCCTGCGGACAGGCGCGGATGTCGGCTGGCCACCCAACGTCGGGACGTCCGTTGCCCGGCGGTCTGCGCGCCGCGTAGACGCCCGTGAGGTAGCCTCGTCACGCCCTATGTGCGTACGCCTGCTGCCCCCGAGCGCTAGGCTCGTCTCGCCCGCCATTCGTCCCGGGTCTGGCCCCAGATGTCGACGCGATAGGTGTGGAACGGCTCCGGCATTTGGCCCGACCCCCGATTGGTCGACCCGAGCCGGCGCGCGACCGCCTGCGAGGGGACGTTCTCCGGATCGATGATGTGGATGACATCTTTCCAGCCCAGCACGTCGAATGCCCAGTCGATCGCCGCCGCCGCCGCCTCGGTCGCAAAGCCATTGCCGAAGGCGGCCTTGGTCAGGCCCCACCCGACCTCCGTTCCCGGCCACCCCTCGGGGACCCACGGGCCGACCCGGCCGATCCAGCGGCCGGACGCCTTCTCGATCACCGAGAACATCGAATAGCCCTGCATCGCCCAGGCCCCGGCGACGGAGACAAAGCCGCGCCAGGCCCCGGAGCGCGCCTGCGGGCCGCCGATGAATTTGGTCGACTCGTCGGCCATCATTTCGGCCCAGGCGTCGAAGTCCTCCGGCGCGAGCGGCCGCAAGATCAGGCGCGGGGTTTCCAGCGTTGGGCCGAGCGTGCTCATGGGGGCCGCCGTCTAGACCGCGGGCGCCGGGCCTGCAAGGCTCGGTCCATGTTCAGACTCGACGCAGCCTTCGTGCGCACATCGCACCCGATCGCCGAGCTTCGGCTTTGCGCCGTTCGGCTGCAGGACGACGCGCGCTGGCCCTGGCTCGTGCTGGCGCCACGCCTCGAGGGGGCGCGCGAGATCGAGGATCTCGCGCCCGACGACCGCGCCCGGCTGATGCAAGAGATCGTCCTGGCTGGCGCCGGCGTGCGCGCGGTCGGCGCCGTGTTGGGCCTGGCGGTCGACAAGCTCAACGTCGGCCTGCTCGGCAATGTCACGCCGCAGCTGCACGCGCACGTGGTTGGCCGCCGGGACGGCGATCCGGCGTGGCCAGGGCCGGCGTGGGGCTTCGGCGCGCCCGAGCCCTATCGGCAACCGGCGCTGGCGCGGGCGTTAGCGGCGGCGGCGGACGCGCTGCGCGGCTAGCCGCCGGAGGCGGCCACCGCGGCAAAGAGGGGGTCGCGCGCCATGACGACCGCGGTTCGGCGGCCGGCGTCGAAGATCTCGCCCCGCCACCGGCCGCGTCGGTCCGCCGCAAGCTCCGCCGTCCGTTCGCCGCCGTCCTCGAAGAATAGCAGCGTCAGGCGGGGCCCGACCCGCTTGGCGGCGGCGAGGTAGCCACACCCTTGCGGCGACTCCGCCCGCTTGGGATCGCACCAGGCGCCTTCGATCGCCGGCGTCGCGGGCGCGGTCGCGCGCGCGTCCGCCCGACCGCCGGGATCGGCCAGCTGGATCAGATAGATCGGCGCGCCGCGCCGGCCGACGATGCGCCACCGACCCTCCAGAGGCCCGCGCTGGGCTTGCGCCACGCCGAAGTCGGCCATGACCTGCACCGTCCCGCCGGCGTTGCCCAGCGCGCCCGCCGATTGTCCTGCCGGCGGCGGTTGGGCGGGCAGTCCTGGCGGCGGTTCGGCGGTCGCCAGCGCCAGGGCTGCGAGCGCGATCATACCGCCGGCTGGGCCAGGGCCTCGATGGCTGCGGCGACCTCGACCAGCCGTTCGGCCTGCTCGAGGTGCAGCCGCTCGGCTAGGCGGCCTTCGACCTGCAGCGCGCCGCGCATCCGGTTCTCCGGCTGGGCGAAGGCGTCGATCACCGCGCGCGACCAGGCCACCTCGGCCGGATCGGGTGAGAAGACGCGGTTGGCGGTTTCGATCTGGCTCGGGTGGATGAGGCTCTTGCCGTCAAAGCCGATGGCGGCCGCCTGCCCGCATTGGGCCTGAAGAGTGGCTGGATCGTCGATGCCGTTGAAGACGCTGTCGAGGATGGCCAGTCCATGGGCGCGTGCGGCGGCGACGCTGAGGCTGAGGAACGGCGCGTGCGGGCTGCGATCCGGCGTCTGCCGTCCGCCCATCGCCTTGGCCAGGTCATTCAGCCCGATCACCCAGCAGGCGGTGCGGTGGGCCGCGGACGCGGACGCGATCTCAGCCAGCGCCAGCACCGCGGCGGGCGTCTCGATCATCGCCCAAAGCATGGTCCGCACCGGCGCGGCTGCGATGGCGGCCGCATAGGCCGCGATGTCGGCGCCCGCGCTGACTTTCGGAACCAGAATGGCGTCCGGCCCGACCGCGGCCGCGGCTGCAAGGTCCTCGGCGCCCCAGGGGGTATCGAGCCCGTTGCAGCGGATGATGAGCTCGCGGCGGCCGAAGCCGCCGGCCCTCACCGCCTCGACGGCGCGGGCGCGCGCCGCGGGCTTTGCGTCGGGCGCGACGGCGTCCTCGAGGTCCAGGATGATCCCGTCGCACGGCAGCGTGCGCGCCTTCTCGATCGCCCGCGCGTTCGAAGCGGGCATATAGAGGACGCTGCGGCGCGGGCGGCTCGCCATGCCGCGTTGTCGCGCGCGCCGGCCTGTGGCGCAACCGCCACAGGCCTTGCTTCGGCCCTCAGGCTTGGGCACACCAAGCCCATGCCCAACCCAATCGGGCCCGAGCGGTCCGACCCCTTCGTCTTCCACGACCCGTCCGGCCGCCGGGGCAGGCGTGCGGGGCAGTTCGGCGGGCTTTTGCTGTCCTTGCTGGCGGCGATCGTGGCCGGCTTTCTCACCACGCTGGCGCTCGCGCCGCCGTTGCCGACTTTGCAGCTGCGCGACCCGCGCACGTTCCAGGGCCTGCACGTCGAGAACGTCAGGCGGCTGCGCGGCAAGCCAGCCTGGACTCACATCGGTCGCCCGCGCGAGCCTGGCGCCAGCACGGCGACCAAGGCGCTGACGCTCGGCTTCTACGTGAGCTGGGATCCGGACTCCCGCGCCTCGCTCACCCAGCACATCGGCGAGCTCGACGTCGTCGCCCCGCAGTGGTTCGCGTTGAAGGACGCCAGCGGCGACCTCGACATCACCGACGACCCGCAAGCGGTGGCGTTGATCGCCAGCCAGCCGCACCCTCCGGCTGTCCTGCCGGTCATCCACAACGCCCACGAGGAGCTGTTCGACACCGCCATGGGCGATGGCCTTCTGCTCAATCCGCAGGCGCAGGCCAAGCTGGTGCAGACGCTGGTGGCGCAGGCGGAGGCGCATGACTACGCCGGCTACATCTTCGACCTGGAGAACATCTCGCCGGACGCCATCAAGGCCTATCCCGCCCTCTTGGCGCGCGCGCGGGCGGCGCTGAAGCCGCTCGGCCGCGAGGTTTGGGTCACCGCTCCGTTCGACGACGACGACTGGCCGTTCAAGGCGATGCAGGCGAACTCCGACAGCCTGATCCTGATGGCTTACGACGAGCACTGGAAGACCGGCGAGTCCGGCCCGACCGCCGGCGAGGACTGGTTCGAGAAGTACCTGAATCGCCGGCTCTCCGCGCTCGATCCGGCCCACACCATCGTCGCGTACGGCGCCTATGGCTACGACTGGACCAAGGCGGACGCGTCGGGCCAGAGCAACGCCGACGCGGTAACGTTCCACGAGGCGATCCAGGCCGCGCACGACAGCGACGTCGACATCACCTACGACGACGACGCGCTCAATCCGCACTTCGCCTACGTCGAGGACGACGGCAGCCAGCACAACGTCTGGTTCCTCGACGCGACCACCACCTTCAACCAGATCAAGGTCACAGATCCCTGGCGGGTGCGGGGCTACGGCCTCTGGCGGCTGGGGTCGGAGGACCCGGGGGTCTGGTCCCTGCTCGACAAGCCCTATGGCGACGTCTCGTCGGCCGGCCTCACCAACCTGGCGCCCGGCGCCTCGGTCGACTTCAACGGCACGGGCGAGATCCTGCGCGTCGTGGCGACGCCACAGCCGGGCAAACGCACGCTGACCTTCGATCCCGACACCGGCCTGATCGCCGACGAACACTACGACCAGCTGCCGACCTCCTATGTGATCGACCGCTATGGCGCCCATCCGGGCTGGGTCGCGCTCACCTTCGACGACGGCCCTGACTGGCGCTGGACGCCGCAGATCCTGAAGATCCTCGAGGACAAGCACGCGCCGGCGACCTTCTTCGTCATCGGCGAGAACATGCAGACCCATCCCGGTCTCGTGAACCGCGAGATGGCCGACGGGATGGTTGTCGGCAGCCACACCTACACCCACCCCGACATCTCCAAGATCCCGCCGAGCTGGATGGACGTGCAGCTGAACGCCAACCAACGGCTGTTCGAGGTGGTGACCGGCCGTGACTTCCGCCTGTTCCGTCCGCCCTATTTCGGCGACGCCGAGCCGTCGACGCCGGCCGAGGTCGATCCCTTGGTCAGGGCGCAGCAGCTGGGCTACCTCATCGTCGGACTGCGCATCGACTCCAGCGACTGGGGCAGCCTGAACAATGGCCGCGCCAATCCACCCCCGCCGCCGCAACAGATCGTCCAGGCCGTTCTCGACGGCCTGGCGCGCGACGATCCGGAGACCGGCCATTCTTCCATCGTCCTGCTCCACGACTCCGGCGGCGACCGAAGTCACACCGTCCAGGCTCTCCCCGAGCTGATCGATCAGCTGCGCGCGCAGGGCTACCAGCTGGTCACGGTGAACCAGCTCATGGGGACGACCGCCGACCAGGTCATGCCGCGCACCACGCGACCCTGGATGGAGCTGACGCTCGACCGGATCGGCTTCGGCATCTTCCGCGAGATCAACCTTGGCCTGAATACCCTCTTTATCAGCGCCATCGTGCTGGGCGTGCTCCGCCTGCTCTTCCTGGCCGTCCTGGGGCTGGCGCACCGCATTCGCGAGGCGAAACGCCGCCCGGCGGATCTCGACCCCGAAACCGGCCCCATGGTCAGCGTGCTGATCCCCTGCTTCAACGAGGAGAAGGTCATCGCCTCGTCGGTCGGCCACATCCTGCAGTCGAATTGGGCGCGGCTGGAGGTGATCGTCTGCGACGATGGTTCGACCGATGGCACCGCCGCCGAGGTGGAGCGCCGATACGCCGGCGATCCGCGCGTGCGGCTGCTAAGCTTCGCCAACGCCGGCAAGGCGCTGGCGCTCAACCGCGGCCTCGACCAGGTGCGCGGCGAGATCGTGGTCGCGCTCGACGCCGACACGCTCTTTCCGCCCAACACCATCGCCCGGCTGGCGCGCTGGTTCGTTGATCCCAGGGTCGGCGCCGTGGCGGGCAACGCGTTGGTCGGCAACCGGCGCAACCTCATCACCCGCTGGCAGGCGCTCGAGTACGTCACCGCCCAGAACCTCGAGCGGCGGGCGCTGGCGGCGCTCGGCGCGGTCACCGTCGTGCCCGGCGCGGTCGGCGCATGGCGGCGCGCGGCGCTCGAGCAGCTCGGCGGCTACCCCGCCGACACCCTGGCCGAAGACCAGGACCTGACCATGGAGGCCCAGCGCGCCGGCTGGCGCATCGAGTTCGACCCCGACGCGCGCGCCTACACCGAGGCGCCGGAGACGGTCGCGGGCCTCTTGAAGCAGCGGTTTCGTTGGTCGTTCGGCACGCTGCAGTGCATCTGGAAGCACCGCGAAGCCACCTTCGACCCCAAGCATGCGATCCTTGGCTTCATCGCGCTGCCGCAGATCTGGCTGTTCCAGATCGTGCTGGCCACCGCCGCCCCGCTGGTCGATCTCGGCGTCATCTGGGCGCTGGCCTCGGCGTTCACCGACCGCTTCTACCACGGGGTCGAGGCGGGGACCGACAAGCTGGTCCAGGCGCTGCTCTACTGGGCGATCTTCATCTTCGTCGACCTGTCTGCCGCCGCGCTCGGCATGGCGCTCGAGAAGCGCGCGCCCTGGTCGGACACGCCCTGGATTCCGATCCAGCGCTTCGGCTATCGCCAGCTCATGTACTACGTGGTGGTCAAGGCGGTGGTCACCGCGGTCCGCGGCCCGCGCGTCGGCTGGGGCAAGCTCGAACGGCGCGCCACCGCCGCCATGGAGCAGCGCGCCTGAAATCCTCGCCGCACGCCGTTGCGGCGCGCGAAGGTCAGCGCCTATAACCGCCGCGGCTTCGCCTTGGCGGCGAACGCGTCTTCACTGCCAAGAGGGGCCTAGCGATCCTGTGAATATCCATGAGCATCAGGCCAAGGCGGTCCTGAAGGACTTCGGCGTGCCGGTGCCCCAGGGCTATCCGGCCCTCTCGGTCGACGAGGCGGTCGCGGCGGCTGGACGCCTGGAAGGCCCGGTCTGGGTGGTCAAGGCGCAGATCCACGCCGGTGGCCGCGGCAAGGGCGGCGGGGTGAAGATCGCCGAGTCGCTCGGCGAGGTCCACGACTTGGCCGAGGCGATGCTGGGGATGACGCTGGTCACGCACCAAACCGGGCCAAAGGGCCGCGTGGTGCGACGGCTCTACATCGAGGAAGGCGCCAACATCGCGCGCGAGCTCTATCTGTCGCTGCTGGTCGATCGGGAAACCAGCCGCGTCGCCGCGGTCGCCTCCACCGAAGGCGGCATGGACATCGAGGAGGTGGCGCACAAGACGCCGGAGAAGATCGCCACCCTCACCATCGATCCGGCGACGGGCGTTTTTCCTCATCATGCGCTGATGCTGGCCAAGGCGCTGAACCTGACCGGCGAGCCAGCGAGACAGGCGCGCACGCTCTTGCCCGCGCTCTACAAGGCTTTCGTCGAAAAGGACATGAGTCTGCTGGAGGTCAATCCGCTGATCGTCACCGGCGATGACAAGCTGGTGGTGCTCGACGCCAAGATCAGCTTCGACGACAACGCCCTCTATCGCCACGAGGATATCCGCGCGCTCCGCGATCCGAGCGAGGAAGACCCGAAAGAGGCCGAGGCCGCCAAGTACGAGCTCTCCTACATCGCGCTGGATGGCGAGATCGGCTGCATGGTGAACGGCGCTGGCCTCGCCATGGCGACGATGGACATCATCAAGCTCTATGGCGCCGAGCCCGCGAACTTCCTCGACGTGGGGGGCGGCGCCTCGCGCGAGAAGGTCACGGCGGCGTTCAAGATCATCATGGCCGACCCGAACGTGAAGGGCATCCTGGTCAACATCTTCGGCGGCATCGCCCGCTGCGACACGCTTGCCGACGGCATCGTCGCCGCGGTGAAGGAGGTTGGGCTGACGGTGCCGCTCGTGGTTCGTCTCGAGGGCACGAACGCCGAAATCGGCAAGCAGATCATCCGCGACAGCGGCCTGAACGTGATCCCGGCCAACGACCTGGCCGACGGGGCCGCGAAGATCGTCAAGGCGGTGAGGGGTTAGCAGAGAGTCAGATGTCCATCCTCATCGACAAGTCGACCAAGGTGATCTGCCAGGGCATGACCGGCGCCCAGGGCACCTTCCATACCGAACAGGCGATCGCCTACGGCACGCAGATGGTCGGGGGCACCTCGCCCGGCAAAGGCGGCCAGACGCACCTCGGCCTTCCGGTGTACGACACCGTCGCCGAGGCGGTGCACGCCACCGGCGCGACCGCCAGCGCGATCTACGTTCCGCCGGCCGGGGCCGCCGATGCGATTCTCGAGGCGATCGACGCCGAGGTGCCGCTCATCGTGTGCATCACCGAGGGCATTCCGGTCGAGGACATGGTTAAGGTGAAGCGCTCGCTCTCGGGCTCGAAGTCCAGGCTGATCGGGCCGAACTGCCCGGGCCTGCTCACGCCCAATGCCTGCAAGATCGGCATCATGCCCGGCAACATCTTCTCGAAAGGGTCGGTGGGCGTTGTCTCCCGCTCGGGCACGCTTACCTATGAGGCTGTGTTTCAGACCACCAATGTGGGCCTGGGCCAGACGACCGCCGTCGGCATCGGCGGCGACCCGGTCAAAGGCACCGAGTTCATCGAGATCCTCGAGATGTTCCTCGCCGACGAGGAGACGAAGTCGATCGTCATGATCGGCGAGATCGGCGGCGCGGCCGAAGAGGACGCTGCCGATTTCATTAAGCATTCCACGGTTAAGAAACCGATGGTCGGCTTCATCGCCGGACGCACCGCCCCGCCGGGCCGCCGCATGGGTCATGCTGGCGCCATCATTTCGGGCGGAAAGGGCGGCGCCGAGGACAAGATCGCGGCTATGGAAGCGGCCGGGATCAAGGTTTCACCCTCGCCGGCTGCGCTGGGCGAGACTCTGGTAGAGGTGCTGAAAGGCGCCTGACGCTTGTTTAGGGCGTTTCCCCGAAGGCTTCTTCTCTAGAAGACTCCGCGGCGGAAGCGCCGGGAACGGAGACGATGGCTGACGATTCCAGTCTGGTTCCTGGCCGGCTGAACCAGATCCTGAGCGAAACCTCGTTCCTCTATGGCGGGAACGCGGCGTTCGTCGAGGACCTCTACGCCCGCTGGGCCGAAAACCCCAATTCGGTCGAACCCTCCTGGCGCGCCTTCTTCGCCTCGCTCAACGACCGAACGGACGAGGTCAAGCGCGCGGTCGAGGAGCCCAGCTGGGCGCCTCCGGCGCAGGCCGTCCAGCGGCCGGATTGGCTCTCGGCGATCGACGGGCTCTGGCCCGCCATGGAGGCGAAACTCGGCGCCCGCATCGCCGAGCGGCAGCCGGGGGTCGGGGCCGACGCCGTCCGCGCCGCGACTCTCGATTCCTTGCGCGCGGTGATGATGATCCGCGCCTACCGCATGCGCGGGCACCTGGCCGCGAACCTCGATCCGCTTGGCCTCGCCGAACGGCCGGACGCGAGCGAGCTCGACCCCGCCTCGTACGGCTTCGCCGAGAACGACTACGACCGGTCGATCTTCCTCGACTACGTGCTCGGCCTCGAGACCTCGACCGTCCGCGAGATCATCGCCATCCTCCGCCGCACCTACTGCGGGAACGTGGGCGTGCAGTACATGCACATCTCCAATCCCGACGAGAAGGCCTGGTTGCAGGAGCGGATCGAGGGGCGCGACAAGGAGATCGTCTTCACGCCCGAGGGCAAGATCGCGATTTTCAAGAAGCTGATCGAGAGCGAAAGCTTCGAGCGTTTCCTGGCCAAGCGCTTCCCCGGCACCAAGCGGTTCGGCCTCGACGGCGGCGAATCCATGGTTCCTGCGCTCGAGCAGATCATCAAGCGCGGCGGCGCGCTCGGCGTGCAGGATATCGTCATCGGCATGCCGCACCGGGGCCGGCTGAACGTGCTCGGCGCGGTGATGGGCAAGCCCTATCAGGTTATCTTCCACGAGTTCCAGGGCGGCTCGTCGCTGCCATCGGACATCGAGGGCTCCGGCGACGTGAAGTACCACCTGGGCGCCTCGTCCGACCGCGCGTTCGACAACAACAACGTCCACCTGTCGCTGACCGCCAACCCGTCGCACCTCGAGATCGTCAACCCCGTGGTGCTCGGCAAGGCGCGGGCCAAGCAGGCGTTCCTGCTGCGCGACGACCCGAACGCCGGTCGCGCCCACGTACTGCCGTTGCTGCTGCACGGCGACGCCGCCTTCGCCGGCCAGGGCGTGATCGCCGAATGCTTCGCGCTGATGGGCCTGAAGGGCTACCGCACCGGCGGCACCATCCACTTCATCGTCAACAACCAGATCGGCTTCACCACCAGCCCACGCTATTCGCGGTCCAGTCCCTACCCGTCGGATTCGGCGCTGATGGTCGAGGCGCCGATCTTCCACGCCAACGGCGACGACCCGGAAGCCGTCGTCTACGCCGCCAAGGTCGCTACCGAATATCGCCAGCAGTTCGCCAAGGACGTGGTGATCGACATGTTCTGCTATCGCCGCTTCGGCCACAACGAAGGCGACGACCCGACCATGACCCAGCCCTTGATGTACGCCAAGATCAAGGACCATCCGTCCACGCGCGAACTCTACGGAGCGAGGCTGGTGAGCGAGGGCGTCGCCACCACGGACGAGATCGATCGCTGGCTCGCCGACGCCGACGCCTTCCTCGACCGGGAGTTCGAGGCAGGCAAGACGTACCATGCCGACAAGGCCGACTGGCTGGACGGCAAGTGGGCGCACATGGCCACCGCCGACGGAGACGAGCGCCGCGGCAAAACCGCCGTGCCGCTGCAGAAGCTGCGCGACATCGGGATGAAGCTCACCGCGCTGCCCGAGCGGATCGACGTGCACAAGACCGTGCGCCGGGTGATCGAGCATCGGCGCGAGACGATCGTCGCGGGCGAGGGCATCGATTGGGCGACCGCCGAACAACTCGCCTTCGGCAGTCTGCTCGACGAAACCTATCCGGTTAGGCTCTCTGGCCAGGACAGCGTGCGCGGCACCTTCGTGCAGCGCCACTGCGACATCGTCGATCAGACGACGGAAGAGCATTACACGCCGCTGAACAACATCCGCAAAGGCCAGGCGCCGTTCGAGGGCATCGACTCTGCGCTCTCCGAGGAGGCGGTGCTGGGCTACGAGTACGGCTACTCGCTCGCCGATCCCAACACGCTCACCGTCTGGGAGGCGCAGTTCGGCGACTTCGCCAACGGCGCCCAGGTCGTGGTCGACCAGTTCATCTCATCGGGCGAGCGCAAGTGGCTGCGCATGTCCGGTCTCGTGCTGCTGCTGCCGCACGGCTACGAAGGTCAGGGTCCGGAGCATTCGTCGGCCAGGCTGGAGCGCTACCTGCAGCTCTGCGCCGAAGACAACCTGCAAGTGGCCAACTGTTCGACGCCGGCGAACTACTTCCACATCCTGCGCCGGCAGATGCACCGCGAGTTCCGCAAGCCCCTCATCCTGATGACGCCGAAGTCGCTGCTCCGGCACAAGAAGGCGGTCTCGTCGCTCGCTGAAATGGCCGAGGGCTCGTCCTTCCATCGCGTGCTCTGGGACGACGCCGAGCATCATCCGGAACTGACGAGCGTCCGGCTGAAGCCCGACGACCAGATCCGTCGCATCATCCTCTGCGCCGGCAAGGTCTACTACGACCTACTGGACGCGCGCGAAGAGGCCGGCGCGGACGACGTTTACGTGCTCAGGCTCGAGCAGTTCTATCCCTGGCCGATGCGCTCGCTGATGACCGAGCTGGCGCGCTTTGCGAACGCCGAGCTGGTCTGGTGCCAGGAAGAGCCGAAGAACATGGGCGGCTACACCTTCGTCGATCCTTGGCTCGAGCTCACGCTCGCCCGCATGTCGATCAGGGCCAAGCGCGCGCGCTATGTCGGTCGGCCGGCCTCGGCCTCGACGGCGGCCGGCTTGATGAGCCGCCATACGCGCGAGCTGAAGGCCTTCCTGACCGAGGCGTTCGCGGCCTAAAAGGTCGCCTAAGGAGCACGGCGCCCATGACCGACATCATGACCCCGACACTGGGTGAATCGGTCACCGAAGCCACGGTCGCCCGTTGGGCGAAGAAGGCCGGCGATCGGGTGCGCAAGGACGAGGTGCTGGTCGAGCTCGAGACCGACAAGGTTTCGCTGGAGGTGGTCGCGCCCGAGGACGGCGTTCTCACCGACATCGCCGCCGGCGAAGGCGAGACGGTCGAGCCGGGCGCGCTGCTTGGCCGGGTGAGCGCGGGCGGCGCGGCGGCTGCGGCGGCGCCTGCCGCGGAAGCCAAGCCAGCGCCCAAGGCCGCTCCACCGGGCAAGCCTGCCGCGGCTGAGACGAAGACTCCCACCTCCATCTCCGGCGTGACGCCGGTGCCCGCCCAGCCCGCGCAGCCGGCGCCGGGCGGCGCCGCCCAGCGAATCCTCGCGCCCTCGGCGGAGCGGATCGTCGAGGAAAACGCGCTCAACCCCGCCGCCATCAAAGGCACGGGCCGGGACGGGCGGATCACCAAGGGCGATGCGCTGGCCGCGCTCGAGACCCGCGCAGCCGAGGCCCAGGCCACCCAGCCGGTGCAGGTCGCCGCCGCCGCGCGCGAGGTCGGCCCGCGCGAAGAACGCGTGCGCATGACCCGTCTGCGCCAGACCATCGCGCGGCGGCTCAAGGAGGCGCAGAACACCGCCGCCATGCTCACCACCTTCAACGAGGTGGACATGAGCGCGGTGATGGCGCTGCGCAATCAGTACAAGGACGCCTTCGAACAGCGGCATGGCATCCGCCTGGGCTTCATGAGCTTCTTCGTGAAGGCGGCCGTCGCGGCGCTCAAGGCGGTGCCCGACGTCAACGCCGAGATCGACGGCACGGACCTCATCTACAAGAACCACTACGACATCGGGGTCGCCGTGGGCACCGAGAGGGGCCTCGTCGTGCCGGTGCTGCGTGATGCCGACATGCTCGACCTGGCCGGTATCGAAAAGGGCATCGCCGAGCTGGGCAGGAAGGCGCGCGACGGGGCGCTGGCGCTCGAGGACCTGCAGGGCGGCACCTTCACCATCTCCAACGGCGGCGTCTACGGCTCGTTGATGTCGACGCCGATCCTGAACGCGCCGCAGTCGGGCATCCTCGGCATGCACAAGATCCAGGACCGGCCGATGGTCGTCGGCGGCCAGGTGGTGATCCGTCCGATGATGTACCTGGCGCTCTCCTACGATCACCGCGTCGTCGACGGCCAGGGCGCGGTGACCTTCCTCGTGCGCCTGAAGGAGCACGTCGAGGAGCCGCAGCGGCTCTTGCTGGACCTCTGAGATGGCCAGCTACGACGTTGTCATCATCGGCGGCGGGCCGGGCGGCTACAATGCCGCCATCCGCGCCGGCCAGCTGGGCATGAAGGTCGCCTGCGTCGAGCTGCGCGAGACGCTGGGCGGAACGTGCCTGAACGTCGGCTGCATCCCGTCGAAAGCCCTGCTGCACGCCTCCGAGCTCTACGAAATGGCGGTCAACGACTTCGCCGGCTTCGGCATCGACGCCAGCGTCAAGCTCAACCTGCCCGCCATGCTGAAGCAGAAGGAGGGCAGCGTGACCGCGCTCACCAAGGGCGTCGAGTTCCTGTTCAAGAAGAACAAGGTCGACTGGATCAAGGGCCGTGGCGCGCTCGCCGGCGAGGGCAAGGTGGCGGTCACCGGCGCCGACGGCAAAGAGACGACGCTCGAGGCCAAGGCGATCGTCATCGCCTCAGGCTCGGAGCCGGCGCCGCTGCCTGGCGCCGAGGTCGACCAGCTGCGCATCGTCGACTCCACCGGAGCGCTGTCGCTGCCGGATGTCCCGAAGACTTTGATCGTCATCGGGGCGGGGATCATCGGGCTCGAGCTCGGTTCGGTGTGGCGGCGGCTGGGCGCGGCCGTGACCGTTGTCGAGTTCCTGCCCCGCATCACGCCTGGCATGGACGAGGAGACCGCCAAGACCCTCCAGCGCTCGCTGACCAGGCAGGGCATCGCCTTCAAGCTCGCGACCAAGGTCACGAACGCCAAGGCGGGCGACAAGGGCGTCGAGCTTACGGTCGAGCCGGTCGCCGGGGGTGCGTCCGAAAAGCTGAAGGCGGACTATGTGCTCGTCGCCATCGGCCGGCGTCCGTATACGGAGGGACTGGGCCTCGAGAGCGTCGGCCTGAAGACCGACCCGCGTGGCTTCATCGAGACCGATCATGGCCGCACCGCCGCGCCTGGCGTCTGGGCGATCGGAGACGTCACCCATGGCCCGATGCTCGCGCACAAGGCCGAGGACGAGGCCGTCGCGGTCATCGAGCGCATCGCCGGCAAGGCCGGGCACGTGAACTACGACGTGATCCCCAGCGTCACCTACACCTATCCGGAAGTGGCCTCAGTCGGGAAGACCGAGGAAGAGCTCAAGGCCGCCGGCGTCGCCTACAAAGTCGGCAAGTTCCCGTTCACCGCCAATGCGCGCGCCAAGGTCAACGACGAAGCCGAGGGCTTCGTGAAGGTACTGGCCGACGCTATCACCGACCGCATCCTCGGTGTGCACATGATCGGGCCGGACGTGGGCGAGATGATCGCAGAGTGCTGCGTGGCCATGGAGTTCCAGGCCGCTTCCGAGGACGTCGCTCGCACCAGCCATCCGCACCCGACGCGCTCGGAGGCCATCCGCCAGGCGGCGATGGGCGTCGAAGGCTGGACCATGCAGGCGTGAGCCTGGTCGTCCGCCGTGCGCACGCGCATGAGCTTGTGGCCTGCGCCGACCTCTACGACCGCGTCGTGCGCGCGACCTTCACCTGGCTCGACGTCGGCGACCCGCGCGGCAAGTTCCTCAAGGAGGCCGAAGAGGAAGAAGTCTTCGTCGCCTTAGACGACGGCCGCCTGGTGGGTCTCGCCGCATTCTATCGGCCGGAGACCTACCTCCACTCGCTCTATGTCGACGCCTCGGTCCACGGGCGCGGCGTCGGGTCGGCGCTGCTCGATCACGTCCAGTCCCTGAGCGAAGAGCCGCTCTCGCTGAAGGCGCAGGCGCTGAACGCGCCGGCGCGGCGGTTCTACGACCGCAAGGGCTTCGTCGCGATCGACGAGGGGCAAGACCCCGACGGCTCGCGCTGGGTCCGCATGCGACGCTGACCGCTCAGGCGGCGTGCGGGTGGGCGCTGTTGTAGGCGGCGAGCAGGCCGGCGGCGTCGACGTCGGCGTAGCGCTGGGTGGTCGAGAGCGAAGCGTGGCCCAACAGCTCCTGGATCACCCGCAGGTCGGCCCCGGCGGCGAGGAGATGGGTCGCAAACGAGTGGCGCAGCGCATGCGGCGTCGCGCTGGCCGGCAGGCCCAGCCGGCCGCGCAATCGCTGCATCAGCGCTTGGGCGTGGCGCGGGCCGAGCGGGCCGCCGCGAGCGGCGCGGAACAGCGCTTCGGTAGGGTCGAGCGCGAACGGCAGGTCGGCGAGGTAGCCGGCGATCGCCTCGTTCACCGCCGGCAGCACCGGCACGAGCCGCGTCTTGCCACCCTTGCCGGTGATGCGCACGCTCTCGCCCAGCGGGGCGTCGGCGCGCTTGAGGGAGAGCGCCTCCGAGATGCGCAGCCCGCATCCCCAGAGCAGGGTTATCAGCGCCGCGTCGCGGCTGGCCTGCCAATCCTCCCGCTCGTCATCGACCCCGGCCTCGGCGATCAGGCCCCGCGCCTGCTCCGCGCTCACCGGGCGCGGCGCGCCTTGCGGGACGCGCGGCCCGCGCACGATGGCGATCGCCGCGTTCGGCGTCTCCAGCCGGCGGTCGAGGAAGCGGTGGAAGGCGCGGATGATGGAGAGCGCCTGCGAGACCGAGCGCGGCGACAGCGGCCGCTCGCCGCCGCGGCGGAAGGCGAGATAGGCGCGGATGTCGGCCGGCGAGACCTCGCTCAGCGCCGAGAGCGAGAGCGGGCCGCTGTGGTGCTGTTCGAGGAAGGCCAGATAGGCCGCGGCCCCGTCGCCGTAGGCGCGCACGGTGCGGGGCGAGGCGCGCCGCTCATGGGTGAGGTGCTCCAGCCAGGCGGCGAGCGCTTCGGCGGCGCTCAAAGCACCGGCCATCGCTCGGCCGTGCGTTCGACCACGCGGGCTAGGAAGGCCACGAGCTCTGCCCCCATGTCGGCGGTGAAGCCCTGTTCCTCGGTCGAGCCGAACGCCAGCACGCCCTGGCGGGCCGGCGTCCAGATGGCCATGCGCGCCATGGCGACGCTGGCCACCAGCTCCGCCGCCTCGCCGAACAGGGCCTGTGCTGCGCCGGGCTCGCCCATGCGGGCCAGGCCGGCGGGGCCGAGCAGGCCGTCAGCGCCGTTCTCCGGGATCCCGCGCCAGCCGGCCGGCACGCCGCCCGGCCGTTCGATGGCGATCACGCCGGTGACGAGGCCGAACCGGAGGCGCGCCGTTTCATCGACCCGTCGGGCCAGGTCGGCGTGGTTGCGCGATTCGAGCAGGCCGACGACCGCGGCATGGGTCTGCGCCTGGGCCGCGAAGTTGGCGCGCGCGGTGGCCTCGAGCTGACGGCGGGCGGCCTTCTCGCGCGTCTTGTCGGCGGAAAGGCGCGCCAGCGCGGCAGGCCCGAAGTCGACGATGTTGTCTGCGCGGATGCGCAGGCCGAGCTCGGCCAGAAGGTCGGCATCGTCGCGAATGAGGTTCGGGTGCGCGGCCAGGACGTCGCGGATCGCCGCCCAGCCTTCGGGCTCGCCCATCTGGTCCGCCGCCCCTTCGGATGTGTCGCCCATCGCCCGCGCCCGCAAAATCCCTCAGGCCCCAGTGAACGCCACCCGCGTTAAGGACGCCTTGATGGGCCGCTCGCCCGTATCGCGGGGCGTGCTACGACAGGCCGGTCATGACGCGACTGGCCAGTGTCATCCTCCCGCTCCCGCTCCCCGAAGCGTTCGACTACGCCGAGCCGGAGGACATGGGCCTTGAGGTCGGCGACCAGGTCATCGTGCCGCTCGGCCCCCAGCGCCTCTTGGGCGTCGTCGCGAGCTTGCGCGACGCCAGCGGCCACAATCGGCCGCTCAAGCCGGTGCTCGAGCGACGTGAGGCGCCGCCGATCCCCAAGACGACGCTCGCCTTTCTGAGCTGGGCGGCGCGCTATGCGGTCGATGCGCCAGGCCAGCCGCTGGCCATCAGCCTGCGTGGCGCGCGCGCGCCAAAGGCCAGGCCCGAGCGGGTGATCGCGGCGACCGGCGCGGCCGTCGAACGGATGACGCCGGCCCGCGCGCGGGTGCTGGCCGCCGCGGCCGACCAGCCGATGTCGCCCGGCGCGCTGGCGGAAGCGGCGCAAGTCTCTTCCGGCGTGATCCGGGCGCTGATCGAGCTTGGCGCCCTGGAGACGCGGCTGATCGAGCCGCCCCTCGACTTCGATCCGCCTGATACTTCGCGGCCCGGCCGGCCGCTGAACGCAAGCCAGACCGCTGCGGCCGAGGCGCTTGCGGAGCTGGTCGGCCAAGGCGGCTTCCAGGTCGCCCTGCTCGACGGCGTCACCGGCTCCGGCAAGACCGAGGTCTATCTCGACGCCGCGGCCAGGGTGCTGGCGCGCGATCCGACCGCCCAGGTTCTGGTTCTCTTGCCCGAGATCGCGCTCACCCAGCGTGCGATCGACCGGTTTGAGGCCCGCTTCGAGGCTCGGCCGGCGGAGTGGCATTCGGCCTGTCCGCAGCCGGCCCGGCGGCGCGTGTGGGAGGCGGTGGCGCAGAACCGCTGCCGCATCGTCGTCGGCGCCCGCTCGGCGCTGTTCCTGCCGTATGCGAACCTGAAGCTGATCGTCGTCGACGAGGAGCACGACTCCTCGTTCAAGCAGGAGGACGGCTTCATCTATCAGGCGCGCGATCTCGCCGTCGCCCGTGGCAAGATCGAGGACGCGCTGGTCATCCTGGCCTCGGCCACGCCGTCCCTGGAGACGCTCTGGAACGCCGAGACAGGCCGCTACCACTGGCTGAAGCTCGCCGCCCGCCACGGGGCCTCGCGCCTGCCCAAGGTCGAGCTGATCGACATGCGCGAGACGCCGCCGGAGCCGGGCGCCTGGCTTTCGCCCCCGCTTGTTGCGGCCATGGTCGAGACCCTGGCGCGCGGCGAACAGACGCTGCTCTTCCTCAACCGGCGCGGCTATGCGCCGCTCGTGGTCTGCCGCAAGTGCGGCGAGCGGATGACCGCGCCCGACACCGATTCCTGGCTGGTCGAGCACCGCTACTCGGGAAGGCTCGTCTGCCACCTCACCGGCTTTTCGATGCCCAAGCCCGAGCGCTGCCCCCACTGCGGCGCGGCCGACAGCCTGGCCTCGATCGGTCCGGGGGTCGAACGGGTCGAGGAGGAGGTGCGGGCGCTGTTTCCCGAGGCTCGCGTCGCGATCTTCTCCTCCGACACCGTGTTCGACGCCGAAGGCGCGCGGGCGATGGTCGAAGCCATGGCCCAAGGCGAGATCGACGTGCTCGTCGCCACCCAGGCGGCCGCCAAGGGGCATGACTTTCCCTTACTCACGCTCGTCGGCGTCGTGGACGCCGACCTCGGCCTGCGCGGGGGCGACCTGCGCGCGGCTGAGCGCACCTTCCAGCTGCTCACCCAGGCGGGCGGGCGGGCCGGACGGCGCGAGCGGCCGGGCCGGGCGCTCCTGCAAACCTACGCCCCGGAGCAGCCGGTGATGCAGGCGCTGAAGGCCCAGGACCGCGACGCCTTCGTGGCCGCCGAGATGGCCCAGCGCGAGGCCGCCGGCCTCCCGCCCTTCGGCCGCCTCGCGGCGCTGATCGCCACCGGGCGCGACGCGCACGTGCTCGAGACGTACGTCCGCGCCCTGGCCGCTTCGGCCCCGAACGCCAAGGGCGTCGAGGTCTACGGCCCCGCCGACGCGCCGCAGGCCCTGGTGCGCGGGCGCCGTCGCAAGCGCTTCCTCGTCCGCGCCGACCGCAATGTCAACCTGCAGGCCTACCTCGCCGCCTGGCGCGTGCGGGTGAAGCCCCCGGCCTCGGTCCGCCTGACCATCGACGTCGACCCCTACAGCTTCCTCTAGGCCAAGCGCCTCCCACTAGCTGACTCAGGTTCCGGCCACCCAGGGCCGATTCAGCGTCCCTTCTCCCACTTGGGGGAAAAGGTGGCCGGGCGAATGCTCGGTCGGATGAGGGGTCGCGCTCCGATCGGAGATTGGCCTGCTGGCGCAAGCGGCATGAGCGTCCGCGCTAAGCCGAGCTTGCCGCGGCCTCGGCGCGGGCTGCGTCGACCGTGCGCTCCTCCCGGCTTCGCATCGGCAGCGCGGGGATCAGGAAGACGATGGCCAGGCCCAGCCCGACGACGGCCAGGCTGGCGCGGAAGATGTCGACGACGGCGACGCTGACACTGGCCTTCGTGGCGGCGATCAGCGCTGGCGGCGGGGTCTCGGCCGGGCTGGCTTGCGGGGTCTCGGCCGCGGCCAACGCGCGCGCCTGCAGCTGGGCGATGTCGACCGTCTGATGCACGCCGGCGGCCGGCGGCGCGCGGCGGGCGAACTCGGCGTTGAAGTCGTGGGTGAGGAGCGCGCCGGCCAGGGCGACGCCGACGGTTGCGCCGATCTGGCGGAAGAACTGGCTGCCGCTCGTCGCCACCCCCATCACCTTCGGCGCAACCGCGTTCTGCACCGCAAGGCTGAACAGGCTCTGCGAGGGTCCAAGACCGAAACCGACGATCAAGAGGCGCCAGGCGACGCCTGAGACCGGCGTGCTGGGCTTGACGGTGGCGAGCAAGAGGACCCCGATCAACAGCACGACGGCGCCGGCGATGAGGAACGGCTTGTAGAGGCCCGTGCGCGAGACGAGGTAGCCGGCAAGGCCGCTCGCGAACACCAGACCGAACATCAGCGGCAGGATGGCGACGCCCGACGCCGTCGCCGGGACGCCGAGCCCCGCCTGGAGGTAGAGCGGCAGGAAGGCGACGATGCCGATGAAGGCGGCGTTGAACACGAAGCTCGCGGCGCTCGCGGTGGCGAACACGCGGTCCTTAAAGAGGCTCAAGGGGACCATCGGCTCGGCCGTGTGTGCTTCGACGCCGATCAGCGCGGCGAGCGCGACGGCGGAAACGGCGAAAAGCCCGAGGATGACCGGCGAGGTCCACGCATAGTCGTGGCCGCCCCAGCTCAGCGCCAGGAGGAAGGGCGCGAACGCGGCGACGATCAGCGCCCCGCCCAGGTAGTCGACACGTCCGCGGCCATGGCGCCCCAGCGCCGGCATCATCACCGCGATCATGAACAGCGAGACCAGGGTCAGCGGCAGGTTGATGTAGAAGATCCAGCGCCACCCCTCGATCAGCAGGCCGGCGAGTCGCACCGTGCCGTGGTCGGTGAAGAACCCGCCGATCAGCGGGCCGAGGACGCCGGCGACCCCGAAGGTCGCGCCGAACAGGCCGGAGTAGCGCCCACGCTCCCGCGGGCCGAACATGTCGGCGATGATGGCGAAGGAGATCGTAAAGAGGGCGCCGCCGCCCACCCCCTGCAGCGCGCGGAAGGCGATCAGCTGGGTCATGCCGCCGCCAAGCAGCGGCAACGGGCCGAGCTCGCCGGAGAGCCCCGAGAGGCACGAGCCCGCCAGGAAGATCGCGACCGCGACGATCAGCACGCGCTTTCGCCCGTGCAGGTCGGAGAGCTTGCCCCAGATCGGCACCATCACGGTCGAGGTGAGCAGGTAGGCCGTCGTCACCCAGGCGTAGAGGTCCAAGCCGCCGAGCTGGGCGACGATGCGCGGCATGGCGGTCGTGACGATGGTCGCATCGCCCGCGCCGAGCAGGAAGACGATCATCAGCGCCGTCAGCGTCCACGCCTGCTCGGCGCGCGTAAAGGTGCGGACGTGGGTTTCGGTGTCGACGGTCATCGCGGCGCGCGGTCTGATAGCGCCGATCCGATGCGCCATATAGGCTGCATTGCTCGTCGAGCGGGGGATGTCATGCCGGGATCGGCCATTCGGCGTCGGACACTGCTCGCCGCGGTGGGCGTTGTCGCCGTGAGCCCGACGCTCGCGCAGCCGGCGGCCCCGCGCGTCGCCATCAAGACGGACCACGGACTGATCGTGCTGGCGCTCGCCGCCGACAAGGCGCCCATCACCGCGGCGAACTTTCTTCACTACGTGGACGCCCGGCGGTTCGACGCAACGAGCTTCTATCGCGCGGTCAGGAGCCAGGGCGCCGCCGGCGCGGGGCTGATCGAGGGCGGCTTGCAGAACGCGCCCGGCAAGCTCTTCCCGCCGATCGCGCACGAGAGCACGACCCAGACCGGGCTCTCGCACCAGGACGGGACCATTTCGATGGCGCGCTACGGGCCGGGGACGGCGACAGCGGACTTCTTCATCTGCTCGGGTCCCGCGCCCTATCTGGACGCCAACCCGGGGGGTAAGGGCGACAATCTGGGCTATGCGGCGTTCGGTCAGGTGATCGACGGCATGGATGTCGTCCGCGCCATCCTGGCCCTGCCGACCAACGGGGTGGCGCGCAATCCGGCGATGCAGGGGCAGATCCTGAGCCCGCCGGTGGCGATCGTGACCATGCGCCGCGCGTGACCCGCGCCGCTTGTTGACCGGGCCGGGCGGCGTCGCTACCTCAGGGGCATTCCTCCCAACCCCGTTTGATTTGGCGGCATTCGACAAGTGCGTACATTCGACACGGCGGACGTTAAGCCCGAAGAGATCGACGGCCTCGGCCACATGAACGTCCGCTACTACGCCGAGCGGGCGCAGCGGGCGAACGAGGCGCTCCTGGCCGAGCTCGGTCTCGACGCCTGTGGCGAGGCCGGCCCGCGCCTGATCCAGCCCGACACCTACACCCGCTACCAGCGCGAGCAGTTCGCCGGCGCGACCCTGGTGGTGCGGGGCGGCGTCCTGGAGGCGGATGCGAACGGCGTGCGCTGCTACTACGAGCTCGCCAATCCGGCGAAGGACGAGATCGCCGCCACCTTCCTGATCACCAGCGCGCTCGCCGACCGCATGTCGGGTGAGACGGCGCCGTTGCCGCAGGCCGTTGTGGCGAATGCGAACGCCAGGCGCATCGAGCTGCCCGCCCACGGTCGCCCGCGCACGATCGACACGCGCCCGCCGCGCACCGACCTCGATTTCGCCGAGCTCTCCGCGCGCCTGGCCGAAGATCCGGACGATCCGATGTCGCGGCGCTCGGAGTGGGTCGTGCCGCCCGAGGCCTGCGACGAAAACGGCTTGCTGGCCGACGTTGGCGCGATGATGTTCGGCGGCTTCCGCATGCCTACGGCCGAGGAGATGCGCCAGTACGGGCCGATGACCTTCTCGACCGACGAGGGCCACCGGGTGGGCTGGGCCTCGCTCGAGACGCGCATGATCCGCGTCAGCCCGGCCAGGGTCGGCGATGCGCTCTGCTCGCTGGGCGCCGAGATCGGGCTGCACTCCAAGGTGCGCCACACCCGCCGCTGGATGTTCAACACCACGACCAGGCGGCTGGTGACGTTGAACGACAACGTCAACATCGCGCTCGACCTCGACGCGCGGCGGGCGATCGACATCCCCGCCTCGCTCCGCCGCTCGATCGAGGCCAGGCACGTGCCGGAGTTCGCGTGAGCACCGCAGCGCACACGCTGCACGCTCACCAAGGCCACACCGGCTGGGACAACGCATTTGCGCCGGTGCTTACCGTCGCGCCCGGCGAGACGGTGGAGTTTCACCCGCTCGACGCCTCCGGCGGCCAGCTCACCCGCTCGTCGGCGGTCGCCGACGTGGGCCGCCTCGACTTCGGCAAGGTCAACCCGGTGGTCGGTCCGGTCGTCGTCGACGGCGCGCAAGCCGGCGACGCGATCAAGGTCACGCTGGTCGAATTCGGCCCCTCCGGTTGGGGGTGGACCGCCAACATCCCGGGGTTCGGGCTGCTGGCCGATCAGTTCCCCGAGCCGGCGCTGCACATCTGGACCTACGACGCGGCGACGATGGCGCCGGCGATGTACGGCCCGGGCGGCCGCGTGCCGCTTAAAGCCTTCGCCGGCACGATCGGTCTGGCGCCCGCCGCGCCGGGTCTGCACAGCATCGTCCCGCCGCGCCGCGTCGGTGGCAATCTCGACGTCCGCGACCTCTCCGCCGGGGTCGAGCTCTATCTGCCGGTCGAAGTGGCAGGCGGCCTGTTCAGCCTCGGCGACACCCACGCCGCCCAGGGCGACGGCGAGGTCTGCGGCACCGCCATCGAGAGCCCGATGTCGGCCGCCGTGCGATTCGAGCTGGTCAAGGACGCGCGCCTGGCCTTTCCTCGCTTCTTCACCCCAGGTCCGGTCAGCCGGCATCTCGACGCCAAGGGCTACGAAGTCGCCACCGGCATCGGCCCCGACCTCATGGCCGCCGCGCGCGATGCGGTGAGCGGCATGATCGACCTCTTGTCGACGCGTCACGGGATGCGCGCCGTCGACGCCTACATGCTCTGCAGCGTCTGCGCCGACCTGCGCATCAGCGAGATCGTCGACCAGCCCAACTGGGTCGTCGCGCTCTATTTCCCGCGTGTCGTGTTAGAGTGATCGGGTCTTGCGGCGCCCCAGGGAGCCCGCCTTCGGTTGCGACGCAGCGAGGCTTCGTGCTATCCAGCGCGCGGCTTTGGGCGGGGGGTTTAGCGGCCCCGCTAGCCCAGGTGCTTTCTTAAGCGCAATCAAGCCTTTAGCGAGCCGCTCGCGGGTCGTCTGCGGCGCGGCGAATTGAAACCGGCGGAACGTACGAGTGGCCAACGATTCTCAGGCTGGCGAGGTGGGCGCGCGCTACGCCGGCGCCCTGTTCGACCTGGCCAGGGACGGCGGCCAGCTCGGTCCCGTCGCCGCCGACCTGAAGTCGCTGAAGGCGATGATCGCCGGGAGCGCCGACCTGCGCAGCCTGCTCGCCTCGCCGATCTTCGATTCGGCCATCAAGGGCCGCGTGATCCAGGCGCTCGCCGAGCGCGCCGGCTTCTCGCCGCTGACCAGGAAGTTCCTCGGCGTCGTCGCCGGCCAGGGCCGCGCCTCGGCGCTGCGCGCCATGATCGCCGCCTTCGAGGCGCTCGAGGCCGCCTATCGCGGCGTGGTCGCCGCCGAGGTCACCACCGCGATCGCGCTGACGCCCGCGCAACAGCGCGGCCTAGCCGCGGCGCTCCGCCACGCGCTCGGCAAGGAGCCCGACATCGACGCCCGCGTCGATCCCGCCATCCTCGGCGGCATCAAGGTCAAGGTCGGCTCGCGGCTGTACGACGCCTCCCTGAAATCCAGACTTGATTCCCTGAAATTCGCCCTGAAAAGAGCTTAGCTGCCATGGACATTCGCGCGGCCGAGGTTTCGGCCATCCTGAAAGCCCAGATCGCCAATTTCGGCGAGGAGGCCGATGTCTCCGACGTCGGCCAGGTGCTCTCGGTCGGCGACGGCATCGCCCGCGTCTACGGCCTCGACCAGGTCGAGTCCGGCGAGATGGTCGAGTTCCCCAAGGCCGGCGTCAAAGGCATGGCGCTGAACCTCGAGCGAGACAACGTCGGCATCGTCATCTTCGGCGAGGACAGGGCGATCAGCGAGGGCGACGAGGTCCGTCGCCTGGGCGAGATCGTCGACGTGCCGGTGGGCAAGGGCCTGCTCGGCCGGGTGGTGAATCCATTGGGCGAGCCGATCGATGGCAAAGGCCCGATCACCGACGTTGCGGAGCGCCGCCGCGTGGACGTCAAGGCGCCCGGGATCATCCCGCGCAAGTCGGTGAGCGAGCCGATGTACACGGGGCTCAAGGTCATCGACTCGCTGACTGCCATCGGTCGCGGCCAGCGCGAGCTGATCATCGGCGACCGCCAGACCGGCAAGACCGCCATCGCCATCGACACCATCCTGAACCAACGGTCGGTGAACGCGTCGGGCAACGAGAGCGAGAAGCTCTACTGCATCTACGTCGCAATCGGTCAGAAGCGCTCGACGGTGGCGCAGATCGTCAAGACTCTCGAGGAGCGCGGCGCCCTCGACTACACCATCGTGGTCGCGGCCACGGCCTCGGAGCCGGCGCCGCTGCAGTTCCTCTCGCCGTTCTCCGGCTGCGCCATGGGCGAGTGGTTCCGCGACAACGGCATGCATGCGCTGATCATCTACGACGACCTCTCCAAACAGGCCGTCGCCTACCGGCAGATGTCGCTGCTGCTGCGCCGCCCGCCCGGCCGCGAGGCCTATCCCGGCGACGTCTTCTACCTGCACTCGCG